>VEMX01000001.1 GCA_009711805.1 Balneolaceae bacterium | reverse complement strand
CAAAAAAAGATAGCCCTGCCCGAAGGCAAGGCTACAGAAGATACATCAGCTGCAAAAGCATCCTGATGTTCTTTGAAGCAATAACATAGGAATTTATCTTGATTTTTAACACAGTACCTGATCGATGAATTAGGCTTCTTCTGCGAGGGATCTTGAGCCATGCAAACCAGCCCACTACATAGCGCAAGCGTCTCGCTTGTGCAGGGTTAGGATTGGGGTTGAAAATTGTGTTGCCATGAACTGGGATCCAGCCCGATTGAAATTAATAGGCTTTTCATAAACCTCCAAGGTTTCAGCTCTGGCAATTAGACTATTTAACAAATAAAAAACCGGAGGTGTTTTTTAGGAGCAATCCCGGGCGTATACAATGTGCCTCTGCGGAGTGTCTTTAGCTATCAGTAACTCCCTGAATTAATCGATCCGGACTTACACTCCATAAAGATGCATAGACTAAAGCCGTTTATCTTTTTACCACTCTCATTCCTTGGTAATTAATAGTATATTGATGGTGGTATTGTCATACAGACCTTTACCAGATCAATATACTATTAGTGGTTAGTTTTCATGCCATGACTTCTACCAAATCCATTTACTTTCAGATTCCCAAGATTGAAAACGAAGGCTTTGTTGTTCAAATCGACAAGCAGGATCATTTCTTCGATCAGCTGCACCATCATCCGGAACTACAGCTGGTATATATCATTAAAGGAACCGGCAATCTTTTTGTTGGAGATACGGTAACCGCTTTTGAAGCCGGGAACCTCTTTCTGTTTGGTTCTAATCAAAGTCACCTGCTTAAAAGTGACACCGAATACTTCTCCGATAAATGTGAGAAAATATCAGAATCCATATCCATTTTTTTCCACGAATATTCCCTGGGTGAAAAATTTTTTAAGCTGTCAGAAACAGAATCTATACAGGGACTCATTCACCGGGCCGACCACAGCCTGGAATTTTCTCCCGAAGTGGCAGACCGAATTGGAAACCGTATGAAAGAACTTACCGGCATAAAAGGGTTCGATCGTTTCCTGGAGATTTTATCTATACTGGATGAACTGGCCAATACCGATCAATATAAAAAGCTGGCCGGGGTCACTGCCGAAAACCCACCAACCGGTTTCGAGAGCGAACGGATCAATAATGTCATCAACTACATTCTGGAACATTATAAAGAAGACATCAAGCTGGATGTTATAGCAGAAGTTGCAAACTACAGTAAAGCTGCCTTTTGCCGGTTTTTCAAGAAACGTACCCGTAAAACCTTTTCCGAATTCCTAAACGAAGTACGCATCACAGAAGCCTGTAAGCTACTCCGAAATACCGACCTGAATATGTCTCAAATCTGTTATGAAAGCGGATTCAATAACATTTCAAATTTTAACCGTCAGTTTAAGCGTATCACCGACATGACTCCCAAACAATACGCCAACCGGTTCGAAGACTTGTCGGCAGATCCCAGAACTATCCGGTATAACTAATACTACACATTTACCGATAATCATTCACTTACGACAATCCCAGGCACACCTTTTGAGATGACCGTGAAGGGTAGATGATGAGAAAAAATTAACCCGAATTATTCACGAATGGATGCAAAATGACGATCTATATACTTGAATATATTATCGGTGAATTGCTTTATGTAATAGCCCAATTTTAAGGTACGGATTAGGCGGCGAAATTTCCCCGTACGCTGCGTTCAAGTGAAAATTGGGATACTCAGGGTACCACAGTACCCTTCCGTTCCCATTTCCACTTCGCCTTGCGTACGATTAAATTACTTGGTGAATAATCCGGGTTAAGACGTATTTCTTCTTTCCCGGTTTAACCGTGATGGATGTGATGGACAGGATGTTTGTAATGAATTGGTGGTACAAATATCCCCCTCATCATAGTTAATGTGCCGTAGTATGCCTTGGGCATTGTATTTTGGTTGTTTTTTTGGGGTGAGTGATGAAGTGATGAAGTGAATGGATGAGGGGGCAGGGGGATTTTTTTTAAACCTTAACTCAAGCTTGCAGCCTTATCTACGTCCCTCAACTCCACCCGGTAAGGAGGTGGCTCAGCACACCGATTGGGCTAAACATCAGGTCTGTGATATAACAAGACCAAAACAAAATTACCTGTTACTCCCGCCCATCCCGCCGGTCATCCAGTAATAGGCGGTATTCTCCGTTGGTGATATATAAGGTGTCCTGGTCTGCCCGTTGGCTGTATGGATCATCCCGGTAATCTACAATGACCCGCATCTCAAAGGTTCCAGAAACCACAGTTTCCCCGTTATCCTGCTCTTCCATTTCGACCGTAACAAAGCCTTCTTCGTCTTCAAAGGCTTTATAAGTGGAGATTGTAACATCCCCGTCTTTTTCATAATAGCTTCCTCCATCTGTCATGTAATTCTCTTCGTCATACATAACAGAATCTACCCGTGTTTTATACTTTTGTCTGCCTTCCTCATACAGCACAGAGACACCCATTATTTCGTTGTAGGAGGGAAGTTCTTCACTAAACTCCACTCCACGTATAGATAAAAGATGGTGTTCTCCCTGGGTGCTTATTACTGCTCTTGCAAAGCCTTCAAACAGACTCCCATCAAAAGGTTCCCCATTAATTTCGGCGGTAAATGTTGGCTCAAAGGATTTCTCTTGTTCTTTTGGTGAGAACAAGTTGCAGCCAGCCAGTATGAAAATAGTGATAACGGTAAATGGTATGTTTCGCATAATTCTGTTTTTTATAAAAAGATTCTGGCAGCCTGTCACTCCTGTCCATTCCACTGGTCATAGTCAAAGAGCGATACGCGATATTCTCCGTTGGTGATATATAAGGTGTCCTGGTCTGCCCATTGGCTGTATGGATCTGCCCGGGAATCTACAATGAGCCGCATTTCAAAGGTTCCAGAAACCACGGTGCGCCCATCGTCCTGCTCTTCCACATGCACGGTAATAAACCCTTCGTCATCGTTATAGGCTTCATAGACAGAAATACGCGCATCTCCGTCATTTTCATAATAGGTACCGCCTATGCTTTTGGGGTGACCGTCAATATCTGTAAAGTAGTCTGTTTGTGTGCTATATTTTTGTTTGCCGTTCTCATATAACATAGAAATAGATATATCGCCATTATAAGGAAAGAGTTTTTCACTCCATTCAGTTCCCGTTATGGTTAAGTGGGTGTTTGCTCCCCGGGTACTTATTATTGCTATTGCCCCCGCTCGTCCTCTAAAGCTGCTTCCTTCAAAAGGCTTCCCATTAATTTGGGCGGTAAATACCGGTTCAAAAGGGTCTTCCGGTTCTTGATCTTCGGCCGAAAACAGGCTGCAGCCAAGCAAGGTAAGAGCAATAGCCATGGCAGTTAATGTTCTTTTCATAAAAGGATTCATAAATGGATGGTTGGTTAGGTAAATCTGACAGCCGGTCACTCCTGTCCATCCCGCCGGTCATCCAGTAATAGGCGGTATTCTCCGTTGGTGATATATAAGGTGTCCTGGTCTGCCCGTTGGCTGTATGGATCATCCCGGTAATCTACAATGACCCGCATTTCAAAGGTTCCAGAAACCACGGTTTCCCCGTTATCCTGCTCTTCCATTTCGACCGTAACAAAGCCTTCTTCGTCTTCAAAGGCTTTATAAGTGGAGATTGTAACATCCCCGTCTTTTTCATAATAGCTTCCTCCATCTGTCATGTAATTCTCTTCGTCATACATAACAGAATCTACCCGTGTTTTATACTTTTGTCTGCCTTCCTCATACAGCAGATTGATGCTTATTTTTTCATGGTAAGGAGAAAGTTGTTCGTTAAATTGAGAGGCGTATATAGTTAAAAATGAGTACTCTCCCTGGGGTGAGTACTCTCCCTGGGTAGTCATTATTACTTGTGCATATTCTTTGAACGGACTCCCATCAAAGGGGGCTCCATTAATTTCAGCGGTAAATACGGCCTCAAAGGGATCTTCTGGTTCTTTTTTGTCGGCCGAAAACAGGCTGCAGCCGGCCAGTATGAAAATAATGATAACGGTAAATGGTATGTTTCGCATAATTCTGTTTTTTATAAAAAGATTCTGGCAGCCGGTGCCGGCTGCCAGAAAAATATAGATTGCAATCACTTAATTAAAGTAATGGTTTGTGTTTGTAGTTGTTTACCTGCCTGCAGGCGCACCATATAGTTTCCGCTGGAAAGCCCGGCGGCGTCAAAGCGCAGCGTATGAGCGCCGGCCTTAAAGGGCTGGTTGGCCAGTACGGTCACTTCTCTTCCTGCCATATCGTAGACCGCCGCTTTTACATGCTGGCTTTCCGGGAGGGTAAAGGACAGCCGGGTTGCCGGGTTAAACGGATTGGGATAGGCCGGGAGCAATTCAAAGGCCTCCGGTTTTTCAGCACCCGGGTCCCCTTCTGTAATCGTAACCTGTTTTTGCTGGCACATGGGATCCTGCGGGTCGCATTCATCCACCCATACACTCATATATTCATCGATCGATTCTCCTCCCGAGGTTATATTCACTTTTATATACCAGGCGCCATAGGTGAGGGTGGGAGAAAAAGTAGAAGAGGTAGATTCAACCGGGTGGTTATATCCGCCGGGAGTGGGACTGGCCCACCATTTGTAGGAGTAACTGCCCGTGCCGCCGCAAGGCTGGGCGGTGAAGGTATAATCCCCGGAAGATTCCTGTACTGTGGTAGAAACCTTCAGTTCATTGGGATTGCGAAAGTTGGATACCGTAGGTGCGGTGTTTTTAAGCACCCGGTAATTTTCCCGCTGATTAGCTATGCCCAGGGCTTCTCCAGAATAAGACTTATTGGGATTGGAGTAATATTTTATTCTCGGCCACGATTGATTTGATCCGGGAACCCAGGTATAAGCCATAATAGTTGCACGGTCACTGGTGCGGTGCCCATATCCATAGCTATACACGCCGGATGTGGTGGCGTCATTAGGATGGTGCTGGGCGGCCTGTAAATGTGAGAACTCATGAGCAAAACTATATTCGGGAGCTGTAGCATAACCCACATCCACAATGGCATACATTTTATTTGAGTCTAAGTGAAGTGTGCCGGCAATACCTGAAACAGGGTAATAGCTGTTATAACCGGTAAGAAGTATAACAACATCGGCATCATATTGATCCCTTAAAGATTGAGCTGAACCATTGGCAATTAAATTTTCTATATCATTTTCAATATTTCCGGTATTGTTGAAATTTAACTCCTGTTGGTGCACCAATTCTGTTTCCACAAAATAAGCTTGACTGTTATCGTGGGCATCGTTTATTTCTGCAATGGAAGAGGAAATGATACCGCTCATGTTGCCATAGTTTTTAGCAGCGGGTGTATACAGTGCCAGCACCCGTATATAATCGGTGTTGCAGTCAGGGGCATCACCGGCCGGGGAAACGGCCACCATTTCAGGAAGTTGTTCAGTGTCTGATTTTTGGGGTTCTGGTGGGGTTTTCTTCTTTTGCTGTTCTTTGGCTCCGGAAGGGGCAGAAATATTCTTCCTGGGATCAATCTCCTGTGATGCAGCGGCACGCCCGCGTTTTCTTAGTTCTTCTTTATCAAACTCAATGAGCGTGTGTAATTTGGAGTTTCTCAGGCTTAATATCCTAAAAAATTCTCCGTCAATATCAATCGTACCTGTTATTCGTCCCTCATGATCCTGGACAAACAAAGCATCCCCAACCGGTTCTTCCCGGTCTGGAAAATAAACATCTCCTTTCCAGGAGTACACGGTATCGGACATGATTTTAATCTGTGTTTGCACAATTTCAATGGTTTCTCCTCCTTTTCCGGGATTAAACCTGAGTCCGTCTTTCTTCTGCTGAACATGCAGAATTAGTTTTTCCTCTTCATACAAATGTTCAGGCAGGCGGACTATATGTGCTTTTTTGTGTATGGATACTTCTTTCAGGTACCGGGCATGACTCTGGGTTTTATTTGACAGTGATTTTGTATCCAGAATATGTTGTTTTACAAAATCGGTTCCTGGCCGGCTTTTCAAATCTCGGTCTTGTGCATTTACAAAAGTTGTAGATATCAAAAAAAGAAATACAACACTTTGTATAATCCTGGTACATAGATAGTAAATATAGTAATTGGATTGACTCATGTTATGATTTTTATTGGGTTGATGTTTTGTGTATAACTAAAGTACAGTAATACAATACACAATACGTAAACATTCTTAATTTATTATTAACTAAATATAAAAATTACTTATGCCCTTAAAGAAATATGAAAACCGATATTCACCATATCTAAAAAATTTTTCTTTCCCACATTTTCGGATGGTGGTAGAACCTGTGGTTGTTTTCCTCCAAAGGAGTGTCTTCGACAGAAGGTTGGGTTTTGAGGACGGTGTCGATATACGGTTTAGAAGCAACAACCCATTGTGAAGATCCTTTTGACTTGACATCCCTTCGGGAGCTCGTTCTGTTTGCGGTATACTGCTCTGCTTTCCTGCTCCCCGGCAGAACGACTCTGGATGACCTCTTGGCTTTATAGACATGCCCCCCCCTGTCCTCTCCCGGAATCATTGGTTTGATTTGGATTGCTTGCTACATTGAAAATTCCAAATACAAAACATATTATGAATCATTAGCGCCCTAAACGTTTTTAAAAAATATCTAACCGAGATTAAACAGATCCCTCCTCTTTCATTTCTTCCGACTGCTGCCGGAATCCATTCATTCGTAAGGAAGGGGGCCGTTGGCAGGGCAAGCTTGACTGGTTGTCCTTTTCAATCAAAACACGAAGGTTGGCTATGGATTTTTTAGGATCGATGTCGACAAACGGTGTAGGAGTAGATCATAAGAAGATTCTTCTGCCGTGGGCATTTCATATGGGTAAAATGGTTTAGGGGCACCAATGGGTTGTAAAATCTCACCTCACCTAAATCCTCTCCTGAAGGAGAGGACTTGCAGGACCATCCATGGATCATTTACTTACTTCTGTTCTTTTGATGGGAACCATTGAAAAGTCCTCCCATTGTGAAGATCCTCAGTATTTATGCCAGCTGATAGTATCAACGAGTTCTTTACCTTTTTGAGGGGGAAACTGGATTGGTAACAAGGCCAAAAAGTGAGAAAAAACCGGGGCTGTCTCCCCCATCAATGCCTGGATCTTATTTGTTGAAAGGGTTGGTAATTTGAATCAGAGGCTCCCTCTTTTAACTTTTACCCTCTATTCTCTCACCAGCTTGCCGATTCGGCCGTCTGCGCCGGAGGCCCAAACCGATTCTAAACCTTCCGCTCCTACGCTGGCTGCGTGAAAACCGGGGCCTTCAATAATTTTCCAGCTTTGACCGTCATCAGAAGAATAGTTTGAACCCGACGGTCCCACTGCTATATAATATCCATCGGCATACCGTACCCCTGAGCGGTAGTCTACCCCGGTATTATCGACCAGCTCCCAGTTGCGGCCGCCGTCTTCGGTTACTGCTATATTTTGTGACCCTTCTTTTTCCTTTGTGTAATCACCGCCTACAGCTACTCCATGTGTAGCATCTTTAAAGGCGAGGGAGAAAATTCCCTGGGAAGATTCTCCTGAGATAACAGGCGTATCATAGGCCCTCCAGTTAGCGCCCTTATCATTCGATTTAAACACCCGGGCTACACTTCCCCCGGTACCAAGCCAGGCCGTTGAAGTTCCATGTACAACGAGATGTGTACCACTGGCGGCAAAACCATATTCCCCTTCTTTTCCATCCGGCATATCAGCTATAGGAATTTCCTGCCAGCTATCTCCCCCATCCGAAGTAACCAGCACGTACAACCTGCCCTCTACCGGATCACCCTGCAGTATTCCATGCTGATTATCCCAAAAAGCAATAGCATCATAAAAACCTTCTTCATACTCGTTTTGATGTACTTTTATCCAGGAGTTGCCGCCATCGGTGGTTTTATAAATCCGTGACGAAGAACCGGAACCAATGGACATGGCAATAGCTGTTTGGGCATCAAAAGCCTCTATATCCCGGAAATCAAGAGAGTCGGTGCCGGGGATCGAAAGTTGTTGCCACGAAGCTCCGCCGTCAATCGTTCTCAGGATGGTTCCACTGCTCCCACTCACCCAACATACCTGATCATTTACTGCTGAGATGCCCCGGAAAGAAAGTCCTTCCTGCTCATAGACAATATCCCAGGATTGCGGTTGGGGTTGTTGCGTACAGGCAGTTAGCAGTGGGACCGTAAATAACATCACTGCTAAAGAAAACAGATAATTTCTATATGAAGACATGTTCCTGATTGTAATGAAGGTTGGTTAGCTTTTATAGTAGTAATTTCATTTTTGAGAATACAATTGATTCTGAGATGACCAGATTGGATGAATCATCAAACAGCTCTATAACATTGCATCAATACTGATCTTAAGAGCCCTCCTTAATTATGTATCTGTATTTCCTGCAGCGTCTCCCGGCGTATTTCTTCGATCTCCTCAACTGTTTTAGGGAGAGGATTCCCTAACAGATCCGTCCCTTCTTCAGTAATAATGAAATCATCTTCTATTCGTATGCCGCCAAAATCCCTGACATCATCCAGCTTGTCATAATTAATAAATGCTTTATGCTTTTGCGTTTCTTTCCACTGGTCAATCAGTTCAGGAATGATATATATACCCGGCTCTACTGTTACCACAAAACCCGGTTCAAGCTTACGCCCCAGCCGGAGCGATTTCAATCCAAACTCCTTCGATTTCTTAAGTTCATCTGTATACCCCACATATTCTTCCCCCAGATTTTCCATATCGTGAACATCAAGCCCCATCATATGCCCCAATCCGCATTGAAAAAACAAGGTGTGTGCTCCGGCTTCTACCGCCTCATGGGGGTCTCCTTTAGTTAGCCCCACGGCTTTAAGCCCTTCAAAAATTTTGCGACAGGCAATAAGGTGAACTTCCCGGAATTCTATGCCAGGAGCTAAAGCATCAATTGCAGACTGTTGGGCTTGTAATACAATATCATATATCTCACGCTGCAGGTTGGTAAATCGTTTACCCACCGGAAATGTCCGCGTCATATCTCCCGCATATCCCATCCCAATTTCAGCTCCGGCATCACATAACACCATATCTCCATCCGAAAGTGTATTGCCATAATAATGGTTATGCAAGGTTTGTCCGTTGACTGTCAGTATAATGGGGAATGAAAGCTGTCCATTATGTTCCAATGCCTTTTGATGAACCCGGCTCATCACTTCATATTCTTTCATGCCGGGGCGGGCCGATCGCATAGCCTCCACGTGCATCTCGCACGTAATATTAACCGCCTCTTCAATCAGAGATCGTTCTTCTGCTGTTTTGTATGATCGCTGATCTACAATAGCTTTAATGAGTGGAACAGACACCTGATCCCTGATTTCTCTATTCGACCCCCCAAGCACTTTTTGCAGCTTCAGGAGATGTTCGGGCCGGTAAGGGGGCAGGAAGTAAATATTCCGATCTGCTCTGTATGTGTGCAGGTATTTCTCCATTTCATCATAAGGTCGATGTGTATGCAGGCCTGCACTGTCTGCCAGGTTTTTACAGGAAGGAACCGGGCCAGTCCATACCAGTTCATCTATAGTAGCTTCATCCCCAAACAGAATTTCTTTGTCTGCATCAATATCGATGATTACAGCCAGATGAGGCTTATTGATGCCGGTATAATAGAGAAAGGTGCTATCCTGGCGGAAATGATAGTGGTTGTCCGCATAATTTATTCCGGACTCTTCATTCCCCGGCAAAAGAATAATACCGCTGCCCACCCTTTTTTTAAGTATTTCTCTTCGCCGGGTATATACATCACTACTAAACATAAAATCCTTCTTTAAATTATTTTTGACTGCGGATATCCATTTATCCCTCCCCTTCAATTATACCTGTCAGGTGCAATTAGAGGATGTTCATGATCAGACTTTCCTTTTTGGATCAAATCCGCAATGATCTTACCGCTCACCAGCCCCAGGCTCATGCCCATCATGGCATGGCCAGTGGAAACATAGATGTTTTTATGGGATTTTATGTTTCCTATATAGGGCAATCCATCCGGGGAGACGGGACGGAGTCCCACCCAGGGGTCACAGCCCTGAAAATGCCGCTCTGTAATATCCGGCAGAAAGTGTGTAATCGATTTTTTAAGCCCTGTAATTTTTGCCGGGTTAATTTGCTCCTTATTCCCCACAATTTCCATAGTTCCGGCAAACCGAAGCTTCCCCCCCATGGGAGTCATGGTAGCTCTGGCTTCCGAGAATATGGCACAGTGCTGGGTTTTAAAAGGTGGATTTTCTAAGGTGAGGCTGTAGCCCTTCCCAGCTTGCATGGGGATATTTACAGAAATAGTTTTACCCAATTCAGCCGACCACACCCCTGCACAAACGATAACTTTTGAAGCAATTAACACCTCTCCCGAGCTGGTCTTAACCCGCACCTCATCCTCCTTCGAGGGGTCAATATGTGTTACCTCTGTTTGGTTGCGGAATGTTACCCCTTTTTGAATCAATGCATTCCGAAGCTGTACCATAAGTGTATTGGGATGCATATGTGCATCCAAAGGATAGTACACTCCGCCTTTTATCTTTAGCTTTACCTTCGGAAACTGCTGTCTCACCTCTTCGGAAGTCAGTATCTCAGCAGGCAGTTCCTGCTCCCGGATAGCCTCGGCCACTTCTGCTTCCTCTTCAAATCCCTTTTGGGTATTGCATAGCATAAACAAACCGTTCTTTTGAAAATCAAAATCCAGTTGTTCAGCTTCTTCGAGCTCGACCAAAAGTTCCCGGTTCTTCAGCAATAAGTCCTTTAGTACCGGAGCCGACTGTTCCACATGCTTCTGTGTTGAGGCCTGCTTAAACTTCCATACCCACGAGAGAAATTCGCGGTTTAGCCTGGGACGGATACTGAATGGACTCTCGGGTTTCAACATCCATTTAAGGCCCTGACTGATTACACCCGGCGCAGCCAGCGGGATGATATGGCTGGGAACAATCATCCCGGCATTACCAAACGAGCAGTTATTCAATCCATCACCTTTATCAGCTACAGTGACATTAAAACCCGCCTCATTCAGAAACCAAGCCGCGCTTAATCCATTAATACCGGCACCAATTACTAACACATCTGTCTTCTTCATCACACATTCATCAGATTACCTGGAAACCATGCGCATATGGATCTTCATCATCAATCACGATGGTGTTGTAGCCTGTTACGCGAGCCCACCCTTCAATAGAAGGAATAATGGCTGGAATATTGCCAACTATTACTTCATCTTCCACCCGCCCGATGAACTTGCTGCCAATAATGCTCTCGTGAATAAATGAGTCGCCCTTACTGAGTTTACCTTTGGCCGCCCATTGCGCCATACGAGCCGATGTTCCTGTCCCACAAGGCGAGCGATCGATGGCTTTATCCCCGTAGAAAACCGCGTTACGGGCGGTGGCGGTTGAATCAATGGTATCTCCTGTCCACATGACATGGCTGAGACCCCGTATACGATCATCTGCAGGATGGATAAACTCATGCTGCTTGCCCAGACGTTCACGCAGTACCCGACTCCATTCGATTAACTGATCGGCTGTATAATCCTGAAGCCCCGCAAAATTTTGTTGGGGATCTACAATGGCATAGAAATTTCCGCCATAAGCCACATCTACTGTCAGCACTCCCAGATCCGAACAATCCACTTCCAGCCCTTCAGCTGCCAAAAAACTTGGCACATTGGTGATCTTCACAGAGCTCACCCGGCCATCTTCTTCTGTATACTCAGCCGTTACCAAACCTGCCGGCACTTCCAGCTTCACTTCGCCCGGTATTTTAGGATCTACCAATCCTTCCTGCAACATAGCTGTTACCGTGCCGATCGTACCATGACCACACATAGGCAGGCAGCCACTGGTTTCAATAAACAGTATTCCTATATCATTGGCCGGATCGGTAGGTGGGTAAAGAATACTCCCGGACATCATATCATGTCCGCGGGGTTCAAACATAAGTCCTTTGCGAATCCAGTCGAATTCTTCCAGGAAATGCTGGCGGCGTTCAGCCATGGAATCCCCTTGAAGGAGAGGGCCTCCCCCGGCTACCAGGCGAACCGGGTTACCGCAGGTGTGGGCATCAATACAGAAAAAACGTTTGGCGGCCATACTGTTACCCTATCTTCTTTGTAGTTTGAACTCCGTCAACCATCCGCAGGATATCCAGCGGGTTTTCATCTTGAAGTTCATCCGGCAACAAATCATCCGGACAATCCTGAAAGGCAATCGGTCGGACAAACCGCTCAACCGCAGCCGTTCCAACCGAAGTGTACATTCCATTGGTTGTTGCCGGAAAGGGGCCTCCGTGATGCATGGAATCACATACCTCAACCCCGGTGGGCACACCGTTGAAAATAATGCGTCCGGCTTTCTCACGGCAGATATTGATCAGTTCTTCCCGGGCCGTTAGCTCCTTATCATTCCCCATAAATGTAATCGTGAGCTGACCCTCCAGTTGCTGCGCTATTTGCAGGCGTTGCGTTTCATCTGCGCAAAAGACAATAAGGGTTGATGGGCCGAATACTTCCCTGTGCAGGGCTTCGTTCTTCAGAAAGTCCTCCCCGGAAACAGTTGCCACTGCAGCACCACCAAGAGTACCTGTTTCAGATGAGGGTGTACACAACGCTTTCACTCCTTCCTGCTCTAAAAGCTCTGACCTGTGCCCTCGGTATGAATCCGCAATTTTACTGTTTAGCATGCAGGCGGGCTCATAGTCGCTTAACTCCTCCGCTAAGGCTGTTGAAAAACGGTTAAGCGCTTCGCCCGCCTGTGCTACAAGAATTCCCGGGTTTGTACAAAACTGTCCGACTCCCAGCGTTACTGATCCGGCATACTGCTTGGCCAGTTCTTCAGCTGAATTTTCGAGTTTTTCATCCAACAAAAATACAGGATTGATGCTGCCCATCTCGGCGTAAACCGGAATGGGTTCTTCTCGTTGTTGCGCCAGATCATAAATAGCTTTACCTCCCCCAAATGAACCAGTAAACCCTACCGCTTTGGCAGTGGGATGCTGTACCAGTTTTTGTCCCGTTTCAGGCCCTCCATTCAGGGAACTAAAAACTCCGCAAGGCATAGCTGTTTTCTCCGCTGCACTTAATATAGCCCGACTCACTAACTCGTTGGTCCCGGGATGTGATTCATGACTTTTCACAATCACCGGGCATCCTGCAGCCAGAGCCGAGGCTGTGTCTCCACCAGCAGTAGAAAATGCCAGGGGGAAATTACTGGCTCCAAATACAACTACGGGGCCCAACGGAAACAGCATGCGTCGGATATCTGCCTTGGGGATGGGTTCGCGATCAGGCTGTGCAGTGTCGATACGGGCATCTACCCAAGAGCCTTCGCGAAGCAAATCCGCAAACATGCGCAGTTGGTTACAAGTCCGGCCACGCTCACCTTCAAAACGGCCATTGGGTAATCCGGTTTCGGCAGAAGCCCGATGGATGAGCTCATCTTCCAGGCCCATGATTTCATCGGCTATTGCATCCAGAAATGTTGCTTTCTGTTTTCCACTATAGTTCCGGTACTCCAGAAAAGCTGCCTGCGCTTTCTCCATAGCCCGCTGTATTTCAGCCTCCGTGGCTACAGCAAATGTTTCGGGTAACTTCTGATTATCCTGCGGATTAGTGGCCTGCAATACCTCCGTGCCTTCCGATGATGTTTCTGATCCTATAAAATTAGTTCCTTTAATCATGATGATTCACTTCAAAATTCAAATGAAAATTATTCCTGAATATGACCTGGGTTAAAGCGTTGGTAGTTCGGGGCGACTGTCTATACCAGCTATTATGATTCCCTTGACCTGTTCACGTTCTTTGCCAACTAAAGGCAGCCGGGGCTTGCGTACGTGCTCAGTCCCCAGTCCGGTGGCTACTTCTGCCAGTTTTATATTCTGTACCAGCTTGGAGTTGATGTCGAGTTCCAACAGAGGCATAAACCAGCGGTAGATCTCTCTGGCTTCATCCAAACGTCCTGCTTTCGCCAATTCATAAATAACCACGGTTTCGCGGGGAAAGGCGCATACCAATCCGGCTACCCAGCCTTTAGCTCCCATCAACAATGCTTCGAGAGCCAGGGTATCTACCCCACAAAGAATGGTGATGCGATCTCCAAAACGGTTGATCATGCGGGTGATGTTGGTCAGGTCGCGGGTCGATTCTTTGACGGCCTGTATGTTGTCGCATTCTACCAGTTCTTCAAACATATCCAGGGTAACCTCAATGCCGTAATCCACAGGGTTGTTATATACCATAATGGGGAGATCAGTGGAGTTGGCTACTTCTTTATAATAAGCAACGGTCTCTCGTTCGTCGGCTTTGTACTGCATGGGCGGCAGCATCATGAGGCCTGCAGCTCCGTTAGCTTTGGCATCGGCAGCGGTTTGGATGGCAGCGGCCGTGGTCTTCTCTGCTATATTAACGATTACAGGGATGTCATCACCGGTAACTTCTCGGGTAGCACGTATCAGTTCCAGCTTTTCTTCTTTTTTGAGGGTGCTGGCTTCCCCAAGCGTTCCACCAAGTACAATGCCGTGCACACCGGCCTGCACCTGGGCTTCAATATTCTTTTTGAAGGTGGGGATATCCAGGGTTCCATCTTCATTGAATTTGGTAGTTACAGCGGGATAAATGCCATTCCAGTCTACGTTCATGTCTCCGTTGTTTTGTTGACTTATTATTTGCTTTACCCCAAGAACGGAAATAGACAATCAAGGAGATAATACTATAATGCTCAATGCTTCTGATATTTTTGCGGGAAAGCCGCCGACAGCTATCAGTGCCTTATATTTTTGAGTGATCCGGGTACGGAAGCCACCAAAGACAAACCTTCGCCCGGATGGTGTTAAACCGATGCTTTCTTCCGAAGGTTGGGCTAGGGGTATTTTGAGGGCCGATGTCGACAAATCGTGTAGGTGCAGACCATAAGAAGATTCTTCGCTATTGCTGAATGACAGGGTTGGCACTGGTTAAGAGTAGCAACGAGAAATAAGGAGTTTGGGCCTCACCCGGGCGCATGCGATGCACCCCTGGGATGTATGCTTCATCACTCAATCCCTAATCAACCACAACATTAACCAACCCCTGGCGGTATTCGAGGGATCTCAAATGAATAAAATGGCCAGCATGTGAAAAGTGAAGAGGGAGAGCCTGTATGGGAAGTCCTTTCGGTGGGAAATATCAGCTTTGGTAAAAAAAAGAGCACAACTGGAGTAATTGCCTTTATTCATTAACAAGTGATTTATTACATTATGGCTTCAACCTCCGACTTGAACAAAATGACCCTCAATGACCAATCCGAAAATTATTATAGTTATTGCCTCATTTCTATTGGCAATAGCAGTCGCCGCCGGTGCTTTTGGTGCACATGGCTTAAAAAATATACTTACCCCTGAGCGTCTTGAAACCTGGGAAACCGCCGTACGCTACCATGCCTGGCATGCTCTGGGGCTAATTCTGATTGGGCTTATATCCGCCCATTTTCAAATTGATTTAAGATGGCCAGCTCATTTACTTTTTGCCGGCATATTGATTTTCTCGGGAAGCCTGTATGTACTCTGTTTGTCGGGTATAGGCTGGTTTGGGGCCATTACGCCCATTGGTGGCGTGGCTTTAATTGCCGGGTGGATCTTGCTTGGAGTTCAATTATTAAAATTAAAACCCTGATAGTATGAAAGCGATATGGAATGAAGAAATATTAGCCGAAAGTGATGACACCGTTGTAATCGAGAATAACCATTACTTCCCCCCTGAATCAGTTAATAAAAAATATTTTAAGAATTCAGATCACCATACCACCTGCCCCTGGAAAGGAGAGGCCAGTTATTATACGGTTGAAGTAGATGGAAACACCAACCCCAATGCAGCCTGGTATTATCCTGAACCCAAAGAAGCTGCCTCCGAAATCAAGAATCATGTTGCGTTCTGGAAAGGAATAAAGGTAGAAGAATAGCCGTTAGAAGCCTGTTGCCTCTTCTCCAGGATAATCCACCGGTACAGCTATGAAAACTCTATTTCTATTCTTCGCCGCCCTTTTTATTTCAGCTTCTGTAGCCAACGCCCAAAATGAAGTGCTCCGTCAACGTGAATCTTTAAATGGACTTCTCGAATTCGGAGTAGTTGTAAATGTGGAACAGCCCATTGGCGATACCAAATTGGATATCAGCCCTGCTGAAGTAAAGGCTCAAATGCTTAACCCGAATTATTCACGAATGGATACAAAATGGCGATCTATATACTTGGTGAATAATCCGGGTTAAAGAACTTGAAGATCTTCCGGTTACCTTACTAAAAGATGAAACCCTTCGCCAATCGGATCGGTTTCCTATTCTGCATCTTCATATCAACATTATGTATGCTGAGCCTGGTTTCTACCCCTATACGGCCGAACTGCAGTTCTACCAACCCGTTCAACTCATGTTGGGGACTAAAGCAGGCACTTCCGCTGCTACCTGGCATAGCAGTATTGTTGGCGCTATAACAAAAAACTGCACCAACTTTATAGCCGAAGGTGCACTGGGGCTGGTAGATCAATTTAAAAATGACTTTCAACGAGCACATCAATGAATATTGAAACTTATTACAACTATTGTATGTCGCTGCCGGGAGTAACTGAGGAATTCCCATTTAACGAAGATGTATTGGTGTTTAAAGTTATGGGTAAAATGTTTGCCTTAACCAATGTAGAGACTTTTGATGGCATCAACCTGAAATGTGATCCAGTGCGTGCGTTGAAACTGAGAGCGGCATATGAGGAAATTAAACCCGGTTATCATATGAACAAGAAACACTGGAATACGGTAGTTCCCAATGGTTCCCTGGAAGATGATTTTATTATTGAACTCATTCGGCATTCTTATGATCTGATTGTGGAAAAATTACCGGTTAAAAAGAAAAAGAAACTGAAGAATAGCTGAATCGCTTATACGAACTTCGGATTTGTTCTGTGTATACACACCGAATATTTTTGGCCCTATGTTGATTTGTGTGGGCATTGGATTCCTCATTTATTGAGAACTGCTGTAATTGTGCCCAAAGCATGCCTTGGGCAACGAAGTTTTGGGTACATTTTATGAAGATATGAACGAGATAAGGTCTCTCGAAATCGGTTTAAAACCAGGCCCTTCCAGGAGGGATCACTTCGTGAGAAAGGGTCACAGAACATCACCTGAGGTAGCGCTCCAGGTAGATGAGAGCCCAGAAAACCACCGGGCCGAAACCTAATAGTGGCACGATGTCAATTCCGTTGGTTGTTCTACTGAACCCAATCAACGCCCTGATTCCCATCCCTCGATAAAGCATGGAGCGTTGATGACATGTATGGCCTCGAGATTTTTTTAGAATCGATTCTGCTATAAATCCAGGGCGCTCAGATCTCTTAAGTCTTACAGCGAGCCTCGAAACTATTATTCGAAAACAAATGCAGAACGAGCGCTGACTTAAGAGTCCTGGCTCAGCAAGTCTCCGACTTGCATCAGAACAACCGTGTTTTATCTGTAGATATGACGGTTTTCAAAATATATAATCATCAGCAAGTTCATTTCATTACCTGTGAAGTAGTTGATTGGATGGATGCTTAAAAAGCTGGGAGACATTTTTTTCGGGATGGAAGCCTCGATAATCAGGGTAGAGTCAGGAAGGGTTCGCTGGTGGGATCAATAAAACAGGTTTGCTGGAAATTGAGAAGATTCTGATTTAATGATTCGCATGGGTTGGAAGTCGGAGACTTCCTGAGCATCAACTTTCCAGTCTCCGCTACGCTAAAGACTGAAAAGATCTTTGCGTAGTGAATTTTATTCACACTTTTTATGAGGATATAAACAAAATAAGATCCCTCAAAATCGAGTGATTAATTATCTTTTAGCCAAATCCCAACAGAACTTAAACGGTCCCAACAGGTATCCTGCCCCGGTAAAATCATATGATATAATGGAGAAATAGTGCCCAACCATATAACAGATGAAACCAAAACGAATCTTCTGCTGTTACCCAAGGAACCTAAATACATATTTTTTGATATACGTTACCCTTGAATCAGTTCACACAAAAATGCTTAATATGGTGATAACCTGCCAAGTGTTTTCTGTTTCTCAGCGCTCTCTAAGTTTATCTGAAAATTTTATGCGATTTCTCTATTTGTTCAGATGTATCCTCTTAAAAAGCCTAATGAAATAAATACTG
Organism: Balneolaceae bacterium; assembly: GCA_009711805.1. Lineage (GTDB taxonomy): Bacteria > Bacteroidota > Rhodothermia > Balneolales > Balneolaceae > VEMX01. The sequence goes on along the minus strand of VEMX01000001.1, from coordinate 30,397 downwards.
GCTATTTTCACTTACTTTTTTTTTACAAATTAAAAAAAACCATATCCTTGCAATTGCTGATTCCCCCGATTATTATTATCAGCAATAATGAAGGACTCTTAGCTTACATTTTTTACGATTAACCTTAGGTGGATGCAGAAGTATATAATGGAAGCTTTAGGCACTTTTTTTCTTGTACTGGTATATGGTTTTACAGGAAATGAAATTGCCGTAGGCTTAATTTTGTCAGCTTTAATGTATGTAGGTGCTCATATATCAGGAGCGCATTTTAACCCTGCCGTTTCATTGGCGTTTTATTTTAATGGTAAAATATCATTCAAGCAATTATTTGGGTATTTCAGCAGTCAAATCATTGCCGCATTTCTGGCAGCTATTGTTATCTACTATTTTACCAGCTCTGTCTTTTATGTTGAACCACCCTACGACACCAATATCTATCAACAAGCTGGAGCTGAACTTTCTCTCACCTTCATTTTTGTTTGGGTTGTATTGGCTTTTATGACCCTCCCCCGTTATAGAAATAATCCAATGTTTGGAATTATTATCGGATTAACCTTTTCGGGTATTCTCATTACCGGCACCAAGATATCGGGAGGAGTTTTTAACCCTGCAATCTCTTTGGGACCTGCTTTATTTGACCTGTTGATGCAAGGTAATTCTATCTATTACAGTTTATTATATACTCTTGCTCCCTTTGCAGGGGGGGCTCTGGCTATAGTGGCTTTTAACTATTTCGAGAAGGAGAAAGCGGTAGCTTAAAATAGAACCTGCTGCCGGTACCCAGTTCACTCTTTACCTTAATTTCACTTTGGTGTGCACTTAATATGCCTTTAACCACCGACAACCCCAATCCTGTTCCTCCTTTATCTCTCGATCGGGCTTTATCCGTGCGGTAAAAACGATCAAATAACTGTTCCAGATGTTCTTCTCCAATACCGAGTCCGGTATCTTCTATAAATACTTCTGCAGAATCACTTGCCAGCTGCACTCCAATTTTCACCTTCCCTTTCACGGTATACTTAATGGCATTTGAAAGCAGGTTCTCCAGTACTTGCTCTATCTTATCAGGATCTGCGTATACCCAGCAACTTTGTTCCCCGGCTAATTCAAGATCCAACCCTTTTTCTTCAGCTATAGGCAAATAAGCATTAAAAGTCTCTTCAATACTTCGGGCAATATCAAATTCTTTCTCATTGATGAAGTTCTCATCAAAATCATATCGCTGTAATGTTTTGATATCCTCAAACAGCCGGGTTACTCTTTTAATCTGTTTCTGAGCCGTCTTTATATACTTTCGCTTCTTCTCTACTTCGAGACCTTTTAAATCCAGCATTTCCAGGGCTCCTGAGATAGTATGCAACGGATTACGCACCTCATGTGTGATATCAGCAAAAAACCGGCTCTGCTTTTCATTCAGCTTTTTCAGCTGTTCGTTATCCGACCGAAGGGTTTTCGCCATATGATTCAGGGAGTCTGCAAGCGTTCCGAACTCATCATCTCTTTTTAAATCTATTTTCCGGTCCAAATTACCTCTGGCTATATCCAGCGCTGCCCTGTTTAATTTTTGAATAGGACTAGCCATATATCGGGCAAACAAAAAACTTACAATCACAACAGCCCCGATCGAAAAAAACATCCCACCATAGATAATATGGCGTATGCTGGCCGCTGCTGCATAATACTGCTGCTTGTTCTGGCTAATTCGCAAATACTGTGCTTCATTTGCAGATTCTTCCAGCTTCACATACGAAACCAATTGCTCTGTACCCTCATCCACGATCACCGGCTGGCCTGCCTCTTCCTCAAGAGTATTGAGCAATTCTGCATTCATATGAGACGATGTAGCAGCTAAAGCTGAATCAGGGATGGCCAAAAAACGCATCCCATCACTACTGTATACTGAAATCTGATAACCGGTAAGCTTTGCTTCTTTTCTTAGTCTATGCGGGAATTTTTCGTTGTTACTAAAACTACTTGCCGCCAGAGCTATAGATTGGGTATCCTGCTTAAATTTTGTAATTCCCTCCTTCAGCAAAAAGGCACGGATCGTAAGTATAGAATAGGCACTAATGGTGATAATGCCAATAATCAACAAAATAATATATGTCCACGCCAGCTTGGATCTTATTTTCATCTATGTAGAAACTTTTTGTTAAAGCCATATCCCACACCACGGTATGTTTTGATGAATTTACCGTTGTCTTTCATCTTTAACCGAAGATTTTTTATGTGCACATCTACCGTACGGTCGAACACATACTTTTCTTCATCAGAGATGTGCTCCAAGATATTTTGACGCGAATACACCAACTTAGGATGAGTGAATATCATTTCCGCAATGGTATACTCAGTATGGGTTAGTTCAATGAGTTCATCATCGATATACATTTCTTTAGAATCCAGGTCAAGATATACATGTCCATATTGCACCCAGTTTGTTTTTTCTGGAGATCTGCGGCGCAGCTGTGTCTCAACATGTGCTTTTACCAGGTTCAGGCTGGCAGGTTTTTTGATATAATCATCTCCTCCAAGCTCCAATCCTTCAATTTCATCTTTCTCCTCATCCCTGGCTGTCAAGAATAGTACAGGGATCTCAAATACCACCGGGTGTTCCCGGATGTATCGGCAAATCTCTTTCCCATCGTGGTGTGGCACCATTATATCCAATATTGCCAGGTGTATGTCATTGGCATTAGAATCGATAAGTTCCAACGCTTTTTTGCCATCTTTTGCCCAAAGCACTTCATAATCGTTCAGGCTTAAGAAGTTTGCGAGCATTTCCCCGGACTCTTCTTCGTCTTCCACTAACAGGATGGTATGTTTGTTACTCATAGATATTCAATTAAGTCTTATGTTATATAGTTGGTACTGGCCGACCAAGGGCTAAAATATGGAATTAATTTAAGACGCATAAATCCGATTTTCAGATATATGATAGCTTTGTATTCCCCGTCAGATCCGTCATGTTCAATTCTGTTCATTTATTTACCTTACCAAAAAATAAAATACATTTATGAGTTATAGCGGCAAAACAGTATGGATAACGGGAGCATCTTCGGGTATAGGCGAAGCTTTTGTTCGCGCATTTCACCAAGAAGGAGCCAACCTTATTCTATCCTCCAGAAGAGAAGAAGCTCTTACAGATATCAAAAACAATTTGGAAGGTGACATATCCCGGGTTAACATACTTCCTCTGGACTTAACGGATTCTGATTCTTTTTCCGCTAAAACAACAGAAGCTCTCTCTTTTTTTGGGCAAATTGATGTTCTGATCAATAATGGCGGCATTAGCCAGCGGGCTACCGTTATGGATTCTGAAATGGATACCTTTCGCCGCCTTATGGAAGTAAACTATTTTGGGGCTGTGGGACTCACCAAAAAAGTACTCCCCCATATGATTGAGCAAAAATCAGGACATATTATTGTTACCAGCAGTGTAGCTGGTAAAATTGGCACTAAGTACCGTTCTGGATATGCAGCCAGCAAACATGCGGTACAGGGTTTTTTTAATTCCCTCCGCCAGGAAATGTATGAACACAATGTGGCGGTAACTTTACTCTGCCCGGGCTTCATCAAAACCAATATCAGTAAAAATGCGCTTACCGGAGACGGCACCAAATTTGACAAAATGGGAGACGCCCACTCCAATGCCATGACTGCCGACGAAATGGTTAGCCGGGTAATGCCTAAAATTAAAGCAAAAAAGGAAGAGATTTATGTGACAGGCTTTAAGGAAGGCCTTGCCCTGTGGGTTCAACGCTTTTCGCCAAGCCTGCTTAACCGAATTCTAAAAAACCAAAAGGTAACCTGATGGCTTTAGATTTTATAAGGAGCAAAACGTTCAAAAAACAACCGGAAGATGACCTTGGCTTTGGCAGTAAAGTGGGTAGGGAGGGAGAACGGCTGGTCAATAAAGACGGCTCTTTTAATGTGAAAAGAACCGGATATCACAGTTTTGCCCCCTATTTATGGATGATGGAAACCACCTGGCCCTGGTTTCTCTTTACTATTTTGATCAGTTATATACTGTTGAATATTGTTTTTGCCTTTGCATTCATGAGCCTGGGCATAGAAACCGTTACTCACTTGCCCTCTCAGGGATTTTGGCAGGATTTCGCACATGCCTACTTCTTCAGTATTCAAACCTATACAACGGTTGGATATGGAACACTGAATCCGATAGGTTTTGCCGCCAATTTTATAGCATCGCTGGATGCTTTGGTGGGATTGCTTTCGTTTGCATTGGCTACGGGTTTGTTATTTGGCAGGGTATCTAAACCCCGTTCCCAAATCCTGTTTAGCGAAAATGCCATTATTCGTCCTTTTGAAGGGGCAAATGCCTTTATGTTCCGAATCGTAAATAAGAGAAATCATAAAGTGTCGAATGTTAAAACAACGGTGGTCATGACCTGGCAGGAAAATCAGAATGGTGAAACCAAACGCCGCTTTTCAACCTTGCCCCTGGAGCGGGATCAGGTGGCTCTATTGCCGCTTAACTGGACCATTGTGCATGTAATTGATAAGGAGAGCCCATTGCTTGATGCCGATAATGAAGATCTTAAAGCTATGAATGCAGAATTTATTATCCAGGTTGAGGGATATGACCGCACCTTTGATCATCAAATTCACTCTAATACTTCTTATGTAGCTGAAGATATTGTATGTAATGCAGTATTTGCCCCCATGTTTTTCTCCCGTGACGGACATACCGAGCTGGATCTGAGTAAACTAAATGACTTGGTATGAGAATACCGTCAACCGTCACCTATTTACATTTACATCCCTCTGCGTGTGCTAACCGAGACGTCTTCGTTTATTGAGGTAGGCCAATAACGATTCATCGAATGAGCTTTGAGTATCCATCTCTTCAAAGTCGATTTCAAACTCACTACAAGCCATACGGAATTTCCGGGTGTATTCTGCCACCTTCTTCTGGTAATCTTCGCGAACCTGTGCGGGCAATACCTCTACTGCGGCATCTGTTTCCATATCCTCAAACACAAAACGGCGGTTGGGGAAGTCCAGCTTTCGTTCGCTTTTTTCTTCCAGCACATTAAACAACAACACCTCGTGTTTACGATGGCGAAGGTGTTTCAATGCAGAGATCATCTCTTCATGGTTTTGAGCATTCTCAAACAGATCTGTAATAATAATTACCAGGCTCCGGTGGTTTAATCGCTCAGCCACTTCATGTATAGCCTGTGCCGAAGCGGTCTTTCTTTTCTCAGGATTTTTCTTTTCCTCTCTCAGTAATTCCCGTTCCAGTTCAGTATATATCAGCCGCAGATGCGAATAGGTAGACTTCGCGGGTATAAATGCATCAATCTTCGAATTGAAAGGGATAAGCCCGCAAGCATCACGCTGGCGGTGCATCAGGTACATCAGCGAAGCCGCATAGTGAATTCCGTACCGAAGTTTTGTCCATTCCCCAAAATGTTTAAACAGCATGGACGAACTTGTATCCAGCATGATATAGGCACGTAGATTCGTTTCCTCCTCGTACTGCTTCACATAAAACCGTTCTTTCTTGCCATATACTTTCCAGTCTATGTGCTTGAAGTCATCACCGGGATTGTAGGGGCGGTGTTCAGCAAACTCAACACTAAAACCATGAAACGGGCTTTTATGTAGTCCGGAAATAAAGCCTTCAACTATTTTCTTGGCTCTTAGCTCAAGAGAGGAAAGTTTAGATAATATATTTGGCTTTAGAATCACAGGCTCAGGCGCTTACTATTTTAATCTTATGGTACCGCTATAAAACTACGAATGAAAGCTGAAGGTGTAAAAGTGTTTAAGCTAAATGTTTAGTTTTTAATGAGAATTGAAGTGAAAAATTCAATTGAGAATTAAGAATTATTCAATTAGGAATGTGTGTTCAGTGACAATTTTTTTCACTTTTCCTGCGAAGCCATATAGTAGAGCTGCATAATGCGAAGTTGGTCATAGCCGATTTTCTTATTCAGTCGATCGTAAGCTACTTTCAGCATCTTGGGGCCTTTCTCATCATAAATTTTGGTTACTTCATCCTGTTGGCGCAACGACAATGACGATGCTTCAGTAATACCTTCTATCCGAAGCTCATGGCCATCTTGCAGATAATCCTTCAGATGCTTTAGAATTGTCACATCTTTTACTCCATGCTCTTCAGATAAATGCTCTATAGATTGCCCATCATTAAATGCTTTACCCACCTGAATGTATGTTTCTATCTCGGCATGTTCTTTTACTTTTTCTTCTATAGACCCTTTATTTTCTTTGATACTATGTTCCCGCGTGTAGTTCTTAATAACACCGATAAACAGCGCCCCATACTTTTTCAGTTTAACTTTACCTACCCCATATAAAGCAATCAGATGCTCTTTCTCTTTGGGATAGTAGTACGCCATCTCCAGCAGAGTTGTATCTGGAAAAATAGTATAGGGAGGTATCCCCTTCTCATCTGCAATTTCTTTGCGTTTTTTGCGAAGTTCTTCGAACAATCCCTCATCATAATTGGCCTCTACTTCACTACCTACTCTCGATTCCTCTTCAGTTGTCATCGTAGTACTGGTTCGGTCGAGGGTTCCAAATATATTTTCATTTCCTTTAAGAATTCCTTCCGCCTTCTGCTCAATCTGAAGGACTCCATGCTCGCCTTTACTCAAATAATCCTGGCGTATCAGCATTCGGATCAATTGGTCCCATTGCCCTTTGGCCCACTCTTTGCCGGAACCGTGGCTTTCCAGTTTCTCATGTTCATTCTCTAATACTTTTTGAGCTTTGGAACCCCTCAACACATTTATGATATGAGTTTTACCCCAGCTCTCGCCGGCTTCCTTAACACAAGCCAGCATCTTCTTGGCCTGGATGGTAAAGTCCTCCACATTATCATCTACAGAAAGGCAATTATCACACATTCCGCACTCCTCATTAGGATATTTCTCACCAAAGTAACTCATCAGTGGAATACGGCGACATTCCCTGGTTTCCAGAAACTTCAGCAGGGCGTCGAGGTGCTTCTCTGCCACCTTCTGTTCATTCCCCTCCTTTTTACTGATAAAATACTTCACCTTCTGGGTGTCGGAATAGCTGAACAGAAGCACACAGTCTGAACGGAGCCCATCGCGGCCTGCACGCCCAATCTGCTGATAATAAGATTCGATATTCTGGGGCATATCATAATGCATCACAAAACGAACATTGGGCTTGTTAATCCCCATACCAAATGCAATGGTAGCTACAATAATGGATACATCATCCCGGATAAATTCCCGCTGGTTAATGGCTCGCTGCCGGCTCGACAGCCCCGCATGGTAGGGCTTCACCGAATAACCTTCCTGCTCCAATTCAAAAGCGAGTTCATCCACCTGGCGACGCGAAAGGCAATAAATAATCCCGGATTGATTCTTTCGGGTATAGAGAAAATCCAGCACCTGGTTTAGTGGATCTTCTTTATCGGCAACCTTTAAAAATAAGTTGTCGCGATCGAAACTGGCGATAAACTCTTCGGTGTCGGAAAGCTCCAGCGTTTTTTTAATATCTTCCCGAACACGGGGGGTTGCCGTTGCAGTAAGAGCCAGGCAAGCTGCATCAGGAAACTGATTTTTAACTTCAGCCAACTGCCGGTATTCAGGGCGAAAATCGTGCCCCCATTCCGATATACAGTGAGCTTCATCAATGGTAAAACAATCTACCTTTATTTTGGAAAGCATTTCCTGGGTACGATCCATCATCAGTGTTTCGGGAGCTACATATAAAAGCTTGGCCTTTCCCTTTTTCACTTGCCGCACATTATAACCATAGGCCTCTGGCGAGAGCGAGCTATTGAGGTGTACAGCATTTACATCCAGCTGCCGAAGTTGTTCTACCTGATCTTTCATGAGAGAAATCAAGGGAGATACTACAATGGTCAATCCATCAAATAACAGGGCTGGTATTTGGTAGCATATAGATTTACCCCCGCCGGTAGGCATGATAACCAGGGCATCGTTCTTCTGAAGCACCTGATTTATCACTTCTTGTTGAAGGGGTCTGAAATTGTCGTATCCAAATGTATTCTTTAAGACTTCCTTGGATTGTTCTATCATGAAATGGGATAAGTATTCTAAATTTTCGGAAAATAGGGAACTCTAAAAATATCCATCTTTAAGGTTAGATTGAAGAAAAAATGGGTTAAAATATTGGATGGAAGAAAACCCCGATACAAGTGCCTAATCCCTGATATATTGCACTTGCTTTTTAAGGTATATCCGTTTTAATTACAACTGTTAACAAAACATAGCGTTATCAAGAAGGGGACGGGCGGCAATGATATAGTTAATACCATCAGGAGGGTTCTAATTAACAAATACATTAACAAAACTATACTACGATGTTCGGGATTGAAACTTTAGATGTTGTAATTGGACTTATATTTATATATCTGCTCTTCAGTTTATTGGTGAGCATACTGAATGAACTTCTCAGCCAGTTATTAAATGTCAGGGCAAAGGAATTACGTTTTGCCATAGAAAAGATGATCGGCTATGAGCTTCGGAAAATTCTATATCAGAATCGAAAAATAGACCGGGCCCGCTACCAGTCCAGCCTTTGGTATGGCACCCCTCTGTGGAGGCTCTACAGGTGGATACGGAAACAATCATCCAGCATAGATTTGAAATCCAGCAGCCTGGATAAAAAAGTAGTTAAAAAGAAGGATCCTTCTGCTATATCCACCAAAACCTTTACTAATGCCATCATTGAAATTTTGGAAGATGAGGAGCTCCGCAAAGAATTATTTGATCATGCCCCTTTTCTTAAGAAATTATATGATCAAGCCAACCAGGATATCGAAAAGATAAAGAAGGAAGTTGACCATTGGTATAATGAGGTGATGGTATACACCAGCGACTGGTATAAACAAAAATTACGATATGTGCTTTTTGCAACCGGATTCGTAGTGGCCTTTTTCTTTAATGTTGATTCCATTGCGATTTTTCAAACCCTGAACAATAATCCGGAAGCCCGTGCGGCGGCCGTACAGCAAGCTGAGAGTTTTACTCAAAATTATTACACCTCCGACAGCGGCCGTATAGTACTTGCAGCTGCCGATGAAGACACTTCGTTTAGTAACCCCAGCACGCTCTCAAGCTTTCTGGCCAAAGAGAAAGAACGCATGTTACAAGCAGCTGAATCTGCCGAAGATACTTCTGTGGCTCTCGCAGCTTTTAAGCAAAAGTATCCCACTCTGCTAAAAGCTGACTCGGCTTTTTCCAGGCTTCATTACCTGAGCAATACCGAAATCAATGAAATCAGCACAACGCTGGGTATGGGATGGGATACACAAAAGTATGGGGGATACTGGGCTGCCGTGTGGCATCAGCTTCAATGGCATTCTCTTTTTGGATGGCTGATTACAGCTCTGGCCATCAGCATGGGCGCTCCATTTTGGTTCGATCTGCTTAAAAAAGTAATCAACATAAAAAATGAAATAAATCAAACCGACCAGGAAAAATCTGCTGATCAATAGGAAATTGCGCCAGCACCTGGAAAGGGGATGCCCCCATGCTACGGCATCCCCTTATAACCAGTGGTTATTGTAAAAATGAACCAGCTGCTATTTACTCAGGTACAAGTTCTTAAACTCGTACGGTTTCTTAAAGTGCTCATCCTCGAAATTCTCGGCAAAGTAGATACTCTCACCGGTTGACTTCATTTCCGGCCCTAATTCTTTCTTCACACCGGGGAATTTATCGAATGGAAAGACCGGCTCTTTAATGGCCCAATTTTTGAGTTTCGACTCCAGGTCAAAGTCTTTGAGTTTGGCTCCCAGCATCACTTTTACAGCAATAGCAGCTTCAGGCCGCTGCGTGGCTTTAGCCAGGAAGGGAATTGTTCGGGTTGAACGAGGGTTCGCTTCCAGTATAAATACTTTCTCATTTTTCACGGCATACTGCACATTCAGAAAACCTAAAATTTCCATATTGTCGGCTATTCGTTCCTGGTATTCCTCAATGGTTTTAATCACTTCGTCACTTAAAGAGTAAGGAGGCAATACCGCTGTAGAATCTCCGGAGTGAACTCCAGCCGGCTCTATATGCTGCATAATTCCTGCTATATGAAGCTGATCGCCATCATATACCGAATCCACATCCACTTCTACGGCGTGTTCAAGGTATTTATCTATCAGGAAGGCATTTTCGGGATGTGTTTTCAGGATGCGTTCCACATACCCCCTCAATTCTTCCTCTTTAACCGCAATGCGCATACCTTGCCCACCCAGTACATAGCTTGGGCGAATAAGCACCGGGTATCCGATGTCATTGGCAATCTTCAGAGCTCCATCCACATCGGTAGCTGTGCCATATTCAGGAAATGGAATATCCAGTCTCTTCAGAAATTCAGAAAACTCGCCCCGGTCTTCAGCAAAGTCAATTTTTTCAAAGGCAGTACCAAAAATCTTAATGCCTTCTTTTACAAAACGCTTACCCAGTTTGAGGGCTGTTTGCCCGCCCACCTGAAGGATTACTCCTTCCGGCTGCTCATAATCAATGATATCGAGCACACGTTCCCAATAAACCGGTTCAAAGTACAACTTATCCGCTATATCAAAATCGGTTGAAACGGTTTCCGGGTTGCAGTTCACCATAATGGTCTCGTACCCCATGTCTTTTGCCGCCAGCACTGAATGCACACAGGAATAATCAAATTCTATACCCTGCCCAATTCTATTGGGGCCACTGCCTAATATCAATACTTTTTTTCGGTCGGTAACTTCACTTTCATTTTCTCCTTCATAACAAGAATAGTAGTACGGAGTTTTTGCCGGGAACTCTGCCGCACAGGTATCCACCATCTTGAAAGCCGGGGTTATATCCAGCTTTTTACGGTGCTCCCGAACATCAGCATCGGTAACCTTGTTTCCACTCTTGCTCAACAGGTAGGCAATTTGGGAGTCAGAAAATCCTGCTTGTTTCAGCTCAAACAATTCTTCTTTGGTAATCTTCTCCAGCGACTCTCCCTCTGTTCTGTTCTCCAGTGATACCATATACCGAATTTGCTGCAAAAACCAGGGATCTACTTTGGTGATGTCGGCAATTTCTTCTACCGATGCCCCCAGTTTAAACGCATTCCTTATTTGCAAAGACCGATCCCAATACGGTTTAATCAAACGCTCCCGTACCTCTTTTCGATCCAGTTCCTCATAGCCATCGGCACCTAAGCCGTCGCGACCTATTTCGAGTGATTGCCACGCTTTGTTCAATGCTTCCGGGAAGTTTCGGCCTATACTCATGACTTCGCCCACCGCTTTCATCTGGGTAGATAACTCTTCATCCGCTCCAATAAATTTATCGAAGTTGAAACGGGGAACTTTCACTACCACATAATCGATAGAAGGCTCAAAGCAAGCCGATGTATTTCCAGTGATCTGGTTCTTCAGTTCATCGAGGGTATAGCCCACCGCCAGCTTGGTAGCCACTTTTGCAATCGGGTATCCCGTTGCTTTGGATGCCAGTGCGGATGACCGGCTCACCCGTGGGTTTATCTCAATAGCCACAAAACGGTCGGTGCCGGGTTCTACCGCAAACTGTACATTACAGCCCCCCGCAAAGGTTCCGATAGAACGCATCATTTTGATAGCGGCATCCCGCAGAATCTGAAGCTGCTTATCACTCAGTGTCTGGGTTGGAGCCACCGTCACAGAATCACCGGTGTGTACTCCCATCGGGTCTACATTCTCAATAGAGCAGATAATAACCACATTGTCATTATCATCGCGGAGCAACTCCAACTCATATTCTTTCCAGCCAAAAATACATTCCTCAATCAACACCTGGTGTACCGGACTCATTTCCAGTCCGCGAAGCACTTTCCGATCAAATTCATCTTCGTTCCATACGATGCCTCCGCCGGCCCCTCCCATCGTAAAAGAAGGGCGAATCACAATGGGCAGACCACCCAGTTCTTCCTTAACCTCTTTGGCGTCCAGCAGAGAATCTGCAGATCGGCTTCGGCATTGTTCAATGCCAATTTCATCCATCAGGTCACGGAACTGCTGACGGTCCTCGGTAATGTCTACCGCATCAATATCCACACCTATGATTTTGATATCATTCGCCTGCCAGAATCCTTCCATCTCGAGGTCGCGGGCTAAGTTCAATCCTGTTTGCCCTCCCATGGTTGGCAGTACGGCATCGGGCTTTTCTTTTGCCACAATCTCTTTAATGGAATCGGTGGTCATCGGCAGCATATAAGTAGCATCTGCCATCAACGGATCCGTCATAATGGTGGCCGGATTGTTGTTGATGAGTACAATTTCGTAACCTTCTTCATGAAGAGAACGGCATGCCTGGGAACCAGAGTAGTCAAATTCGCACGCCTGACCAATTACAATAGGACCTGAACCGATAATTAGAATCTTGTGTATGTCGTTGCTTCTTGGCATTTATTTTATTTCTGTATTTTGTTAGTGAGCGGTTTTTGAATATCTCTTTTGAGTGTACTGGTATATAAATCCTTAATTACCTGCTTTCGCTTCCTTCATCATATCAATGAACTGGTCGAAGAGATAAGATGAATCGTGCGGGCCGGGAGAGGCTTCCGGGTGATACTGTACCGAAAAGCCTGGAAAGTTCTTAAACCGAAGCCCTTCAATTGTACCATCATTCAGGTTTTTATGTGTCACCTCAGCTACATCAGCATCCAGTGATTCTTCATCCACTGCGAAACCGTGGTTTTGGGTTGAAATCTCCACCAGCCGGGTTCCAAGATTCTGTACCGGGTGATTGGCCCCGCGGTGCCCTACAAACATTTTCATGGTTTTAAGGCCTTCGCTAAGAGCCATGAGCTGATGTCCGAGACAAATCCCAAACAAGGGCTTGCCGGTTTCCTTGGCATAATTCACGGCATCAAGGGCGTATTCTGCAGTAGCAACCGGATCACCCGGACCGTTTGAGAAAAAGTAACCATCGGCTTCCCAGGCTTTAATTTCTTCCACTGATGTCTGTGCGGGGAAAACCCTTAACGTGCACCCACGCTCATTCAGATTGTTGATAATATTTTGTTTGATACCATAATCGAAGGCGGCTACGCGAAATTCATCGCTGCCGTTCACCGTTTGAGCCTCGGTGCGACTCACTTTAGAAGCCAATTCCAGTCCTTTCATGTCGTCCCAGTCTTTGGCCATTTGCACCAGCTTGTCTTCATCCAGCTCAGTGCTCGATATTACGGCATTCATCACCCCTTTCTCGCGAATATGGCGAACCAGCTTACGGGTATCAATCCCCGATATGCCGGTAATACCGTTGCCTTCGAGGTATTCCTGCAGGCTGCGGTCGGCCATGGGGTTACTGTATTCCCATGAAAAAGATCGGCAGATAACACCGGCTACCATCACCTTGCGGGCTTCATCATCGCGGGGGATGGTTCCGTAGTTGCCGATATGGGGATAGGTCATCATCATAAGCTGACCATAGTAGCTGGGATCGGTGAATATTTCCTGGTAGCCAGTCATGCTGGTATTAAAGCAAAGCTCTCCGCCGGTAATACCTTCTTTACCGATGGCCTGGCCGTGAGCTATGGTTCCATCACTGAGCGCAAGGATGGCTTTTTTTCTGGGGTAGAGTGACATGTGTTAATACAACTATAGATTCGGGTTGACTTTAGCATCAAAAAAAATCCGACTACGAATATCGTGCCGGATTATTAAAGTGATATAGGGAAAAGGAAATGCCATCAAGATCGCAACCTCCATTTGTGTTTGCGACTCGACGAAAATTCAAAGCTATGAATTGCTAACGGTTTTATAGTCTTGATGCAGCTTTGTTAAGAGTTCGTCAAAGATAAGAAGCTGACCTATTGGATTCAATGAAAATACTGTAATAATCTAACGGATTGTAAATATTTTGTGGCCCAGCAGATCATCTTCTCAAAGAAGACTCAATCTGTGATACGGCTTCCGGTAATTTTTCAAGGGAAAACCTCTAACCTAATAAGTGGCGCCTATTCTGGAGCTCGTTCCCAACCACCCGATCCCAATGAAAGAATTGCTCAGAGAAAAGCTGTTATCCCGCATGCCCCACGAGAGCTACAGGCATCGGTGGTAACACGGAGGGATCTCAAGCCTTATACTATCTGCCCTTTTCTATTTGAGACCCTTCCCCGCGGGGATGTCTGGGGCACGCAATAAAGCCTGGAGCTCATCTTATAAACGGATACTAATTTTTTCAGCATACAGAAGGAGTATAATTTTCCTGATTATGATATCGCTGACTGTCCGCAAATAGCCCCATCTGAAATGAACATTTCTCATAGATATAATTTCCTTAACAAATATGAAACTAATATATTACTTTCACGTTTGTTAAGAAAATAAATTCAAAAAAATATGGGAAAACAATCTATTGGTGAGTTTGAAGAACTGGTACTGCTGGTGGTGGCTGCACATAATAGCAACGCATATGGAGTACTTATCCGCGAAAAGCTACAGGAAGAGCTGGAGCGTAAGGTTAACATCAGTTCGGTGCATGTAGTCCTGAAACGCCTGGAAAAGAAAGGACTGGTAAAGTCGAAGTTTGGAGGCATTACCAGTGAACGGGGCGGCCGAAGAAAGAAATTTTATAGCATCACCGCTCAGGGTAAAAACATTTTGGATTACCAGTATGAGCTACGAACAAGCATGTACAAGAAAATCCCAAAAATTTCCTTTTCGTAATGGAAAAGTCCCCACCCCAAAAAGCACTGAAGTTTCTGCGATGGTTCTGCAAGCAAGAGTACCTCGAAGAGATAGAAGGAGACCTCATAGAGCTTTTCGAAGACCAGTATGAGGAATCACCCCGGCAAGCCAGGCGGAACTTCAACTGGACCGTCATCCGGTATTTCAGGCCAGCCTTTATCCGATTTTTTACCTTTACTAACCATTCAATTACCCCTGCTATGATAAAAAGTGATCTCAAAATATCGTGGAGAAGCCTAAGGAAACAACCCTTCTTCACCTTTTTAAATACATTTGGCCTGGCTATAGGCATAGCTGGTGTCATACTTATTTCATTATTTATATATGATGAGTTTAGCTACGATACCATGTTTGCCGATGCCGACCAGATTTACCGGATAGATATTGAAAACAAAAATGCGGGAGAGGTTAACAGCTATGCAGCGGCTCCCGGACCTCTTGCTAACAGAATGCGGCAGGATTATCCCCACATAGAACAGCTTAGCCGGTTTATGAATATGGGTACGGTTTTTATGAGAAGGGAGAACTCCGAAATAGCCCTCAAAGAAAAAGACGTGGTTGCAGCAGATTCAGCTTTTTTAAATCTGTTTGGTATCTCCATGTTGGAAGGTGATCCGGCAACGGCTTTGGCAAACCCAAATTCAGTGGTGCTTACAACCTCTGAAGCCCTGGAGCATTTTGGAACTGAAAATGTGATGGGGGAAAGTCTTATTAAAAGTGATGGAGAAATATATACCATTACCGGATTGGTACGTGATATGCCCCGACACTCTTTTTTGAGAGATCACGGTATCTTCTTTTCTCTATCCAGTTTTGAGGAAGCCGATGACAAAGCCTGGAACAACTGGATCTTTCCAACCTTTGTGAAGCTCCGGTCCTCCGCCAATCAACAGCATCTTGATGAATATTTGAGTGATGTTAAAGAACGCTATATTATACCCTGGGCCATGACGTTTGTCCCCGGCCTCACCCTAGAGAGTGCCAGGGAGTCTGCAGAAAAAACCGGTGACTATATGCGTTTCAGCTCTATAGCACTCACCGATATTCACCTTTATTCCCCCAACAAAAATGGTGAATTTAGCCAAAACAGTGATATTCAAAGTGTATATATACTGGGAATAATCGGTTTGTTTTTGATAGTGCTGGCTGTCGTTAACTTCATGAACCTTTCTACCGCTCAGTCGCTTAAACGGGCTAAAGAAGTGGGGGTGCGCAAAACACTGGGCTCAATTCGTTTCGACCTCATTCGTCAATTTCTTACTGAATCGATATTGGTTTCTTTTCTTTCGTCTATGCTGGCAGTCTTCATTGCCTTTGAAACACTCCCTCTCTTCAATGCACTGTCAGGAAAAACAATGTCGCTGCCTTTAACTGATCCGGTTTTCTGGGGAATAATTATATCCGGGGTATTGGTGCTTGGGCTGCTGTCTGGATTTTATCCTTCCTTTTTTATGTCGCGGTTCGTTCCTATACAGGTATTGAAGGGAAGCAATATGCCGCAGGTAGGAGGAGGTAATATCCGGAATTCGCTGGTGGTATTTCAGTTTGCCATCTCCATTATTTTGATTGTGGGTACATTGGTTGTTCATCAGCAGTTAACCTTTATTCAGAATAAAGATCTCGGTTTTCAAAAAAACCAGGTGTTGGTTATTGATGATGTAAACACTGCCGGTCATCAGTTACAAACCTTCAAAGAAGAAGTAAAGAGGCTGAATGAAGTTAAGAATGCATCCCTGAGTAGTTTTTTACCTACACCATCGGCTCGTAATGGAGTTACTTTTTTTCTGAAGGGTGAGGTTCTCGAGCCTGAAAGTGCAATCATTATGGGTAACTGGCGGGTAGATTATGACTACCTGTCGACACTGAACCTGGAGTTGATAGCCGGCAGAGGTTTCGATGAGTCATTCGGAACAGATTCCAGTGCTATCATCCTGAATGAATCGGCGGTAACTATGATGGGCATGAAACCTGAGGAAGTGATTGGCATGCAGCTAACCAACGATTTTCGCCGCTCCGATAAGGAAAATATGAAGTATATAACGATAATAGGTGTAATGAAGAACTTCCATTATGAAACCATGCGCAACAGAATAGATGGAATGAGCCTGGTGCTTGGTAACAATCCCGATAAAATGATGGTAAAACTAAGAGCCGGAGCGTTTTCTGATACCATAGCAGAGATCGAAAACATTTGGTCGGATGTATCTCCGGGACAGCCAATGAATTATTATTTCATGGATGATTCTTTTAATGATGTCTATCAGTCTGAGCTGAGGCTTGGGAGGGTATTCCTGATCTTTACGGCTCTCTCTATTCTCATCTCCTGCCTTGGGTTGTTTGGGCTGGCTACGTTCAATGCTGAACGAAGGATAAAAGAGATTGGAATCAGGAAGGTGCTGGGGGCAAGTGTTCCACAGATTATCGCTAAACTATCAACAGATTTTTTAAAACTGGTAGCCATCGCCTCCCTGATAGCCTTACCTGCCGGGTGGTATATAATGAATCGCTGGCTGCAAGATTTTTCGTACCGCATAGATATAGGAATAGATGTGTTTTTGATTGCTGCAGGTGTTGCTATTACCATCTCCCTGCTTACCATCAGCTACCAAAGTATTAAAGCAGCCATGCTAAACCCTGTTCAAAGTCTAAAGAACGAATAGGGAGATTGTAAAAGTAGTTAACTGCCAGCAATCAGCGTTCAGTGTTGCTTTATGGCGAAATTGTTAGGCGGATATCGACACCTCATATAAGGGCATATCACTAGAGGATTCTTCTCCCGAATGCTCAGGATTTAACCCGAATTATTCACGAATGGATGCAAAATGGCAATCTATATACTTGAATATATTACCGTTGAATTGCTTTATGTAATAGCCCAATTTTGAGGTACGGATTAGGCGACGAAATTTCCCCGTACGCTGCGTTCAAGTGAGAATTGGGGTACTCAGGGTACCACAGTACCCTTCCTCCCATTTCCACTTCGCCTTGCGTACGATTAAATTTCTTGGTGAATAATCCGGGTTAAATGACTGCGTTGGTGGAAAATATTACAACATAAATTGGGGCCTGAACCGGGGCGCATGCCATGGCACTCCTACTGGTCTAAATGTGTTTGAAACGAGGTTATGAGAATAAAACCCTCTCTTTGAGGGATGGGTGAGGTGGAGAACTGCTCAGAGAAAAACTGTTATCCCGAATGCCCCACGAGAGCTACAGGCATCGGTGGTAACACGGAGGGATCTCAAGCCTTATACTACCTGACCTTTTGTCTATTTGAGACCCTTCCCCGTGGGGATGTCTGGGACACACGATCCTATTTCTTTCCTCTGCCCAAGGCATGTCTTTGGGCACAATAAATAATTCCGCGCTTTGAATGACGAATTTGACGTTGGTGAAGACCAAAAACACAGGATAATGAAAATAGGACTTCTCCTTGGGCTTATGCAATGGCGATCTTACCGATGATGCAGGAAATTGAATTGGACAGCTATAGTTTTTCAAAATCCATGTTTGCTTACTTACCTACAAGTAAGTACCTTGGGTTCATGTCTGACACTAAGGAAAAAATAATGGACATTGCCGAGGAGCTGATTCGCACCAAAGGATATCATGCGTTCAGCTACAAGGATATATCCTCTCCTCTGAATATCAGGAATGCAGCCATTCACTATCACTTTTCTACAAAAGCAGATTTGGGTGCGGCCGTTATTGAACGGGTTATGAGTCGATATCAAGATCGGTCACAGGCTGCGGAAGTGCTAAGTGTTAAAGAACAACTGCAACAATTTATTGATATCTACGAAGAGACCAACGCTCATAATCATGTTTGTTTTGTTGGGGCATTGGGGCCAGCTTACCAGACGCTGCCAGAAAAGATGCAGACCGAATTGCGTAAAGCGGCCAAACAAACCAAGGGCCGGCTTATAGAAATTCTGAAGCTGGGATTGGAATCCGGTGAGTTCACCTTTGATGAACCTGTTTCAGAAAAAGCAGATCTCATCATAACCTCACTCCTTGCATCCTTGATTTTAAAAAGAGTGTCGGGCGACAACATTATTAATTCCATAACAAAAAATATTATGGCCAGTGTGTGATCACACGCACTTGTTTATCTATTTATTTACTTACTAAATTATTAAAGAATGAAAGAAAAAAGAGTAGTAGTAACAGGACTTGGAGCCTTAACCCCCCTTGGAAACTCCGTAGAGGATTTCTGGAATAATGCTATAGCAGGAACCAGCGGAGCCGCTCCCATCACCCGTTTTGATGCAGAACTGTTTAAAACCCGCCTGGCGTGTGAACTAAAAAACTTTGAACCACAAAAATACCTGGACCGCAAAGAAATCAAGCGAACGGATCTGTTCTCGCAATATGCTCTTTATGCGGCTTCCGAAGCACTGGAAGACAGTGGACTGGATCTCGACTCTCTCTCTCCTTTCGATATTGGGGTAATCTGGGGCACCGGACAGGGAGGCATGCATACTTTTGAAGAGGAATTCAAGAATTATGTGCAAAGTAATAAACCGCCGCGATTCAATCCGTTTTTTGTACCCAAGTTCATTGCCAATATGGCTTCCGGTATGATCTCCATTAAGTTTGGAATTATGGGGATCAACTATACCGCCGTCTCAGCCTGCGCCACCGGTAATTCGGCTATCATGGATGCCTACAACTACATCAAGATGGGCAAAGCCAAAGTATTTATCACCGGGGGATCGGAAGCACCTATTACTGAAGCTTCCGTAGCTGGGTTCAACGCTATGCGGGCCATGTCTACCCGGAATGATGCCCCGGAAGAAGCCTCGCGCCCCTTCGACACCGAACGCGATGGATTTGTGATGGGAGAGGGATCAGGTGCCCTTATCCTCGAAGATTACGAGCATGCCAGAAAGAGAGGGGCCACTATCTACGCTGAAGTAGCAGGAGCCTCTATGACTGCCGATGCCTATCACATTTCGGCTACCCACCCCGAAGGACTGGGGGCTTCAAAAGCCATAGAATTGGCCCTGCATGAAGCGGAGCTTGAGCCCGAAGATGTCGACTATGTGAACACTCATGCCACTTCTACCCCGGTTGGTGATTTGAGTGAGATTAAAGCAATTACCAAGATATTTGGCGAAAAACCTGAGAACCTGGCGATCAGTGCCTCCAAATCAATGACGGGACACTTGCTTGGTGCGGCCGGCGCTATTGAAGCCGTGCTCAGTATTAAAGCTATTGATGAAGGGGTCGTCCCGCCTACCATTAACACATCCAGCATTGATGAAACCATCCCAAAAGGACTCAATATTATAACCGGAGAAGCCCTGCAGAAGAATGTAGATGTAGCCCTCAGCAATACCTTTGGCTTTGGCGGGCATAATGCCATCAGCATATTCAAAAAAGTTTAAACATCCATTGCCTCCCCTCCTTGTTTAGCTATGTATATGCAACAAGGAGGGAACTTCTTACGAACACCCCGAATGATTTTGTAATTCTGGCGCTCTCTGTTAGTTTAATTTATGTAATCATTAAGGAGTTTAAGTATTGAGTGTAGCTGAATCGATTTTAGAACAAGGCCATTACCTGGCACCGGTATCCAAAACAATACCCTTTCGTAATTTTGTTTTTGGAATGACGGAGTACCCACATCCGGTTGAAACAGGTCAATGGCATGCTCATGAAAATTCAATGATCAGCTTTGTGATGGATGGGGGCAATATTGAGAATAGGAAAACCTCTCAAATCCAGCGAAGCTGTGGCAGTATTAACTTCTACCATGCTTTTGAGGCTCACCAAAATATTTACCAGGAATTTCCTTCCAGGCATTTCAGTATAGAAATAAACCCATTCACACTTTCTGCATATGGTCTGGAAGAAGAACAAATTTGTAAGGCCGTTAACCGGAATCCATTCAGCAAATTCTTATTTCTTAAAATCCTGAATGAAGTGTATATAAATGATTGTCTTTCAGAAGACTCTGTCATCATGCTATTTTTGGAGTTGGTCCATAGCAATAAGCTGGGAATACCTGACACCACTTCTCCAAGCTGGGTAAACACCTTAAAAGAACTTCTCAATGACAACTGGAACCAACAACTCTCACTTCAGCAACTGGCTGAAGTAACGGGAATCCATCCGGTTACAATTTCTGGAAACTTCAGAAAATACTTTTCCTGTACTTTTGGTGAATATATGAGAAAGATTAAGGTTGAGCAGGCTTTATCTATGATTAGAAATTCTTCCCAAAATCTAACACAGATTGCTCATATCTGTGGCTTCGCAGACCAAAGTCATTTTACACGTACTTTTAAGCAGCAAACCGGCTTACTCCCCAAGAAATACAAAAAGCTTTAGTGACAGGGATTAAGATTGTTCTATTTTAAGGCAGAATTCCCCGTTACTTTGCGGCCGAATCATAAATAATTGCTATAAACTGATGAATATCCGATCCCTTATTTTATTCTCTGTATCCTTAGTAATAACCGTTATTTTGGCGGGATTCTTTGGTTCAGTACAAGCTCAATTCTTTTGGAATACAGATTTCGAATATGGCGTGTATAAATCACAACCCAGGAAATGGGCAATAGAGGGAGAAGGCTACAAATATTCAGCGCATCTCGACAGTACCATAAGCAAGTCTGGTAAAAAGAGTTTGTTTATGCGGCTGGACCGGGCTCAAGTCTACACCATCCTGACCGTCCCCGGAAAGATTTCCGCAGGAAACATTCTTAGAGTTCAGGGCTACACAAAAGCCGGGGTTTCTGATTCTCTGAATGCCCAGCTTATTCTGTTCAATCCCAGCGAAGGTGGAATTATCGCTTCTGAAAGTATTAAAATGACTTCTAACAAATGGAATCCAACCACTCTCAGAGCATCAATCCCCGCCAACTACAATGCAGATAACCTGCTGATTGCTTTAATGGCCAGCGGGAGCGGAAGCTTTTGGTTCGATAACGTCCGGATAAAAATAAATGACACCGTTTATGGAAATGACGCACCAGATTTCAGAGAGCCCGATAAGGAAGAAATTGAATTATTGAATAATAAAGTATATCCCTTTTCTGTCGGAGCAGGTGATGATGCAAGGACTAAGTTAAAAGAACTTTCAAAGATAGTAGAGAATAAACGCATAGTAGCGCTGGGAGAAAATTCTCACGGATCTGCTTCCATCTATAAGCTAAAGCTACGCATGATTCAGCATCTTGTCGAAGATAAACAGTTCTCGGTTTTTGCCCTGGAGATGCCGGCAGTAGAAGCCACTTACATCAATGAGTATGTAAAAAATGAAACAGACGATTTGGATGAAGTTATTACGAAGCTGAGCTATCCCAGCTGGCAAAGCCGGGAGATGCTCGACATTATTGAGTGGATAAGAGTATACAATAACCAACACAACCGCCAAGTCAGCTTTATGGGCTACGATATGCAAAACGGATGGTCTGCCCTGGGAGCCATAGCAGAATTTTCTACTCGCTATGATTCTACCTTGCATTCCATCCTCAAAAACATAGAAGGTTTATACCAAACTGCTCTTGAAACCGGCAATGCCGCACCAGCTCTTTTTACGCAAACCCGGGAAGCCTCTACCTATCTGAACACTCATAAATACCCGGACGTCACCCCTCACCAATTGGCAACCATCCGCCACTTTATGGATATTTTTAACCAAAGTATCTCTTTGCAGTTTGGAACGGAAAATGCCCGAAGCCGGGATGAATATATGGCTAAAAATATCCGGTGGATTATAGAACACATTCCCGATACTGCAAAGATTATTCTGTCGGCGGATAATACCCATATTACCAAGTCCGGAGGTAAAACCGGGGCTTTCCTCGACCGTTGGTACCAAGACGATTACCTAAGTTTTGGGTTTACTTTTGAAGAAGGAACCTACGCTGCTTATGGAAATAAACCATTTTATGAGGTACATCCTTCATATGTGGGAACCTATGAGTATCTCTTTTCAAAAAGCGATTATGATCACTTTTTTCTCGATCTGCGAGAAGCAGATGATATCCCGATGTTAAATCAACCGGCCGGCTTTCGGGCAATTGGTTCAAGGCCTCAGGAGACCACTCAGTTCTATCAAATACAACTCAAAAAACACTTTGATGTAATTGTGTATTTGAGAACATCCCGGCATACTTCTCCTCTGAATAAGTGAGTAGTAAGTCTCCATTCACTAAATGGCCAGCGTGTGAAAAGAGGGAGCTTTAATTTAAATATCGGTTATTCACCTTATTATGCAGAGCTATGTAACGAGAGCAAAGCCCTCTCCTTCCGCTCCTCCCAAACATTCGGGATCGGGATGCGAACACAGGGAGAGGATTTAGGTGAGATGGAGGATAAAGGCTATTATTCTATTACCGCTTGAAACACCGGCTTCGGTCAACACTGAAAAGATCAGCGGGAACCTAAATCAAAACCCAGCAGCCTTGCTCTTTTGTTATTCCGGGTAATACAACGAAGCAGAGTCCATATTAGTAATCCACAAAAGATGACTTTGGCTTAATTTTGGTTAAATTGATGTGTAATCACTTAAATAAGAAAGGACATCTTGAGTGTACAGAAAGTAACGTTTGATAATAGGACAGATAAGGAATTCAGCCAGACAGTAAAACAAAGGGTAGCCGCATATTTCGATAAAAACAACCTCTCCCGGCATGCAAATGCCACTATGGTACTCAAAACCTTAACGCTGCTCACACTTTATTTTGGGAGCTATGCGCTCATCATATCGGGGCAATTTTCGTTGGAGGTCATGTGGCTCTTCACTTTCGCTATGGGCATAGGCATGGCAGGCATTGGGTTTTCAATCGCACATGATGCGCTTCATGGAGCGTATTCATCCAACAAGAACATCAATTATATGCTTGGCTTAACATTCGACCTGATGGGAGCCAATGGGTATATCTGGAAGATTACCCACAATATCATCCACCACACCTATACCAATATTCACGGACATGATGAAGATCTGGAAGTTGCAGAGTTCATCCGCCTGTCGCCCCATTCTGAGTATAAATTCATCCACAGGCTACAGCATATTCTGGCCTTTTTTGCGTACAGTTTTGCTACGTTCTTTTGGGTGTTTGTGAAGGACTATTGGTACTTTTTTAAAAGTCCGCTGGGGCCTTACGAGAACAAAAACCACCCGCTTAAAGAATGGGTTACCCTTATCGTCACCAAAATTATTTACTATGGATACACTATTGCCCTTCCTTTATTGCTGTTGGATATAAGCTGGTATCATTGGTTAATCGGGTTTATGACATTACATCTTACAGCAGGCTTTATCCTGGGTATTATCTTTCAGCTTGCCCATGTAGTGGAAGAAACCATGCATCCCGAGCCCAACGAAGACAATGTAATTGAAAACCACTGGGCCATTCATGAGATGATAACCACCAATAATTTTGCCCGCGACAACAAACTGCTTTCCTGGTACATCGGTGGCTTAAATTTTCAGATTGAACACCATCTGTTCCCCAAGGTATGCAGTGTTCACTATCCTGAAATTAGTTTAATTGTTGAAAAAACAGCTAACGAATTTGATATCCCCTATAATCATCATGAAACCTTCCGGGAAGCTGTTGCCTCTCACTACCGAACCCTAAAGAACTTTGGTGATCCCGATTTCAAATGGAACCCTGAATAGGGAAAATGACACCCCCCGGGGATGGAAAGACCACGTTCAAGAAGGGACCGTTTTTTCCATCTCAATAACAACCGGCTCCAAAGAAGAAGGAGACACCATCTTTTTAATGAGTTATCGAAAGGAGGACATTCCATTATGCCTATGGAACAAAGTTTTTGGGGATCTTATGTTGGTATGCTTACCGATCAGTTTGGCAGGATGCCTTAAGTCATGAAACCGAACAAGCCTTAGTATCCATCTTGCATAACTCTTTTCTGTGCGATAACTGTAATCCCTGCGTCGAATTTCATCTTTCAGCTGATCGAGCAATTCAATTTAACCTTCCTTGGCAAAAAAGGAATCTGCTTTAATCACACTCCAAAAAAGTATCCCTGAAAAAAGTAGCTGTATAATGATATCAACACAATACAGAGAATGTTGAGTACAATTCCCGTACGTGCCATCTGTTTCATATTGATATAACCGCTGGAGAAAACAATCGCATTGGGTGGGGTTGAAATAGGAAACATAAATGCACAGCTTGCACCTATAGTCAAGGGGATGGCCAGTTGAAGCTCGCTGAATCCAAAGCTCTGTGCAATCACAAAAGAGACGGGGATAAATACAGATACCAGGGCTACATTGCTCATTACCTCGGTAAGGAACACCGCAAAACCACAGACCACCAGTATCACCACCAGCGGGTTGGGCGAAACACTGGCGCTAATCCACTCGCCCAACAGACCTACAATATTGGTGACTTCCAGGCCTTTGGCCAGGGATATACCTCCCCCGAAAAGTAACAGGATATCCCAGGGTAATTTTTTGGTATCCTCCCACACCAACAGTGGTCCGGCTTTGGTACCTGAAGGCCATATAAACAACAACACAGAGGCCGCTATTGCTATAATAGTATCGTTCAAGGCCGATAACACAGGAATTGTGGTTAGTTGAGACCTGAAGATCCACAATATTGCTGTGGCTACCATAATGATAAGCACCCTGCCCTCGCTCACCCCCATTGTTCCAAGTTTTTGAAGCTCCCCTTTGATGAGGGGGCCAATGCCTTCCAGCTTTTTCATTCTCACCGGATATATCACCTTTGTATTAACCAGGTACACAACGGTGAACAGGATAATGACCAGCGGAAAAGCAAAAAAGAGCCAGTTGGCAAAACTCAGGGGAGGCATTCCGCTTTCATCTACAATACTGGCGAGCACCAGGTTGGGCGGAGTACCGATCAGGGTGGTGATACCCCCGATATTTGCTGCAAAGGCGATCCCCAACATCAAGGTTAAAGCAAAATTGCGGCCACTGTTTTCGCCGGAAAGTTTATCCCCCAACAACGACACCACCGACATCCCGATGGGCAGCATCATTACGGTGGTGGCTGTATTACTGATCCACATAGACAGCAGTGAAGTTGCCAGCATACATCCCAATATAACCCGTACCGGTTTCTCCCCGGCCGCATTCATAATATTGAGCGCTATACGCCGGTGCAGATTCCATTTCTCGATGGACAGGCCGAGTACAAATCCCCCAAAAAACAAATAAATTACCGGGTTGGCATAGTTGATGGTTGTCTCCCGGAGCTCCAGTATCCCCAGCATGGGAAACAAAATAATGGGAAGCAGAGCTGTGACTGCGATAGGCACGACCGATGTAATCCACCAACCGAGCATCCAGGCCACTACGCCAATCATTCGGATCTGCACATTCCCCGCATCCCCGATCAAAAGAATAGCAACAAAGAGCAACGGCCCTATACTAAGTTTCAAATATCTGTCCACCCGATCTATTTTTATTAAAAGCTGATGCAAGAAAAAGAATAGCCTTTAAAAGTCCAAGGAGTTCTTTCACCGGAACTTTATTACATTAACATTTTTGTATTGTCCTGTTTCAAAAAGGTGAAATATGTGATGAACCAGTTTCTATCTGAAATATACGCGATTGAGGATGAAGTTCTTCATGAATACATCTCGCACTGGAACTCATTTATCCTTCCCCAAAAAACCATTATGACGGCTCCCGGTGAGACGGAACGGTTTATGTATTATGTGATTGAGGGCATTCAAAAGTCGTATTACCTGGGCGAGGAAAAACATCATATCATCGCTTTCACTTATGCCCCTTCCTTCAGCGGCATTCCGGAATCTTTCTTTACGCAAACCCCTTCCAAATATTACCTGGAAACTATTACCGACTCGAAATTCCTGCGAATCTCTTTCGAAAAACATCAGAAGCTGATGCAGAAACACAGGGAAATTGAAACCTTATTCCGAAAAGCGACCGAACATTATTTGGCGGGAATGATACAACGCCACCATGAGCTAATGGCCTTTGATATCGAAAGCCGCTTTAAGGCTTTTGTGAAGCGCAGCCCGCATCTACTTCGGATGGTTTCTCAAAAGGATTTGGCTTCTTATCTCAGGATGGATCCCACCAATTTCAGTAAACTGATGAACAGCGTGCACATTTAAAATCTTGGTCTATACCAAGAATATTTACAGGCTGAAGGATGATCTTTAATTTATCCGAATCAACATCAACAAAAACCGGTATTTTATTATGGATAAATGGATCAACCAGATAGATCAGACAACCCGCGAATTTCAGCATTCTTTTGGTTCGCTTACCGAAGATGAATTAAACTGGAAGCCCTCCCCTGAGGTGTGGAGTATAGCTCAAAACATCGATCACCTGATTGTCATTAACCAGTCCTACTTCCCTATTTTGGCTGATTTAAGGTCTGGCAATCTCAAGCTTCCTTACATAGCCAGGTTTAAAGTTATTACCTCTTTTTTAGGCAGGCTGGTACTTTCCGGCGTACACCCCGATCGAAAGAAGAAATCGAAAACTTTCTCTATCTGGGAACCTGAAACCGGCCATATAGCACCTGATATCATGG
This sequence comes from Balneolaceae bacterium, assembly GCA_009711805.1. GTDB lineage: Bacteria > Bacteroidota > Rhodothermia > Balneolales > Balneolaceae > VEMX01. The sequence goes on along the minus strand of VEMX01000001.1, from coordinate 3,175 downwards.
GGCGTTTCTCAACCCATCAGGATAGGTTAAAAAGTGAGATCAAAGCCTCAAAAGAATGGATAGAATCTGATGCGGTCATTCATTCTCCTGCAAACCGGAATATCGTGTACAAACTGGAAGCTGCTTTTGATATCATAGTGCATCATGAACAACGGCACCTCGCCCAGGCCCAAACCATATTGGCAAGCCGTCGCAAAGTTTAAAACGAAGATTTGGGAATTTGGTTATCGGGAATTGGGGGATTATGTATATGGGCAGGTCTGGGACGGAGGCTTGCTAAAGCATTTCGAAATGATATATTTCCACTTTAATTATTAAGGAATAGACCTCCAAGGTTTCTTGCTAAGCGACCTATTCGGGGAGAAACCTTGGAGGTCTTGCATGTAAAAAAAGGATATACCATTCAATAAATTTTGATTTTGTATAAGTGTGAATCTCGCTCCGGAATGCCCGTCGGTGGTTCTGCCTCCAACTATAAGGATAAGGACAATGACACTTCAGAGTACATTCATTATAACCCAGTTACTGCGGGCTTTGTGGATAGCCCAGCCCAATGGAGATATTCCTCCGCAAGAAACTATGCAGGTAAACAAGGTTTAATACCAGTGCATTTATTTTAGGTAGCAATAAGGGTGTATTAGAAAAGTATATAAGTATGAGGCAGAGCCTCAATGGGGCGTTCCGGAGCGGAGCACCGGAACGAGGAAAAAAGCGGATAGAAAGGATGTGATTTGGAAAGCGATTCTTGCCCTGCCATCTCTTCAACGAAACCTTAGTTCAACCCCATCTGGGGTTGGTTAGCTGGATTGACGAGCTCCTCCGGTTTTCACCGGGGGTTATTCAAGGTTGTACTGCTTCGCAGTTGGATATGATTGGGTATCTCTTTCTTGCCCACAAATCGTATTACCGAACTTTGTCCGAGATGATATTTTCCTTCATTTAAATCCACTTCTTGTTCTGTTAACAGAAGTGGTTTATAATTTTCAAAGTCAACCCGTATTTCATCTTTGGAGTAAAGCATGTCAAAATCCATAGCCCCTCCTACATCCGGGTTAGCCTTTACATAATTGAGGTGTTTTTTGCTAAAGGCTTCCAGTATAAAAATACCACCCGGCTTTAGAAATTGACTTAATCTTTCATGATACCATGATTTCTTTTCTGCTGAGAAATGAGCGTAAATAAGGGCTATCACATCAAACGCACCTTGTTCATATGAGAGCTCCTCAAGGTCTCCAACGTCATATTTGAGGGTTACACCTCTTTCGCCTGCAAGCTGTAATGCTTTGCGTTTTCCCTTTTCACTCAAATCGAAACAAGTAACATCCCAGCCCATTTCGGCAGCAAATACACCATTCCTGCCTTCTCCATCGGCGGGCATAAGTATAGAGCCGGGCTCATAGTGCAGCAACCATTCTTTAAAAAAAAGATTGGGTGCTTTGCCATAGGCATAGTTAGTTTCGCTGTATCGATGGTCCCACTTCTCTTTGTAGACTTCATCCCGGGATTTACTCATTGTATTAATGATTTATGATTCTTGAAACACTTTGCTTTGCTGGGATGCAAAGTAAGTTGCTCCACAGTTTCCCTGGTAGGACAAAAACCCAATTCAACAGCACTTATGTAAAACGATCCCGAAAAGCCTCCGGTGAAAAACCCGTATGTTTTTTAAAAAAACGAATAAAGTAGGACACATCATCGTAACCTAAATGGAAGGCAATCTCTTTTATCTGATTAGTGGTGGCAAGCAAGTACCGTTTTGCTTCCAGAAGGATGTATTCACTGATCAGTTCTGAAGAAGTTTTGCCCCGGATTTCTTTGGCAATAGCGTTTAACTGGTAAGCGGAAAGATTGAGCTTAGCAGTGTAGAAAGATACCTGCTTTTGCTCCGAAACATGATTCTCCATAAGTTCCATAAAATCAGCAAGGCGTTCTTGTTTGTAGATGGAGGTATGATTGAGAGTCGTGTCGTCATTCTGCCGGATTAATTCAATAAAGAAGATTTTCAACTTAGCTTTGATTACATCCTGATACTTCTCCCGTTTCTCCGAATATTCCTCAAACATACCATCCATAACAGCCTGCAGCTTCCTGAAATTAGCTGCCTCAAATTGATACAAGTTTGTACTGCTCGCCCTGCGAATTAACTGACGTGAAGTTTGGCTTTCCGGGTAATAAAAACCGGTATTGAACTGTATAAGATAGCCCGTACTCCCTGCATGTAATTTTATTTGATGTACCTGCCCCGGGCGCATAACAAATACAGACCGGTCGCAAATATTATAGTCATCAAAATCTATTTCATGTTCGCCCGCACCTTTGTCCAGGGCGAGAATAAAAAAGAAGTCATGCCGGTGAAGCTCCTGTATCATATCCTTCCCATCCAGTAATTCTTTCAGATTCCTGATAGTAAAACTTCCAGATAAGTTAGGTTCCTTTTGGGCAGAACTCATATATCGTATTGGGATATGCTTCATGGCGCGTTATTTATTAAAAGAAAGTATAAAGGTTTTCTGCCGGGGAGCCTTAAGATAATTTGCTTGGTATAAATAATCGTATTGGGGTTTGTTTCTGTTTAGTTGTACAAGGGGTATAGGGCTAGGGTGTATTAGAAAAATGTGTAAGTATGAGGCAGAGCCTCAATGGGGCGTTCCGGAGCGGAGCACCGGAACAAGGGAAAAATTACTCCTCTATAGTATAGCAATCAGGATTTGAACTAGTGAATGACAGTATAAATACTATCTAAACAGATTACGTGGATTCCATGTAATTAATTTTTTTCTTAATCAATACAAAATGATCTATTTCTTAGAAATTTCTATTCGATTTCTAACAACATATTCGAAACCTTCTTCATTAACCTCTTTGCTGTATAGAAATCCTTTTTTGATATCTAAAATTGATTCCTCTTTGGGTAGCATTAGCTTAGCCAGCAATTCGCCTGATTCTTTAAGTATCCACCATTCATAATTTTCACCGGCCGATACCGCTATCCATATCCGGTTTTCGTCGTCTATAATCATATGATTAATAAATGGAGAGGTTTGAGGAAGTTCTACGTCCATTTGATCAAAGGCTCTTCTTATATGTATAGCATCCGGAACGAATGGACCGGCCGTCTTTAAATATTCATCTAAATCAAATGGTGGTCCTTTAATAGGATAATAAAAAGCAGACT
>VEMX01000010.1 GCA_009711805.1 Balneolaceae bacterium | reverse complement strand
GGCAGTCCGAGCGTGATCACCGAAACCGGTTGCCAGCGATAGGTTTGAACCAAGGATTTATTGGAGTTATACGATGCTAAGGTAGGTGAGGACTATCTACTTGACATTTTCCTTTTTGAAGGGGTTATAGGGCGACCTATTAATTGTTTATAAGTGCTTAATGATCTCGGGTATGAAACGTAGGATAAACCTGCCCACCTATACAAAGCTTGCTTTGCAGCAAAAACTTGAGGAAACTGTTGTCCGTTGTTTTGCACCTAATATTATAGCCCGTTTTATGTTGTTATGCATCAATCTTTTTCTCGGTAAAACCAAACAATTGAATTATACCGAAAGTAGCTAATAAGCCAATAAGTGAGGCGAGAATATCGTAAGGGTCGTAGACATTATTACCACCAAGGTTATGGAATGTTAGTTCTTGAGAGATGACATAAATTGAAGCAATGCATACAGCTAATAAATGGATATATGTATCCTTTATTGACCCAAATTTCTTGTCGAAAGAATGACGTACTTGCAAAAGGATTCCAGTTAATAAAAGTGTTCCAATAGTTGCCTCTATTAAGTTCGGAATTGAAAAAGCAACAATTAAAAAAATATCAGGTATGTCATTTACTAAAAACCAAGGCCTTATATATAATTTGTTGAGAATAAATATAAGGATCGCTATTCCGAATAAGTACCTAACATATTTCTTTATTCGTATTTCTTTCACTCTTTTAAAGTACTACAACATTGGTATGCGATCAACACAGTTTAGGTTAAACTTAGAATTATGACTGCTCCACAGATCATTTCCTGACTGGATAGATCACACAACCCTCGATAGCTCACGGTGCTTGATTAACCCGAGAGCCCCCCTTGGGAGATACCGCACCCGCTCCTTCAATCTATATTTTTCGATGCAATGGGTGTAGATGAAGTTTCCCTGATGGGGATCTGTGCTGCCCCTTCCCCGAGACTACCTATAACTGGACAGATGGCACAGGCTCCACCCGGAATTATTCATGTGGCATCCTGTACAGACCGGAGAGATAGTTTAGCAACAACAATCCGGCTTGAGGATCCTTTGTTTCTTGACCTCCTACAGTACCTGAATCCAAGGCTTATTTGTGAGAACAAAATTTGTGGAGCATAGAGCCAGCAATAATTAATTTTGGTTTTCCATTTCCAGCAACGATATTCGGGCACACTCCCCACTAATAAATACTATGTCCAAAACATCGAAATCTAAAGGGTTACTTTCATGGGCGCTGTACGATTGGGCCAACAGCGCTTATTTTGTGATGATCCAAACTTTTGTATTTGCGGCCTATTTTGCAAAGTCAATAGCAGAAAACGAAACATCGGGAACAGCACTTTGGGGTAATATGATTGGGATTGCAGGTTTAGTCATTGCCCTGTCGGCGCCTTTTTTGGGAGCTATAGCTGATGAAGGAGGCCGGCGTAAACCCTGGATCTTATTTTTTACCGTGTTATGTGTGGTGGGGTGTAGTGCCCTGTGGTTTGCCGAACCCGACAGCAGTTTCATTTGGTTTGCTTTAATCATGGCTTTTGTAGCTACACTGGGTGCCGAACTATCCCTGATCTTCTATAATGCTATGCTACCGGATTTGACTACCTCCCTCAATATTGGGCGGTGGTCGGGATGGGCGTGGGGCCTGGGCTATGCCGGAGGGTTGCTGTGCCTTATTATAGGCTACTATGTATTTGTAGAAAATGGCGTTTCTCTATTTGGATTTGATAGTGACAAGCTCGAAAATGTACGGATCACATTTTTACTAACCGGGATTTGGTATGCCGTGTTCAGTATCCCTTTTTTCCTGAAAACGGAAGATAGACCCTCAACCAATAAATCCATCAAGCATTCGGTACGCGATGGAATGAAAGAGCTTAAACGAAGCTATGACTTCCTGAAAGAAGAAAAGGATATAGCAAAGTTTCTGATCGCACGCATTTTTTACAACGATGGTCTGGCTACCATCTTTGCAATGGGCGGGGTATACGCTGCCGGAACCTTCGATTTTGATACCGGCCAGATCTTTTTATTTGGAATAGCCTTAAATATAACAGCAGGGATCGGAGCTTATGGTTTTGCCTGGATGGATGATATTTCGGGAAGTAAGAAAACTATCCTGTGGTCTTTGTTAGGGCTGATTATACCTGTTATTGCTGTTCTTTTTGTGCGGTCTGAATTGTGGTTTTGGATATGGGGATTATTACTTGGAGTGTTTGTTGGCCCCGTACAGGCAGCCAGCCGAACGTTTATGGGAAGGTTAGCTCCAAAAGGTAAGAGAAATCAAATGTATGGTTTTTTTGCATTGTCCGGGAAGGTAACTACCTTTGCAGGGCCTATACTGGTAGGTTGGATAACTTATCTTATGGGCAGTCAGCGATGGGGCATGAGCATAATCATTGTTTTGCTAATAATCGGTTTTATACTGATGTATAACGTTAAAGAAGCAAAATCAAATAGGGAACAGGATTTAAAGCCTGTATAAATATGAAAGAAAAAAATGCTTTTATGCTGTTATTTGTTAAATTAACGCAGGTTTTACTGCTGTTACTGTCAAACAGCTGACATTTTTATTTAATTAATGGGAGTTTATCCATTTTTTTTAAACTACCCTTAACCCAAAAATAAAATTTAGAGGAGTACACACATGAGTAGAATGGACGATATCAACGAAATCGTTAATGAACTGCAAGTAGATATGGAAAAATTTTATGAAAAGGGCAATAAGGCTGCAGGTACCCGTGCCCGCAAGCATCTGATGTCTTTGAAAAAGCTTGCACATGAAGTGCGTCAGGAAATTCAGGCAAAGAAGAACGCCATGTAAGATCTTGATTCTTTCAAAAAAGCCACCGTCGGTGGCTTTTTTTATTTAACCAATAAATTGAAATATGCCTTTAACAAGAATTCATGACAATGCAGTAAAAGCATGGACTTTAGCTGCCAGTCTCTATGGACTTTCCTGGTTTATACCTACTATCATATACCTGATTGCCGTTACTAACCTTAAAGCTGAAACAGGGGAAGCAATATTTCAGAATAACAATTGGTGGTTATTTGGGGGTATTTTTTTGATCACTTTTCTGTTCTATGTTGCTACGGTTTTCTTTTTTCCGCGAATACGCTGGAGAAGATGGAGGTATGAGGTGAGTGAGAAAGAAATTGACTTGCTGAGAGGAATTATTATCAAGAAGAGAACACTGGTTCCTATAAACAGGGTTCAGCATGTAGATACAATTCAAGGCCCCATTGACAAACGATATAAAATTTCATCTGTTGCAATTTCTACGGCAGCTACCACGCATGAAATACCTGCTTTAGATGATGAAACAGCTGATGACCTCCGAAACAAGATTTCCAGCCTGGTCCAGAAAGTAAAAGAAGATGTCTGAATTTAAGCGTCAGCACCCGGTTGCAGCAATTAGCCGTTTATTAGCAGTAATTCGCCAAAATTTTGTTACCCTCCTTATTCTGCTTTTCATCGGAGGTACAGGAAGTGGTGGTGAATACTTTTGGTATGCCCTTATCATTGGTTTGGTAACGGCCTTTTTTGCGGGCATTTTCGGATGGTTTAGATTTACCTACCGTGTTATTGATGGAGAGCTTCAAATCAAAAAAGGTATTTTAAGAAGGAGTAATTTATATCTCTCCAGAGAGCGTATACAGGTTATTGATATTACAGAAGGACTCCTCCAGCGTATGTTCGGGCTTGTGAAAGTAGAAGTAAAAACAGCAGGAAGTGGCACAGAATCGGCTACCATAAGTGCCATTACCCGTGAAGAAGCAGAACAACTGCGGCTTGAGCTGCGAAAACGGAGAAGTGTTGAAACCGAAGATAATAAAGAGAAGGAGCAAGAAGAGAGAGAGATAGAATATGAAAGCTGGAATATCTCTAAAAAGGATTTAGTATATGCAGCTATAACCTCCGGAAACTTTGGTCTTATTGCATCCATTTTAGGTGCCATATCGGGCCAGATGGATCAGTTTGTAAATGAAGAAAACCTGAATTACCTCTACAGTAAACTACCGGGATTTAATAATATATCGCTGGTGATCGCAGTTATTCTTTTTATTATTGTTGTTTCCTGGCTGCTGTCTTTTCTGGGAGTCATTTTTAAATACTCCGATTTTAAAGTTGAAAAACATGAAAAAGAACTGTTGGTTTCAAGCGGGCTTATTGAGCGTAAGCGAATCACTATTCCGTTCGACCGTATACAGGCAGTACGCTATGTAGAAGGTGTATTAAGGCAGCCTTTTGGATATGGAATGCTGTATGTAGAAAGCGCAGGCTTTGAACAGAACAGCAAGGAACGCTCTATTGTATTGGTGCCTTACCTGGCTGCTGAAGAACTCACCGGTTTTTTAAATCAGTTTCTGGATGAATTTGATGAACCCGAATATGATACCTTCCCTCCCCAAAAATCCTTCATGCGATATATACGTCGCCCAAATTATCTGCTCTTTTTGGTACTGTTGCCCGGTGCCTGGTTGTTCTGGAGTTATGGATGGACGCTGATATTCCTGACTCCTCTTACAGTTGCTCTTGGATGGTTGCGATATAAGGATGCTGCCCTCGGCATTGGTGAAAGTCTTTTAAGAATGCGGTATAGGGTACTTGCACGGACTACAGCCCTTGTCCGAAAAAAAAGAATTCAACATATTGAATCGTCATGCAATCCTTTTCAGCGGAGAAAAAATATAGAGCACTTAAAAGTGATGGCAGCTTCTGGCTCGGATGGTATCGCTTTTACTATAAACGATCTCAGGTCTGAGGATTGTGATAAAACTTATAAATGGCTTATCGGAACTCATGAAAATTCAGAAAGCGAACAAACGGCATTACCTGGAAATCCTGAAGCTGCTGGCAGATAGTAACCTTCCAACAGAGGATGTAGATATTGATGCCATTGATTTCCAGGTAGGCTTGAACAACAACAAGGTGATAGCTGGAGGAGCGGTGCAGTCTTTTGGTGATAATCTGTTACTGAGATCGGTTGCTGTTCATAGTACTCAAAGAGGCAAGAGAATTGGAGCTCAACTGGTTGAAAAGCTGGTACAGGATTTTGGGAGAAAGCCAATCTACTTACTCACAGAAAGTACGACCGGCTTTTTTGAGCAGCTTGGCTTCATTGTTATAAAACGGGGAGAGGTACCGGAGGGAGTGCAAAAAAGCACCCAGTTTTCAAAAATATGTCCGGCATCGGCTAACCCGAATTATTCACGAATGGATGCAAAATGGCGATCTATATACTTGAATATATTATCGTTGAATTTCTTGGTGAATAATCCGGGCTAAGTGTATGAAGAAGAAATAAAAGGCTTGTTTGCACCTGATTCAAATTATAGGTATTATTGATCGTAATAAAACGATTAAATAATGGGGAAATCTAAATCAGAAGAATTTACAGATCGCCAAAATTACCTGGCTGGAGTAGCTAAAGCCATTGGGCACCCTGCCCGTATTGCTATCATTCACTTTTTGGCACGGCAAAAATCATGTGTATGCGGTGATATTGTAGATGAATTGCCGCTTTCTCAATCTACGGTATCGCAGCATCTAAAAGCACTAAAGAAAGCTGGACTGATAGCCGGAGAAATTGAAGGTACCAGTGTATGCTACTGCCTGAATACGGAAGCCATTAAAAAATTTAAGGCTGACATTTCACTGTTTTTGGACGAACCTGCTAATCCAAAAAGCTGCTGCTAAATTTTTTTAGAATAATTAATCGCAATATCACAATAAATAAAATGAATACTTCCACTTTATTAACAACATTAGAGACGAATAAAAACCGCAATCTGAATTTCCAATTACCTGACGGTACGCATATAGGAGGGGATCTCCATATTACGGAAATCAAGAACCAGGATATTGACTCTGTTGACTGTGGCGGCAATGTACATTCATTCAAGGAAACGGTTATTCAGTTATGGGTGAATGAACATTCTACGCGTGAAGCAGACTGGACCGTTGGAAAAGCTCTATCGATCATTCAGAAGATAGATGCATCCAGGCCCATTGAGGTAGATTCGGATTTGTACATCGAGTATGGCGATACCGCACATTCAGCAGCTAAGTACAAAGTTCATCTTGTAGAAGAGTCTGCTGATGAACTGACGTTGGGATTATCAATAAATCCGACCGCTTGTAAACCAAACCTTCAGGCAACTGAAACCACGCTATGCTGTTAACCCGAATTATTCACGAATGGATGCAAAATGGCGATCTATACACTTGAATATATTACCGTTGAATTGCTTTATGTAATAGCCCAATTTTGAGGTACGGATTAGGCGGCGAAATTTCCCCGTACGCTGCGTTCAAGTGAAAATTGGGGTACTTAAGTTCCGTTCCCATTTCTACTTCGCCTTGCGTACGATTAAATTTCTTGGTGAATAATCCGGGTTAAGAGGGGCGTATTTTCTCTATTTCAGATTTAAGATCTGTTATTAAATAAGGTTTTGACAGATAGTGACCAGAGCTGTTTTGGGCCGTTCCAAAAGTAATGCCATCGGTTTTTCTTGTTGAAGAAAAGATGATAGAAGTATTCATGGCTTCTATTGTCTTTTCTATTTTTTTTAAGCCCTTGGCGTCCACAAAAGAAGTATCCAAAATAATTGCATCCGGAGTGGTATTTCTTGTCAGTTCTATTATTTCCTGTTCAGAAGTGGCTAAGCCTACACATTGATGATCAAGCTTTTCAATCATTCGTTGAAGGACAAGAGAAATTACATAGTTCTCCTCTGCTATGAGTATTTTAATGGAATCACTCAACACGGCATCTCCTAATATCAATAATATTCACAGTAACATTACGGAGATAGCTTTTTGCCGGATTGTTTGTTCCGGTAAAAATATAGTTGATCAACCCAGGGCTACATCAAGTACCATCATCACACAAAAACCGACCATAGCTCCCATGGTTGCTAAATCGGTATTTCCATGCAGCTGGCTTTCGGGAATCAACTCCTCAATCACAACATAGATCATTGCACCGGCAGCAAAAGCCAGGGCATAGGGAAGGATGGGTTGAATCATTAAGACAGCAGCAGCTCCAATTACTGCAGAGACAGGTTCTACAACTCCAGACAACTGTCCATAGTTGAAGCTCTTCAGGATACCCACCCCCTCTCGCCTCAGGGGCATAGATACCGCAACACCTTCGGGAAAATTCTGGATTCCAATACCAAGTGATAATGTTACTGCCGCGGCAATAGTGGCACTTCCAGTTGGATCCACACCTGATGCAGCAGCACCAAATAAAACACCAATGGCAAGACCTTCGGGTATGTTATGAAGCGTAATAGCAAGTACCAGAAGCGTAGCCCGCCTCCAGGTAGTTTTAACTCCTTCGGCTTCACTTTTGGGCATGCCAATATGGAGATGGGGTAAATATTGGTCACACACTCGTAAGAAAATACCGCCCACAAGAAAACCGATTACGGCCGGCATCCAGGGAATAATGCCCTGAGCTTCAGCCATATCAATAGAAGGGATAATAAGTGACCATACACTGGCGGCTATCATCACACCGGCAGCAAATCCCATCATACTATCCAGTACGGCATAACTGACATTTTTAGTGAAGAACACCAGGCCAGCGCCCAATGCAGTTACTCCCCAGGTGAATAGCCCTCCAAGAAGAGCTTGTACAATAGGATTTAATTCGAAGAACCAAGTAGGTAATATGTCCATAGTATAATTTTTCGTCTAATATAGGTATTTGTGTTGACTTAATAAAAATTTAGTTTAGACTAAAAATAGAGGATTAAATAATGTTTATCCATTAGGCATGAACTTCGAATTTATATACTTTTAGAGTGGTCAAATTTTAACTATTAGAAATCAATGAAAGCATTTTCAAAGGATATAGAGGACGGGCTGGTTCGCGTACTGATCACAATTAATTCTATACATTGCACGGTTGAGAATGATGCACCGGATTTTGTAGATGTTGAAGAAGATCAGCCTGTACTGAGGGTAGAAATGGAGGATGAACAGAATAATCTTAACCGGGTTTTTGAAAAGATTCATCCGTTGGTAGTCGCAGATAAGAAAACCAAGCCACCGGAATATTTTTTTGATTTAGAAGAAGGGGGGATCTGGTTTGATACGGAAATGGAGAAGGTAAAGGATTACTGGATCTCGGAATACAATTTTTACATAGAGAGCCAAAAACCCCGCTATTTGTGTTATCATATAAAAAATCTGGAGCACAAATTACAGTGGCTGGAACAAGATAATGAGACCGGGGAAATTCGAATCTTAAGTGAGTTCAAAAAGAAATATGTCCCTCCAAAGATTACGGGTACAAAAGAGTTTAAAGCTGATGAAATCATGAAATGTATTGATATGATCAGCCGGGCCATCCAGAAAATAGATCTTCGGTCGAAGGGGGCGCTTGTAAAGTTTAATACCGACCGGGGGAGGCTTGAATCGTTGATTATAGGTATAGCTGACCGACTTGGATATGTAGTGAAGGTACTTGAGGAAGAGGAGCGGAGAGAAATAGAAAGGAGTGGTGGCAATGCCAGTCACTCCATTCATTTAAAAGAATAAAAAGGCAGCTAAGCCAAATTAAGATTGTTTCCAGAAGTAGATGCCGCCTGCTTGTTTCCCGGTTTCAACCACATCCACACGTTCCAGTGTTTGAAGGTTGATAACCTCAACTGACCCAGGTTCTCCACCAATGCCTTCTACCGAAATAAATGCATATTTGCTGTCAGGCGATATGGTAACCCCGTGAGATACTTTTCGGCTGTTTTCTATTTTTGCAACTTCTTTTCCTTCCTCAAGATCCCAGATTCCGGTTGCTCCTTCTCCTTTATAGGTGACAACAACATATTTACCATCAGGAGTTACTTCCAGGTTGTAGGGGGCTTTTCCTGTTTTATACCGTTGGGTTATTTCCCATTTTTTGGTATTGATTTCAAGCAGCTCATCTGAACCGTTAGCGGCTACATATATGAGTGGTTTGGTTGGATGCGGGTGGGCCCAGGTAGGTTTTTCAACGGGCTTGTGCTCCATTTTGCTATGGTCCATATCCTTGTGGCCACTCATTCCGCCTTTAGTTTCTGAGAGCTTAAAGCGCTTAGATACTTCCAGGGTTTGGGTGTTAATCTGGATAAGCTCATCAGTCATCATAGAAACATGATATTGGTACTTACCGGAAGCCCCAATTCGCGAGCCATGAGGCATTATACCGGTTTCAATATCTGTAATACGTGTCATGCTTTCCGGCTCAACAACAGAAACAGAACTGGGTTTCATTTCTCCGTGCAGGTTAAAATTGACAACATAGAGCAGGCCGGTTACTTCAGAAATCTCCATACTGGCCGGAAACATGCCCAGGTCAGTGGTTGATACCAGTTTATTAGTTTCAGTACTGTATTTGGCCAGCATGCCATATGGGTTGCCATGTGCAATGGAAACAAACCAGTGTTTCCCGTCGGGGGCTACTGTAATTCCATGCGGACCATCCGTTTCAGTAGGATATCGACCTACTTCTATTGTTTCTGCTATGGTAGCTTGTTGGGTTTCTGCATTAAAGTGTATCAGGTGTACCATGTCCTCAGATTCGGCTGCAACGTAGGCATAGTAATCTTGCGCCTGCAAGTTTTCAGTGCCTGCAATAACAACAAATAGCACCAGTGTAAATAATGGCTTTAAAAACTTCATGCTTTTGAGTAATTCTTTTGGTTGGGTTTAACTCGTTCTGTATTTCTTAAGTCATATTCCGGAATACCTTAGCAGAAGAACATAATCATACTGAATAATATTATATGCTCTTCTGTTACAGGCTGCTATTGATACTTAATCAGTACCGTTTGCATTATTGTCTTTAAGTTTCAGCGCCCAGAGCCCGGAGTTCCAGTCAGAGAGATAGATATATCCCTTATATGGCTGTGGTCCCCAAGTAAAAGTAGCATTGGGAATAAAGGCTTCATTATCCCGGGGAAAGAAGGAAGCGATTTCCCGGCCTTGCTCGTATAAATCGCCCATAAGTTCTCCCGAGATATCCACGACTCGTAATCCGCCGTTATAGAAGGCAGCATAGAGTTTATCTCCTTCAATCCAATAGTTATGAGATCCTGCTTCCGGCACTTTGTAGCGAGCTACTTCCTTTGGAGAACCCCAGTCATCAAACTTAATAAAGTGTACCCATCCGGCGGCACGGTTTGCACCATTGGTATCCAGGCCGTAGGGGAAAGATTCATCGCCGGCCACTACATAAAAGTCTCCGGTTGATTCACTTTTAAACGGAAATGCGGCATGATTCCAACCACTTGGGTAGGCATAGCTTCCCAACTGCACAGGGTTTTCGGGAGAGCCATTTGCACCGGGCATCTCAGCACTGTTCTTACTGCCGATATCTACAGCAACCACACCATCCGACCAGTTAGAAGAGTAGGCAATGCCATCTTCAATCCAAACATCATGGATGGAATGACCGGGGGTGCCGAGCTCGAACTTGTTAACAGTATAGGGATTCCTGGGATCCTCAATATTGATGATATCATACCTTCGGCCGTTGTTTACCGCATATACATGATCTTCGTAGATAAAGGTATTGTGCACCCCTCCGGTTAGGTCTTTATTGTATTCCGAAAGTATTTCCACATTGGAGGGATCGGTTACATCCAAAATGATGATTCCGTTTTTGCGGTTAGAAGCACCTTCACGGGTAATTACAGCAATATCACCGCGCTCGTTAACTTTTACATCGTTCACGGTTCGGGCATCTACAGTTACCGTATCAATAGCTGTTATATTTTTGGGGTCGGTGACATCCCAAAATATAGCTTCACCATTACCCCCCCAGGTTCCGGTAACAGCGTAGTCGCGACCGTCAACCCCTTCCCAAATCCATAGGTCAGAAGTGCGGGTGTGGCTAACAAGTCCCTGGCCTACAACTTCTATTTCTTGTTGTACATTTCGGGGAACTGCCCGGAAGGTATGCTCAACAAAGGTATTACCTGATTTTGCCATAACGGTGTATTTGCCGGGTTTGTTGGCTACAAAACGACCGTCCTGCTCAATTTGAGCAATAGAACCATGTCCCAGATCGTCATTAGGCTCTCCTATATATGAATAGGTTATGGGAGCATCTTGTACCGCACTTCCGCCGGCTGTTTTAGCCTGAGCGTTGAATTGCACCACATCTCCGGTACGTACCGTTTTATGAGTATAGTTGTGGGAGAGAGCCAGTTCAGCAGTAGGATTTTGTTGAACCTTTTTGGTAATTGAAGAAGACTGATCTTCTGCTTGTAGCGTTAAGGTAAATGTTCCTGGTTGGTGTAACTGCAGGTTATCGAAATTATCAACGGTAGCTATGGATGGTTTTGAGCTACTTATTGTATAATCAACATTAGTTCTCATTTCTCCCATAGTATCCTCAATTAAGACTTTAACAGGAAGGGAGGTACCAGCGTACAAGTTATTCGGTATCCCATTCAGAGATACCTCGGCTACTGGTGGATATGCTACTTGTACCGGAACATTTGTGCGGGGAGCATCTTGCCATCCTCCTTGAATGGAACGGGCTATTACGGTAAAAGAACCCGGTTTAAGCGCTTTAATTTTACCGTCAGTAGTAATCTGTAACGAGCGGCGGGCTCTTGTAAAGAAGATCAGGGAATCGGAAACAATATTTCCTTCAGCATCTTCTACATGGCCTGTTAACTGAACTTCTTCACCTATTTCTAAATGAAGAGAAGAAGGGGCTGTAACTACGGTATGCGAGTTGTTTTCTTCAGCATCCTGAGCCTGGAGTTGGGGAGAAAGTCCCGTCATCAGTATTAAAAGTGCCGAAAATAGTGTTGTAGAGTATTTTTTCATGATAAGGGTAAATAAATGTTGTATTGGTTTAATATTATTCTGCGCTGGCAGTTTCTTCAACAGGCTGGAGTTTCAATGCCCACAGTCCTGAGTTCATATCTGCCACAAAAATTAAGTCTTTGTATGGTTGTGGGCCCCAGGCCATAGGTGAATTGGGGCTTCTGCCTTCACCGGCTTTGGGCAAGAACTTAGCAATTTCACGACCCTGATCATATAAGTTACCCATTAATTCTCCTGAAATGTCAACGATTCTGAGTCCACCTTGATAATAGGCAACATACAAAACGTCATCTTTAACCCAGAGATTGTGGGTACCAGCCTCGGGAACTTCATATCGTGCTACTTCTTCTGCTTCTTCCCAGCTATTCAATTTAAAAAAGTGAATCCAGCCGGCAGGTATGCCATCGGGAAAAGTCTCATCTCCGGCAATAACATAAAAATCGTCAGTAGATTGGCTTTTGAATGGAAAAGCTGCATGGTTCCATCCGCTTGGGTAGGTGAAACTCCCCAGTTTTTTGGGATTCTCAGGGGAGCCGCCTGCTCCTTGCATTTCGCCACTCATATTACTGCCCACATCAACAGCCACAACGCCGTCGGTCCAGTTCGAAGAATAAGCCACTCCATCTTCAATCCACACATCATGGACGGAGTGTCCAGGGGTATCCAGCTCAAACTTGCTCACACGATATGGGTTTTCAGGATCCTCAATATTGATAATATCATATCGCCGGCCGTTGTTGATGGCGTACACATGATCCTCATAGATAAAGACATTATGCACTCCGCCCGTGAGCCCGTCATCAAAACGGGATAAAATCTTAACATTAGCCGGATCGGTTACATCCAAAATTACGAGTCCGTTTTTGCGGTTAGAGGCACCCTCACGCGAAATAACGGCTATACGACCGTCTTCCGAAACTTTAACATCATTCACTACACGTGCATCTACAGTGACGGTATCAATGGTTACCATATTCTCGGGATCGCTTACATCCCAAAAGAAAGCTTCGCCGCGTCCTACATGGGTTCCGGTAACGGCATAATCCTTTCCATCAACTCCTTCCCATACCCACAGATCTGAGGTGGGAACATCTGTTACTTCACCATGTCCTACTACTTCAATTTTTTGGCTTACATTCCGAGGGTTAACACGAACGGTTGTTTCCGAGATTGTAGAAGCATTTTTTGCCATGATGGTATATAAGCCAGATTTATTGGCTACAAATCGGCCATCTTGTTCAATTTGGGCCGGAGCCGCAGGGCCACGGTCGTCATCGGGTTGCGCGGTAAAGGAATAGGTGACAGGAGCATCCTGAACCACATTTCCGTTTTGATCTTTAGGTACAGCTGTGATGTTAATCACATCCCCGGTTCGCACAACATCACTATTCACTGAGAGATCAACCGAAGTTACAGGATTCGCTATTACCTCAGATGACCATTCTGTTGTTACATCTTCTATTAAAGCTGTTATGGTAAACGATCCCGGTGACTTAGCTCGTAGTTTGCCGAATTTGTCCACCTCAGCTACCTCCGGATTCGAAGAAGTAATATTGTCGACTTCAAGGTCTTCCCGGTGAAAGTCTAATTTGTCATATACCCTGGCTTCAAGTTGAATGCTGGTACCTTCATAGAGTTGTTCGGGAGTGGTGTTAAAAGCAATACGGTCGAGTGGAGGGTAGATTACATTTACGGTAGCCTGGGAGCGCAGCCGGGGATTTCCATTTTGCTGGGTCTTAAAAATAAAGACATTATATGTTCCCGGTTTCAGGGCTTTTATGTGGCCATCTCTGGTTACAGAAAGCGCACGTCTGTTTCTGGAAAAGAAAATAAGGGTATCGGCCAGCGTTGTCCCTTCGCTGTCTACCACTTTAGCGTTAATGACCGCCTCATCTCCTACATTCAACTCAAGGTTGTCATTCTCAACTACAATCTGTACCTGAGATTCTTCCCCGGTTGTATCCTGGGCCGAAACCTGGTATGATCCTATAACAAAAATTATCAATAAAAATTTTACTGCTTTTCCCATAACTCATAAATTGATTAGGTGTATGTTTTTCAGTGAAGAATCACAATAAATCAAAAAAAACTGAGAAATTGAACTATTTACCGGATAATCGTTGAGCAAAATGAAGCTATTTTTCCTTATTTTACAGAATCGTCAATCTTTGCACTAAAAGCATGGAATCAAAGACTATTCAATAACCGTTTGTCATCCTTTAAATTTTAACCCATTCTGCACACTGATGCACATTAATTTTAATAAAGAAGTATTCGCGAATCGCCACAACGGACCTACCCCTGAATCCACAAAAGAAATGCTTGAACAGGTACAGGCGGATTCAGTTGATCAGCTCATTGATGAAACTATTCCGGCAGGTATCCGACTTCAAAAACCCCTTGATTTGCCAGAAGCTTTAAGTGAACAGGACTTTTTAACAGCTTTCAGAAAACTAGCCGGGAAGAATAAGATCTACAAATCATTTATAGGGATGGGGTATTATGATACACTGGTTCCTAATGTGATAAAACGGAATGTATTAGAGAATCCCGGATGGTATACTGCTTATACACCTTATCAGGCCGAGATTGCGCAGGGCCGCCTTGAAGCGCTTATTAACTTTCAAACCGCGGTAAGTGACTTAACTGGCATGGAGCTGGCCAATGCCTCTTTGCTGGATGAAGGTACAGCAGCTGCAGAAGCGATGAGCATGCTGTATGGACAGCGCAAGGGAGCTAAAAGAAAAGAAGCGGATGTATTTTTTGTTTCAGAATTATGTCATCCGCAAACGATCGAGATTTTACAAACCCGTGCCGAACCCATTGGTGTGAAGATACAGGTGGGCAATCATAAAGAGCTGGATGTGACTGATCCTGAATTATTTGGAGTATTGGTTCAGTACCCGGCAACAGACGGTTCGGTTGAAGATTACACCAACCTGTTTAGTGCAGCCAGCGAACATAAAGTATATGCTGTAGTAGCTGCCGACCTGATGAGCCTGGCTTTGCTGAAAGCACCGGGCGAGATGGGAGCAGATGTAGTAGTCGGTTCTACCCAGCGTTTTGGAGTGCCCATGGGTTATGGTGGGCCGCATGCCGCTTATTTTGCAACCATCGAAAAGTTTAAACGCCGCTTGCCGGGTCGTATCATTGGGGTAACCCAGGATGCAGAAGGAAACCCAGCCTACCGTATGGCATTGCAGACACGCGAACAACATATCCGTCGGGAGAAAGCCACATCCAATATTTGTACTGCACAGGTTTTGCTGGCAGTGATGGCTGGTATGTATGCCGTATATCACGGTCCCGGGGGACTAAAGAAAATTTCCTCCAAAATTCACGGACTTGCCAAACTGGCGAAGCAGGGATTAAGTAAGCTGGGTGTAAAGGTATTGAATGAAACGTTTTTTGATACTCTGACGGTTGAGGTTGCCAATCAGGCAAAAGTGAAATCTGTTGCCGAGCAGTACGAAGTAAACTTCCGCTATTTTGAGGACGGGAGAGCAGGTATTGCATTTGATGAAGCAAAGAATCTTGAGGATGTAGAGGAGGTACTCAATGTGTTTGCCGAAGCATTGGATACAACACAGGATTTTAATGTGTATGAAGCTTCAACACAAACAAAAGTAGACTTTCCGGAAGAGATAAGCCGAAAAAGTGCATACCTCGATCATGAGGTGTTCAACCTGTATCATTCGGAACATGAGATGCTTCGGTACATTAAACAGTTGGAGAATAAAGATCTTTCCCTGGTACATTCTATGATATCTTTGGGATCGTGCACCATGAAACTGAATGCCACTGCTGAAATGATACCGGTTACCTGGCCCGAGTTTGGACAAATACATCCATTTGTACCTCAGGAACAGGCTGAAGGATATACCGAATTATTCGAAAACTTCAACAACTGGCTTTGCGAAATTACAGGCTTTCATACGATGTCGCTGCAGCCAAATTCCGGTGCTCAGGGTGAATATGCAGGATTGATGACTATCCGTGCCTATCACGAAAATAATGGGGATCATCAGCGAAATGTAGCTTTAATACCATCATCTGCTCACGGAACAAATCCGGCCAGCGCGGTAATGGCGGGTATGGATGTGGTAGTGGTAGCCTGCGACAAGCATGGAAATATTTCTAAAGATGATCTCAAAGAAAAAGCAGCCGCATACAGCGATCGCCTGGCAGCCCTGATGGTAACTTATCCATCAACTCATGGGGTGTTTGAGCATAGCATTAAAGAGATTTGTGAAATTACTCACGAGCATGGCGGGCAGGTATATATGGATGGTGCCAATATGAATGCCCAGGTTGGGTTAACCAGTCCGGGAGTAATTGGTGCCGATGTATGTCACCTGAACTTGCACAAGACATTCTGTATTCCACACGGCGGAGGCGGTCCGGGTATGGGACCGATAGGAGTGGCCGAGCATCTTGCACCCTTTTTACCTTCTCATCCGGTTGTTAAAACGGGAGGAGAAAAAGGGGTAACAGCCATTTCTGCAGCTCCCTATGGCAGTGCTAGTATTGTTGCCATTTCTTACGCATATATACAGATGATGGGGCTACAGGGGCTTACAGACGCTACCGGTTATGCTATACTAAATGCCAATTACCTGAAAGACCGCCTCAAGGATCATTACCCGGTTTTGTATACCGGTAAGAGTGGAAGATCTGCCCACGAGTTTATTGTAGATCTGCGACCGTTTAAACAATCTGCAGGAGTAGAATCGGTAGACGTGGCCAAGCGTCTGATGGACTATGGTTTCCATGCGCCAACCATGAGTTTCCCGGTTCCGGGTACGCTTATGATTGAACCTACTGAAAGTGAATCCAAAGAAGAACTGGATCGTTTTTGTGAGGCGATGATTTCAATCCGCAAGGAAATCCGGGAAATTGAAGATGGCCTGGCCGATCGTGAAGATAATGTACTAAAACATGCCCCACATACCCAACGGGTGGTCACGGTCGATGAATGGAAGCGAAGCTATTCCCGCGAAAAGGGAGCTTTTCCGTTAGAGCATCTCAAGTACAACAAATTCTGGCCGGCCACCTCCAGGGTTGATGATGCCTATGGTGACCGTAACCTGGTGTGCTCATGCATCCCCATGGAAGCATATGAGGAAGGGATAGAAGCCATAGACTAAGGAAACATTAGTTTTAAAGTACCTCATTCAACGTAATTACAAAAGGAGAGCGATAAGCTCTCCTTTTTGTTAACCCGGATTATCCACCAAGAAATTTTGTTCCTATGTTCATTACTTTGATTTGGGGACTACCCAAGAATCAAGGCTGTCACCCTGAGTGTGAAATTATTCGATGGAGGAGAGGAACATAATCACCTGCCTCAGACATCCCATGGGCACATTACCCCCCCCCCCCCCCCCCCCCCCCGGCGTTATTGCAGGGTTGGGCAAGGGAGGCATTGAAACAATAGTTGCCCAAGCTTCGGCCACCTTGGCCCGGTGATTATTTTTTTTTCTTGGTTTTGAATGCCTTAACTCCTGTAGGAACTTCAATGGAAAGGTGGTTATCAACCGGAACCAACGGGCAGGCATAGGAAGCATTGTACGCACAATAGGGATTATAGGCTTTGTTGAAACCAATGGTAATGGAATCTCCCTTTGGAATAGATAATTCTACATATCGTCCACCGCCATAAGTGGTATTGCCGTTGGTTTTATCCCGAAAGGGGAGAAAAAGGTAGTTACGGTATTTTTCCGTTTTCCGAAGCTCATGGCTTTGATAAATATTGACGGAAATATTATTTCCATTTAGATCGAAATGAGCTTCTCCATATTTTTCATACCAGGGGTTACGATCCGGTGAAGTAGTTGCCATGCGAAAGGGCTCCTGGTTAGGCGTGCGAACAAACTTAGCCCGTATATAATAATCTGTGTTTGCAGGGAAGACAGACAGGGAATCAAATGCTTTAAAATCGTCGGGTAGCAGAGGAGATTTATCGGGATTTTTGAAGGCAGTATTCAAACTATCCCGATAATGTTGAATTTCCCTGGTTATGACCCTATCGTTTTTCTGAGCCAGAACCGGCATAGCCATACCAAATGCAAGCAAGCCAAGGGTGAGATTTTTAAGCGTGGTTTTAATCATAATTTTGGTTAATTAAGAAGTTGTGTTTCTTTCTCAATTCTGAGGATTGAGCCACCCGTAGCTTTCCCAGACATAATCGGTACGGGGTGAGAAATTCTCGCTGGTTCTGGTTTTCAAGAAATTTATTTTCTGCCAGGCAATGCTAAAAATCTATCTATCGCTCAGGGTATTCATCCAGGGCCGGGCTGCAAAGTATTCATTCATAAACATCATTTTCGAGTGCAAAATGGGACAAAATTAAAAGCAATATGCTGGCTTGGACGATAATTAATTAAAGGGACTTGATAAAGTCTTATCCCCGGATAATTGTATTTTCTATTTGAAGGGGATGATGAACCGGCTACTTTCTGGAAATTACAAGTCGCCGCTGCACTTGTTTGTCGGTGAGATTCTCTTTACGATAAGTTCATTTTTACTTTTTTCCTCTCATTTCAATATTCAATCCAACCATTGACCAATCCCCTGATGTTATCGCGATGGGGCTCAAATGAACGAAATGACCAGCATGTGAGAATAAAAAGGCAGAAGGCAAAAATACAGAGATGTTGAGAGGGATTTCTATGCTTTGTACCGGTCCCGACCACCCGGGACAAAACTCCCGGCTGGGAATGCTTAGCAGGCTCATCATACTAAAGCCGATTTTGACCTGGGATTTGTCACTGAATGATTTAACATCTACAGGATAACATCGGTTTTAGATAACTCCTCTTGCACTGTGCAAGCATAGCAAGACAAACTACCTCATAACCGATCTGACCGATCACCGGTCTGGTCGATGAATTAGGGCCACACTACCTGAATTGAGGAAAGAGAAAGATTGGGTAGTTCGGATCCAGTAATCGGACGGATTACAGCCGTGAAACCAAGGAGGTAATCAAACCATCCTGAACCCGATTCATGCCAAATACTCCAGAAAAATATTCATCTCATTTAGATAAGTTTTTAAGGTATTCTCATTATAGTTCTTTAGCATAAACTGATGTTCGTACTTTGAAATTCACTATGATTTATTCATTTTACCCTGTTGTGGGCGGTAATTAGAAAAAATGAGCATAAATGAAACTTGAACTATATCAAATAGATGCATTTACAGATAAAACGTTTGGTGGAAATCCAGCTTGTGTTGTTCCTCTAACAGATTGGTTACCTGATAACATATTGTTTAACATCACAAAAGAAAATGCAGTTGCTGAAACTGCATTTTTTGTAGATAAAGGAGATAAAATACATTTACGGTGGTTTACACCAGAAATTGAAATGGACTTGTGTGGTCATGCAACACTTGCAACAGCCCATTGCTTAAAGTCAATTTTAAACTATCCTAATGACAAAATAATATTTGAAACATTAAGTGGAGAATTGACTGTTTTAGTAGAAAATGATTTATACTTTTTGGACTTTCCATCACGTATGCCTATTGCATCAGAGCTACCTGAAACGATTATAAAATCTTTGAATATACAACCTAAAGAAGTTTATAAATCAAGAGATTATTTATTGGTCTATGATACAGAGCAAGAAATCGAAAGCATCAAAGTTAACAGACAAATATTTGACAGAATAAATCTTGATCCTGGCGGAGTAATTGTTACAGCAAAAGGAGAGAATTGTGACTTTGTATCAAGATTTTTCACCCCACAAGCATCAATATTGGAAGACCCAGTTACTGGTTCAGCACATTGTTCATTAGTTCCATTTTGGTCATCAAGACTTGGAAAAAAAGAATTAAATGCAATACAAATTTCTGACAGAATTGGAAAATTACAATGCCAAAACAAAAAGGATAGAGTCATTATAAGTGGGAAAGCGAAAACTTATTCAATTGGAAACTTATGGATAGAATAAAAACTACCGCCAACACTATGTATAATTCATTGCAAGTACTTGCCTCCTTATGAAAATCTTCGCGGATTTTCTATTCGGTTTGTATTTGCTAAATTAGATGCTTAAACACGCGACGAAATCATACACAATCACGTTGATTATAATGTTAGATAACGGCACAACCAGGTAAATATGAAAGATGAAACTCAGGCATATAACAACAAACAAGCAAAAGTTGACAAAGAAATATGTGACCTCCTTGCCACGACAATTGACAGAGAACTGACCGAAGCAGAAAACAAAATTTGGCACGCTCACCCTGTTTGGTTTTTAGATGATAATCCAATTGTGGGTTACAGCAAACTGAAAGACTGTATCCGACTGATGTTTTGGAGCGGTGCAGATTTTGGAGAAGAAAAACTTAAAATGGGTACAGGTAAATTTAAAGATGCATCAATTCGTTACACTTCGACAGCCCAAGTTGATTTGAATGACTTAAAAAGATGGTTAAAGAAATCAAGAGAAATACAATGGGACTATAAAAACATTGTGAAAAGAAAAGGACAATTAGAAAGGTTGAATTCATAAAAAAACGATAACAAAAGATAAATGCATTCATACTCTGGAAAGAAATATTTGATAAATAGAAATTTTAACACTGTCCGATTTCAAGCAATAATAAATAAGTGAGGCTATAGTTCGCGATCATAATATTATAGCATTGAGTTGCCCCTTTGACTTCGTCCAAACGCGGAATTTCGTATAGAATAAGTCTGTACATCGTTTTGAAAAGACTGAACAAGGCGTTGTTTATATTTTAAATTAACTCCGATTTATTCCTTTTTACTCGTTATTATGCCAATGCTGGCTGCAAGTACAGAAAAGAAATTTATCAGAACGCTTTGTAAAACCGGTTTTTGCCCAATGTTTGCGTTACCTGCCGGTTGAAATCTCGGTTTTTCAAAACTCTTTATCAAAGATTGAACATAATGAATGAAATAATAGCCGAAAAGATAATTGCGACCTGTAATAAAAAGATCGAGAAGAAAGGGGAAAATGTAGGACTTTCATTTTATGCTTTTTTTGAGAATAAAAATACCAATCCACAACTGTTAATGGACGTTGCGGAATGGTGGATAATGAAGCATAAACTTGATCACTTTGAGAAAGCTGTTAAAATCAGGGAAATGGTGCAGAATAAGTTGTAATGGCTAATAAAAAGAGAATGATGGAAAACTTTGACAGGAAGAAGCACTGGGAGAACATTTACACCAATAAGCGCATTGACGAAGTAAGTTGGTTTCAACCCACACCAACAACTTCGCTGGATTTTGTAAAGCAATTTGATCTCCCCAAAAAAGCAAAAATCATAGACATTGGTGGGGGCGACAGTTTTTTTGTTGATCACCTGATTGATATGGGATACCAAGACATTACCGTTCTCGATATTTCAGAGAAAGCCATTAAAAAAGCCAGGCAACGACTTGGAGAGAATGCGCGAAAAGTAAAATGGATAGTTGCTGATGCTGCAAATTTTAACCCTGAAGACAAGTATGACTTCTGGCACGACCGGGCCGCATTTCACTTCCTGACCAACGAAAAGGAAATAGAAAGCTATCTCAAGACGATCAGGTCTAACATAAAACCTGAAGGTTATTTGGTGATCGGGACATTCTCCGAGCAAGGGCCCAAAAAGTGCAGCGGTATTGAAATTAACCAATACTCCGAGCAGACAATGGCTAAACTGCTACAGGATTTCTTTGAAAAGATAAAATGCATATCCGTTGACCACAAAACACCGTTTGACACTATTCAAAACTTCATCTTTTGCAGCTTCAGAAGACTTGAAACCGCATGAGAAATGAGTGTTATACCTACAGATGATAATGTGCAATCATACAAACCGTTTTTTAAACCCGGCACTTAAAAGTTTTTCCACTCCGCAGGATCGAACCACCAATAGCCTTCTCGGGCATAATCGGTGCGGCTCAGAAACTCTTGCAGGTCCGGATTCTCTAAAAACTCATTTTCTGCCAGGGCTATTCTGAGGTCTCTCCAAAGCTCCGGATATTCATCCAGGGAAGGGCCGCGGAGCATGAGTTCATAAAAATCATTTTCGAGCGCTAAACGGGACCGGTCGGGTTTCCAGGTTTGAGCTTCAAGGATAGCGTTGGTTAGTATTCTTTTTGCTGAGTTGCGCATGTAAATCTATGGAATGAAGTAATACAAGATTAATAGCGGATGATCAGTGTGGACAATAAATAATTCACAAAACTTGAGAAAGTTTTATCCTGCCGCAATCGTACTTTTTAGCTTAATATCACCTTGGAGTGTTCGGTGCACCGGGCATTTTTTAGATATCTCCAGGAGTCGTTGCATTTGTTGGTCGGATAAGTCCCCCTTTACAATAAGTTCTTTTTCGATTACATCAATTTTACTGTTCTTGTCTTCACAATTCTCACAGTCTTCATCATGGCTTTTGTTATGCCGCAGTTCCAGGTAAATATCTTCGACCGTCCATTCTTTCCTGCGGGCATACATTTTTATGGTCATAACTGTACAGGTGCCAAGACTCATCAGCAAATAGTCGTAGGGATCTGGTCCCTGATCTTTGCCATCTTCCACATGTTCCGGCTCATCAGCAATTAACTCATGTTTGCCGGCGGTCAGTGTTGTTTTGAATGCTTCGTCTTTTGGGAGATGTACGTGGACAATTTTTTTAGCTGCGTCACTCATGATTATGTATAGTGGTTCAGGTTCAGATTTATACAAGAGCCTCAATTTAATCATTCAGTTTTCTCAGTCAAGCGTAATAATTCGCTAACACAGAGATAATGAATTGATCATTCCTGGACAAATCACAGATAATATGTATAATCGATATTTGTGAAAAATCATCAATAGCTGGTTATGAAACGATCTCTTGACACTGTTGTATTATCGGATGTTCATCTGGGAACTGTAGGTTGCCATGCTGTAGAATTGGTTCAATATCTGAACTCCATAAATCCAAAACGCATAATTTTGAATGGCGATTTTATTGATATGTGGAATTTTAAAAAGTATTACTGGCCCGAAGCTCATATGCATGTCATTCGAACACTTATCAACATGATGACCAATGGAGTAGATATTTATTACCTCACTGGGAATCATGATGACATGCTTCGCAAAGTGTCGAGCCTGCAATTGGGCCCTTTGTTTATTCGTGATAAACTGGTGCTGGATTTGAATGGAGAGAAAGTATGGTTCTTTCATGGGGATATTTTTGATATAGTGATGAAGCACAGCCGGTGGATTGCCAAAATAGGAGGGCATGGGTACGAGCTGCTTATTCTACTGAACCGCATGACCAACTATATATCCGACAAACTGGGATATGGAAGATTTTCTCTGTCAAAGAAAATAAAAGACAGTGTGAAACAGGCGGTCAGCTTTATTGATGATTTTGAGATGACAGCCATGAAACTGGCCATTGAAGAAGGCTATGACTACGTAGTGTGCGGGCACATCCATCAACCGAAGATAAGAGGGTATGAGAATGAAGAAGGATCGGTTATTTATCTGAATTCAGGGGACTGGGTTGAGAATCTGACTTCCCTGGAATATGACGGGTATGAATGGAATTTGTACCGATACAGTGAGGATATCATTCTTCAGGAAAATCCAAAAATCAACAAATTGATGCATGCTCACTCAATGGATCATAAAAAAATGCTGGGATGAAAATTTTATACGGTATTCAGGGAACCGGGCATGGGCATATAAGCCGGGCCCGGGTAGTTTTACCAAAACTCAGGGAATTTGCAGAAGTAGAAGTACTGATCAGCGGCTATAATTATAAGCTGAATGTGGAAGGTGAAATTGCTTATAAACCACGTGGAATTAGCTTCTCCTATGATAATAAAGGGAGTATAGATTTTTTGGATACAGCACTGAACCTTCAACCTATGCAGTTCATGCGGGATGTTGGAACACTCCCGGTGGATGCCTATGATTTTGTTGTCAACGATTTTGAACCTGTATCAGCTTGGGCAGCCCGCACGGCCGGTATCCCTTGTGTGGCTATTAGTCATCAGGCTTCCTTTTTGTCTGTTGAAGTGCCCCGGCCTTCCCGTAAATCTTTTGTCTCGGAACAAATATTGAGGTACTTTGCACCCTGTACCGCCGCTGTGGGATCACATTATATCCGTTATGATGATTTTATTGAACCGCCTATCATCCGGGATCAAATCAAAGCATTAAATCCATTACAGAAGAATCATGTGACAGTATACCTTCCGGCTTTCGATTACCAGACATTGTGCAGTATCCTGGTACAGATTAAATCGGTGGAATGGCATATTTTTTCACCCTATTGCAAGCATGCCTATGAAAGAGGAAATGTGAAGGTACAGCCTACAGGAAAGGACTGTTTTTTGAAAAGTATTGAAAGCTGCATAGGTATTATATCGGCTTCTGGTTTTGAGACTACTTCTGAGGCTATGTATCTCGGTAAGAAACTTTTAACTATTCCCATCCGCAACCAATATGAACAGCTCTGCAATGCGGCAGCCCTGCAAGATCTCGGAGCCACTGTGGTATATCGCATAGGATCTGATTTTGTAGAGAAAATAAAAAAGTGGATTGCCCATGGGAAGAGTCTGAGTTTGAAGGAAACATCCGATCAAGACGTATTGATGCAAAGAATCCTAAACGCAGGACAAGGCTCAACCGAAGATGATACTTCCGGCTTTTCTACATCAGACCTGAGAAAAGCCAATGCTATGAACTGAGGTTTGAGTGATTGCCGGGGTATTACAGGTACTTTTCTTTAATAATATCTAAATGATGGAGTTCATGGCCGGCAATGATGAAGGGAATAGAACGTACTGTAAATTCCACCCCACTGGCTGTGCCTTTTAATGAGAGCATTTCCTTGGTCATATTTTGAAACAAGTGAATACTTGAAATACGGACTGCCAGGTACTCATTCCCCAGGTTACTTAGTTTCCGGCTGTTGTGATTGGAGTACTTCACCCAATCGTCCTGTTTCATAGAAGGCAAATCATAGGGAGTCCTTCGGCTGAAACAAAGTGCGCGATGTGCAAACACCCGTTCCGTTTCAATGAGGTGTCCTACAATCTGCTTAATGGTCCACTTTCCTTTTTCATAGGAAGAAAAAGCTTTTTCGCCCGGGATGGTATTAATGAAGGTATAGAACTCATGCATTTGTGAGTTTAAGGTCTCAATGATGTTACTCTTGGGTACATGCTCTACATATCCAGAGTAATAATGGGCGTATTCGGAAGGTGCTGGATATTCTTTATTCCAAACTGACATAAATAATAATCTTTATTTTTTTGAACTATTGAATATATACCAAATCAAACACTGAAAGGCTAAAAAAAATCCCGCACCTCAATAAAGAGATGCAGGATCAATATTTAAAGATAGAACTTGTTTAGTTTTCTTTGTTTACCTCAATGCTCTCGATGCTCTGCGATGAGGTTTTCTCACCATCAGCAGTACTTTCTACCGTAAAGGCAAAAGTAACACCATCTACGGTTTTCCAGTTGCTGTAGGTGGTTTTAACTTGTTGGGATTTACCTAATCGTGGATTGAACTGCTCATAAGTCAGTATATTCGGTAAATTGGTCGCAGGATCCAGGTAATAGGTTACCGGGGTGTCAAAATTAACACGCAATTTCACATATTCTGTACCGTCAATACTTTCTTTTCCAAGATATTCGGCTTCCAGAGATGCATAAGATAATGCTATATTAATGTAATCTCGCTCTAATTCTTGTTGGATTTGTTTTACCGAAGCCGGCGGCATAGGGAATTCCTGACCAGCCATTTTTTGAGTGCCCTTTCCGTCCTGTACAGTCATTTCAATTGTACCCTGAGGAGCATTCAGTATTGCTTTCACTTTATCTTCTGCATAGTTATTTGTTATGGTACCTGGTATATCAACTGCTCCCTGAGGGGTAACAATAGTTTGTGAACCCGTTTGCGCAATAGAAGTAACTTCAGTGCCGGCTTCGATAACAGCTTCAGCCATTTTGGCTAACCATTCCTTTCCTTGATTAGCATCACCAGCTTCTTGTTCTTTTTTTTCAGCGGGAGGTTGTGGAATGGAGATATCCAGTTCATTTATGTTGCCATATTTATCGAGTTGGTCCCCAATTTCTTCTTTATTGCCCACTACAAGAATTTGCAGCTTGTCAGGGCGCAGGTACTTTTTGGCTACACTTTGTACATCGGCAGGAGTAGTTGCTTTAATGCCTTCAATAAGTTCATTAAAGGCTTCAGGAGAAAGCCCATTATATTCGTTGTTCATCTGACGATTTAGTATCTGAGACTTGCTAACCGACCGAAATACCAGTGAGTTTAAAAACTGATCTTTGGTTTCCTGCAGTTTTTCTTCTGTGGGCGGTTCTGTCTTCATTCGCTCTATCTCCTCAATAATGGCGTCTATGGCTTCGGCTGTGGTAGAGCTTTTCGTCATAGTGGTTATCTGGAAAGAGCCTGGATAGTTAATATTAGAACGATATCCTCCACCTACCGAGTAAGCTAATCCAAGCTCAGTTCTTACTTTCTGGAACAGACGTCCTGAGAATCCACCTCCCAACACCTGGTTCATAACCTGTATAGCCGGATAGTCGGGGTTTTCACGCAGACCACCTATATGGCCGAGTGTTACAAAACTTTGGTTAACATCAGGTTTGTCTACAAAATTAATGGTGACGGGATAGTCATAATTGACTTCGGGAAAAATAATGTTTGTTTCCTCTCCGGCGGGGAAACTGCTAAAAGCTTCTTCCAGCTTCTGCTTCATTTCCTCGGTATTAAAATCCCCAACAATACCAATCATCATATTGTTGCCTACAAAAGCATCTTTGTGAAAGTTTATGAGATCGTTCTGGCTGATATTATTTACGGTTTCATATTCTGTTTGCTGGGTATAGATGGAATTTTCACCATATATAAGATCTCTGAATTCCCGGCTTCCAATAGCTTGTTGATTGTCGTTTCTGCGAGATATACCGCTTTTGGTCTGTGTTTTAGCCAGGTCAACTTTATCCTCGGGGAAAGCAGGATTTTGAAGTACATCTACAAACACAGGTAATATGTCATCAAAATCTTCTTTGAGCACATTGAGGCTGGCTCCACCGGAACTGAATCCCAAATAAGTAGATAGGTTTGCTGCATTATCTTCAAGCAGCTTATTGAGCTTATCTGCCGGGTAGTTCTCGGAACCACCGCTTCGCATTACTGTGCCCGTCATACTAGCCAGTCCCGTTTTGCTTTTGGGCTCCAGGATACTTCCTGACTGTACTAATATCCGTACATTAACGAGGGGTAGTTCGTGGTCTTCAACCAGGTAAAATTTAATTCCGTTATCGAGGCTAAATTCTTCGATAGCGGGAGTTTCAATTTCATTTAATTCGGGATATTCGATTTCATCATAACGTTTTTGAGCCATCAGAGACAGCGAAAACATCATGACAAATGATAAGATTATTAGTCGTTTCATAATGTATATTCTTAAGAATTAAAAATCTTGGGTTAGGAATCGGCTTTGACGGTAGCGCCAACAGTTCTTTGGTCTTTTACCAGGTATTTTTTGGCTACACGCTGGATATCTTCAAGAGTAACCTGTTCAATCCTGTCTAATCGGCGGAATACTTCTCTCCAGTTGCCTTGGTCCATATGGGCATTGGCGAAAGAAAGAGCTAAACCGGTATTGTTATTAAGTCCCCGTATCAGGTTAGCACGGATGTTGGTGCGTGCACGGTCTAATTCTTCCTGGGTGAGATCTCCTTCTTTTACCGCTTCAATTTCTGTATAAACGGCTTGTTCAAGAGAGTCCACATCAATACCTCTGTTGGGAACAGCCAGGGTCAGAAACAGAGATGAAAAGCGGGATCCCGGAAAACCATTAAAGGCTCCAACCTGGAGGGCCATCTTCTCTTCTTCCACCAGTTTTTTATAAAGACGCGAGGTACGGCCGGTTGAAATCATATTCCCCATGAGGTTTAAGGCCTCAAAATCTTCATGCGATTGAGATACTCCATGATATCCCATTAACAAAATGGGTTGAGATTTTCCTTCAATTGTAAAACGGCGTTCTCCCCGCTGGGGTGGCTCAATCGTAGTTACCTTCGGAGCCGGTTCTCCTGCCTCCAGATCTCCAAAATAGGTTTCGGCCAGTTCTTTCATTCTATCCGGATCTACGTCACCGGCAATAGCCATGGTCATATTACTGGGCACATAGTATTTTTCATAAAAATCATGGGCATCTTCAATAGTAGTAGCGGTAATGTCTGAATTCCAGCCGACAACGGGTCGTCCATACGGATGGGCGGTATAGGCCACGGCAATAAATTCTTCAACAAGGCGGCCTACGGGATTAGATTCGGTTCTCATTCGCCGCTCTTCCCGTACTACTTCTTTTTCTACATAAAATTCCCGGAATATCGGTTTCTTGAAACGTCCTGCTTCCAGGTTAAACCACAGCTCGGCCCGGTTGGAAGGGAGGCTATAGAAGTAATTGGTGCGATCAGAACTGGTAGAGGCATTTAAACCTGTACCTCCATTCTTCTCAATAATTTTAGAAAACTCATTATTAACTACATACTGTTTAGAGTTTTCCTGAAGATCCTGGAACGTACTCCATAATTCTTCAAGTTTGACAGAGTCAGGGTTAACAGAATATTTTTCTGCCAGCCATGCCTGGTAAGCTTCGTCCATTTGTTCAATGACTTTGCTCTCTTTTTCCCAGTCTGTGGTGCCTATATAGTCATTTCCCTTAAAGGCCATATGCTCAAAGATATGAGCAATACCGGTGTTGCCCACCGGTTCATCTACTCCGCCAACATTTACAGCAGTATAGAAACTGGCAACAGGAGCCTGATGCCGTTCTATAATAATGAAGTGGAGTCCGTTGTCTAAGGTGAACTCTGTGACTTTGTTTTCAAATTCTTCCAGATATTGGGCTTGAGTGGTACTATAACCAAAACCCATGAGTATCAGGAGAATGCCAAGTATTCTCAATTTCCCGAAAATTTTCATGATAGATCGATTTAGAATTGTTAAAAAATGTATCGAAAAGATGCTGTTATTGCTCGTATTTAGCAAATTTTGGAATAAATTCTTTTAAGGGTAATCCTTTCCTGGAAGATACATCTGTATTTTCATTTCTGGAGAGTTCAACCTCATAGGAAACCTGGTCCGGATTGTAATATCTTTTTTGAAAATAAATTTTCTTGTTGCCGTATGTGCGCGAACACCGGTCAATTTCAAGGAGGGCACTCCCAACGGGAACCCCCAGATGCTTGGCTATGTATTCATCTGCTGTTGCAGCGGTAATCTGATATTTCCCCCCAATAATGGGAATCTCATACTTGTCTTCAATAAGCTCGTAAAGGGTGTTTGTGGTTAAATTCTCATCAAACAATAGTTGACCATAAGCAGGAGGAAGCCAGGTTCTGTCAAAGGCAACGGCTTTATCATTGGCCAGTCGGACCCGGTCAATTCGGATTAACTTCATATCCGGGCGGAGTTCAAGGAATGTATTCACATCTTTAACGGGGCCTGTTTTTTCCAGTGAAATGAGTTTGGATTTACTCTCAAAACCGGCTTTGCGCATGTCTTCGGAAAAATCGGTGAGCTGAACTAATTTGTTGGCTACATCAATGTTCGATACAAAAGCACCCAACCCTTGTTTTTTGTGGATCAGGTCTTCATTCTCAAGCAATTGCAGCGCATGACGCACCGTGACACGGCTTACATCAAAATATTCGCATAATCTTTTTTCGGAAGGAAGCTTGTCACCTTCCGAGTAGTATCCTTCCACAATCTCTTCCCGGAGCTTGCAGGCTATTTTCTGGTATTGAGGTATATGTTCTGCCATCATTTTTTTGTTGTGAATATACTTGTTATAACATGTTGTTACAAATGAAAAATCCTCCGTATTCTGCTTCTGAACTAAAAACAGGAGACCATGATGAGTTATTACAAGTCAAAAATAGTTGAAGAGAATTTTGAAGAAGCAATTGAGAGCGTAACCGCAGCCTTAAAAGAAGAAGGTTTCGGTATCCTCACAGAAATCAAGGTAAATGAAGTGTTCAAAAAGAAACTGGATCTGGATTTTAAGAAATACCGGATTTTAGGTGCCTGCAATCCGAATTTTGCGCATCAGGCTATTGAGAAGGAAGACAAGATTGGGGTTATGCTTCCCTGCAATGTAATTGTAGAAGAACATGAAGACGGGAGCGTAGAAGTTACGGCAGTAGATCCGGTTGCTTCTATGCAGGCAGTACAAAACGACTCCCTGGGAGGTATTGCCCAAGAGGTAAAGCAACGTCTGGAGAAAGCGATTGATGCGTTATAGCGCGTCATTTACACAGATCTAATCACACATAAGAGATAAGAAAATGAACAGACTAACTAAAACAGCCTGGCTTGGCATTGTATTGTCTACGTTTGCTTTGCCATCCATTGCACAAATGGATACTCAGGATAAAGAAGGCTTGCTGCTATCATTAGAAGAAGCCTTAAATAAAGCATCTTCCGAAGGCTATGAGGTACGCCTTTCCAGGCAACAGCAAAGGGCAGCAAAAGCAGGTATGCAGCAGGCTAATGCCGTTTTCCTGCCGCGTATTTCAATTGAAGAGGCTGCAGTTAAAACCAATGATCCGATTGGGGTGTTTGGCATTAAGCTGCGGCAGGGTATTATTACACAGGCAGATTTTGCCCCGGCTAACCTCAATGCCCCGGATGCCACCCATAACTTTACTACAAAAGTGGAGGTGGTACAACCTATTCTGAATGCAGAGGGACTATTTAAGCGGAGTGCATCCACATATCAATATACGTCTGCAGCCAGCCAGTTGAATGCGACTTTAGAATACACAAAGCTGAAGGTAAAAGAGCTGTATTACCAGTTGTCAATGAAGGATTTGCAGCTTGAGGTTTTAGAGAAACACCTGGCAACCACACAAGCTTTCAAAAAACAGGTTTCCGATTATATGGAGCAGGGAATGGTGTCAAAGGCTGAATACCTGCAGGCAAGTGTAAGTGTGCTAAATACTGAACGGGAACTCCTTAAAGCAAAAAACCAACGGGATTCAGTAAACGATCGGCTGCTGATGCTTATGGGGATGAAGAGCACTTATACCATCCAAACAACCAACAAACTTGAAACAGCGGCATCCGGTTCTCTGTCCCTGCCTGAAGAATATTCTAACTCATCGCTGTTGGCTTTGGAGAACCGGATGAAGGCCTCAGGTCAAATGCTTAAAGCCGCAAAATCAGGTTTTCTTCCCACTTTAACTGTTTTTGGAGCCTACGAACTGCATGCCTCCGGCGCCTTCGGGAATGACGCAGACAACTACATGGTGGGAGCCAGTTTAAAATGGGATCTTTTTAAGGGCATGAAACAGACAGGATTGGTTAGCCAGCGCAAGGCTGAACTAAAGCAATCTGAATTACAATACGAGCAGCATCGCCTTCAGCATGAATTTAAGATCAATGAAGCCCGGCGATCTTTGGGAGAAGCACTGCAAAGCGTAGAGCTGATGGAGGCTTCGATAGAACAATCGGAAGAGGACCTGAGAATACGAAACGACCGCTACCAACAAGGGCTGGAGAAAACCGCAGATGTACTGCTTGCAGAAACGAAAAACCTGGAGAATAAACTGAGATGGCTGCAAGCGCTGTATCAATATCATATTTCAATCGCTACTCTTGAATATTTACTGGAAGAGCAGCTGTAGACATCACAGATCATTTTTAAAAATATACATTATGAACGTATTAACGAACTACAATACATTATTAGGGACTATTCTGATGGGTCTGGCAGTACTAACATCGGCTTGTTCAGGAAACCAGGATACTTCTGCAGCTCAACAAAAAGGAGCAGAAATTCAGGCTGAAATTTTGAAGGCTGAACGGCAAGTGCTGTTATCTTCCCTTCAGTTAAGCGGCACCGTTAAAAGTGAAATCAGAAGTGAGATAGGAACCAGGACAAGTGGAGAAATTGAATCTATCCCATTTGATATTGGAGATGAAGTACGTAAGGGAGAGCTTATTGTACATATTAAGGATGATCATCTGGAAGCCCGCAAAGACCAGGTTGAAGCTGCGATCATCCAGGCCAGTGTGCATTTCCAAAACACCAAAAAGAATTATAACAGAATAAAAACACTGGTTGAACAAGGTAGTGCTACTCAAAAAGAGTGGGATGACATAGAAGCCGCATATCAGTCGGCGGAGGCCCGGTTGAGATCAGCCCAAGGTCAATTGAACGAGATTAATGATATGCTGACCTATACTCAAATTAAAGCGCCCTATAATGGGGTAATTGTGGCCAAATATGTTGACGAAGGAGATATGGCCAATCCGGGATACCCATTATTGGCGATCGAAAAGCAAGGTGGGTTTAAAGTAGTGGTAGCTATTCCTGAGTCAATCATACAGTCAGTCAGTCGGGGTGACACCCTCCAGCTTCAGGTGCCTGCAGCAGCTTCAGCATATCAAAGGGCTGTAGTAGCCAGGGTGGGAACTTCAGCTGCCCCGGGAAGCCGGCAGTATTCTGCTGAATTGAAATTTACAGATGCTGAGGAAACCTCAGCATTACATTCCGGGATGTATGCAATCGTATACTTCCCCCGGCATAAAGAGCGGGTTGTGGCTGTTGCTACAGAGGCATTGGTTAAAAGAGGCCAGCTTACCGGTGTGTACACATTGAATGAAAATCAAGAGGCGTTGCTGCGGTGGATCCGCACCGGACAGGAAAAAGATGGGATGGTAGAAGTACTGTCAGGCTTGAAAGAGGGCGAATACTATGTAAAAAATAGTGAGCGCATATCCAGAGACGGCATTAAGGTAGAAGCAGTTAATTAATTAAGAGAGGGTTTAGAAAATGAAAACAGGTATTGCAGGTACGGTTGCTCAGGCGTTTATACATTCAAAATTAACGCCCTTGTTAATGATTGCCTTTCTGGCACTGGGGGTATATGGAACCTATCTCACACCACGAGAAGAAGAACCACAAATTGATGTGCCCATGGCGGATATCTTTATAGGTTATCCCGGGGCATCTCCAGACGAAGTTGAACAGAGGGTAGCCATTCCCCTGGAAAAAGTACTTTCCAATATAAAAGGGGTAGAGTATGTGTATTCTACATCCATGGAGGGGAAAGCTATGGTATCGGCTCGTTTTTATGTAGGGGAAGATGTGGAACGTAGCCTGGTTCGATTGTACAACGAGTTGATGAAGCACTCCGATAAAATGCCGGGAGGCGCCACACAACCGCTTATAAAGACACGCTCCATAGATGATGTGCCTATGATGACACTCACCTTGTGGAGTGAAGTGTATTCTGATTATGAAATAAAACGGCTAGCGGATGAACTCGGCACTGAGCTTAAAAAAATCACGGATGTAGCAGAAGTAAAAGTTCACGGTGGCAGAAGTCGGCAGCTAAACGTGGTGCTGGATAAAACCAAAATGGCTGCATATGGAATTGGTATCGCCCAGGTAAAAAGAATGATTAACGCCTCAAATCAGGAATTGTCTTCCGGGGTATTTAATAAAAATGATGTTGAATACCAGGTTAAAACAGGTTCTTTTCTAAAAGAGGCAGCCGATATCGAACATCTTATCATAGATGTTAAAGAGGGAGACCCTGTGTATTTAGGGAGCATAGCAGATGTACAAGAAGGCCCTTCTGAACCTGCTGCTTATGTGTCGTATGGCGTAGGGGCCGCAGGCGATAAAGGCACGCCCGGGGTTTCATACCCTGCGGTAACCATTTCAATTGCCAAACGTTCGGGGACGGATGCCATGGCTATCGCTTCTCTGATTGAAGAAAAAACGGAGGCTTTAAAAGGGACATTGATCCCATCTGAAGTAACCGTGAGTACCACACGTAATTATGGAGAAACAGCGGCCAAAAAAGTATCCTCGCTGCTGGAGCATTTATTAGCGGCTATTATAGCAGTAACCATCGTTGTTGCTCTTTCGATGGGATGGAGAGGCGGATTGGTGGTATTTCTGTCGGTGCCGGTAACTTTTGCGCTCACCTTGTTTCTGTATTATATGTTCGGCTATACCCTGAACAGGATTACGCTATTTGCATTGGTATTTGTCACAGGCATTGTGGTGGACGATTCCATCATCATTGCTGAGAATATGCACCGCCATTTTAAGATGCGAAAACTCCCGCTCCGGCAGGCGGCAATTGCCTCTATCAACGAAGTAGGAAATCCTACCATACTGGCCACATTTACCGTTATTGCGGCCGTACTGCCTATGGCTTTTGTGTCTGGGTTGATGGGACCATATATGAGTCCAATGCCTATAGGGGCTACGCTGGCTATGATTTTCTCTCTTATCGTGGCCCTGATTATTACTCCCTGGCTGGCCTATAAACTGCTACCCTATGTTAAGGAGGGTGATGAAGGAGAGCAGGCTTCCTATAACCTGGAGGAGACCCTGATCTACAGACTGTATTACAAATCTATGAAACCCTTACTGGACAGCGGAAAGAAAAGGTGGAGTTTTATAATCGGCGTTACCGTGTTGTTACTGGCTTCTACTTTACTTTTTGTATTCCGAATGGTGGAAGTAAAGATGCTACCTTTCGACAATAAAAATGAAGTTCAGCTTATTATGGATATGCCGGAAGGCACCACCCTGGAGCGAACGAATGTAGTGGCTAAAGAAGTAGCATTGATCCTGGATGAAGTGGCTGAATTACACGATTACCAGATTTATACCGGGACAAATGCCCCTATTAATTTTAACGGACTTGTACGCCATTATGATCTACGGAAAGGTTCCAATATTGCTGATATTCAGCTGAACCTGGTAGATAAATCTCTCAGAGAAGATCAGAGTCATGCAATTGCAAAGAAAATTCGCCCGCTTGTGCAAAAAGTGGGAGAGAAGTACGATGCCAATATTAAAGTGGTAGAGGTGCCGCCCGGTCCTCCGGTACTTTCCACCCTGGTAGTTGAGGTATATGGACCAAAAGAAGAGGAAAGAGAGCGAATAGCCGGAGAAGTAATGAGTATTTTCGATCAGCTGGATGGGGTGGTAGATGTAGACTGGATGAGGGAGGCACCACAGCCCCGCTTTAAGTTTGACATCCAAACCCAGAAAGCATTGCAGGCAGGAGTAACTCCGGGACAAATAGTGCAGACTGTTTCTGCCGCTTTAAACGGAACAACAACGGGGCGAATTCACAGCGGGGATGACATTAATGAAGTGCCTATTGTGCTTCAATTGGCCGAAGGGTATCGCTCCGGAGTAGAAGAATTGGGGCAAGTATATGTGAAAAGCAGTACAGGAACTATGATTCCCATTTCAGATTTAATCACCTTAAGTGAAGAATCACGCGAACCAAGCATGTACCGGAAGAACCAGCGCAATGTGATATATGTGACAGCTGAAGTAGCCGGTGCCATCGAAAGCCCGGTATATGCTTTATTGGATGCGGGCGAAAAAATGGAGGAAATAGCCGTTCCCGAAGGATATAGTATAACCCAAATATTTTCAGGTCAGCCGTTTATGGAAGAAGATTACACGCTGAAATGGGATGGGGAGTGGCAGATTACTTACGAGGTGTTCCGCGACCTGGGAATTGCTTTTGGGATTGTTTTGATCATCATTTATATGCTGATTATAGGATGGTTCCAGGATTTCAAGGTGCCCATTGTAATGATGGTAGCTATCCCGCTTTCTTTAGTGGGTATTATATTGGGGCACTGGATTCTGGGAGCTTTTTTTACAGCTACTTCCATGATCGGGATGATCGCTCTGGCGGGAATTATGGTACGTAACTCGGTACTGCTGATAGATTTTATTCAGCTTCGTCTGGGAGATGGGGTTGAGCTTAAACAGGCGGTTATTGAAGCCGGTGCGGTGCGTACTATGCCAATTTTGCTTACGGCAGGTACCGTAGTGATTGGTGCCTTTGTGATTTTATTTGATCCTATTTTTCAGGGACTGGCTATCTCGTTGATGGGAGGAGCCATCGCATCTACCGCTCTAACCCTGCTGATGGTACCACTGATCTATTATATGACCATTCGATTTCAGCATAACCGAAAAGAGACCGAATCTTTAACATCCAATACCTAAGTATATGAAACTACTAATTATTCTATCTATTGAGGAGCATACGCAAGAGGTACGGAAATTGCTCCGGGAAGAAGGCGTGCCTATGTACAGCGAAACCGAGATCTACGGATTTAACACCGAAGAACATAAACCAGATCTTTCGAACTGGTTTGCTCAAAATCAGGACGAACGGTTTTCGAAAATGTTTTTCACTTTCCAGGAAGAACAAGCCGTTTCAAGAGTGCTTGATGCGGTTAAACAATACAATCGGGAGCACAGCGAAACCAGGTATTCACCCATACATGCCTATCAATTAAATGTGGAGGCCTCAGCTTAACATCATGAAAGAACAGAAACAGCAATCGTCATGCTCAGTAATGAGCCCAATGGAAATGGGAATACGCAGACTTGCAGGAACAATGGTAATTTTGAGTGCCGTACTTGCATGTTTTGTGAATCCCTACTGGATTATACTAACCCTTTTTGTAGGAATTAATCTCTTGCAATCATCCTTTACTAAATGGTGCCTGGCTGAAGATATTTTCAGCTGGTTTGGGGTTGAACGGTAGGAGAAAAAAACATACTACACATCAGTAAAAAGGGATAACATCTAATAAAATCATATCATAATGAAAATTATATTAACCGTAATCGCATTAACCGTAGCAGCTTTTGTTTTCTTTTATGTTACCTCCGGGAACGAAAACAAAGCTACCCGTATAGATGCGGAGACCTTTAAACAAAAACATAAAGAGAACCCCGGCTTGGTTATTGATGTACGCACCAAAGAAGAATTCAACAACGGACATCTGGAACTGGCCGATCATAACTATGACTTCCGAAATGGTGAGTTTAAAGCACAAATCGATAATCTCACCAAAGATGAAACCTACTATTTATACTGCCGATCGGGTAATAGAAGCGGTCAGGCGGCAAAACTGATGAAAGAAAAAGGGTTTGAAAAAGTGTATAATATCGGCGGCTTTCAGCAATTAGTTCAAGCGGGCCTAAAGGCTGAATAAATGCCTGGGTATCGCAGGGTTCATCATAAAAAAAGGTGGACAATTATACATTGTGGTTCTCTCAATGTGAAAGATGCTATTTTAACGTTCAAAATAAATCGATAAAGAGTAGATGTTTTTTCAGCAAATATTTGAAGAAAAATTGGCACAATATGCCTATTTGATTGGTTGTCAGGCTTCCGGTGAAGCTATTATTATTGATCCCATGCGTGATATAGATCGCTATCAGAAACTCGCAGATAAAAACGATTTAAAGATTGTTGCCGCAGCCGACACTCATATTCACGCCGATTACCTAACCGGACTTAGAGAACTGGCTGAAAAGGGAATTAAAGTATATGCTTCGGATGAAGGCGGCGATGACTGGAAATACGAATGGTTGAAGGACAGTACCTACAATTATGAGTTATTGAAGGAGGGGGGGCTATTTTCAATTGGAAACATCCGGTTTACGGTAATGCACAGCCCGGGACATACCCCTGAGCACATTGCATACCTGGTTACGGATGGTGCGGCGGCAGATGAGCCCATGGGGCTGCTGTCTGGCGATTTTGTGTTTGTAGGTGATGTTGGCCGGCCAGATTTACTTGAATCGGCAGCCGGACAAAAAGGAGTGATGAAGAGTTCTGCTGAGGTTTTATATAAATCGCTGGAAAAATTCAGGGAACTACCCGATTACCTTCAGTTATGGCCGGGACATGGAGCAGGAAGTGCATGTGGAAAAGCTCTTGGGGCTGTACCGGAATCTACGGTTGGATACGAACAACGTTTTAACGGCTCAATCCGGGCGGCTACCAGCCAGCAAGAGTTTGTGGACTTTATCTTGAAGGGACAGCCTGAACCTCCCCTGTATTTTGCGAGAATGAAAAGAGATAACAGGAGTGGCCCAAAGGTGTTGGGTTCTATGCCGGCCCCCAGGCATATCACCATAGAAAAAATGATAGGTGAAGTACGGTTGAACCAGGCAGTGATTGTGGATACCCGTGATCGTACCAGCTTTATGAAGGAGCATATTCATGGATCTCTACTGTCTCCAATGAATAAGCAGTTCAACACCATTGTAGGTTCTTATGTGGAAGAAGATGAAGATATTTATCTCATTATTTCAGACAATAAGGTAGAAGATGCCGTTCGGGATTTAATACGGATCGGGCTTGATAATATCAAAGGGTATGCAACTCCGGACGAACTAAAAGCTTTTTCTGAAGCAGGCGGAAAGCTTTTTAAGACCGATACCATTGATTTCGCAGAAGTGGATGAGTATATGGAACAAGAGGGGACGCACCTGCTGGATGTTCGTAAGAAATCAGAGTTTGATGAAGGTCACCATCCGGAAGCTCAGAATATAGCTCACACCCGTTTATTGGCCCGGCTGGATGAGATACCCAAAGACAAGGAAGTGTTGGTACACTGCCGGTCGGGAGCAAGAGCATCCGCTGCTTCAGCTATGCTGGAGCGAGCCGGCTTCCAGATTAAGTATGTAGATGATAAGGTGGAGCCCTGGCTGGAACAGCATAAGTGGAGCGGGGCTAATTGATGGCTTGGGCCTGGCTTGGTGCTTTATTAATTGGAATTTCGTTGGGATTATTGGGCTCCGGAGGGTCTATTCTTACCGTTCCTGTGCTTGTCTATATTGTGGATGTACCGGAGAAACTGGCTATTGCTGAATCGCTGGGTATAGTAGCAGCTATCAGTGGAGTGGGTTCTATCCCTTATATCATAAAAAAGG
Source organism: Balneolaceae bacterium (assembly GCA_009711805.1). Taxonomy (GTDB): domain Bacteria; phylum Bacteroidota; class Rhodothermia; order Balneolales; family Balneolaceae; genus VEMX01. The sequence continues at coordinate 10,171 of VEMX01000010.1, read as the reverse complement.
AAGTAGACTGGAAGAGTTTTATCTATTTTGGGATTCCAGGCATGGCGGGTACGTATGGCGGAGCTGCCGTCTCAAAATATGTGAGCGGTAATGTACAGTTAATCATATTTGCCATTGTGATGTTGGTTGCCGCTGTAATGATGATTCGCGATAACACTCGCTTAGATCCCACCAAAGAAATACACATCTCAAAGTGGTTGTTGGTTGCAGAAGGTTTGGGTGTGGGAGTGTTAACTGGGTTGGTTGGGGTAGGAGGCGGTTTCCTGATTATTCCGGTCCTGGTTCTGGTAAGCGGTTTACCCATACGGGTAGCTGTGGGAACCAGTTTACTCATTATTACCCTGAAGAGCTCTCTGGGATTTTATAAATACATAGAAGTACTGGCAGAAGCTGATTTATATATGGACTGGGATTTACTGATTGTATTCTCCCTTATAGGGATTGTAGGAAGCTTTATTGGGGGTAAAGTGGGAGAGAAGATATCCCAAAAACAACTTCGCAAAGGATTCGGTTTTTTCCTGACAGTGATGGGGGCTTACATTATGTGGACCAACTTGTTTTAAACCCCAATTATGATCTTTTTCAAAGACTCCTCTTCCCCGTGGGGATGTGTCTGCGGCAGGCGAGGAGGATGGCATCTAAGGAAAAGCGGCTTCTCATTGATGCGGCGATTTTGTTAAATATGGGTATTACTTCTATTAGCATTGATATGGTTAGTTGCTATGAAGGCTGAGGTTGCCATATACTTTTACCTCACCTTGCCGAAGGCACCCCTTATGGGGAAATCCTCTCCTGAAGGAGAGGACTTGATGGCTCATCTGTAGATTGGTTACTTACTGCTGAGATTTTGGGACCTATTGGAAAGCTCTCTCTTTGTGGAAGGAGAGGGTATCCCGAAGGGATGTCAAGGCAGGGTGAGGTCGGGGGAAAGGGGAGTGAATGGTATTTTCTGGTTCTATACTTGTTGGAGGGTACGTATATCAATTCTTTCTCCTGCAGCAAATCAGAGCCTTGCGAGGCTGTTGCCTCTTAAGTCAGTGCTCGATGGGCTTGGTTCTCTGTAATGAAACCCCCAATACTCGCTGTAAGACTTAAGAGTGCTTTAGGGTAATCACTACCTCAATCAGCATTGATATGGTTAGTTGCTATGAAGGCTGATACTGCTGTGTACTCCACCTCACCTAAATCCTCTCCTGGAGGAGAGGACTTGCCTGGCTCATCTATAGATCGGTTACTTACTGCTGAGATTTTGGGACCTATTGGAAAGCTCTCTCTTTGTGGTACTACAGATGTTTTCAGCAGGGTGAGGTGGGAGGTAAAGGGCAATGAGTATTGTTTTGGCTGGTTGCTCTTCACAAACAAAACCGATGCTCCGGTGATAAGGATATGTTTATTGATTCTTTTGAAAAGTAGTAAAGACCTCCATTCGCGAGGAGCCTGGGACTTTAATTAGGCCTGGTATAGCTCCGAGGCGGCGATCTCCCTAAATATGGTTGGGATATACCTCAACGCTGTTACCATAGCCCTCCGGATTTTTCGGTCTTGAGCGGAGCGGTGACTGAAAAGTATATGACCGGGAAGTCTCTGACTTCCATCCGGGCATCGCACCATGTATTGCCCCTAACATTAAATGAGATGGGGTTGGAGGCGCACGTACAACAACTTTTCCTCCTAAAGCAAGTCAGCGCTCGACGGGCTTCGTTTGCTGTAATGAAACCCCGTTCGGGGTTTGACTGAGGATTCCACTGATCTTTTTCGTTTTCAGCTAAGAATATGCTTCAAGCTATAATAGAATAACAGCTTTTATCTTTCACTTCACCCAACCCTCTTCTGGAGGAGAGGACTTGCTGGCCAACCAATAGATCGTTTACTCATTTTTGCTATTTCACTGTGGGGGAATCACTGTACTTGGTATTCTGTCTTAATTGCTCACCATCAAACCATTTCCTTATATCTAAAACAGTTGATGGTATGGTCGTTTACCAATCCACAGGCCTGCATATAGGCATATATGATTGTGCTGCCTACAAACTTAAAGCTCCGGTTTTTCAGATCTTTGCTGAGGGCATCCGATTCTTTCGTGGTAACAGGGACGTCACCCATACTATCCCAGTGGCCGATGATAGGCTCGCCATTCACAAATTGCCATAGGTAAGCATCAAAACTTCCGAATTCTTCCTGTATCTCCAGAAAATGCTGTGCATTGGTAACCGCGGATCGTACCTTCAGTTTATTTCGGATGATCCCTTTAAACTGTAGCAGTTCCTGGATTTTTTCTTCGGTAAACAGCGCTACTTTTTGGGGGTCAAAGTTTGCAAAGGACGTACGATAGCCCTCTCTTCGCTTCAGGATGGTAGCCCAGCTTAAACCGGCCTGTGCACCTTCCAGGATCAAAAATTCAAAAAGAGTTCGGTCATCGTGGACAGGAACACCCCATTCGAGGTCATGGTAGTCAACATACTGCTGGAATTGATCGTTAGCCCAGTTGCAACGATTTTTGTGCGGCATAGTGTTAGGTTCTTAAATAGGTTGAAATTTTGGTGGAATATAGCAGTTGGTATGTTTAGTTGGGTATAGCTGAATCAGCCAATCACCAATGCCATAAAACCGTTCCAAAGTATCATAAAATTCAATATTATTGTATCTTCATTTATTGGTTAGCTAAATAGTATTCAGATTTTTCCCGGGAGAGAAAAGATAAATCTGAGTGTGAATCACTATTCGAAGAACGGTAATCATAGCAGAGATGATAAGTAAGTCAGATATCGGTCATTCTGTGGATGATTAATTAACATTACAACCTTCTATTTAAACTGAAAGCTGTTATCTTAGAAATATGAGCGAAACAATTATACATGCCGATTTGGACATAGAAACAACAAAACAAAGCCGAATTCACGAAGTGGATTTTGATAACCTGGTATTTGGCCGGCAATTCTCTGATCATATGTTTGTGATGGAATATGAGAATGGAAAATGGGGGAAACCCGCTGTCAAGCCTTATGGAGCTTTCCAGGTCTCGCCTGCAATGAATGTGTTTCACTACGGGCAGGCTATTTTTGAAGGGATGAAGGCTTTTTATAAGGATGAGAATACGGTAAATATATTCCGTCCCAAAACCCACCATGACCGGTTTAATTTTTCGGCCCGACGTATCTGTATCCCAGAAACAGAGTACGAAATTTTTATTGAAGCGCTGGAAACTCTTTTGCGTCTCGATCACCAATGGGTGCCTAAGAAACCGGGCACATCGCTCTATATCCGTCCGTTTATTTTTGCTTCCGATGATCTGCTGGCCGCCCGCTCGTCCGATAAATTCAATTATTACATTATTACTTCTCCGGTAGGGGCTTATTACAGCGAAGGATTTAACCCGGTTTCTTTGACCACCTCCGACAAATATGTGCGGGCGGTACAGGGGGGTACTGGAAACGTAAAGACGGCCGGCAACTACGCAGCCAGCTTTCTTCCCGCTAAAAAAGCCAAAGAACAGGGCTATACCCAGGTACTGTGGCTGGATGCCAAAGAAAATAAGTATGTAGAGGAAGTAGGAACTATGAATATTCACTTCCTTATTGATGATACATTGGTAACACCAGCCTTAAATGGTTCAATATTACCAGGCGTAACCCGCCGTTCGGTGTTAGCTTTGGCCAAAGAATGGGGATTAAATGTTGAAGAACGAAAAATTGCTCTGGAAGAAGTGTTTGAGGCACATGAGTCAGGAAGCCTGAAAGAAGTATTTGGTTCCGGTACAGCCGCTGTAGTATCTCCGGTGGGATTGATAGAACATAATGGACGAACCATTGAACTGGACCGGGAGAAGCCCGGCGAATTTGCCCAGAAATGCTTTGATGAAATAACCGGTATTCAATATGGTAAAGTTGATGACAGGCACAACTGGATACATTCCGTTAATATTTAACAATGAATGTTGACCTGATAAAGATTCTTGCAGTAGGGGCCGGCGGTTTTATAGGAGCTTCCGGCCGTTACCTTGTCTCGGTACTTGCCGTCCAGCAATTTCAGAATACAGACATACCCTACGGAACAGCTATAGCTAATCTTTTAGGCTGTTTTATTATAGGTGTATTGGCTGCATTATTTCAGAAATACGAGTGGGGGCAGGAAGAACTTCGGCTGTTTCTGTTTGTGGGAATGCTCGGTGGGTTTACCACCTTTTCTACCTTTGCCCACGAATCTTTTCTTCTGTGGGAAACCGGCGAAAGTCTGTTTGCACTGCTTAATTTAGGCCTTCAAATTGTATTGGGATTGGTGCTGGTGTGGTTGGGGTATATGATGGTGAGGCTGTTCTGATCAACCAGAATACCATGCTCTAATACCCTCTTTTTCGATCCACTTCATTTTTTAATTCCATTCCGGATAAGGTCCGTTTATAGTTCTCCACGATAATAGGGGCTGCTTCTTCGGGGGGGGTAACAGCTGCTATATGCGGGGTTATCATAATATTAGATCTATTCCAGAAAGTATGTTTGGCCGGCAGGGGCTCTTCATTGAATACATCCAGGCAGGCACCATCCAGAGTTTCGGTATCCAGGGCATATATTAAATCCTCTTCCACCAAGTGCTCACCCCGCCCCACGTTAATGAGATAAGCAGGCTGTTTCAATTTTTGAAAGACACTCAGATCCAGAATGTCTTTGGTCTCCTGGGTAAGGGGTAACAGACAAATAAGAATATTGGTATCGTTCAGAAATGCCTCAAACTCTTCTTCCCCGGCATAGGAGGTTATATGCTCAATCTCCTTTTTCGAATTTGACCAGCCATTAACCTGGTAGCCATTTTTGACAAGAAGCGAAGCAACAGATAGTCCCATCTCTCCCAAGCCCATAATTCCCGGAGTACAATTTTTTTTAAGCAAGGTGTATTGTTGCTCCCACCGACTATTTTTTTTGTCTGTTATATACTGAAGTGTGTGATGCCGATAGTTTGAGATGGCATTCAACACATAGTCGGCTATCTGCTCTTTGAGGGTGGGGGTAACAATTCGGCATAGCTTGGTGTTTTCGGAGATTCCATCGTCATTCAACAGGTGGTTTACACCGGCGCCCAGCGAACTCACTGCCTGTAAGTTGGGCAGCTGCCCGAGCAGATGATCGGGGTGTTTCCAGCAGACTGCAAAGTTGACTTTTTCTTTATTAGAGATGGCCGGCCATATATCAATTTCAATATTGGGGTCTTCCTCAAGAATAGCCTCCTTAAGTGCCTTTAAGTTTCTGTTGGGAGCAACGAGCAGTAACGACATGATTTTCTTTTCTGAATGTTCAATGCCGAAAATACGATAAAGCCAGCCAAGCTTCGAATTTTATACTTATGAATTTTGTGTAGTGTCTGAGATCTTGGCTGGAACCATTGGAAAACCACTCTGTCCTCGATTTGACCGATTACCGGTCTGATCAATGATCAAGGCCACCTCTCGGAGCCGGAGGGCTGGGAATGTTATGGGTGAATAGGGATTGAGTTAATGAGTATGGAAGGGAGAGGGCAGAAGGCAGAAGAAGCCGGGGCTTCTTAATGAGCATAAAAGCTTTTGATCAAATTAGCTGGAATTACTCTTCTGTTTCTGTATCGAAGGATTGGAAAGAAAGTGAATTCGATACGACATTTGTATTCGAATTAAGAGTTATTTGTCTTAAATTACCGGCTGTAATAATTACTTTTAATTAATTCCGGTTTGCAATTGCAGTGAAGGTCAGGCTGCCGGGCCAAATGGAGATCCGGAATATGGAACTACAGCCTTTTCACTCAGATATTATCATTGAACCTTTTCGAATTCGTTCAGTGGAGCCCATACGGTTCACAACCATGGACGAACGGCGGCAGTTACTGGAGAAAGCGGGCTATAACCCTTTTCTGCTCAAAGCCAAAGATGTACTAATCGACCTGCTGACCGACAGCGGTACCGGGGCCATGTCTTCGGCTCAATGGGCGGGGATGATTGCCAGCGATGAGTCCTATGCGGGGTCATCTTCTTTTTATAAGTTGGAATCAGCAGTGCAGGAAATTACTGGTTTTAAACACCTGATCCCCACCCACCAGGGCCGGGCAGCCGAGAATATCCTGTTTACTACTATAGCTAAGGATGGGGATGTCATTCCCAGCAACACTCATTTCGATACCACCCGCGCCCATGTTGAACATGCCGGAGCCGAAGCCCGCGACCTGGTGATCGATGAAGGTCGCCAGCCACGCAGCTTGTATCCTTTTAAGGGCAATATGAATTTGGACAAACTGGAACAAACGATACAAGAGGTGGGAGCAGATCGCATTCCTGTTATCATGATTACGGTGACCAATAACTCGGGTGGAGGGCAGCCGGTGAGCATGGAGAACATTAAAGAGGTGTCCAACATTGCCCGAACCCATAATATCCCCTTCTTTATTGATGCCTGCCGTTTTGCAGAAAATGCGTGGTTTATCAAAAGCCGGGAGGAGGGATACGCCGATAAAACACCGCTCGAAATTGCACAGGAAATGTTCAGCTATGCCGATGGTTGTACCATGAGTGCCAAGAAAGACGGGATGGCAAATATCGGGGGCTTCCTGGCTCTCAACAGTGACGAATGGGCCAGCCAGTGCCGCAATCTGGAAATTCTGACAGAGGGATTTCCTACCTATGGCGGGATGGCCGGTTACGATATGGAGGCGGTTGCAACGGGACTCTACGAAGCACTGGATGAAGATTACCTGAGATACCGCATACGGTCAATTGCTTACCTGGGAGATAAGCTGACAGAAGCCGGAGTTCCTATCGTTCAGCCTACCGGCGGGCATGCTGTTTATCTGGATGCAGCAGAAATTCTTCCTCATATTTCTTCCAGGCAATATCCCGCCTGGTCGTTTAATAATACACTCTATCTCCTGGGCGGTGTCCGCGGTGTGGAGATTGGCACGGTTATGTTCGGCATGCAACCCAATGGCACAGAACAACCGGCAGCTATGGAGCTGGTTCGGTTGGCTTTTCCCCGGCGTATGTACACCCAAAGCCACGTTGATTATCTGGCAGAAGTCATTATTTCAGCTTATGAACAAAGAGAAATGTTAGGGGGCTATGAAATTGTTTCTGCTCCACAGGTATTGCGTCATTTTTCAGCTAAACTGAAACCAATTGATTGACCAGGGACTGAGCCTGTATAAAGCAATATGAAAACAGCCTGCCTGATACCAGTTTTTTTATTCAGACAGGCTGTATTTCATTATAATGACTATCCTATTTGTTTAAATCGTGATTGGAAGAAGCGGAGGTATTCGGGTTCATAATCGAAGGCCAGTCCTTTTACCTGTTCGCGGTTTTTGTATACCATTGCTACCGATTCAGCCACCACATCCATATGCGCCTGGGTGTATACCCGGCGGGGTATGGTGAGACGTATCAGTTCGAGGGCTGGGTAATTGTGCTCCCCGGTTTCCGGGTTACGCCCTGCCGATACCACTCCCCGTTCCATACTGCGAACGCCCGCGTCTATATAGAGGGTAGCAGCTAACGATTGGGCAGGAAGTTGATCCTGGCTGAGATGGGGAAGAATCTTTTTGGCATCCAGGAATACCCCATGGCTTCCGATTGGACGTACAATCGGTACGCCTGCATCAATTAGTTTTTGGCCCAGGTATTGTACTTGTCCCACTCGAGCACGAATATGATCTTCATCAACTGATTCAGAAATTCCAATGGCTAATGCTTCCATATCTCGTCCGGCCATCCCTCCATAGGTGTGGAGGCCTTCATAAATAACAACCATATTCTGAGCTTTGCGGAAAAGTTCTTCGTCATTGAGCGCCAGGAATCCTCCTATATTCACAAGGGCGTCTTTTTTGGCACTCATGGTAGCCCCGTCAGTCAATGAGCAGATTTCATATACAATATCTTTGATGGATACATCCGCATACCCCTCTTCTCGTTGCTTGATGAAATAAGCATTTTCAGCAACCCGGGTCATATCGTGAATAATGGGGATTCCATATTTTTGGGTAAGTGCACGTACCTCTTTCAGGTTTGCCATCGAAATGGGTTGTCCTCCGGCCATATTCACCGAGGTGGCAATGGAGAGATAGGGGATATTTTCAGCCCCCTTGTTCTTGATCAACGATTCCAGCTTGTTGAGATCAATATTGGCTTTAAAGGGATGTTCATCTTCAGGGTCATGAGCTTCGTCAATAATGACGTCTACAAAAGTACCTCCGGCAAGTTCCTGGTGCAATTTTGTAGTGGTGAAATACATATTTCCCGGCACAAAATCATTTTTCTTAATCATGAGTTGTGAGATGATATGCTCGGCGCCCCGTCCCTGGTGAGTGGGTACTACGTGCTTATACCCATAGTAGGTTTGAATTGCCTCTTCAAGATGGTAAAAATTTTCACTTCCGGCATAAGCTTCATCGCCCATCATCATGCCGGCCCACTGCCGGTCACTCATGGCTGAGGTACCACTGTCGGTCAGCAAGTCGATATAGACATCACGGGAGCGCAATAAAAAGGTGTTGTATCCTGCTTCTTCAATTGCTTTTTCCCGCTCTTGCCGGCTTATCATTCGCACGGGCTCTACCATTTTTATTTTATAAGGTTCAGCCCACGATCGTTTATTTTCTTCTGGTGACATAGCTGCTTTTTTACTTGTTAATGAATGTTTAAATCGTGCCCATCTGTAGTTCTATATATAAGACTATTTTGTCTTAAATAGAATAAATTTTAAAATAATGTTATGCTATTTGTTTTAGTTATTGGAACGCCGATCCAAAGGTTGGACAACGATGTTTCTTCGTTTCGTTTTTAACTGGATAGGTGTGATCGACAGGATGTTTGTGATACATTGATATCACAACCTATCATAAAAATCATAGCCTCACAGTTAAAATGTGAAAGAGCGAGTGTTATTATACAAAGCTGTACAGGGATTATACCGGGGGGAAACCACGAATAACCCCAGTGCAATCCGGGGTGCTAAAGCCTCCAAGACCATCCGCCTATAGTCCCGGTAGGCACGGTCCGAAAGAATCCTTTTCATCACCGGAGATTTCTATCATATATTATATCCTCTTTTTCAAATCAATTTGTTCATGGATCGACCCAAAAAAATATTAATCTCAACCGGATCCATACTCTTCTTTGCCTACCTCTGTATTTGCGGATATTTCTATGTTATACAGGAGGCCATCATATTCCGGACTTCGCCGCTGGATGATGGATATACTTATAAGTACCGGTTCCCTTTTGAAGAACGGTGGTTTGAGCCTGAAGAAGGAGTCCGGATTCATGCTATCCATGCCTTTGCAGATTCTGCCAAAGGGTTGGTAATGTACTTCCACGGCAACCAAGGCATGAACCGTTCCAATCCTGCCAAGTACGAACTGTTTCTGGAAAACGGGTATGACGTGCTGTATCCCGACTACCGCCAATACGGTAAAAGCAGGGGTGAACTGAGAAATGAAGCTGATTTGGTGGGGGACATGAATTTCGTATACTCAGAAGTGCTGGGTGAGTATGATGAGGATGAAATCATTCTGCTGGGATATTCGCTGGGAGCCGGCGTAGCCGCACAGGTAGCCGTTGCCAACGATCCCAAAATGTTGATTATGTGGACCCCGTTTTACAGCCTGTTGGATATGAAAGACTCCCGGTTTCCTTTCCTCCCGGATTTCCTGGTTCGCTATCCCTTACGTAATGATTTGGCGCTCCAGCAAATTAGCGAACCGGTACACATATTTTATGCAGCCGAAGATAGGGTGCTGCCGGTTGAGCGATCGTTACCTCTCACCAAATTCCTGAAAGCAGGGGACCATCACTATGTTTTGAAAGGGCAGGGACACGGCCGGGTTTACAGGAACCGGGAACTGGTGAATAGGATAGAGGAGATTTTAAGACCATAGTTCATTTGTCCTGCCCGGGATCAGAATAAGGCTGATTGTAAATAAATATTGACATTCATATATTATATTTAAATACTGATAACCATAAATTAATTAAAAACCTATGATTAAAGTAAATCGTTTTATTACAGTTTTCTTTTGTTTTGTATTATTCATTTTCAGTAGTGTCCGGTTAAGCAAATTATAAATTCTTGTAACTTATTGTTGTACAATGGAATAAGTGCTATTAAAATTTTTATCGACTTGAACTCGTAGCTTACCAGTGTCTACGCCGTTCAAAAATCTA
>VEMX01000050.1 GCA_009711805.1 Balneolaceae bacterium | reverse complement strand
ATAGGTTCCGCTACGAAATTCCTTGACGGCTTTACGACGGATTTGTTCGCTAAAATAACGGTGTTTGTTTAGTTTTCGCTTGTTCATAACTTGGGGTTAAGCGGTCAAGCTATGCTAGAGATAGACAAATAAGAACAAGTAAAGCAACACCTTACATTTTTATACATAGTTGCTATGCGTTTTGATCTGTTTTTCCTGATTTCCGTGGGCCACAGCAGGGTTTTGGAGATATATAAAGTTGAAGCTCCTCCCTCCATAAAAACTCCAACCAACGGTTGAAAAACTATTTATAAGAGCACAAGAGAGTTTTTCACTTTACCTATTAAAAAAGCCCATGAAAACTCATGGGCTCTTAACATTATCAGATATGTATTGTCGCCTACTTTATCAGCAGCATCTTTTTCGATAGCATGGCCGTTTCTGTACGGATGGTATAAACGTACACTCCGCTGGAAAGGCGGGAAGCGTCAAACAAAATAGTATGACTTCCTGCTTTCGCAAATCCATTCTTCAATAGTGCCACCTGTTGCCCCAGCATATTGTACACCGCCACTTTCACTCGCTGCGTTTCGGGCAGGGTATATACGATTTGAGTAGTTGGGTTAAAAGGATTCGGGTAGTTACCGAGTGAAATTTCATCCGGCAGTTCTGTTGCATCTGGCTCTTCAACACCATTGTCGGAACCTGCAACTTTGGCAAAGAAAGTTCCATCCGATTGTGTCATAGGCGAACCGAGGTTTGTGGAAGTTGCCCAGTCGGAATAACTGTCGGTATCCACACCAATATCGCTGCGGTAAATACTATTGCCTTCCCCGGCCGATGGCAATGAGCTGCTTCCCCATCCCGAAGGCAAGCTATTGGCACCGCCCTCCCAGGCTACCACATCAATGGTATTGCCTGAACCGTCTTTTAACACCAATACATCTCCACTGTTATTTAGCGGGGGCAGATTCACAAAATCATCGGCATTCTTTCCATACAAGGCTTTAAAGTCCTTACGATCGAGCGCAAAAGTCATGAAGGTGTTACCATCAATCTTATGCTTATTGGCAAATGTAAACGACTGGCCGTTGCCGTTGTCATCAACCAACTTCCATCCGTTGAGATTGATTTGCTGACCGGTGGTATTGTAAATCTCCACCCACTCTTCCTTAGACTCATTACCCGGTGTGTCATAAAACACTTCCGTAATCATAACATCCGGCAGGTTTGCAGATGGCGGGTCAGCTGTAGTGAAAGAATAGGTTTCATCCACTGCTACATTCCCGGCTTCATCTACCGAAACAACCTGGTAAAAATATTCGGTTGAGGCGGTTAATCCTGTTAGGGTTACCGAATGCGATGTTACATATGTACCACTTCCGGAAGAACTTCCATAACTGGTGGTTTCGCCGTAGTTAACCTGCGAGTCTGCATTTTCGTCGGTGGTCCAGCTGATGGTAGCTTCGGTTTCGGTAATAGCTGATGCACTAACCGAAGAAATAACCGGAGCGGTTACATCCTGCGGAGTTACCGTTGCAGGGTCTCCGTTGGATAAAGCGATGGTCCAGTCACCATCATTGTCATTATCCACATCTAACTGGCTGCGTACCAAGCTCTCTCCTGTTGATGCAGAAGGCCCGGTTCCCCAACCCGATGGAACTCCTGCCGAAGCTCCGCCTTCCCAGGCTACTTCATCAACCGTGGAGCCTGATCCATCTTTTAACAACAGGGCGTCTCCGGTGTTGTTTAGTGCAGGAATGCTGCCATACTGGTAAGCATCATTTCCATACAAAGCGGTAAAACCAGCCTGATTACTTGCCACCGTAAAATAGGATTCGGCCTCAATCACGGTCCCCGAGGGAAAAGTATAGGACGATCCGGTTCCGTTGTTATCAATGATTGTAAAGCCGGCCAGGGTAATTTGAGAAGTAGTGGGATTATAAAGTTCGATCCACTCTTCATCGGCATCGGTCCCCGGGGTATCGTAAAAGATTTCCGAAAACAATATGTAATTAACCACAGGGTCGGTGATGGTTGCGGTGGTTGAAGCCTGATCGGTAGCTCCGTCATCATCGGTTACCGTAAGTGTTACTGTATAAGTGTTTGCGGTGCTATAGGTATGAGAAGGATTGGCCTGGTTGCTGCTTCCGCCATCTCCAAAATCCCATTGATAAGAAGCAATGGTTCCATCAGAATCAGACGAACCGGCACTGCTGAATGATATGCTGCTGCCAGTATTGCCGCTGTAGGGACCGTTAATCTGTGCAACCGGATCTGCATTAGATGGTACCGATGCCTGTGTTTGCGGATCTCCGTTATTAGTGGCAACAGCCCAGTCAGAATAACTATCGCTATCGGTGCTCACCGAACTTCGGTATATCGACTCGCCCGTTGACGCTATAGGATCACTTGAACTTCCCCAGCCCGAAGGCAATCCGGCAGATGCTCCGCCTTCCCAGGCTACGGCATCCACTTCGGTACCGAGGCCATCGGTTAAAATCAAGGCATCCCCCGAGTTGTTAAGGGCGGATATAGATCCATACTGATCGGCATCAAATCCATACAGTGCATAGAATCCAGAAGAGTTAGCCGCCACCGTAAAGTACGATCCGGCTGCCACTGTACTTCCCGATGGGAAAGTATAGGATGAGCCGGTTCCATTATTATCGGTAATGGTATAACCGGCCAGGTCGATGGATGACGAAGTTCCATTGTATAGTTCAATCCACTCCTCATCGCTGTCGGTGCCGGGGGTGTCATAAAAGATTTCTGAGAATAATATAGTGCCCGTACCACTTCCCTCTTCTGTAGTTGTGAAGGTATAATTGCCGGATGTTCCGGTATTGGAAGACGCATCCGTACTACTAACCTGGTAGTTGTAGGACGTATTGGCTGTAAGTCCCGTCAGGGTTATAGAATGTGAAGTAACAGAACTACTGCTCGACTCTGTTGATCCATAGGAAGTGGTGGTTCCGTAATCTACCACAGAAGTAGCAGCTTCATCGGTGGTCCACGTTATGGTTGCCGAAGATGATCCAATACTTGAACTCTGAACAGAACTGATAACAGGTGCGGTAGTGTCGTTCCCGGTATTTCCATCGGGGAAGAAAGCCCTTCGTACCAGCGAAGTATCGAGTACAAAAGGATTTTCATTACCCTGGTAACCGGCAATATCGCTGCTCCTGGTAAGTTCGACGGCATCTACTGCATCTGCATAATGCCATTGGTATAAATCATCTTTCTGTTGATCGAAGAAATTCTGATCAGCTTCGCTTTGATATATCGCCACAAAATAGAATACGGCCCTGGCTGCATTTCCTTTGTGTTGTTCGCGGGGCTCAAAAGCGGTACTTCCATAATTCTCGGCATATAAATCAATGTTGGAAGTCGGAATGGTTGACTGCGACTGATCCAGGTAATACCAGGTATCCGTGAGGTTATCATCAATTTCTCCCAATGGATCGTTATTACGGGCACTGTTAACATTCGATTTTGTTGGAAATAAATGATGAAGATCCGACTTAGCCGGCTCATTGCCTGCACCCATACTCTGGGGCCAGGTATGCTCGGCATTAATGCCTTTGTTGTAGGCATCGGTACTTGGGTCTTCGTTTGGGTTCAGGGTTATGGTATATCCTGTATATACTCCGCTAAGATTTCCACCATCATTATCTATAACCGCATACATTGTATCTCTTGCGGTGTTATAGCCCATTGTTTGGGTGGGAGTATAGTTTTGCTGTAAATAATCTATGAGGGCCTGACCTTCAAGACCTGCTCCAATTGTTTGGTTCTGTGCGTTGACGGGTTGAAAGCAGAAGACTGAAATGAAGAAGCATAACAAAAGATAAGCGCTACTCTTTCTCCACAGACCACTGCCCTTGGTGATTCCTTCCATAGCTATTATTGGGTTAATTATGTGTTAATACCGACTCTCAGACGTGGTGACAGTGATTTTACGGTTCACTGGTGGAGGCTCCCTGACCGTATTTCAGAGATTACACATAATATTCGGGGTATGTTACTGTAGTCCCTTATTGTAATAAATATTGACGCCTTTTGCATTACCTTAATATTAATCCTCTTTCTCTAAATTGTGAATGAACGTTCAGTTCACCCAAAACCATTTGTACTGCTTTACAAACTCTTGCCCCGCGATCTTTTAAGAGCCAAATAAAATCAATATTTCATTTGGTCTGCATATTCAAACTCCCTATTTTGGATCGTATATTTACGATAAACGATTATATGGCACAAACAAAAGCAACACTTTTTACTTCTTCTCAACAACAAAAAGCAGAAATACTAAAAGCGATGGCGCATCCTGCCCGCCTGGCAATCCTGGAATTACTCATCCAGCGCCGGGAGTGTATTTGTGGTGCTATCGCCGATACCCTGCCGCTTGCACAGTCTACCGTTTCCCAGCATCTTAAAGCCTTAAAAGAGGCTCATCTTATTAAGGGCAAAACGGAAGGCATACAAGTATGCTATTGTTTAGATGAAGAAGGCATTAACCAGCTTAATGACTTAATTCTGCCATTTATAGAACAACTCAATTCCTCACAAAAAGCAACTTGCTGTTAATATGAATACCGATCAAAAAACTGCTGAAGAACTCAAAGAAACCGTACGCCAAAAATACAGCCAAATTAGTGAACAAGGGGCAGATTATAACGCCCGCTCCTGCTGTGGTGCCGGAGGTGAATCCACCAAGGTGTATAATATTATGACCGATGACTATAGTAAGCTGGAAGGATACCAGCCGGAAGGTGATCTTGGTTTAGGATGCGGGCTGCCCACCGAGTTTGCACAAATACAGAAAGGCGACACCGTCATTGATTTAGGGTCGGGGGCCGGAAACGACTGTTTTGTAGCCCGTCACGAAACCGGGGCCGAAGGTAAGGTACTGGGAATAGACTTCACCGAGCCCATGATCAGTAAAGCCCGCAAAAATGCGGATAAACTTGGATTCAATAATGTAGAATTCCGTTATGGTGATATTGAAGATATGCCGGTTTCAGAAAACATGGCTGATGTAATTGTCAGTAACTGTGTGCTTAACCTGGTTCCCAATAAAGAAAAAGTATTTACTGAAATGCATCGGGTACTAAAGGCAGGCGGACATTTTAGTATTTCTGATATTGTACTGGAAGGTGAACTGCCTGATGCACTTCGTAATGATGCTGAAATGTACGCAGGCTGTGTAGCTGGAGCTATTCAAAAAGAGACATACCTGGGTTATATAAAGGACGCCGGTTTTGAAAATATTACCGTTCAAAAAGAGAAGCCGATTGAGATCCCCGATGACATCCTCAGTCAATATCTCTCGGAAGAAGAGATATCATCCTTTAATTCAGGATCAATGGGTATAACCAGTATTACGGTATTTGCCCAAAAAGCCGGCGGCGAAACCAAGTCGGTTACTAAAGAATCTGTTACTCTAATTGATTCAAGCAACTCGTGCTGCACCCCCGGTTCAGGATGCTGCTAAACATTTAAAAATCGTTATCCGTCTTTTATATGTATCAAAACCTGGTGCAGTATCTTAGCTGCTTAAATGAATACTATCCCCACATTGGTGATGCACGCAAGCTCATCCTTTCGGAGACAGCAGATTATATCCGCTCCAAAACAGAGGATGCCGGGACAGCCAGGTTAATCTTTATTTGTACACATAACAGCCGGAGAAGTCATTTTGCTGCTCTATGGGCGGCTGTAGCAGCTCATTACTTTAAGGTAGAAGGAATAGAAACCTTTTCGGGAGGAACGGAAGTAACCGCTTTTAATAAACGGGCGGCGGCAGCTTTAGAAAGAGCGGGATTCAAAATCAGACACCCTGAAAGGGAGAACCCCGTCTATCAAATCAGTTTTAGCGAACACCTTCCTCCTATCCCCTGCTATTCGAAAATTTTTGATAATCCGCAAAATCCCAGTCAGGATTTCGCTGCAATTATGACGTGCTCGGATGCCGATGAAAGCTGTCCAAGGGTGCCGGGGGCTGATTACCGTGCAATTATCAGTTACCATGATCCTAAGAAATCGGATGGTACGGAACTGGAGACACAAACCTATGATGAACGCTGCAGACAAATTGCCGCAGAAATGTTCTATATGATAGAACAAGTATAATTCAGCCGTTCATACCGGCACAACATTCCAGCCTATACTGCAGATTTTAATTTCATTCGCACTTCGCTTCTGAAATCGGCCAACAAGCTTTCAATACGTTCTATAGATGCTGACATTAAATCGAAATGCATGGTTGTTTTGGTGGCGCTTTCCACAGTGGGTAAGCCAACCTGAGGTTCAAACATCAGAAAGTCATCTGCTCTCTGCAACAGTTCTTCAGTAAGAGCAATAAGTCGGGTAAAATTCTCAAATGACCCCACACAATCATCTCTCAAAAAAGTAGGATAGTTTTCTACCAGGAAATTCTTCATTTTTTTCAGCTCGTTAAAATGAATTTTCATTTCTTCCAGGGGTTCAGAGTAAGTGTCGTAATCGTATTTACTAAAGCGATGCTCGGTGGTAATATTTATATAGTCGGTATAACCGTATTTGATACCGATAAAAGCCTTACCTATTTCATGGAGAATATTACTGTACGAATCCATTGTGTCTCTTAGGAAATGCATAATCTTGATGTTTTTAGTTGTGGGTGATTAGCTTCCCTGGTAAAGCAAAATTTTAAAATAGTCTTAGAATCCAGGAGAAGATGTTTCAGTATGTCCCAATTGATAGTTGATTTTGTGTTAAGGTTTAGTTGATGACTATTCAAAGAATTGAATGCTGTATTTATATTTCAGCTTTTTAATTCTTTGTTGCCTGCATTGAGTAGTACAACATCAATGCCAACTCTCTTATTTATGTTTTCGACACTTTATAGAGCTCCTTAAATCAATATCTCAGAAAAGCTTATAAAGGTTGAGCAGTCTTTCTCATTAGTATCCAAGAATATTTGACATCGGTAATTTATTCCGAATGCAGGAAATTTCAACCTTGAACTAATTCTGCCCTCTTATGCTATTTAACACGCATATCGGTACTTATACCTACGTAAAAACACCCTTTTGCATCTATAAAAGATAAACCCATTCTGCTATACTGAAATATCCGCACGTATAGTATCCGAGTTTTTTCCCCGGATGGAAACCACCTAACAGTCCGGGCCTCACTAATAAAAAATATAGAAAGAAGATTAGTTGTAATTCTAATTGATCTGCTGCAACTAATAGGTTAAACCACTATTCAAATTCATACTCATGCAGAAATTAAATCTATTTATAAAGACGTTGTGTGCCGTCGCTATTATTATGGGAGGCATTAATGTCTTCCTTCCCCTGAACTTTTGGATTTTGGGGACCAAAGCTATAGCCAATATTGCAGCCGGAGGTATTATCATCCTGGCTGTTCTTTTATTTTTTGAAAAAAGAAGTCGCACTACATCAAGATCACTCACAATCATTGTGCTGGCAGGCTTAACCTCCATGTCGTTTACTTCTGATGCTCATGCCCAACACAAGACTGCTTACCACGAGCAAATAGAAGCACTGAAACAGAGTTTTAAGGAGAAAGACATTCTTGCCGTTAAACCTTTTCTCGATACAGAACTCGCATTCCACACCTATCCTGCCCGGCTAAGCCAGCAGATTCTTGGACAGGTCTTTTCAAATGTACCCACACTGAACTCCCTGACTATTGTTAAAAGCAACACGGGAAAGGCTACGGTTCAATATGATTTTACCGCCCTAGGCAAACGCACCTCGGCCATCCACTTTAACGAGCAGGGCAACATCACCAAAATAGAATTGGTCGATAATCTGCTGGAAGAGCAACAAAAAGCACAACAAGCTTTAAAAAGCAGTGTGCAAACTCCCTCTCCGGGAAGCCTGGGCCAAAAGCACCCTCCCAAGGCTGTTTCCTTCAAATCTGCGGACGGGCTTATCGTTTCAGCTAACCTATATGAAACCCATGCCGAAAACCCCGTTATCCTGTTGTGTCACCAGGCGAACTACAACAAATACGAATATGCGGATATTGCACCCAAACTTGCCGAATGGGGCTTTAACGTGCTGGCAATAGATCAACGATCCGGCGGTTCTTTTGCCGGGCAGCCTAATCAAACATTTGAGCAGGCCCGCATGCAGCATACTGACACGGATTTTTTGGATGCCCAGCAGGATATACATGCAGCTGTTGAATACCTGGCTGAAAAGTATGGAAAGACGGTGACCCTTTGGGGCAGTTCCTATTCGGCCAGCCTCGCTTTCTTTACAGCCTCTGCAAAAGAAATGGAGAAGGTCAACGGGGTGATCGCCTTTAGCCCCGGGGATTACTTTGGCACTGCTAAACCCCCATTAAAAACGGTTTTGGCTACGCTGGACCTCCCCTTCCTGATTGCCTCCTCAAAAGAAGAAGCCGGTGAGATACAAACGATATTGGAAAATGTTCAGTTGGGCAACAATCAAATCCAGTTCATCCCTGAAAGTGCCGGCTTTCATGGATCACGCGCACTCTGGAATGGACAAAAAGGAGCCGCTGAATACTGGAAAGCGGTGTACCACTTTCTGCATCAACTGCATCCTGAATTGGCTTCCGGCGGATAGCAGGTATGCCAATTGTAAGCCTGCAGAGGTGTTGGGGTTGTGAGATTGGGGACTGTTATTAACATCACGGGGTTTTACGGGAACGGTTCGTTTGGCCACACCACCAGACAAGGGGTTGCAACCCCTTGTCACATATCGGGCTAAATCCCTTTGCTGCTCACCCGGGCCGGGTGCCTGCCGGCAAGGAAGGGTCCGGTGGGACACTTCTAATGAGCGACAATAGTCCCAGCGGACGCTGGAACTAGTTAAGTATTTTATATGCTTGGACCAGATTGGAGGAATAAAATTAGTTCTTGTTTTTTCCACAACCCCAACTTCCTCCTCCCCCACCCCATACAACTCATAAACCATCCCTTCAATCTCGGAATCCGTTTGGGCGATTTGGGTTTTTAGCTCGTCGGCCTGGGCTTTTTGTTGGGTGAAATAGTCGAGCCATTCGGCTTCATCAATCCCCGATAAATATGTATTCAGTACCGCATTTTGGAATAGTGGCATAGATAATATTCAGCTATAATTATTTTTAGGGTCATTTCCGCTCAGTCTGCCAGACAGACAAGAGGTTCCAACCCCTTGTCGTCTCTGCGTTATTATGGTTATAATTTAAGGTAATACATAAAGTAAGCTTCCGAAATCCATCTGACGGCTAAAGCCCGTCTGGATAGCCAAAACTTCCGAACTCGAATCCAACCATCGGTCAGACGGACTTGGAGCCGTCAGACCGGGAATTTAGATCAAACTACCTCGGTATCCGCCCAACCGGGTGCATTGTTTAAATCGTTTTAATATCAACGGATTATAGGGAAAGCAATAATGATTAAAAAGGAAAAGTCTGAACGCTGCCGTTGGCGCGGGGACTGCCTTGTCCGATTCTCCCGAACTGCCTGAAAAATTGGCAACAAGGATACCCTGAACAGGTACATCCAAAAACGGGATGATTCAGTGAAACCGGACAGGATTTTACAGGTTATTCAAAATCTTAACCAGCCGCTTCCAGGATTTATTGCGGGCAATGACATTGGGATTATCAGCCGGGGCCTCCGGATTATCGCCGCGACGCATAAAGGCATGTCCTGCTCCTTCGTAGATCTCATATTCGTAGACCTTGCCATACTCTTCCATGGCTTCTTCAGATGCTTCAATGGTTGAGTTCACGCGACTATCCGATCCCCCGTAAAACCCATACACCGGAGCCCGGATACCGGCATACTCTTCCGAATCAGCCGGACCGGTGCCGTAGAAAACGAGAGCCGCCTCAATCTTATCCCCGGCATTGGTGGCAAAACGAAAAGACTGTGACCCACCCCAGCAAAAACCGACTACGGCTACCTGTCCGTTTCCCGCCTCAATAGATTCGGCATACTCCAATACAGCCTGTAAATCCGCCCTTACATTCTCAGGGTTAAGGTTATAGATTGCGGAACGAGCTTCATCGGAAGTTGGGAAATCGGCGGTTTTCTTAAATCCTTCCACTGTATTGGAAATAAGGTCCGGGGCAATGGCAATAAAGCCTTTCCCGGCCAGCTGGTCCGTGAAGCTCCGCGCCCAGTCATTCAAGCCGCGGTTTTCGTGAATCACAATGATGACGGGGGCTTTATCCTCCCGCTCCGGGTAGGCTACAAAATTGTGCATGGTTCGGCCACTGCTCTCCAGTGTTACCCATTCGTGATGGCGGGGCGAATTCTCCAGTTGCTCAACAGCATATTCCTGGGCGGTGCCGGAGAAACTGAACACAAACAGAAGTAAAAAAGTAAACAGGGATTTCATAAGCATGGGATTGAATTCGGACTGGCTGCATAAGCGGAGTGTAATGATTTTTGAGGGGTATGGAAAGAGAGGTTTGTTATACAAATAGCTTCTTAAGCTTAATCCCAGGAATGTGAAGATAAATTTTGTAAATCCGGATAAAAAAGGAGGAAGCCATGTTCATAAAATTCGGAAGTGCGACTCTTCATTTCCAGCCTGGGTGATCCGGATGTTTGAATGATCGGTGGACCGAACCTCCTTTATCAATCCATCGCGCCTAACGGAATGGGACAATCTATCGACTCCGACACCGCCCTTAACATCTCTTTTTCTCCAATCGTGATTTTCTTGTCGGCCACCACGCAATGTATAATGGCACTCAAAATATATTTCTTAACAGGATTTGCCGAGGCCGCAAACTCATCAATCGCCTTATCGACTACGTCAAATCCACACTCCTCTTTGGGAAGGAATCGTACATTATCCGGTATCACTTTTTTAATGGGGTTGAGCCCGGCCTGCCAGGCCGATTTGGCATGCTCATCGGATACATGCGAAAGTGCAGAAAGCAGAACTGAAATTTCATCTCCCAAAGGCTTAAGATGATGATGACGAATTTCCGGATCTTTCTTTTTTGAAAAAACAGTATCGAGCTGCCGGGTTATTATTTTTTCTAAGGCAAATGAAAAAATACCTTCTCTTTCTTTCGCAAGTCTTCCAACCATCTCACGAAATGGTTGGTATTGATTTTCACTCATTTGACGGAGTGCCGGCAGAGCCAATTCTGCTAAAGGCAGGTGCCATTTCCGATCCGCGTTTCTTAGTTCTGAAATTAAATTATTTACCTGGTCCACCATGCCGGTTTCGAGATTGTTTGTGAGCCATTCCGGTATAGTTTCCTTTCTGGCATCGCTTGCCGACAATAATAATGCATAGATCAATCCCTCCGCGGCATATGGTTCGTGGGCTGCTGTTTTAAGTATATCAGGGATGTCTTGCAGCAACTTGCCGGCCTGAGACATATTATTTGAATTCAGTGTGCCAATTGTTGCAAGAATAACTTCCGGAGTCAAAGCTGCATGACCGCCTGCCCCGGCTTTTTCTACATGGGCCGATTTTGAACCAGACACATGGTTTTTTTGAAATTTTTGTTGAATTCGTTTTTCTCTGCGGCTGTCACCCGCACTTAAAGAAGGACTGATAGCCTGAATTCTCTTTTCAATAGGTGGATGTGTAGAATAGAGTTTATCCAGGGCAGAATGGAAACTGCTGGCAAAAAAAAGATGGCTCATTTCCATAGCGTGGCCATCATTAATCTCAGCTCCTTTTTTCTTTTGGCCAATTTTCCTGAGAGCACCGGCAAGACCGTCCGGATTGCGGGTGTACTGCACCGCTGCTGCATCCGCCAGATATTCACGCTGCCGGGAAATAGCCGACTGTATCATCCTTCCGAAAATCATTCCGATATAGCCGATGATAACCAACGTCAACCCAAAGAGTACAATCACTATCGTTGATTTCCCATCGCTTTTACCGTTTCGTTTACTTCTTAGCCGTACACCTCCCGAATAAAACATACCACGAATGATGATCATGCCCATGACGTGTATAAGAAGAATCCCGTTTAGAATGCCAATCAAGCGGATATTGAGCCGCATATCCCCGTTAAAAATATGGCTAAACTCATGGGCAATGACCCCTTGAAGCTCATCTCTATTGAGCTGTTCCAGGGCTCCACGGGTTACCCCTACGGCTGCATCCTGAGTTGTTAAACCAGCAGCAAAAGCATTGATATTTTCTTCATGGTCAAGAATATAGATATCGGGTACCGGAATACCCGATGCAATTGACATCTCTTCTACAATATTCATAAGCCGACTTTCATCCGGATCAGTAGAAGACGGTTCCAGTTTTCTTCCGCCCAACATTTCGGCTACTGCAGAACCGCCTTTGCGAAGCTGGGCCATTCGGAATATGGTACCAATTGCTATCACGATAAATACAATTGAACTGACAATGACAAGCAATGCTGGGTTCCAGAGGTTAGCTGTTGCTCCCTGTGAGTAGAACAGAATCATAACAGCCAGGTAAACGGAAAATATAATCCCAATAATTGCCAACAAGTACAAAACCACCAGTTTCCCGGTATTCCGTTTTGCACGATCCTGTGCTTCGAAAAAATCCATTTACGCCATCAACTTAGTTTTTGAAGAAAAATCACAAATCAGAACGACACTTTTGGTGCTTCTCGCTCTTCCGGGGATTCGATTACAAATTGTTGGGCCGGAGAAAATCCAAAGGTGTTTGCAAACATCATGTTTGGGAATTTTTCTCGATATGTATTGTAGTTCATCACCGCATCATTAAATGCCTGCCTTGCAAATGCAACTTTATTTTCCGTAGACGAGAGCTCTTCAGAGAGCTGCATCATATTCTGATTTGCCTTCAGGTCGGGATAGTTTTCCGAAAGGGCAAATAACCTACCCAATGACCCCGTTAATGCCTGTTCCGCACCCATTAAATTTTGCATAGCTTCGGGATCATCCGGCTGACCTGCCGCCTTTTCTTCAGCCTGCTGCGCCTGATTTCTGGCCTGAATAACCGCCTCAAGCGTCTCTCGTTCATGTTCCATATACGATTTTGCGATTTCCACCAGGTTTGGGATCAGGTCATACCGTCGCTTAAGCTGCACATCAATTTGGGCAAATGCATTTCTTAAGCGGTTTCGAAGCGTTACCAATTTGTTGTAAATACCGATGGACAAGGCAATCACAACAACCAGGATGATTACGAGAATAATAATTGGAGTCATAACTTTGAGTATGTTAGGGATGTCTTTTATAATTACGTACCTCTGTGTTCAGACAGAATATACGAGATGTTGATTGGGGTGCAAATGATGTTTTTTGATAACCATAGCCAACCGGGGCATTGGGGCCGAGGGCTACTGATTTGCGATAGACCAACCCAGGGCAGCCGAGACTTCAATCAGGCCCGGTACAGCACCGACGCGGGGTACTTCCCAGGAAAGTGTGTCTTCCGGTAGCATAAAAAAGTCTTCTTGTGTAGGTTTGGCGGTGCTGGCAGGGGTCTGTGAGAAATGGCGAGGAAAATACCGGCGATTTGCCCCCTTAAACAATGAACCAAGATATCGGGCGGGGTTCACCTATCTAAACTACGGGGGTATTAAAGAAGGAGTCATCGCGGGCGAAGTGTATACGAAGACCCGCGATCTCCCTGGTACGGGCAAGGTGGTTAACAAGGAGGCCGTGGCAGGTGCAACCCATGTGGCGGGAGATCCCGGATCGGCGACTTCACTTCGTTACGCCTTGTCCGGGATGACGGGGTTTTCCCGCACGCATCCCGATTTGATCGGGAGAAGATGCGGAGTCACCTTGTTAGGGCATGTAGCCATGGACAAGCGGTGCTACCGAAGAAAAGTACCCAATTAAATACGATACGAACCTTTTTCCGCCTGAGCCAGCTACCAACTAACTCAAAAAATAAGTACGTTGTTAACCTACACAAGCAAGACCTCCGGACACACTAATTGGGTAAGTACCCCGACGCGGCGATCTCCCAAAATATGTTTGGGATCTGCATCAACGCTGATTACACCAGCTGCCATGAACAAGGAGACTGCCGCGGGCTGCTTCGCAAGGCTTACGCAGCCCTCGCGTGCCGTAGACATCCCCTCGGGAGATGGGGTTTTTATTATTTTCTTTTTCTTGCCTTTATCAACGTGTTATTCAGAGCGAACTCCCGGGATGCCCATGACAATACAGGGGTATTGGCACCGAGGGGATATCAAAAATTGAACCGGAGGTTGGCTACAACCCCTTTTTGTCCATGGGGGGTGTTGATGTATGAGAAGCTGGCGTCGGGGGCATTCTCCCATAAATTACGGGCCTGTATAAATGCGCTGATGCCGCTTATCAGTCTATTGGCTACCATAAGGGTAAGAAGTGTAGGCAGCTGTCCCCGGTTGCGGTCTACCTTTTCCCGGCTATCCTGGTATTGGAATCTCGAGTCACTGTCTTTCCACTCCCACCGATACTCAGCCGTATTGGGATAAATGCTGTCCCAGTTGCGGAGCTGAAGCTGAGCGTCATTATATTCCTGGAGGTTATCATAATTACCAATGGCTATTCGGTACGCCCGCGATTTGTTATCCAGGTCGGCACCTGCCTCACTTTGAGCTAAGGTATAGTAATCGTTCTCCAGCGAATTGGCCCGGGCGTTGAGGCCCAGGTACGACAATATAAGTGCGGCATCGGCAACAAGGTGAATTTTTCCCCTGTTCCAGTTTTCACTATTGGTATAATGATGCCCCCATCCCGGAACGACCATCGAACGCAAAAAGGCTCCTCTTGGAGAGGGTAAATCTTCTTCCTGAGAATGTTGTGCCTGTACCTCAACACATAACAATCCACAAACCAGACTAATCAATAATACATGGCCAACAATAAAATTAAATTGTCTTCTCATTTTAAGTCTGATCTTTTGGGTTAATGTCATCTGTGGATCTGTTTGATGCTGAACATTGGTTTCAGGCATTCTTTTTTCGTTCTCTTCCCCAATGTCTGAAAATTGAGACACTGAATCCAATCATAAGTAAAAATGTACCGGCCCATACCACCGATATAAATGGTTTCTTCTCAGCCGTCACCACAATCCACTCTTCTTCATACTCTTCCTGAAGGCCCAAAATAGTGAGCTCTATATTATTTTCCTGGGGATTGATCTTCGTGAACTGAAACGACAGTCCATACTTGGGAATGGAGACCGGAGGCGAATAAATATAACTTTTGCCTTCATCGGTATATACTGCAAAAAGAGGTTCCAGTGTATGTATTTGACCGCTTGCCGGGTGCATAAGCTCAACCTCTGCCCGGACTCCTATGGTTGTATTGGAGGGTAGGCTGAGCGAGTCTGCCTGGGTATAATTCACAAAACGAATTTTGAATCCTCCCACTTCTACCGTTTGCCCTATGCCGAATTCTATGGTTTGTTGTTCGGGGATGTTGTCCTCTTCTTCAGAAGCTGCGGTATCAGGAGCGGCTACATTTTGCATCTCCTGCTTCTTTCTTCGTTCAATTTGTTTATTCCGCTGATCTACATACGAACTGCCGGAAACATATAAATAGATATCACTCAACCAGCCTGTTTTCACATCAGGATCTACCGCCCACTGTATGTTGTCTGCCGTAGAACTGCTCAGCATGGGATATACTTCCGGGTTCAGATAGAAAGGTGCTCCGCCATCCAGGGGTTCAAACTTTAGCTTATAGGTTTGCTGTCCCGGCCTGTTTTGATCCTCCAGGCTATACCCTACATAGGTTACCACATACTCGTCATTAAGTATAAGGGGCTCGTTCAGGTTAAACTGTAGAATATTTACTTTCTGGCTAACTGTGAAGCCCTGTTCATCCTTAACTTCGCCCCGCTCTACAGCTGCATTAAAGTTTTTGGTTTCGGCATCCAGCAATGGACTGTTGTAGGCGGAGGAAGCCAGTATCCCAATTAAGAGTACTCCGAAGCCCACATGCGTGAGTGCACCTCCAATAAGCATGGGTTTTTGTTTGGCAAGGCGTATCACAATCCAGCCATTCCCTACCACCGCAAAGAAACCGGTAAACAGGTACACCATATAATACAGATTGCGAACATCCCCAAAAATGACAGAGGTAATCGTAAGTACACTGGTTACCAACAAGGGGTTTATGAGGGCTGAGGCCAGTGACTCTGCATCATGCTTCTTCCAGAATAAAAACTGGCCAATCACGGTAAGCAGAGCCATTATCATCACAATAGGCATGCTCCAATCATTATAAAAACTGATCTCGGGAGGAGTGGGTCGTTCAGCAAACAGAGTCCCTATAATAGGAGAACTGGTACCCAGTATAATCACCAATCCCAATAAAAGGAGGAAAATGGCGCCGGCAAAAGTCATAAACTCCCGACTTAATATTTTAGATTCTTTTTTGGGAGAGGGCAGTTCTTTATATCTCCAGAAAAACATCCCCAGTCCCACTCCGGATATCACCAGCATGAAGGCCAGCAGCTGGTTGTACAGTCCAAGATCTACAAAACTGTGTACGGATGAATCTGAAAGTACTCCAGACCGTGTCAGAAAGGTCTCGTACACTACCGCCATATAAGCCAGGATGGCAAAAAGGATAGAGGATTTTTGGGCAATGGAGCTTTTACGCTGGATAATCATGGTGTGAATGCCTGCGGTTCCAAAAAGCCACGGTACCAACGAGGCATTTTCTACGGGATCCCAGGCCCAGAACCCACCGAAAGAAAGAGTTACATAAGCCCAATACCCTCCCAGAAAAATAGCGGTTAACATGGCCACATTTGCACCCAGGGTCCACGGAAGAGCCGGTCCTACCCACTCGTTGTATTTTTGTTTCCAAAGAGCGGCCATGGCAAAACAAAATGGGATGGTCATCATCGAGAAACCCACAAATAAAATGGGCGGATGTATCATCATCCATGGGCTTTTCAGCAAGTCGTTTAATCCTTGTCCGTCCTGAGGGATAAAGTCCGGGTTGGATTGTAGAATGGGAGCATTGGGCATTGCTTCGGCCAGCGTACGGAAGGGAGATGCCCCCAGCTTAAACAGGCCTACATCCCATCCCAGCACCATAGATAGTAGAAATACCTGAGTCAGTGCCAGGAAGAATAATACAGGACCCTTATAAGGATTCCGCGTCCACTTCATCAGGCCAAAACCGAAAAAGGAAGAGAATATAATCCACAGCATAAAACTACCTTCCTGCCCCCCGTAAAAGGCAGACCAGAGATATTTGGGATCTAAATCCATACTGGTGTAGTTGAACACGTAGTAGTATTGGAACTGGTGTTCAAAAATAAGGAATACTAAAATACCTGAAGCTATAATCAGTAAAGAAGCTTTAAGTCCAAACAGCCAGTTTCCGGCTTTCAGGTAGGTGCTATCGTCCCGATATGCAGCAAAGAAGAAAAGTAAAGAAGATAGAAGAGCAGCTAAAAAGGAAGCTGATATCAGAATTTTTCCAAGGGTTCCTAACATAAGACAGTGTGACCAATCAGGGGTGAGAAATTACAGGGCTTAACTTTCAGAGGCTTTGGTAAATTCGCCGGGATTGGCATCATTATATTTGGAAGGACACTTCATAAGCATCTCGTCTGCATAAAATATATTCCCTTTCATCTCACCAATTACAACCAGGCGGTCGGCTTGCTCAAAGTTGTTCGGTTTGGCTTTGGGATAAACCACTTTTCGGGAGTTGCCGGCTTCATCTTTCATATAAAATGTGAACTGCCGGCTTTCTTTGGAAAAACCGTATTCTTTGGTGTTGTCCCAGGTACCGGGAACGTGCGCACTTCCATGCTCGGCGGCTACATCAAAGGTAGTGTAGGTGCTTATGCTTTCGCCAAAATTGTACATCAGCAAAGAGGTAAATCCTACAATTGCTATAATTCCTAAAATGAGCTTTGGTTTCATATGTCGATTACTGTGATTTAATTTCTTCTTCCAGCCTGGAAACTTTCTGGTCTACTCTAAACAAAAAGAAGAGCAGCACAAACCATATAATGAGGGTCACTCCCAGCACTACATATATCAGTTCATTGGATGACATTAGCTGAACAAATGCATTTGCTTCTTCTACTCCCGTTGTTCCACTCCATTTATCGGAGTAGGTCTGGGTCAGCGTGTCAACGGTTGCGAGTGTATCTTCTTGCATTGGGTTTTAAAAAATTTCTTAACGGAAGTTACGAATTATGAATGTTGTATTGTACCGTTTTATATCGGCGTATGATGGTATAAATCCAGTATGCAAATGCGATAAAACCGATCATGGCCGGATATAAAATATAACGCAGTTCAGGAGATGTAATCTCGCTAAATGCAGGATTCCCATCGGCTCCCGGATGCAGGCTGGTTAGTTTTCGGGGTACTACATATAACAAAAAGGGAATGGTAGTGACTGCAAAAATATTATATACCGCTGAAAGTTTAGCTCTTTTTTCCTCGTCATCGAAGGCAGATCTGAGCACGAAATAGGCTACATAAATCATCATAGCCAGGGCTGCAAGATTCATTTTGGGTTCGGCGAAGGTCCACCACGAACCCCAGGTAAAACGAGCCCAAAGCGACCCGGTAAGCAATCCGCAAATCCCAAAAACCATACCCACGCTTGCCGCAGAAGATGCTTTTATATCTGCTTCTCTTTCAAAATTGTTCAGGTATTTTATACTGAACCAAAAACTTATCAGAAACATGGAAAACATCGTGGTCCACATGGGAACATGGAAAAACAGGTTTCTCGCCGTTTGCTCAAGTATCGGAATATCAGGAATGTTAATGAGGAACCCGCCTGTAATCACCAGTGTCATCCAGGCAGAAATTACATATTTCCAGGGTTTCAAGAGTATCTGAATTTTGTTAACTATGAGAATGTTTTATTCGTCAAATATACGAATTCGTCTTGGATAATTTGGATTTTAATCTGTAAACATTTTTATGCCACAAGCTGACAAATCAATCACCCTCTCCCCTTCCTGGAAAGCTTTTTTCTGGGGCTATACACTGGGTATTTTATTAACCCCGCTCCTCGTGGGCATCTTCATTCTCTGGAGAACAATCACAAAACACCGGTCCTATTCTTACATCATTACCGACCGGGATATTACGGTTATCAATGCCAGTTTCACGCACAAGATTGACCTGGCTAATATTCGGCAAACCAAAATTCAAAACCAGTCTTTTGGCGTAGGCACCCTTGTACTTAAGACCCAAGCTCGCAAGATAGAGATGCCAGGGATCGATAGTCCCGAACAGCTTCAGCAGGCTATAGATAAAGCCATAGTCGCAGAACTGAAGCGCTTGGAAGCTGAAAAGAAACTTCAGCCTCAGCAACCTTCCTACGATGCCGGCAGCATGGACCGCCTCGATTATTTGACCGGGCTGTGGCAACAGGGTCTTTTAAGTGATGAAGATTATAGAGATGAAAAAGAGCATTTTGAATAATTTTACAAAATAAAGCCGTTTATTAGCATTGTAATTTTAACTTACGATGCTATTCATGAAAAATATCGATACCAAACACCTACTTTTAGGTACACTTACGTTTATAATGAGCCTGTTTTTTTGTGCTTCGGCTTTGGCACAAACAGCAAACTTTGAGCAAGCTGAACGATTTACAGGCAAGAAAATACAAAAAATAGTCGGGGACCTTTCCGTATATCCCAGATGGATTGAAGACAGCAATGATTTCTGGTACACTTTTGACAATCCGGATGGCAAAAACTGGTACTATGTAGAAACCAACCGGAAACGACAACGAGATCTTTTTGACCGAAATGAACTTGCTGCTGAGCTTTCCGAAACTTTTAACCGTCCGTTCAACGCCCTCGATCTTGACCTCAAAGGCTTCGATTACGATGACGATAAAGGCCTCTTCACCTTCCATGTAGACAGTATTAATTTCACTTATACCATTGATGGAAATGAATTGGTTAAGGGGGATTCGCTGGAAGAAGAGGAAAGGGAACAATGGGCCTCCTACTCTCCCGACAGCACCTATATTGCCTTTGCAAAAAATCACAACCTCTATTATATGCGTTCTGATGATCCTGACAGTGTAGAACACCAACTTACTGAAGATGGCGAACGCTGGTTTAGTTACCAGGCCGATGCCGGCGATACCACCAGCAATGAACGCCTCCGCCCTAATGCCCGATGGTTCGATAATGAAGAAAAGCTATGGGTGAGCCGTACCGACAATC
Source organism: Balneolaceae bacterium (assembly GCA_009711805.1). Classification (GTDB taxonomy): domain Bacteria; phylum Bacteroidota; class Rhodothermia; order Balneolales; family Balneolaceae; genus VEMX01. Next base: position 28,998 of record VEMX01000050.1, on the reverse strand, counting down.
GCGATGTTGAAGAACTTTGGGTCATCGACTACCTGGCAAAACGCCCTGAACTGGAAACATATAAATACGCCATGCCCGGGGATGAAGAAATAGGCATACAGCATATCGAGGTTTTTGATATTGAAGACAAAACCAAAGTCCGCCTCCACACCGACAAGTGGGAAGACCAATCGCTGCGTGCCAATTACGGCCGTGTACAAACCGGTGACTACCGCCCCAATGCCTCCTCCGACCACCTGTATGTGTATCGTATGAATCGCACTTCAGACAAAGTGGATATCCTCAGGGCTAATACCAACACCGGTGAAACAGAAGTTATTTTTAGTGAAACCAGTGAACCTTATTTTAACTGGAGCTACCAGTACCTGGGCATAATTAATGACGGAGAAGAATATATCTGGTGGAGCGAACGCACCGGCTGGGGTCAGTTATACAGGTACGACAGTGAAGGAAATCTCAAAAACCGTATTACCAACGGTAATTTTGTAGTAGGCAATGTAGTTAAGATTGACACCACCGCTCAAACTATTTTCTTTGAAGGCTATGGCCGTGAAGAAGGGCAAAATCCATATTACGCCAACTTGTATAGCGTGAAGTTTGACGGCTCCAATTTCCGCCACCTTACTCCCGAGGATGCTGACCATAATATTTACGACTCTGAAGAGGGAAACTATTTTGTAGATAACTTCTCTACTGTAGATACTGCTCCCCGCTCAGTGGTGCGTGATGAAGATGGAGAAATCATTATCGACCTGCAATCGGTAGACCTGAACCCCGCTAAAGAAATTGGGTGGACTGCGCCGGAAGAGTTCAAAGTTAAAGCCGCAGACGGAGCCACCGATATCTACGGAGTAATGTGGAAACCGTTCGATTTCGACTCCACCAAGTCATACCCCATTATCTCTTATGTGTATCCAGGACCTCAAACGGAACCCTTCCCTACCAGTTTTTCTTTCCGGGGCTCATCCGGAAATAATCAAGCCATGGCCCAGCTTGGGTTTGTGGTAGTTGCCTTTGGTAATCGCGGTGGAAGCCCCATGCGATCCCGCTACTATCACACCTATGGCTACGGTGATCTCAGAGATTACCCCCTTGCAGATAACAAATACGGGATTGAACAGCTGGGTACCCGCCATAGCTTTATTGATGTGAGCCGTGTGGGTATCACCGGGCACTCCGGTGGCGGATTTATGTCGACAGCGGCCCTTCTCAGCTATCCTGATTTTTATGATGTAGCTGTTTCCTCTGCCGGTAACCACGATAATAATGTGTACAACCGCTGGTGGAGCGAAACCCATAACGGGGTGGAAGAAATCAAGAAAACGGTTACTGAAATGACGGAAGACAGTACCGAAGTAGAAAAAGAAGAAATCACTTTTGATGCTCCTATTGAGAAAAATGCCGACCTGGCTGCTAACCTCAAAGGGCACCTGCTGCTTGTGCATGGCAACATCGACAGTAATGTACACCCGGCCAATACCATTCGCCTGGCCGATGCCCTTATCAAAGAAGGCAAACGCTTCGATATGATGATACTACCGGGGAAACGGCATGGCTTTGGGTCATACCAGCCTTATTTCTATCGTATGATGTGGCATTATTTTGCAGAACATCTGCTGGGGGATTATCGTACAAATGTAGAATTCAATATTCCTGAAGATGAAGACTGATTACCACAGATTCCGCTAACTAACCAGTAACTTATTTTTTGCCCGGTTTAACCTAATGGTTACTCCGGGCTTTTTTATGATCCTTATACTTATCCCGCAGCAGCATCACAAAAAAGCTAACCCCAAGAGTAACCATTCAAACAATCGCTTACCGTCCAGCGATGGTCAACCCTCTGTCATTTGTCCAGTCCTTATTTCTTCCACACTTTGTTGTTTTTATTTGCTATCTATGGGGGAGAACTCAGAACAACAAAATTCTATGCTAAGGGTTATCATTGGGAATCATCGATTCACTTAGGGCTCGTTAACAAATATTGATAGCATGAAAAAATTGATTCATTTTTTTACTCTCATTGTATGCAGTCTTCTGTTTTTCTCATCATGCGGTGTAACCGGATCCGACCTTGATTTCTTAAATATCATTTACTCAAACTCTTTCGAAGGAGCCCATGATATTGAATATTGGAAAGGCAATGGTTCCATAACTCTGGTTGATGATACCCCACCCAGGGGAGGCCAGCTGTCAGCTCTCATTACCGGAGACGTTCCATATCCGCATTCTTTCCTGAGATTTGCCATCCCCTCCAACACCCAACTTAAATTTGAAGCCTGGGCAAAAGGTAAAGAAACCGGAGGTATTATCTCTCTTCAAAATATAACTTCGGGTGATCAGGTTGAGCTGGCGGTGACGGACAGAGGGTGGCGTATATATTCTTCTCAAGATTACCTGTCGGCTGCAGAGGGAGATACCATCCAACTCGCATTGGGAACGAATCAAGATACAGAAAGTGCCATGTTGATCGACTCTCTGAATATCAAATCCTATGATTAGAAAAGCATTTGTTGTCGCAATGTGATGGTGTATGGAAATAGTGATCTCAATAGATTATACTTTAACTCGTTTGAGTCTCCCGAAGATATTAAATCCTGGAAAGGCGACATCATATTAAAACAGGAAGCACCAGACGGTGGAGGAATGATGTCTGCCTATATATTGGGTGGTTGCGTGTACCCTCACGGTGCTCTTGAATTCGAGGCTTCTGAAAACATGGACTTGAACCTTGAAGTATGGGCAAGAAATCTTGAAATAGGAGGATCAGTTATGCTTCGAAATCTGTCAACGCAAGAACACATCATGGTGGCAATAAAAGATCATCAATGGAAAAAACAGATTTCAGAAGAAATCCTGACAGTTAACAAAGGGGAAAAATTCAACTATCCATGAATTCGGGAGGTATCGTTCCAAGCTCCATACTGGTGACCTCACTTAAGATTGGCATTGTAGAATAAGACTTTCTGTACGCCTTGAGTGGTTGAAATATGATTCAATGTATACCAATAATTTTCTACCCTCCGATCTGCCCCCTATCACATCTGATTCTGAAGGCTGTTATAAAGCTTCTGTCTGGAGATTCGAGATATCCTCTTTAGGTTTTTTATTGTCGGGAAGCTGGAGCTTCCCCCCCTGAGGAACGACTATGTCATCGAGCTGCATTAAGAAGCCAGAGCTTCTTAATGAGAATAAATCCGCTCAATGTGTTATCCATTAAAGTTTATCCAGCATTTGCTGCTGATACACTTTTTCCTGACGCGTAATTGTGAGTGTCCATACAGCCCCTGCCAGTACCATAATGCCACCATATAGCATCATTAATGGTTTTACCGTCAGTAGTCCGCTTTCCAGAATTAGGGAAGCAATGATTACGGAAACTGAATTGCCTACGGTAAACAGTAGCCATTCGGTGCTAAAAATTCGTCCTCTAAAAGTATCAACCGTTCTCTTCTGGAGCAGCACGGTACTGGAAACCCAATTAGCTCCGGACGCCGCATGAGCCAGCAGTACGAATACAAACATCAGGCTTATAGTATTAATCCATCCCACAATCAGATACATTACTCCGCATGTGATAATGCTGAAGCCAATCATCATCACCCAGTCGCCTTCATCCTTATACAACCGGCGGCCAATAACAGGCCCTATTCCCGTACCTATTCCGCGGGCCGCATACAAAAGTCCCAAACCTATACTCCCCATCATCAAAACCTCTTCGCTAACAATAATGAGCATATAAATGAGTCCGCCTAAAAACATCGTTGACGTTCCTTTTGCGATGGAAGGTCTGAGGATATGGTGATTCCTGAACAGGTACTGCAAACCTTCCTTAATCCCTTTAAAGGGGTTTCGGGTACGGTACAATTCTTCTTTAGACAAACGCTGCTGCGGAATAGCCGCCCGATATATAAACCAAGCCGACAGTAAATATGTCAATCCGTCCAGGATCAACACCAGGTTAGTTCCCAGCCATTCTGTAGCAAAACCTCCTACAGCCATTCCGGTGGTAAAAATGATACTCCAGGAAGCTGTGGATATAATATTGGCGTTAGTCAGGTTTTCACTGGATGTAACGTTGGGAATTGAAGAAGTTTTAGCGGGTTCAAATATAGCTGATAACATCATCTGTACAGCCGTAAGTACATAAGCCAGCCATAGCATATCTGCAGACTGCACAAACAGAATCCCTAAAATAGCAGCCCCTCTCAGATAATCACACATAATCATTAGTTTCCGGCGATTAAAACGGTCTGCGAAATAGCCGGCTATGGGGGAGAAAAAAGCCAGGCTTAGCATTTTAACTACAATAATAAGCCCGAGCAGAAACTCTGAATCGGAATATTTTGCAATAATTGCATACAGGGCCAACAGTCCAAACCAGTCTCCAAAATTGGATATAATCTGGCTCAGCCAAAGCCTGCGGTAGTTTTGGTTTCCTTTTATTAAATCAAGGTAAGGGCCTAAATTCTTGATGAGCTATCGTACGTTATTGATATTCGCTATTCTATTTCACCCCTGTACTACCAAATCCATCGGCTCCGCGTTCCGTTGTTTCTAAATCGGTTACCTCAATAATAGGAAACTGGGTTACCGGAGCTATCACCATTTGGGCGATACGGTCGCCATGGGTTACGGTAAATTCTTCGTCCCCATGGTTAATTGCTATCACTTTTACCTCTCCCCTATAGTCAGCGTCTATAGTGCCGGGGGTATTAAGCATGGTGATGCCATCTCGTATAGCCAAGCCGCTCCTGGGACGTATCTGAGCCTCGTACCCTTCGGGAAGGGCCATCTGCAAGCCCGTGGGAATTAATGTCCGTTCTCCCGGTTTTAACACTATGGGTTCGCTAAGGGCAGCCCGAATATCCATCCCGGCTGCAGATTTTGATTCATAAGCTGGCAGAGAAAGACCTGCCGCATGCGGTAATTTCTTGATTAAAATTTCGCTCATAATTCTGTTCGTCTATATTCAATAATCTTTACTATTACATTACCCAGAAACACTTTAACTCTCGCTTCAAGTGGCACCCGCAGGTCATCGGTCAGGTACCAGGCCCGGAAATCTCCTGAAAAACCAAAGGGTCCTTCTATATTTTCTGTAGTACCCTCCAGTTTATATGCGCTAATGGTTTCATCAAAAGCAGCGTAGTTTCGCTTTTCGGTTTCCAGGGAATTATCAGCGTAGATGTATCCCTTTTTCTTAGTTACATAAACCGGGAGCTTAAAAGATTCATCACTTCCCGCAAATAAACGTGAAAAATAAAAAATGATATGCCCGGCTGTGGCCGGATCTTCCAGGCTTAGGGTATCCTGGCTGCCATCTTCTTCTTTATAGTATACACTATCTGCCTGTCGGTCGAAGGTGTACTGAATTTCATTATACTCTTGTTCGTCGATATTGTCTTTCCAAAAAAGAACGGTCTGCGGCAAGCCGGCCTGGTTCACATAAAACAAGCTGTGATACTGGTCAACTTCTTTTCCTATAAAAGGGATTCCCGCATTAGATTCGATTTCGGTATACAAATGTTTTAGCATTCTGCCTTGGTAAAGGGTATCGCTCAAAAGAGTGACGTTTATCCATCCCAATTTAAAAAAACCGTACTTTACCTCGTATCGAAATTCTTCCTTCACCGAAAAAAGCTGGTCCATTCCTGGGGAAACCGAAGCGGTATCCGCATCAGGAGATTGCCCAAATCCCGACGAGGATATCATCAAAAATAAAAGCAGAATATAAAATCTCATCTACAACTCATTTCCTCTCAAAATACGCAGGCCTTCATTCTGATTTGTCATATTCACCTATAAATGACTCAAAGGAATCTTCATCATAGCCTACCAAAACGGCATGTTCTTGTATTAATACCGGGCGTTTTATCATGGTCTGGTTTTCCAACAGTGCTTCAAAGAGTTCCTTTTCAGAAGGGTTCGAATCCTTCAAGCCCAGGTTTCTCCAGGTTCTGCCCCGCTTATTGATGAGTACATCCAGCCCCACTTTTTCTTTCAAATCCTGCAGTTCGTGCCGGCTTAACGGCTCTTTCTTGAGATCAATGAATTCATAGGCTATATCTCTTTCTTCAAGCCATTTCTTAGTGTCCCTTATCTTATTACAATTTTTGATTCCAGCCAGGTGAAGCATGATAATTTTGTGGTGAATGTTTCGTACTTTAATTCCAGCGAAAGATACGGCTTGTCCGTGAGAATTCGAACGCAATACATAAATCTGTTCGTGCCTTTTTCCATGAAGATATCATTTACCCCTTTTTTGTTGTTTGTAACCCTGGGTACTCTGCTCCTTTCCTGTACCAATAACGATGCACAAAGAGAGTTCGAAGAGCAGGCCTACCAGCAGCCTTCCAACATCACCCAAACCAACGACAGCGGAACTATTACATCCGCCGATAATGATGACTGGCGCGAAGGCCCTTTATTTGAAGGCCTCATCGATATCCGTCCGCCTTTCCCCAACCCCGTTGATGTGTCGTCTGTTATCAATTTTGAATTTGAGGTTACCGGCGTGCAATCTGTTAATGGATTGGTATTGACCATTCGGTACACCGATGGCTCCTTTGGAAATGTATACTTTAACCAACAAACGCCGCTGCCCCCCGGTATTTCGGCCTTCCAAATAAATCCTGCTGAACTTGGGCAATTTGGTACGGTTGAATCGGCAAGGGGTTTGCACAGGGTGTACCTTTTTGATCTTAATAACCGGCTTATATCTTATGGCGATATCAAAGTGGAGTAGATTTGTGATAATTTCTTTTGGGTTCTATCTTCATCACCAATTATGAAAAAACTTACTCCGTCCGAAAAATCTATTTTAGAACGTCTTCTGTACCCCGAACCTTTCGAAGTCATTCAGGAAGAAACTCAACTGCAATACGGAGAAATAAGAGATGACCTGATTAACCTGATGAGTTACCATCTGGTTGAAGTCGTAGATCCTGATAAACCGGATGCCGGGCCATCCTCTTATTGCGACTCGGATAACCTGGGCAACTTTACTTTCAGAATCACCAAATCGGGAATTAACCACTTAAAGCAACGGAAATGAAATTTGAAGCAACCATCGGTGAACAAACCCACAGTCTGGAACTCCACCCCAAAGACCATTCTTATACATTTGAGAACAAACAAGGTTCTTATGAATTCTCTTATGAAAATGGAAGATATATGCTGCGTTCGGGAACAAAATTATACAAACTGGATAATGTATCCTATGAAGGCTCTGTTGTCCACTTTACCATGAATGGCGTACACCACTCCGTAGATGTTAAAAACGAACAGGACTTACTCCTTGACCGGCTCGGGTTTAAGACCGGAGCAGCTGTTGAAGAAGGAATACTGAATGCCCCAATGCCCGGTAAAATTCTGGATATTTTGGTGGCTGAAGGTGACGAAATTGAAAAAGATCAGCCCCTTGTTATCCTTGAAGCCATGAAAATGGAAAATGAGCTCAAAGCCCCCGTCGGAGGCTCTATTGCGGTTATTTCTGCGAATATCGGACAATCACTCGAAAAAAATTCACCTATACTGGAGATAAAGACTATTGGATAAGTTTATTATTAAAGGCGGCACCCCACTCACAGGCACCATCCCTATTAGCGGCTCTAAAAATGCTGCTTTGCCCTTGATGGCGGCAGCCTTGCTCGGTAATTCAGAAACTACAATTACAAATGTTCCTCGCCTTAAAGACATTTACACCTTCAATAATGTCATTCGTGTATCCGGGGCCCGGGTAGATTTTCTGGAAGACCAAAACACTCTTAAAATTGATCCGGCCAATGTAAGCCATCTTGAAGCACCTTATGATCTGGTACGCAAGATGAGAGCTTCTTTTTATATGCTGGGTGCCTTAGTTGGGAGATATGGCAAAGCCAAAGTATCATTACCTGGCGGTTGCGCCTGGGGACCACGCCCGGTTGACCTTCACCTGAAAGGAATGAAAGAAATGGGTATCAATATTTCCCTGGAGAAGGGATATGTAATTGCCTCGGCCGATAAACAACTAAAAGGGGGAAGTTTTACCTTAGAGCCCAGCAGTGTTGGGGCCACCATTAACCTGCTGCTGGCTTCAGTACTGAGGGCAGAAAAATTTGTTATTAACAATGCGGCCAAAGAACCGGATGTAGTACAGCTTTGTAACTTCCTGGTTCAAATGGGGGCTGATATTGAAGGCATTGGCAGCCGTCAACTTACTATTCGTGGAGTAGATTCACTTTCAGGTATTACAGCCTCTAATGATCCGGATCGTATAGAGCTGGGTACTTTTATGATTGCCGGAGCCATGCACCCAGACTCAGAACTTACTCTCACCGGGTGCAATCCTGAACACCTTGGAAATTTCCCGGGATTATTGCGAAGAACGGGCACCCAGGTTGATATTGATGAAGACGCCATTCATATAAAAGCACCTGAAACCATTAAACCCGTTTCTATAACTGCAGAAGTGTATCCTGGTTTTCCCACCGACCTTCAAGCCCAGTGGGCCACTATGATGACCCAGGCTGATGGCACCTCCAGTGTTACCGACAATGTTTATTATGACCGCTTCAGCTATGTTCCCGAGCTGGTTCGCCTGGGAGCTGATATGGATGTTGAAAAAAATACCGTGGTTATCTCAGGAAAAACTGCTCTTACCGGGGCCTCGGTAATGAGTACCGATCTCCGGGCCAGCGTCAGTCTTGTACTTGCGGCTATGATTGCAGAAAATACAACGGAAGTGCTCCGAATTTATCATCTCGACCGCGGCTACGAATCACTGGAGAATAAACTAAACGCTATTGGAGCGCAGCTAAAGAGAACTCAGGACTGAGTTATTTTTTTTTATCCCGTACCTGATTTGACCGATCATCGGTCTGATGGATGGTTAAGGGCTTTGTTGCTTGAATTCACCCCATTAGCCGGACGAGCCTGAACCCCTCGGATCAAGTGCCGGAATAAAACCACCCCGTACCCGCTCTCATATCAGCTTAGCACATCTGAATATTTAATTGAACGATTTCTGATTTATCGATGTAGCGATTTCCAATCGAATCGGGCGATCGGTCAGGCGGGCTCCAGCCGGCAGACCGAGGAGCCATGCACCAAAGATCAGGATAAAAGAAATGCTCTGAATCTACCGGCTCAACCAGGGGTGCCGATCACCGGAAGACAAACTGAATGCTGTTGAAAGACAGTTAAAGAGAATTAAGGACGGATATAATAAGTAAAATAATCGTTTACATTATCCCTCACTCTCAGTTATATTGGTCACTACGAAAATTGATCAGAAACTGACTCAAAAAGCTTTTTTTTACAATACTATTCTATTGCAATACGCACTGAATACATATCAGACTTTACCCTACAAGCCATTGGTGAAATTGACTAATGCCTTGAATGAAATCTATATCGATTTTCTTTGTTTCTGCACTGCTATCATTACCTCAATTACGCAGAAACCTCTTTCCGATTCCAAAATGGAATCCCCCAAACAAACAATTTTAACAGATATTTATATCGAGGCAGCCGCCCATGCGCTTGCTTCATGCCCTTTCCTTACAGAATGGGACCTGTATGCTACTCATCACAAACTTAGAAGATGGCAAACGTATACAGGGTGTGGCTCTCGAGAAAGGAAAAAATTAAATGAAGAATCAAATTATCATTCATTCTACCGGGAACCAGACCCGGATCGCGCTATTGGAAAACAACGAATTAGCGCAGTTATTCATAGAATCGGAGGAAAACCAGCGAACCGTTGGTAACATTTATGTAGCCCGTGTACATAAGGTAATGAGCGGTATCCGCGCTGCCTTTATTGACATGGGAACTCCCAAAGACGCTTTTCTGCACTTTTCTGATGCCGGAGACCACCTGGATGAGTACGTAACACGCCTCAATGGCAAAGGAGCTATCCCTAATTATGCCAAAAAGGATATTAAGAATAAGGAGAACCTCTCCAACGTACAGAAACAAATTCTGGCAGGTAAGATTTTAAAACCCGGCCAAAAGCTGTTGGTTCAAATTGTAAAAGAACCTATTGGCTCTAAAGGCCCGCGTATCTCTACTGATATCACCATCGCCGGGCGCTTCCTTGTGCTTATACCTATGGGGGACTATATAGCGGTGTCGAAAAAAATTAACAACTACAAAGAACGCCGCCGTCTTAAGGGTATTCTGAACAATATGGTCCCCGATGGCTTTGGAGTGATTGTACGAACCGTTGCCAAAGGTCAAAACGAAAAAGCCCTGGAAGAAGACCTTCGCAACGTGCTTAAAAAGTGGGAAAATATTGTTGACAAGCTGCAGGATGCAAAACCACCGGCCCTCCTCTACCGCGATCTTAATATGACGGAAAGTCTGATCCGTGATCTGTTTGCCAAAAACTACGATCGCGTTCTTATTGACGACCCAAAACTGTATCGCCAGATTAAATCGTATGTGGGCCAGATTGCTCCCCAAATGGTGCCAAACGTACAGCACTATAAAGGCAAAGAACACATCTTTGATTTCATGAAAGTTGCTCATGATGTGAATTCTATATTTAGTCCAAGGGTTCGCATGAAATCAGGCGGTTATCTCATTTTTGAACAAACGGAAGCCATGTACGTGGTGGATGTAAACTCGGGCCCCTATGCCGCCAAAGAACGTCAGGAAGACAACTCCCTTAAAACAAATCTTGAAGCTGCCCGGGGAGTGGCAAAACAGCTCCGTCTGCGGGATATTGGAGGTATCATTGTGGTCGACTTTATTGACCTGCGCAATGATAAAAACCGCAAGAAAATCTACGATGAGCTCAAAAAGGAATTCAAGAAAGATCCCGCCAAAACCAATGTAATTGGCATGAGTGACTTCGGGCTGGTTCAAATCACCCGTCAGCGTATCCGTCCAAGTGTAGTTAACTCTGTTTCCCAGGTTTGCCCAATGTGTGGAGGCTCAGGTAATGTTGTCACGGAAGATACTATTCTTACCGACCTTGAGAGCTGGTTAAGTAAATTTAAGCACGGCACGGAATATCGCTCTATTGATCTTTATGTGAATCCATTCCTCGAATCGCTGCTGACTAAAGGTATGTTTAGTACCCGCCTCAAATGGATGGTTAAGTATCACCTGAAAATATCTGTAATAGGTGATCAAACCGTTTCACTGAACGAATTCAGAGTTACACTGGCTGGTTCCGACATCGATATCACCGACATTGTTATGAGAGAAGAGTCTATAGAAGAAGTACTAAAACGTGAAGGAGAGCTTCTGGAACTGGATAGTGGAAAACCAAGTAAGGATAATCTGGATATATCCAAGAAAAAGAGACGAAACAACAACGGCAGTAAAAACCGTGGAAAGGACAACAGATCGTCAGACCGATCTGACAATTCGCGCGGAAACAAAAATTCCCGCTATTATAAAAACAATGATTAGCCTTTGGCTTGGTTTTTGTAAATACCAGCCCAAACATTGAATTAAAAATACATCCATGAGTTTATCTGAACTACACGCCACTACGGTGGTAGGCATAATCCATAATGGGGAGGCTGCAATTGTTAGCGACGGCCAGGCCACGATGGATAAAACGGTGATGAAAAGTACCGTCAAGAAAGTACGCCCATTACATGATGGCAAAATATTAGCCGGATTTGCAGGTTCTACTGCTGACGCTTTTACCCTTTTTGAAAAGTTTGAAGAGAAATTAAATGAATACAACGGCAGCATGGAACGTGCGGCTGTTGAATTAGCTAAAGAATGGAGGAAAGACAAGTTTCTTCAAAAATTAGAAGCTCTGCTCATTGTAATGAATAAAGAGAATGCACTCCTTATTTCTGGTCAGGGTGATGTTATAGAACCCGATGATGATATTGTGACTATTGGCAGCGGTGGTTCCTATGCGCTTTCAGCAGCCCGGGCTATGGTAAAACACTCCCCTGATATGAACGCACGTGAAATTGCAGAAGAAGCCCTTCACATTGCCGCAGATATTGATATTTATACCAACCACAACTTGTCGGTTTTAGAAATTACAGACTAAATAGCAGCATGATTATTCAAGAAAGAAATTTGACACCCCAGCAGATCGTATCTGAACTGGATAAATATATTGTAGGACAAAAAGATGCCAAGCGTTCTGTGGCTATTGCACTCAGAAACCGCTGGAGGCGCCTCAATTCTGATGAAGAAATCAGAGAAGAAATTATACCCAATAATATCCTATTAATTGGACCTACCGGGGTAGGTAAAACTGAAATTGCCCGACGGCTGGCCAAATTAGCTCATGCCCCCTTTATGAAAGTTGAGGCTTCTAAATTTACCGAGGTTGGTTATGTGGGCCGGGATGTGGAATCTATGATTCGGGACCTTACCGATGTTGCCGTTAGTATGGTTAAACAGGAAATGCAGGAACGTGTTAAAGAAGAAGCCGCTCAAAAAGCGGAAGCACGTATCCTCGATATTCTCATCCCTCCCGTAAAAACGAGCTCTGCAGGTTTCAGCGCCAGCAGTAACAGTGATTTTGACCCGGACAATGCCAGCGACTCTGAGCTCAATGAACGTACCCGCGAACGCTTCCGCGAAAAACTAAAAAACGGAGAACTGGAAGACCGGGAAATTGAGATAGAGGTGCAATCTTCTAAAAACCCCATGATGCAAGTATTTGGCCCTCAGGGGGTAGAAGAGATGGGAATTAACCTGCAGGATATGTTGGGCAATATTGGCAAAGGAAATAAGAGATCGAAGCGAAAGCTGCCTATTAAGGAAGCCCGCGAAATCCTGATTGAAGAAGAAGCCGAAAAACTTATTGACCATGAATCGGCTGTACAGGAAGCCCTTGAACGTGTACAAAAACAGGGAATCGTTTTTGTAGATGAAATTGACAAGATTGCCGAAGATTCATCAAAGTCTGGTAAAAGCGGCCCCAACGTAAGTCGCCAGGGTGTACAACGCGACCTCCTCCCCATTGTAGAAGGGAGCACAGTAAACACCAAACACGGTATTGTTAAAACCGATCATGTTCTTTTTATAGGTTCCGGAGCTTTCCATGTATCCAAACCTTCGGATATGATTCCTGAACTGCAGGGGCGGTTCCCCATCCGTGTAGAACTTAAATCTCTTACAGAAAATGATTTTGTAGATATTCTCTCGAAACCTAAAAATGCCTTAACCAAGCAGTACCAGGCTATGCTAAAAGCAGAAGGTGTAACCATCCACTTCACAGATGAAGCTATTCGAGAACTTGCAAAAATTGCAGCCCAGGTTAATTCAGCAGTAGAAAACATTGGGGCACGACGTCTGCATACCATTATGTCTTCCCTCTTTGATGAACTTCTGTTTGCTGTGCCTGATGACATCAATTCCGGTGAAATTACGATTGACCCGGGATACGTTGAGAAGCAGCTCGCAAATCTAGTTAAAGACAAAGATCTCAGTCATTATATTCTTTAAACCGGTACAAACATGAATACCTGTCGGATCCTGAGTTTCTGTGGCTATGAATATCACACCACTCAGGATTTACAACATCCACCTTTTGGGAGGATGTAAAAACTTTAACATACTCTTATGTAAAGACGTTGGAGGATACGATAATAATCACTACAATCGTTGAGAATGAAACTATTGGACTAGATTCTGGTTATTATTCATAAGAAGGACGATTGACATACCCACTTATTTATGAGCTTTAAAAAATTTATTATCCCAAACATTATAGCTGTTCTGATTCTCACCACACTTAACTTTGCGGGAATCGATCCAGTACTTAAATCTGATAATGATGATACGGTTAATCTGAATAAGTACCGGAAGGCACAGCAATTAATCATAGCAAACTATTTTAAACCTGCTGACATTGACAAGATGTACAAGCGCAGCATCAAATATATGGTGAAAGCGCTTGAAGATTCTACCCTGAAACTGGCCAACTCACCTATCGACACCACTTTTTCTACCATAAGCAGCCTTGAGGATGCCTCCGATAGTTTTGCCCACTTCCAGGAAGCATACCTGTATGTCGCCAATAACCGGCCCGAAGCCAATATGACAAAGATTACCGAAGCGGCCATCCGCGGTATGTTTTCGGTCCTGGATCCTCACTCAATCTACATTGAGCCCAAAGACAACGAATTAGAACAAGAGCGTTTTGCCGGCAAATTCCAGGGAATCGGGGTCTCCTTCAACATCATTCAGGATACCATTACAGTTATAACGGCTATAGCAGGTGGACCCAGTGATCAACTGGGCATACGTTCGGGAGATCGAATTATCGAAATTGATGACTCCTCCTCCGTTGGCTTTGAAAATGAGCAGGTCATGGATAAGCTTAGGGGCGAAAAGGGTACAACAGTTGATGTAACCATCAAACGCCCGCATATCTCCGAACCTCTTCGTTTCACTATTACCCGGGATGATATTCCCCTTTATACCGTAGATTCATCCTATATGCTTGATGATTCAACCGGCTATGTTAAAATCAGTCGCTTTGCCGCCACTACCCACGATGAGTTTATGCAGGCTATGGAAGAACTTGACGGCATGGGGATGACCCAACTGGTATTAGACCTCAGAGGTAACCCCGGTGGTTATTTGAGCCAGGCTGTGGCCATATCCGAAGAATTCTTTCCCAGGGGAACCGAACTGGTTTCAACCAAAAGCCGACATTCCAGATTTGACGGAGAATACTATTCCCGGAGAGATGGAGCTTTCAAAGATGAACCCGTGATTGTACTTGTAAATGAAGGAGCAGCTTCGGCCAGTGAAATTGTCAGTGGTGCCATACAGGATCATGACCGTGGACTTATTGTAGGTAAACGCACTTTTGGTAAGGGCCTCGTTCAGCAACAGTACGAGCTTATTGACAAAAGCAGTGTGCGGGTTACCATCTCAAGATATTATACCCCCTCCGGACGGTTAATTCAGAAACCATTTACAGAAGGCAATGAAAATTATGCCTATGAAATCTACCGGCGTGAAGACGATGCCATGACCGATGCTGTTGAATTTGTAGAAGATTTGCCCGATTCTCTCAAGTTTAAAACTGATGCCGGCCGAACGGTATATGGAGGTGGTGGCATCGTACCTGATTACATCATTCCAGACGATACTACACAATCAGCCTATGTAATTAACTATGCGTTACGCCAGCGAATTGCATTTGAATTTGTACGAGACTACCTGGATGAAAATGGAGAAAAATTCCGAAGTAACTGGGAAAATGACTTTCAACACTTCCGAACCAACTTTAAATGGAACGGCAAACAACTAAGCACTATAAAAGATAGTTTAATAAATGCAGGTATGGTTGTCACTGACACCGTGGATACCCCCAAGTTTAAAGCTGACTCTCTTTTTATACCCCACGGGCATTTTGAAGAAGTCTCGTGGATGATAGAAGGACGTGCCAAAGCTGAATTGGCCCGTCAGATTTGGGAAAGCTCCCATTTTTACCCTGTCATTAATGATGTGTTTGATAATACCCTGGATAAGGCAATGAAATTATGGGATGCTGTGGCCAGGCTTAAGGAAATATCTGAAAACCACTCTACTGCTGATGTTGGCAATCTGAGAGATATTGACGGTCAATAGTAATGAACTATCCCGAGGCAAAGCTGTCGGGGTATCAATCTAAAAACCGGAGTTGATTGTTAAGCAGGTTAATATATCTGCCACATCATAAGAAGACGCTTCTCCCAAAGGAATCCCCTTGGGAGACAGCAGCCTCTGCGTGACTTGAACTCGAAATTGAATATTACTCATCTCAATCAAAGCTACTGTTTCCTAAAGGAGAGGGGGTTCCAATGGGATCCCAAAATCTCAAAAATGAGTAAACAATCTATAGATTAGCCAGCAAGTCCTCTCCTCCAGGGAGGACTTAGGTGAGGTGGAGGATAAAAGCTATTATTCTATTATAGCTTGAAGCACCTTCTGGTACTTCCCAGAAAAGTGTGTCTTCCGGTAGCATAAAAAAGTCTTCTTGTGTAGGTTTGGCGGCGCTGGCAGGGGGCTGTGAGAAATGGCGAGGAAAATACCGGCGATTTGCCCCCTTAAACCCGGATTATTCACCAAGAAATTTAATCGTACGCAAGGCGAAGTGGAAATGGGAACGGAAGGGCACTGTGGTACCCTGAGTACCCCAATTTTCACTTGAACGCAGCGTAGGGGGGAATTTCGCCGCCTAATCCGTACCTCAAAATTGGGCTATTACATAAAGCAATTCAACGATAATATATTCAAGTATATAGATCGCCATTTTGCATCCATTCGTGAATAATTCGGGTTAAACAATGAACCAAGATATCGGGCGGGGTTCACCTATCTAAACTACGGGGGTATTAAAGAAGGAGTCATCGCAGGCGAAGTGTATACGAAGACCCGCGATCTCCCTGGCACGGGCAAGGTGGTTAACAAGGAGGCCGTGGCAGGTGCAACCCATGTGGCGGGAGATCCCGGATCGGCGACTTCACTTCGTTACGCCTTGTCCGGGATGACGGGGGGGTCCCGCACGCATCCCGATTTGATCGGGAGAAGATGCGGAATCACCTTGTTAGGGCATGTAGCCATGGACAAGCAGTGCTACCGAAGAAAAGTACCCAATTAAATACGATACGAACCTTTTTCCGCCTGAGCCAGCTACCAACTAACTCAAAAAATAAGTGCGTTGTTAACCTACACAAGCAAGACCTCCAGACACACTAATTGGGTAAGTACCCACCTTCTTCGTTCAAGACTGAAAAGATCCGGCAATACCCCTGACTAACGGTCAAGCTAATTCAGAAATGGCCAAATTGATCGCTTTTACCTTTCCCTTTTCACTGCTCACCTTCGGCCTCTATTAGTAACTCCTCAATAGCTCTTTCGAGCTGCTGATCACGACCATTGCTAATTACAGAAGGCATATTCTTCACTTTAACGTCCGGCTCGGTCTGTAGGTTTTCCATCCATTCGCCTGCTTTATTCTTGGCACTGACGGGAACCACTCCCCAGTAACCACCATTGGGTAAGCCTTCCCATCCCGCAAAACTGCAGGTGCCCGGTACCGGCATTCCCAGCGTAATACCTATATCCAGGTCGGTGTAGCCCTGGGCGTAGCAATGCCCATCGGAGTAATTGCTTTCGTTGAACATAGTGAGGGTAGGTTTGGTCCAACGCGAAGTGGGTTCCCCTCCTACTACTTTGGCTTCGGTGGCATAGGTAATAAAGCGTTCACCGGTAAAAAACATAGCAAGGTCGGCAACCAGATCACCGCCTCCATTGAAACGGGTATCTACAATAATGCCTTTAGCTTCATAGTATTTGCCCAGCATTTCTTCATAGATATCACGGTAAGGGCCATCGCTCATCCCCGGTATATGAACATATCCCAGCTTGCCATCACTTTTCTCAGCCACTTCCTCAGCATTGATGCGGACAAAGCGATCATACAGAAGGCGACCTTCTTGTCCCAGGCTGATCGGTTTTACCCGAAGCTGTTGGAAATTCTTTCCTTTTGTATCGGTAATCCGCAACAATACAAACTTTCCGGCTTTTCGATTCAGGTAAATAGCGACATCTTTATCTCTGGAAATTACTTCTCCATCAATCTCCTGTATAATCATGCCGGCTTCGATATCCAGTGCGGCTTTATCAAGAGGACCGCCATCTATGATTTCTACAATTTTAATACCGTCTTCTTTGTAATCATAATCCATGAAAATACCGAGAGAAGCTGTGGCATCACCGTTCGGAATACTACTACTATATCCGGCTCCTGCATGCGATACATTCAGTTCACCCAGTAGTTCAGATACCATCTCTGCAAACTCATAGGAGTTTCCAATATGGGGTACATACTTCTGGTATTCTTTATACCACATATCCCAGTCATTGCCATGAAAGGTAGGTTCGTAAAAAATATTCTTGGTGCGGATATATATGTGCTCGAGCATCTTTTCTCTTTCCGCATCGGCATCGTAGTCCATCTCGCCGGCTATCTTAATCCCTTTACTGCTCCCTTTCGACAGGTCCACTTTAGAAATACGGCCTCTGCTCAACAGGTACAGATTCTCCATATCCTTATCCCAGGTTAAACTTCCGCCCCCTGTATTCAGTTTAGCCAGCATCTTGGTTTCCCGGCTTCGGAGCTCTGTCTCCCAAAGGTTGTAATCATCTTCGAAGCGGGCAAGGTAATAGAGTTTTTCTCCATCTTTGGAGAGTGTGGCATCAGACAGGTAGCTGGAATGTATGGTCAGCTTTTTCTCACGGTCTTTCATGCCATCCCAGTCAAAATTCAAAGGCTCTGCTTTTTTATCATCTTCGTCTTTTTTATCATCCTTTTCTTCATCCTCCTCTTTCTCTTTCTTATTGGCCTTTTCTATCTCCTGCATGAGTTCATAATCTTCTTTACTCATGTTGAATTTATCCCAGGCTTCCTGGTCAAAAAACATGGTATATACATCGCTTTGGAAGCTTCCGCTGGTGGCATAGCTTTTTAAGCCGTCTCTGTTGCTAAACCAAATCATTTGTTTGCCTTCATTCATCCACTTGGGGGAGTAGTCGTAATAGCCGCTTTCCGTGAGGTTAATCCGTTCTTTGCCGTCAGCAGATAATAATAATACCTCACTGTTGTTCAACAATTTACTCCAGCCAAACAGCAGCCATTTGCTATCAGGACTCCAGGTGAAGTACTTGTCTCCATCCCGCATATGGAAAAGATCATCCGGCGTAAGCAGGTCTACCGTATCTCCGGAATCCAGATCTTTAATACGAAGAGTTCGCCGACCTGCAATATATGCCAGTTTTTTACCATCCGGGGAGTATTGGGGTTGATAGCTATCTTCATCTGTGTCTACAACTGCTTCTTCCTTCAACAGGCTTGAGGCAAAAAAGAAGGGTTCCTCCTCTCTCTCAATCTCTGTTTTATAAATACTCCATTTCCCATTTCGTTCACCGGCATAGACCACTGCATCTCCATCAGGAGTGAAGGCCACATGGGCTTCAGTTTCCGGGGTATCCGTAATTCTTTTCGTCAGTGAGCCATCCACAGAGGTCACAAATACTTCGCCGCGTGCAATAAAGGCTATTTCTTTCCCATTGGGAGCAACGGCCATCTCCTGCACCCCTCCATTAATGGTAATGAATTTATCAGGGTTCGACTTCTCCTGCGTTCGGATGGTAACAGGAATTTTAACCGGTTCACTGCCTTCCTGCATGGTGTACAGTTCCCCATCATATCCAAAAGAAAGAGTCCCACTGCCTATGCTCAGGAAACGTACGGGATGGAGGTCAAAATCAGTGAGTTGTTCTATGTGTGAAGGATCTGCTAAATCCAGTTTGTAAATGTTGAAGTTTCCATTCTGTTCACTCAGGTAAAACAGAGATTTTTCATCTTCACTATACACTGGCTGGCGATCTTCTCCCTCGAAAGAGGTAATCATCTGGTGCGTATTGTTTTGGGTGTCATAGATCCAGAGATCACGGGCAATGGAAGAAATGTGGTGTTTTCTCCATTCATTTTCTCCCCCTTTCTTATCGTGGTATACTATTTGAGATCCCTCTTCATTGACCTGAACAAATTCGGCCGGAACAGTAAGTACCTGATCTACCCTTCCCCCTTCAACAGGAACGCTATAAAGTTCGGGCTGTGATCCGGTGGGATATTGACGATGCGAAGCCAGGTCCTGCCTTACGGCTCCAAAAAGAACGGATTTATCATCATGGCTAAAAGAAAAAGGTTTCTCATCATTTGAATGAAAGGTGATACGGCTTGCTGCTCCACCTTTGGCATCCATAGTATAAATGTCAAAATTTCCGTAGCGGTCGGAAGCGAAAGCCAGGGTTTGGCTGTCGTTGCTCCACACCGGCATATAGTCGTGAGCCTCATGAAAAGTTAATTGAGAAGCCGCACCGCCCTCTGCAGGCACCGTATACAAATCTCCCTTATAAGTGAAGGCGATGGTTGAGCCATCTGGTGAAATAGACTGGTAGCGAATCCATTGGGGGGTTACTTGCGCCATCGCAATACTTCCGAACAGAAGCATCATAAGAGTAGATAAAAGAGTCTTCATACGTTGAGGTCATTGGTTAAAAATAATGGCTCAAAGTAATAAAATTGGCTACATAAATATTGACTATTTTTTGAGCTTGTTATCCCCTTTTCATCTACTTCGGATATCGAATGCTTTCCACCATTTCCTGTACTTCTTCCGGCGGTTCGGGGAATATCATTCCCACAGCTAATGAGACGGCCAGGTTCACCAGCATCCCCAGTGTCCCTATCCCCTCGGGCGAAATACCAAACCACCAATGTTCAGGTGTATTGTACTCGGGAAAGGCGATCTTAAAGAATACTACATAAGCTAAGGTAAACAGCAGTCCCGCTATCATACCGGCAATAGCTCCCTGCCGGTTCATTTTTTTGTAAAATATTCCAAGAATAATGGCCGGGAAGAAAGAAGCGGCAGCCAGCCCAAAGGCAATAGCCACTACCTCAGCAACAAAACCGGGGGGATTGATCCCAAAATAACCGGCCACCATTACCGCTCCTGCAGCAGATATTCGGGCCCACATTAATTCTGCTTTGTCTGAAATATCAGTTTTAATCTGCTTTTTAATAAGGTCGTGTGACACTGAGGTTGAAATTACCAGCAATAATCCCGCTGCCGTAGAAAGGGCCGCTGCCAATCCACCCGCAGCAACCAATGCAGCCACCCAAGCTGGTAAATTGGCAATTTCAGGATTAGCCAACACCATTATATCCCGATCAATGTATAACTCGTTGGGACCTTCAGCAGGCTGGTTCGTTACCTTCGCTTCCCCATAATGGCCGCGAACAATTTCGCCTTGTGCATCCCGTAACAGCTCAGGAGCCCCTTCAATAGCAGCTCCCGGAGCATACGTAATGATCCCATTGTCATCTTTGTCTACCCAGGTCAACAACGCTGTTTCTTCCCAGGTACTAAACCAATCCGGCATTTTTTGATAGGGTTCTTCATTGACCGTTTCTATCAGGTTAGTTCGGGCAAAAACCGCAATTGCGGGTGCTGTAGTATATAATATGGCAATAAATATCAGGGCATAGCCGACTGAAATACGGGCGTCTTTTACTTTAGGGACGGTGAAAAAACGTACAATTACATGAGGTAAACCGGCCGTACCAATCATAAGCGCAGCGGTTATAAAAAAGACATCCTGTATGCTTTTTGTGCCGCTGGTGTATGCTGCAAAACCCAGTTCGGTATGCAGTTGATCCAGTTTTTCCAATAAGTACATTCCGGAGCCGTCGTTGACGGTAGATCCGAATCCAATCTGAGGAATGGGGTTTCCTGTCAGCTGAAATGAGATAAAAAAGGCGGGGACCATAAATGCAAAAATAAGCACACAATATTGGGCTACCTGTGTATAGGTGATTCCTTTCATCCCCCCTAAAACGGCATAAAAAAATACAATGGCCATCCCAATCAATACTCCCAAATCAATATTCACTTCCAGAAATTTTGAAAACACCAGGCCTACCCCACGCATCTGTCCGGCTACATAGGTAAAGGAAACGATGACGGCACAAATAACAGCAATAGTTCGTGCGAAGTTGGAATAGTAGCGGTCTCCTATAAAATCGGGAACGGTGAACTTCCCGAACTTTCTCAGGTAAGGAGCCAGCAACAGGGCCAGCAGCACATAACCTCCCGTCCATCCCATCAGGTACACAGCGCCATCATAGCCCATAAAAGAAATAAGGCCTGCCATAGAAAGGAAAGAAGCTGCCGACATCCAGTCAGCAGCTGTTGCCATCCCGTTGGTAAGTGGATTCACATGCGCCCCTGCTACATAAAAATCGCTGGTAGAAGCCGCCCGCGACCATATAGCGATTCCGATATACAAGGCAAAAGTAGCTCCAACTAAAATATATGTCCATATCTGCACATCCATGGATCAGTCCTCCTGTACTTTAAATTGACGATCCAGTTTGTTCATCAGGTACACATATACAAAGATGAGTATCACAAATGTATAGATTGAACCCTGCTGGGCAAACCAAAACCCGAGTTTAAATCCACCCATGGTAAATGTATTAAGCCAAGGTGCAAGTAAAATCCCGCACACATAGGAAACAGTGAACCAAATAGTGAGAAGTATTCCGAGATACTGCAGGTTTTTCCGCCAGTACCCTTTTAAATCCCGCTTTGTCATATATCCGACCTCAAATTCTTAATTCGGCTTATTATGCGGTATTTACGGCAATGAATCAAATACCAATACGGCCAAGTTTTGATTTTAACAATACATGGAAGATTTCTTTATTTGATAAATGATGATAAGCAGGGCATTTTAAGCTCACATAAATCATTTTAGTTATGGATTACAATACTGTAGGAACCTCAGAACTCAACGTTAGTGAAGTCAGTTTCGGCTGTATGTCTCTGGATCCTCGTCAAGAAACAGCTAACACTCTGCTCAGGCAGGCTTATGATGCCGGTATTAACTTTTTTGACACTGCCGACCTGTATGACCGGGGACGTAATGAAGAGATTGTGGGACAGGCCCTGGCGCCTGTTCGCAGTAACGTATATATAGCAACCAAAGTTGGAAATGTATGGAAAGAAGACGGTTCGGGCTGGGACTGGAAGCCTACCAAAGAGCACATTTTATCTGCCGTGGATGAAAGCCTGAAACGCTTGCAAACAGATTATATTGATTTGTACCAACTACACGGAGGCACCATCGATGATCCTATTGATGATATCATTGAAGCCTTTGAACTGCTTAAAGCAGAGGGTAAAATCCGGGCTTACGGCATCTCTTCTATCCGCCCCAATGTGATCCGCCAGTACGTAGACCGTTCGAATATTGACAGTGTAATGATGCAATACAGCCTGCTCGACCGCCGGCCGGAGGAATTTTGCCTGAATTTACTAAAGGAACATCACATCAGCGTGCTGTGCAGGGGAACACTGGGCAAAGGCCTTTTAATTGGGAAAAAGTTAAAAGAGTACCTGGGGTATAACATCTGGCAGCTTCGGAAACTAAGAGTGTCAATGAAGGAGTTAGGAAACCCCATTGCACAAGCCCTTCGTTTTGTGCTTCAACATCCTGCTGTTGCATCGGCTGTAACCGGAGTGCGGACAGCTCAGCAACTGAATGAAATCATTCATAGTTTAGAGGTTCCTGTTTCAAAACAGCATCTGCAAATACTTAGTGAAATACTAACCCCCAACTACTACCAAAAACACCGCTAAAGACGGCTTATGAACAATACTCCCCTCATTCTTCTACATGGGGCTCTTGGAAGTGCTCAACAATTGGAACCCCTGCAATCGAAACTGGAGAAGCATTTTGAAGTTCACACCCTCAGTTTTACCGGGCATGGCGGAACCACACCTATACCTTCCTTCTCCATTGATTTGTTTAGCAGGGATGTAATCGCATATATGAATGCACACGCTATTTCGGAAGCCCACATTTTTGGCTATAGCATGGGCGGCTATGTGGCTTTAAATTTAGCCTGTCAACACCCTCGCCTGGTAACAAGAGTAATAACACTGGGCACCAAAATTGACTGGCACCCTGAATTTGCAGCCCGGGAAATTAAACTACTGAATTCCAATAAAATTGAACAGAAAGTACCTGTTTTTGCTAAACACCTTAAAGCCGTACACCACCCGGCCGACTGGAAGAAAGTAGTCGCTCATACGGCAGATATGCTTGAGGAACTTGGGCAAAACAAAATCCTTACCAAAGAAAAACTAAAGAGCATCAAACAACCGGTATTGATAGGTATTGGACTTAAGGATGATACTGTAACCGTCGATGAATCTGAATGGGCTTCCGAACAGCTCCCAAATGGAACACTGAAAAAATTCCCGGAATTCTATCATCCCATCAATAAAATTGATGTAGATAAATTATCTGAGTATATCATTGGTTTTCTTAAACAGAACCTCCCACATTGAACTCCTGAATTAATTAATAACAAACGAACCACTTCAGAAACAGACAATATGCAGATATCCTATATCGACACAACGGACGAACTCACTGAAGTTGTGCAAAAATTACAGCAAACCGAACGCATAGCCATTGATCTTGAGTTTGACCGCAACCGCTATCGCTATGGGTTTAATATGTGCCTGATGCAGGTTTATGATGGAAGTAGCACCTACCTGATTGATCCACTCAGCGAAAAAATAGATATCAGTACCAGCTTCAGTGTTTTCGAAGATTCCGGCATTTCTAAGGTGGTATTTGCTTTTGGAGAAGATCTGCGGTTATTCCATTCTTTGGGCTGCTTCCCAAAAAACATTTCAGACCTGGACATTGTCTCCAGTCTGCTGAACTATCCCCCATCTTCGCTGGATAACCTTTTGCAGAAGGTGCTGGATATTGAACCCGGCCGGTCTTCACAACAGAGTAACTGGTACAAACGCCCGCTGTCGGACAAGCAAAAAAAGTATGCCGCCTCCGATGTATATCACCTCCTGGAATTAAACGAGACACTAATGAATGAAGCTGAACGAGAAGGGATAAAAGACTGGGTACTGCAGGAAAATGCCCTGCACGACCATCTTGATTACAGCCAGGAAAATCATAACAACATGATTAAGGAGAAAGATAAAAAGGAACAGTCGGAGTTTAGCTGGTATGTTTACACTCAATTAATGGAGTTTTTTGATACGGTAGCTTGCGAGAATAACAAACCTGTATACCACCTTGTAAGTAAAGATCTGATTAAAAAGATTGCCGGGAATCCATCCGAAGTAGATCGCTGGCAAAATACCCGGGGAATCTACAGAAAACTGAAAAGCAATACCTTTTTCAAGCGCCTGAAAACTTTTCTTAACCAAGCAGTTGAGGAAGCCAACAACAAGGGACTGGCTAAAAATAAGCCCGCTATCAAAAGATTGAACAAAGATGAATACAAAGAAATAAAAAAAGAACGAAACCGGATAGGACAAATCAAATCAGCGGTATTTAAACCACTTCAAAAACATATGATTGACCAGCTTGGAAAACATACCAAATCTTTTATCCTTCCGAACCGTCTGGTTTCTGAGCTCATACAGGGAAATGCTGATACGCTTCCTTCCTACAAAAAGAAGCTGCTGTTAGAATATGCCGACCAAATTGATGTGGACGTAAGTCCCTTTATCTAACACCAATACTGTTAGTAATTATGACTACATATAGATTATACCAGCTAATGGATCATTTCTGTTTTTTTTGCGTAGTCCCTTTCGAAATGTCCTCCATTAAAAATTAAAATATAATGAAGCTATCTTTTAAAACTGTCTTCAGAACGCTCTGGATTATCTTTGCTATCTCCTTTATGATTTATTTGTGGGCTGGATTTCAGGCTTGGGATGTACCGGGTGATGTTCTTCAAAGCAACGGCCAAATTAAGTTTAGTGAAACGGATGATCTGATTTCTTTTAATGCTGCCGGCTCAGACAGCCTCCAGATTCTCTTCTATCCCGGCGGCCTTACCGACCCCATGGCCTACACTCCCCTTGCTCGTGATATAGCTGAAGAAGGATATACCATCCACATCGTAAAAATGCCCTGGCGTATGGCTCAGAGGGGGTATACTAAAATAAATGAGCTTTTTGATTTAGATACCCCTTCCTCACACTTTATCCTTGCCGGACATTCACAGGGAGCTAAAATGGCGGCACAGTACGTCTATGAAAATCCGGGTATCATGCAGGGGCTCATCCTGATGGGTTCTTCTCATCCCCGCGATATCAACCTCTCCCATATGACGATCCCAACTTTAAAACTGTATGCAGAACATGACGGACTTGCAAGTCCCGGAGAAGTTCTCCAAAACAAACCCAAACTACCAGCCAACACTGAACTGGTGCTTATTGAAGGAGGGAATCATGCTCAGTTTGGTCACCTTGGAAATCTTTTCATGGATGATAAGGCAACTATCAGCCGTGAAGAACAACAACAAGCGGTACTACAGCATATAACACAGTTTCTCGCTGAAAGAAAATAACACAACTTCCTCTTTCGTTTTTATAATTGTCTCTCTGCGAGGACTCTCTAAATCTCCTGCTCTGGAATTTCTATCTCATTTAACGACATTAAGTTAGCTTGATTTTTTGTTTTGAAATTAGCGCTCATTTATAGATTTTAGGACGGTTCAATAAAGGCAGTATAGTTTTTTACTACTTCACTCTGATATTGGGGAAGAGCTACCTTATAATCTCCTTGTACATAACATACCAAGAAAGATCTCTATTCATTGGCTTCTATAATAACTGTTTTATCCCTTGTGCTTTTCCTGATTTTTGCTACCCTGGGAGTAATTCACTTTAACTGGACATTGGGAGGAGAGTGGGGAATCAACTATGCCCTGCCCACCGACCGGGACGGGAAAAGAATTATAACGCCCGGTAAGTTCGACAGTACAATGGTAGGTTTGGGGTTAACATGCTGTGGAATCTTCTACCTCATAAAACCGGGACTTGTTGAAATTGCTCCGCCTGCTTGGATAATGGTCTATGCCTCTTGGGGTATTCCCTCTATTTTTATTTTCAGAGCTATAGGTGAGTTTAAGTATGTCGGTTTCTTTAAAAAAGTTAAACACACCCCTTTTGGGAAAAAAGATACCCGGATTTACTCTCCCCTGTGTTTAGGTATTGCTATAATCGGATTTCTGATAGCTCTTTTTTAACATCCTTGGTTAGTACCTGTGATCCCTGAAACAAACTTTTCGGCAATGCGGCTTAACGAGACTACCACCAAATCAATTCTGTATAATACCACTGGACTTTCTTCTTAAGAATAAGGTTATTCGGATGTAAGGGGGGTAAAAAGAGGGTACCCGACACAAACTTGACTGAATAAAAACAGGGGATATAATGAGTTTATCGGAAAACAAAGCCTATTTTGTTAACACTAAAGATGAGGTATTACGGATAGATCCTAAAGAAAAAACCAGCCGTAATGCCCGCAACCATCTCATTCTTGGAGATTATGTACGGTATCTTGGAGAAACAAAAGGGGAATGGGTAAAAGTAAGGAGCCGGGGTAATCCCGGTTGGCTTAAAGAGGACTGGCTTACCGATCAGCAGATGCTGGAAGTTAATTTCGTGGATATCGGACAGGGCGACGGCTGCCACATCGTAACACCGGATGACGAAATTATCCTTATTGATGCCGGTGTAGGAAAAGGGTTTGGCGGTGATGAGGGAGATAATATGAGTCGGTTCATTAATTGGAGGTATAACCTACGAAAACGAAGAGTGGCTGGTGTGGACGGAGTGGGCCCAAACGATCCCGACGCTAAAAAACCCGTGGATATTGACTATGCAATCATCTCCCACCCAGACCTGGATCACTATTATGGGTTTTACAGCCTGTTTGAAAACAAAAAACTAAAGTTCAAAAAAGTTTGTCATAATGGTATTGTTGAGCGGCCTGAACCGGATGAGCCCACCACCCCATGGTACTACGATCTGGGACGGAAAATAGAATCTCATCAAGATGGGAACACATATCTGTGGGACACTGTAACTACCGATGCGGAAATGAAAGCCCTGCTGGATGAACATGAAGATACCCGAAAACTCTACATCAAAACCCTGCTCGAGGCCCGCAAGAATAACCCACAGCTAACCTATGAGTTCCTGCACTCCAAAAAAGGCTACCTTGATCACTTTAAAGAAAATCACTCGCTCAGCTTGCAAATACTTGGACCGATAGTACAAGAGGTTGAGCATAATGGAGAAAATCGAAAATGCTTGGTTCGGTTTTCCAGTGAAGGAGTTACCAAAAACGGACATTCCATTGTTTTTCAGCTTGAGATTGGAAAGCTGAAGATAATGCTCGGCGGTGACCTGAATTCTGATTCCCAGGATTACCTGGCACAGCAATACTCAGCCATAGATACAGAACTTAGTGAACTTGAGGAAGACATCCACAAATACACCTCTCTGCTGAGCTCGCCTGAACACAAAGACGAAAGCCTTGACAAACGACGAAAATGGGAACAAAAACTGGATGAGGCCCGGAAACTAAGACAACTCATTATCTCTAAAGTACGGGCTTATATTAAAACCGATATTGCCAAAGCGTGTCATCACGGAGCCAGTGATGTGCTGGATTCTTTCCTTCATTGCATTCATCCCCTGGCAACTATTATATCCAGCGGGGATAATGAATCACATTCTCATCCTCGTCCTGATGCCTTGGGAGCTTTTGGGAAAAGCAGCCGGGGAGCTCGTCCACTCATATTCAGTACTGAACTGGCCCGAAGCAGCCAGGAGTTCAGCTACCCCATTAAGTTTTATTCTATACTCAAGAAGATTGATGAACAGATTGAAGAAATAACGGATACTCTTAAAGCCGGAGGTTTGTCTTCTTCGGAGAAATCTGACCTTAAAGACCGGAAAGAGCTGCTCCGCAACCGCATGTTGTCGATGCGCGAAAGTAATGTAGCCCGCTATGGAATGATTACCATCCGAACTGATGGGGAAAAAGTCATCATAGCCCAAAAACTGGAAAAGGCTCGCAGCGAGGGACAGAAATGGGATATCTATGAACTGAGCTGGAATCCAAAACTAGAAGAATTTGAATACACCCCGGGGAGTGAGCATTGATTTTTTTGAGGGATATGCTACCAACGCTGCCCTCACTCCCATCCCGAGAAAAACATGAAGGAGTGCTTAGCTTTGCGTGATTTTTCTTTGTCTTGGCATAGTCCTTAATCAAGGTTTCTGTTTCTCATGCACGCTCATTCCTCTCATGATAGTCATTCAGAATACTCCCCCTAAAGCTCTCTTAAGTCTTACAGCGGGTATCGGGGGTTCATTACAGCGAACCTAGCCCGTCGAACGCTGACTTAAGAGTAGTAGCCTTGCAAGTCTCTGACTTGCTTTAGGAGGAAGAATTGTTGTACGTGCGCCTTCTGCCATGGGCATCCCTTATATAAAAAAGAAAGTCAAGGATACATTTTTCCCATGACGGTCCCGAACTGATTTTTGAAGTTTCAGGACGCCCTGAAGGATGGTAAATTCTCGGATTCAATAGTGTTGATGATGGCATACA
>VEMX01000033.1 GCA_009711805.1 Balneolaceae bacterium | reverse complement strand
TCATAAAAGTCAGTTGCTGGCGATCGGGAGGTTGAATGTACGGCATAATAACAGGGTTATTGGGAATAATATATCTTCTGTAAGATACTGAATACCATGAGGTTATCCTATTTTTGGGAGCTAAAAAGTACTTTTTTTACGATATGTATTTGACTTGGTATTTTCTCACAGCCTCCTGAAGGAGAGGGTTGGGTGAGGTGAATGCGTTGCATCATGATTCTCCAATCTCTGAAGCTACCCTTTCCAGCTGCCTCTCTCTTGGAGGAAAAATATTTGGTCGGGCTGTTATTTCGGTTTCTCTTTTCCTTCATTAGAAAAATTCAACTGTTTTAACCTACGATCTTTTGAATATGTGTTTGTAAGATTAGGGTTAGCTATGTGTAAAGTTCTCAGGCGTTGTTGACTGAAGAGTTCCTTCTTTGGAGTACTTTTTAAACTTAAGACTGTCGCTATTCCCAATGAAAAAATCGCCGCTGCCCTTTGGGTCTGCAACAAAGAAAGTGTTGGGGTAAATTTGAAGGTTGGTATATACGGCCATGCTCCGGGACGCCTGGTAAACTATTTTTTGATCCGTGGGATAGAGGGTAGGCTGCTGTAGCAAATGATCGTTAATGAAGTTTCCCCGGGGATCAATCGTTGATATAGTAAACTGTTTGGCAGGGCTGTCTTTTTTAGGTTTCAAAAAATAGGGAACAATAAATGAAATCAGCATATTCCCATTTCTGAGCGGATACAGGTTTCTTGGAGTGCCAAGAGAAATTCCCCCAATCTTTTTTCGGGGTATGGTAACCGATCGGATATGCTCCATTTTGTTTAGGTCGAAAAGATCAATACGATGCATCTGGTTTTGTTTTACATACAGGGTATCGGCCATGACTTGTATGTCGGCATCCATCCGTTCAAATTCTCCGGGGCCCTTCCCGCTGCGACCAATTGACTGTATATATGCTCCCTTAGGTGAGAACACATGAATTTTTTGTGATTTGGTGTCGGCTACCAAAATCCGTCCGGCTTGGTCTACTGTCAGTCCAGAGAAATCAGCAATAAGTGTTTCTTTATCTATATCTGTGATTGGTATGGACAGCTCTTGTGTAACTGAAACACTTTCAAGATCCGACCAGTTGTGCGTTTTATTAGCTGATGAACAAGCAACACTTACTACACATGCCGACAGGAAGAACAAGATATATCTCATTGATAGTAGTTTAATTTTATTTATAATTATGAAAGGCTCCAAAGGAGAGCTTTGTAAAAGACCGGTTTTGCAAAGCCATCCATAAATACAATTTCTGAAATTAAATGCAAAATGATTCAAGTCAGAAGAGACAAGATTTGTATTTGAAACAGAAGTCTTACATTAAGGGTCTTTCAAAGGCCGATTACAAACAGCATATGATCTTAATATATAACACGAGGGGTTTATGTCGTCTTTTAAAGTAGCTACAGTACAGTTAAACAGTAAACCGGATGTAGCTCATAATATGAATGTGATATATCCTTTTGTTCAGCAAGCTGCAGCCCGTGGAGTACAACTGATCGGCTTACCTGAGAACTTTGCTTTTTTGGGTAATAACAGGGAGATGGTTAATCAGGCTCCCTGGATATCTGAGACGGTGATGTTGCGTATAGCTGAATGGGCCAGAGAGTTCGGGGTTTATATTATTGCAGGAGGATTTCCTGTACCGGCTGGTGATGAGAAAGTCTATAACAGGGCGGCTTTATTTGATCCGAATGGGGATGTTATTGCAACTTATGATAAGATCCACTTATTCGATGTCACTATTTCCGAATCGGAAAGTTATCGGGAATCTGCCATTATGAGGCCGGGTGAACAATCAGTTACAGTGTGTAATGTTGAGGGCTTAGCCAAGATTGGACTTTCTATTTGTTATGATGTTCGTTTCCCTGTTTTATACCGAAAGATGATGAACCAGGGAGCTGAATTGCTGTCGGTGACTTCTGCATTCACACAAACTACAGGAAAAGCTCACTGGGAAGTATTGCTGCGTGCGAGAGCTATAGAGAATACTTCGTACCTGATGGCTCCGGCACAGACCGGAATTCATGATAAAAACCTGGAAACGTACGGCCACGCCATGATTATAGATCCCTGGGGGAAGGTATTGGCAGATGCTGGCAAAGAACCGGGATTTATTACCGCAAATATAGATTTAAACTACCTGAACGAAATTCGAGAAAAGCTACCCTCTTTAAAGCATCGGGTTTTTGAGTAATTTTAATGTTCAATTAAGAATTGGGGTACTTGATTATTTGTTAACTAATACCCAGGGAACAACCAATCTGGATTGCAGAGTTCGCAGATAAGCGGAATTAAAAATATGTGGATGTTCCCTGAGTGTGTTGTCGGTGGGTTTTAGTCCGTATTACCGTAGCTGTCAACTACAACATCGCCAGCAGAGAATGCTTCGGATGTATAAAGGACATCACCTTCTTCGAATTCAAGAAATCCGGCATCGTCGCGGTATGAACGTCCTGAAATGACTTCGAAATAACCGCTTCCCTCATCAACATGAAAAGCAATTTTAACGCCTTTGGCCTGACGTTCATCCTCGGAGTAATCAATGAGTGATTCTGAGTCTTCGAAAATAGTATGAAAACTGCCTCCACCCCCTTGTGCTTCGCCGCAGCTGGTTGACTTATAGCAGAAAATGGTGGTTGCTTCGGAATCCTGTGATATTTCAAGATTTCCACTGCCTGTATTTACAGCCCGGATTGCCAGAGCATTACCTGTGATTTCGTTTGTTGAATCATCAGTATCTGTTGAACTGTCGTTGCAGCCGATGGCCATAAATAGAACGGCAAACAAAAGAATTGGAAAGTATAGCTTCATAATAAGTGTATATGATATATTTAGATGTTCGATGTATAGTTACACTTCGTGTATGCGAATTAATTGGCCGGGGAAGGTCATATTGGTTTAAAAAAAAGCGGAAAAGAGGAGGGCCGGTTAGTAAAGCAAGAAAATAGAAGTATGATAATGCCATAAAAAAAGGAGCAAGTTATAAAAACTTGCTCCCTGATTAATACATCTGGGGTTTAAAAAATCAGTCTTGTCTAACCCATTTAGCCAATTCCTTAAAAGTTGGCTTTTTCCCATACATCAGAATACCAACCCGGTATATTTTGGCGGCCAACCACATAATACCGAAAAAGGTCAATACCATAAGTAGAATGGAAGCGATGAGTTCCCAAGCGGGCACTTTTGATGAAGCCACTCTCGAAATCATATTTATAGGGGATGAAAGCGGGAATAAAGAAACAAAAGTAGACAGTGTTGAATCAGGGTTTTGCATTACTTTGGTATTGAGGAAGTAGGCTCCCATAATAGGAATCATTACAATAGGCATGAATTGTTGACTATCCTGCTCATTTTCTACAGCTGCACCAATAGCCGCAAAAATGGCACTGTAAATCATGAAGCCAAGGAAAAAGAATAAAATAAAGAAAACAAAGATGGAAGGATCTATAACCAGGTTTTCAAGGGTTGAAGGATCGAAAGAAGACGCCGCTTGTGCAGCTTCTTGTGGCATGTTGCTCATCTGCTTTTCTACAATCATAGTAGCTATGGGAGCGGCTGCTATGGAAATTCCTATATAAAAGAGTATCCAGATCCCAAATTGAGTGAGAGCGATAGAAAGAACTCCAAACAATTTTCCATACATCAACTCTAAAGGTTTTACAGAAGAAGCTATTACTTCAAGCACCCGGTTCGTTTTTTCTTCAATAACACTGCGCATAAGCAGAGAGCCGTAAAGCAAAATGCCAAAGAATATCATAAACCCAAGCGCAAAACCTAAGATGGAAGCAAAGATGGTGTTATCCTCGGACTCTCCTTCTTCGGTAAGCTTAATGGCATCAAGTCCGGTTCGGGAAGCAAAAATTTCTCGCACTTTATCCGGCACCTGTTCCCGGACCAGTCGTTCTTCCCTGATGGCATCCCTTAAATCGGAGCGAACAGCCGATATGACACTAATACCTCCCAAGCCTCCATGAACAAGTTGTGGTGTTTTTGATTGGTTGATGACAGAATCATTCAGAACAATGAAGCCATCAATCTCTTCATCAAGTATTTGAGACCGGAGGGTATCTATGGGGGTATTATCTACATCAAAATACCGGTCTGGGTTTATCTCTGCCAATCGTTCCGCCAATACATGGGTATGATCCTTTATGGCAATGCGTTTTTCAACTTCGGTTTCGGAGATGTTGATATACACGATAATTCCGAAAAAAGCGACAAGTGCCAGCGGAGTTAGGGCAGTTAGAAGGATGAACGATTTACTTTTTACCCGGGTAAGATATTCCCGTTTTAATACTAACCAAATTTTGTGAAAACTCATGATATGTCAAGTCCCGCTTTTTTAATATTGTCTTCTCCTACAGTGGAGATAAAAATTTCTGTTAATGAAGGTTGTATCCGCTCGAATTTGTGAATTTCGGCATGTTCCATGGCAAGTTTCAGGATGTCCTGCATACTTTGGCCATTGAGAACGCGAATTTCCGCAAAGTTAGTAGAACGATTATTGATTCGTACATCCCTGAGCATATCCAGGAAGGAACCGTCTCCTTCAAATTCCAGGTTAATGGTGTTTTCTCCGAAAGAAGATTTAATCTCTCTAAGCTTACCGGTTAAAACAGCTTCACCCTGATTAAAGAGGCAGATGTCATCGCACATCTGTTCTACCTGTTCCATGCGGTGGGTAGAAAACAGAATAGTTTTCCCTTTTTCTTTCAGCTCAATAATAATTTCTTTGAGGGTTTCACTATTGATGGGGTCAAGTCCGCTAAAGGGCTCATCAAAAATGTAGATATCCGGATCATGGGCGATGGTAGCTATGAACTGAATTTTTTGAGACATTCCTTTAGAAAGCTCATTAATTTCTTTCTTTTTCCATTCGGAAGCTTCAAAACGATCCAGCCAGTAGTCTATGGCTTGTTTGGCGTTACTGGCTTTCATACCCTTTAACTGGGTAAGGTACATGAGCTGTTCAAAGACTTTCATCTTTTTATACAAGCCTCGTTCTTCAGGCATATAGCCGATCATCTTTTGAGTTTCCGGGCTGGCAATTGTCCCATTTATGGTAACTTCTCCGGAGTCAGGGGTAAGAATGTAGTTAATCATTCTGATGGTGGTAGTTTTGCCTGCCCCGTTTGGACCCAATAAACCAAATATGCGCCCCTTTTCAATTTCAAAACTAACATCATTAACAGCCTTGGTTTTACCAAAGGCTTTATTGATGTTGTTAACAGATATTACTGACATACTTATAGATCTTATTAGATTGATAAAATGAAGTTTGCCAAAGTTAAAGTATCTTTAGCAAAATGTTAGAAGAATTAATCCTTCTATTAGTCGATAAATAAATAGATTTGTTACAGTTTAAACAAATTAATACATGCATATAATACATTTTAGCGCAGAGTGTTACCCAGCAGCCAAAGTAGGGGGGTTAGCCGATGTTGTGGGGTCACTTCCCAAATATTTAAATCAATCCGGAGAGCAGTGTGAAGCGGTCATCCCCAAATATGATAATGTGTGGATGGGACATCATGATTTTGAACTTGTTTTTGAACACGCCTTCTCAATGAATTATGAGCGGGTACTTTTTACCGTTCAACGGCTTAAAGATCATGATCTGGGATACCCACTCTATGTAATTGATATTCCGGGAAGGTTTGATCGGCCTGGTATATATATTGATCCTTGGTCGGGGCATGGTTACTGGGATGAGTTTGAACGTTTTCTTAGCTTTCAGATAGCAGCATTGGAATGGCTTAAAAGCCGAAAAAAAAACCCCGGTGTGGTACACTGCCATGATCATCACACCGGGCTGATTCCCTTTATGATGACACAGTGTAACCGGTTCAGGAAACTATCAAATATTCCATCAGTGATGACGGTTCATACTGCAGAATATCATGGAGAATATCCCATTGATAACTATAAGTTAATGCCCGCATTTCATATAGATAATATTGGATTATTAGACTGGGATGGCAAGCTGAATTCGCTGGCTTCCGGGCTAAAGAATGCATGGAAAATTACAACGGTATCTGAGAGTTACATGGAAGAGCTTGCAGAAAATAGCAATGGACTGGAACTTCTGTTTAAGCAAGAGTCAGATAAATCGGCGGGTATTTTAAATGGGATAGATGCGGAAGTATGGGATCCTCAAACAGATGACCTTTTGGATGTGAATTTTTCCTTTAAAAATCGCCAAAAAGGGAAGCGTGCAAACAAAGAAAAACTGTGTCAGCAGTTTAACCTGGATCCGGATTTACCGCTGATTTCGTTTATCGGGCGGTTGGTAAGAGAAAAGGGAGCCGACTTACTGCCCGATTTGTTTAAGAATTTTATCTATTCAGAGAAGGAAGTTAACTTTGTTTTACTGGGAACAGGCGACCCGCAACTGCATCAAATTTTTTCAAATATGAAAAGTAATCACATGGGCTATTTTGATGCCACCCTGGAGTACAATGAAAAGCTGGCGCACCAGATCTATGGAGGGTCAGATTTTATTCTGATGCCTTCAAGAGTGGAGCCTTGTGGGTTAAATCAGATGTTCGCTATGTGCTATGGAACGGTACCAATTGTGCGAGCTGTTGGTGGGCTGAAGGATACCGTTAAAGATATTGACGAAGATGAGGGATACGGAATCACCTTTAGTGAATTTAGTTTGCAGGCCGCGTCCAATGCTCTTCAGCGAGCCGTAGATTTATATTATAATAAAGAACAATTCCACCAGATCCGGAAAGAAATTATGAAGCTGGATTTTTCCTGGAAGCGTTCAACCCAAGAATATGTAAAGATGTACAAATCTCTAAAGCCAGAATAACACATCATATGAAAAGTTCAGTTGTAGCAGTAATATTAGGAGGCGGTAGAGGAACCCGCCTGTTTCCACTTACCGATCAACGCTCGAAACCCGCCGTTCCGGTTGGGGGTAAATACCGCTTGGTTGATATTCCCATATCAAATTGTTTGAATTCTGACATTCGCCGCATCTATGTGTTAACTCAGTTTAATTCGGCTTCCCTAAACAGACATATCAAAAACACGTATAACTTTGATGTATTCAGCAGTGGTTTTGTGGATATACTGGCTGCCGAACAAACTCCCGATAGCCAAGACTGGTTCCAGGGTACGGCCGATGCGGTGCGACAATCGGTGCATCATATGGAAAATCATAATCACGATTATGTATTGATCTTATCGGGAGACCAGTTGTACCAGATGGATTACCGGAAGATGTTGAACAGGCATCAGGAAACAAACGCAGATTTAACAGTAGCTACCATTCCTGTTACAGCCAAAGAAGCAACCGATTTTGGTATTATGAAAACAAGCCAGGATTCCAAGATTGAATCCTTTATAGAAAAACCTTCAGCCAAAGAACTTAATAAATGGAAGTCTGAAGTACCTGAACCTTTTAAAAGCCAGGGAAAGGATTACCTTGCTTCTATGGGGATTTATATTTTTAACCGAGATGTGTTAAAGCAGTTATTTGATGATAATCCCGAAGCCACAGACTTTGGTAAAGAACTGATTCCCAAATGTGTAGATGGGGGATTAAATGTAAGCAGTTATGAATATGGGGGGTATTGGACTGATATAGGGACGATCCGATCTTTCTTCCAAGCTAATATTGAACTGGCAGATACCATCCCGGAGTTCAACCTCTATGACAATAACAGTTTTATCTACACCAGGGCGCGGTTATTGCCGGCATCTAAACTTATGGGTACTACGCTCGAACATGCCCTGATGGCAGAGGGCTGTATTATAGAAGCCAGCCGTGTAGTTCGATCGGTAATTGGTATAAGGTCGAGAATAGGTAAAGGAACTACCGTAGAATATTCTATTGTAATGGGGAATGATTATTTCCAGAACCGCTCGGTATTAGAGAATGCTACTCCCGAAAATCCCGCATTTGGTATCGGGCAACGGTGCTATATCAGCAACTGTATTATTGATAAGAATGTATGCATCGGTAATGATGTTCGTATTAATGGTGGAGATCATCTGGAAGACGGCGACTATAAATACCACTATGTGAGGGATGGAATTATTATCGTAAAGAAGAAAACGGTAATACCAGATGGCACTATTATATAGCCTGTACCCTTAGAAGAACGGCTTTTCAAATCATTAAAAACGGCTATAATTTATAAAGAGTAGACAGGGGCAGAAATGTTACAATTATTTTTATTAAAAATTTTTAATGTTAGGATATATTTAGTATATTTTTCTCAAGGGAGATCGAAAAGATCTGTTTTAGCAATTATAAAAAAGAGAAAGAGAAGTTGAGTTATCTCTTTAGGTAGGCTTAAGGACATTTATAATTATTAGTAACACTTGTTAGTATGAAGAATCATCACCCACATATTCTTTTAGCTGAAGACAATTTTATCAATCAAAAGGTGGCTGATAAAATATTATCCAAAGCTGGCTTTACATTAGATATAGCCTCCAATGGGGAAAAAGCTGTAGAGTATTACTCGTCGAAGAAATATGATGTAATTTTAATGGATGTTCATATGCCATTGATGGATGGGTATGAAGCAACCGCTAAAATCCGTGAAATTGAGAAAAAACTGAATAAGCATACACATATTATTGCAATGACGGGAAGTGTACTTGAAGGAGATAAAGAAAAATGTATTAGTGCAGGTATGGATGATTACCTGACCAAGCCTATCAACGTAGACAAGCTAAAGAAAAAAATTAATGCTGTTGGTGATAGTGCTGCTATACATTAAACTGTAGTTGCCTATTGGAGTTTATGTTTGAGCTCATCTGTATTACGCTTCTATTTTATTATTAGGCTGGGTTTGGTAGCCAATTCTCCCCTCATGTGATATTATTTCATTTTCTCTCATACCCAGCATTATCAGGGAATATTTAAGACTTAGTTTTTTTTCCTAAAAAACTAAAAAGCTAATCTGCCCTTCAAGAAGCCTTAAAATGTGATAGAGCCCTATTTGAGGTTCTATTATAAATTACTCTATTATTATTAAAATTTTTTAATGAAATTATTTATCTATAATTTATTTTAGACGATAAAGAAAGAGGATCTACGTTTAAGTTGGCATAGAAGAAAAAGAATCATGGATACAAATAAACACATACTGATAGTGGATGATAATGCATCCATACACCAGGATATAGAGTCGGTATTAGTGGGTGCTTTATCGACCAGTGCCGATGAGGAATTTCTGGAGATGGAGGAAGAGCTGTTTGCAAATGAGGATGAAGAACCCTCTTCTGTGTCTGTTACAGATATCCATTATGATATTGATCATGCTTACCAGGGAGAAGAAGCAGTAAAATTAACGAACGATGCTTCAGAAAAAGAGACCCCCTATTCGTTAATTTTTATGGATGTGCGTATGCCACCGGGTATGGATGGTATACAAACCATTAAAAAGATTTGGGAAAACCATCCGTATACCCAAATAGTGATTTGTACAGCCTATTCCGATTATTCATGGGAAAGTATCCTTTCTGAATTAGGGACCTCTGATCGGCTTCTTTTTATGAGAAAGCCCTTTGATGCCACTGCTCTGAAACAAACTACCTTAACACTTACCACCAAATGGAAGCTGGAAAAAGAAGCGCTCAAATATACCGAAAAACTTGAGCAGGAAGTTGAAGAGCGAACCAAAGAGCTTTCCCAGATGGTTGAAGATTACAAACAAATGAAGGAGAAGGCTGAAAAGGCCTCAGAAGCCAAAAGTGAATTTCTTGCAAACGTAAGTCATGAGATCCGAACACCTATGAACGGTATCATTGGGATGAATGACTTGTTGATGGATACAGATCTCGATGATGAGCAAAAAGAATATGCCGGTATGGTAAAATTCAGTGCCAATGCGTTGATGAGAATTATTAATGATATTCTTGATCTCTCTAAAGTTGAAGCTGGTAAGATGGATATTGAGATTATCCCATTCAATTTGAGAGAGAGTCTTGCCGAGTTGGAACGGCTTATCCGATTTTCGGTTCAGGACCAGGAAAGCGATGTAGACGTATCTCTGGAGATAGATGAGGACACCCCGGAACAGGTGATGGGAGACCCGATGAGGATAAGACAAATTTTACTGAATTATGGCAATAATGCGGTCAAGTTCACAGAAGAGGGTGAAATTGGGTTAAAAGCAAAGTTAGTAGATCAAACCTATGATGCTGCAACCGTTAAATTTTCTGTTACTGATACCGGAATAGGTATAGCTGAAGATAAAGTAGAGCAAATATTTTCTCCATTTACCCAGGCAGAAGTGTCCACCACCAGAGAATATGGTGGGACAGGCCTTGGGCTATCTATCTGTAAAAAACTGGCAGAATTAATGGATGGCGAAGTAGGGGTAGAAAGCACTATAAATGAAGGTTCAGAGTTTTGGTTTAAAGTGAGCCTGCCTTTGGTAACAGATCAAGAAAATGATGGAAAAATTGTACATGAACCTGAAAGTTTTTCGAAAGAAACAGCCAATGGAACAGAAAAACTAAAAGTACTGCTGGCCGAGGACAACAAATCGAACCAGAGGCATATAAAACAGATTCTTGAACAAAGCGGGTTAACGATAGAAACCGTCCAAAATGGAAAGGAAGTGGTAGATGCCTTCGGAGAAAATAAATATGATATTGTAATAATGGATCTGTTTATGCCAGAAGTGGATGGTATAGATGCCATTAAAGCCATCAGAAATGTAGAAGACGGAGGGAATAAAGTTCCTATTATAGCCATTTCTGCCAGTGCACTCCCCGAAGACCAAAAGGGGATATATGCGGCAGGAGTAAATGATTTCCTGGAGAAACCCATTTCAAAATCCAAATTGCTCTCAAAAGTGAAAGAATGGACTTCAGGGTCTGTAAAAATTGAGTAATCTTCCTTATGAGTATTAAAGCCTTCCTCATTTCTTCTTTTATGGTACTGAGCTTTTCTTTAAAGGCTCAAGAACCAATTTCTTTAAACTTCCGGCATCTTACACTGGAAGATGGGATCTCTCAAAGTACCGTAAGTGATATATTTCAAGATGAAAAAGGATTTATATGGATGGCTACTCTTGAAGGAATAAATCGTTTTGATGGAAATAACTTCACTATATTTAAAAATGAAATTGGGGATTCTAACAGTATTACCAACAGCTTTGTGGATGACCTGCAGGGAGACGGAGAGGGAAATTTATGGGGAACTACCAACAATGGCTTATCAAAAATAAACCTGCGTACTGAACAAATTACCCAGTATTTTCATGACCCGGAAGATCCACATAGCATTACACATAACTCTACTGTGGCTATGTTATTGGATGGCAATGGAGATTTGTGGATTACTTCTATACATGGAGTAAGTCGTTATATCCCAGATAAAGATCACTTTCAGCGATATTATAGTCCTGAAGGAAGCAGCAACGGTTTTACTGAGATTTTAGAGGATCATAAAGGCACTATCTGGTTGGGAAGTGGTG
Source organism: Balneolaceae bacterium (assembly GCA_009711805.1). GTDB lineage: Bacteria > Bacteroidota > Rhodothermia > Balneolales > Balneolaceae > VEMX01. Next base: position 38,144 of record VEMX01000033.1, on the reverse strand, counting down.
AAGAAGGGTTATTCATTTTTGACCGGGAAAAGGAAGAGGTAGTCCCTTTTCATAATTTTAAAGACACTTCAGAATCCCTTTCTAAAAGTACCGTCTTTAAAATATTTGAGGACAGCCGCCACAATATATGGGTGGGGACCTCTAAGGGACTAAAAAAAATTAACCCGGGCAGAGATAAAATCCAGACTTTTTACTCTGCCCCTAACGATCCCCATAGCTTGAGCAATAATATAGTTAATGATATATATGAGGATAGTTACGGACATTTTTGGGTGGGTACCAATGATGGGTTAAACCTGTATAATCGTGAGAATCAGAACTTCTACGTATATAAAAGTGATCCTGGAGATCCCAACAGTATGATTGGAGACCGTATCAGTGTGATATATGAGGATGACCAAAATATCCTCTGGATTGGTAATTGGACAGGTGGAATCAATATGTTCGATTACAACAATAAAGGGTTTAAACATTACAAGAAAGAGCCCAGCGGATCTAAAGGACTCAGTAATAATACTGTATGGGATTTTTCAGAAGTAGATGGAACTGTCTGGTTAGGCACCGATGGAGGTCTAAACAGCTTTTCTCCGGCAACAAAATCATTTGAAACATACCTGGCAGATGACACAGATCCTCGTTCTTTGCTTAGCAATATCATCATCGATATTACTAAAGATGAACAGAATAATTTATGGATGGCAACAAGTGAAGGGCTTAACAAGTTTAATCCGCAGAGCAAAAAATTCACTTCTTATACGAACAATCCAGATGATCCGGAAAGCCTGGTGGCTGGTAACCTTATTTCCGTGTATTCAGACCCAGAAAAAGATGTCATTTGGATTGGAAGTGGAGGAAGTGGAATGAGCAGGATGGATCTTAGCAAAAGAACTATAAAAAATTTTGTGAGTGATCCTAATGACCCATCCAGTATAAGCAGCAATAGTGTATCTGCAATTTTTAGAGATAGCAAAGGTGTATTGTGGATAGGTACATATAATGGATTAAACAAAATGAATGAAGAGGAGGGAACTTTCCAAAGCTATGTTGAAGATCGTACCGACTCCTCCAGTATAAGTAATAGCCTGGTTACCTATATATTTGAAGATTCCAAGAAGAGGTTATGGGTGTCTACTCTAAATGGATTAAACCTCTATGACAGAGAAACCGAGACGTTTACCTATTTTACAGAAAATGAAGGCCTTCCAAATAATACAATTTATGCAATGGAGGAAGATGGAGACGGAAACCTGTATGTAAGTACAAATTTTGGCCTTTCAAGATTTAACCCTGAAGAATATACATTCTCAAACTATGATATACGCGATGGTTTGCAAGATAATGAGTTCAATATAGGGTCGGTGCTAAGATCTTCGACCGGAGAGCTCTATTTTGGAGGTATTAATGGATTTAATGTATTTAAGCCTGACAGTATTAAGAAAAACCCTCATAAACCTCCGGTGGTATTAACCAAGTTTGAGTTGTACAATCATCAAGTACCTGTGGGTGAATATGAAGGAAGGGAGTACCTCAAAAAAACAATTACCTATACCGATACGCTGATACTCCCCCATACAGCGGATGTGTTTTCATTTGAGTTTGCAGCCCTTGATTATGCAATTCCGGAAAAAAACCAGTTTGCCTACAAAATGGAAAATTTTGAGGAAAACTGGAATTATGTAGGACATCGGAATTATGTCACTTATACCAACTTGCCGCCTGGTGAGTTCATCTTTAGAGTAAAGGCAGCTAACAATGATGGAGTTTGGAACGAGGTTGGTACTTCATTAATAGTGGTGATTACCCCTCCATTCTGGCAAACAACCTGGTTCTATGTTATAGTTGTTATATGCTTGACGGCAGTTATTTTTACGGGTTATCGATTTAGAGTGCGTAGTATTACGGAACATAACCGACATCTTGAACAAGTAGTGAAGGAACGCACATCAGAACTGGATGAAAAGAATTCTCAACTCGCAGATAAAAATGAACACCTGGAAGAACTACTCCAGGAACTTAAAGATACCCGGAACGAATTAGTGGAAAAAGCTCATAAAGCGGGCATGGCAGATATTGCTACCGGGGTACTCCATAATGTTGGTAATATCTTGAATAGTGTTAATACATCTGCCAGTATCATGGAAAGCACCCTGAAAAAATCGAAATTACAGGGATTGGTAAAAGCCAATAAGATGCTTCGGGAAAACCTGGATCGCATAGACAAATTTATAGCAGAAGACTCCAGGGGCGAGAAATTATTGAATTATTACCTGAAACTGGAAGATCCCCTGCTTCGGGAAAAGCAACAGCTTATAGATCAGAATGCCCGGCTTACCGAGAAAATACAACTGATTAATGATGTCATTTCAACGCAACAGTCTTATGCTACTGCTGGTATGTTTATGGACTCTATTGATTTGACAGAAATGATTGAGAGTGCACTTACCCTTTTAGCCGGATCGATCGACAGACACCATATTACAGTTAAAAGAGATATTGACGATGTAAGTGAAGTAATTGGGCAAAGCACTAAAATAGTTCACATCCTTTTAAACTTGTTCAAGAATGCCAAAGAGGCTATGGACAGTGTTGAATCGAACAGGGAGCATGTTGTGGATATTAGTCTCAAGCAGGATGATTCTGATGTATATTTATCTATTGTTGACAACGGATGTGGGATTAGCGATGAAAATCTAAAGAAAATATTTACACATGGATTTACAACAAAAACAAGTGGGCATGGGTTTGGGCTGCATAGTTGTTCAAACTATATGACAGAAATGGGGGGAGAGCTAACGGTTGATAGTCCCGGAATAGATAAAGGAGCAACATTTACACTTATTTTTCCCCGTGCCGATAAAGTTGACCAGACAGAAGAAGGGAAAGTAAATGGAAAGCCTAAAATATAACTTCCATAAATGCCTGATTAATAGCAGTGCATGCAACAGATCCAAATAACAATATCGCTTATTTTCTTTATACTTTTGGCAGGGATTCGTCCTGGGTGGTGTCAAAATGAAGAATATAGATTTGATCATTTAACACTGAGAGATGGGCTTTCACAAAGTACCATATTTGCTATTACACAAGACAGTAAGGGGTTTATGTGGTTTGGGACAGCTGATGGTCTTAACAGATATAGCGGACAATCCATCAAAATCTTTCGCAACCATCCGGATGATGCTAATAGCCTTTCCGAAAATTATATTCATGACCTGCTGATTTCTGCAGATGGGAAGTTATGGATTGGACATCCCGATGGAGTAAGTATATATGAACCGCATAAACAAAAGTTTACCAATTATTCAGATGAAAGCGCGCATCAAATCATTCATGGTACAGAAGCCTATGAGTTCGAAAATGATGCTCATGGTAATATTTGGATGATTACCGATGAAGGAATAGTCCAATATCAGCAGAGACAAGAGAAATTTGTTCTGCAAATCAAACATTCTAACAGGGTATTTACCACATTTTATATAGACGATACAGACCATACTTTTTGGCTCGGTACCAATAGGGGCGAGCTGTTTACTCTTGATCCATCAACAAAAAAATTAACCCTTGTAACCCAGCTTGATAGTAATGTAGAGTCAAGTGAGTATCAGATAGGTGTAATTAAAAGAGATATTGACGGGAGCCTGTGGGTTGGAACCAGCATGGGGTTATATCATTATTATATAGATAAGGACCATCTGCAGCACTTTGCCAGCGATAAAGAGAAAAACAAAATAAGTTATAATGATGTAACCGATATTTTAGTTACCAGCAAAGGAGAAGTATGGGTAGGGACTGAAAGTGGTTTAAATGTATATAACAGGGAAGAAAACACATTCAAAGTACTGAAACACAACCCATCAATACCCTATAGCCTTATTGGAAGCAGGATTACAAAACTGTTCGAAAGTAAGGATGGGAATATTTGGGTAGGAAACTGGACAGGGGGCATAAATTTGTATTCTCGGCACTTCAAGGCATTTGATCACTATCGAAACGAAGAAGGGGGGAGCAATGAACTTAGCGAAAATAATGTGTGGGATTTTTGGGAGGATTCTACAGGAGATATCTGGATTGGGACAAATTTGGGGGTAAACCACTTTAATCCTATAACTAAAAATTTTACGCATTATTTACACAGGCCCGGCCAACCACAATCCATAAGCAGCAATCTTGTTTTTCGCATGGATGGTGATGAACGGGGAAATCTCTGGCTTGCAACCAGCAAAGGCCTGAACCGGTTTAACATAGAAAGCCAAACCGCAACTCATTTCCAGCATAACCCCAACGACCCAAATAGTGTTAGTTCCAATCGTATATATGGTCTCTATGCAGATAAGAAAAGTGGAAAAATATGGATAGGTACGGCAGGTGAAGGGCTGGATATCTATGATCCTCAAACTGATACTTTTGAACACCATTATCCCTCTTCGCAAAGTCAGGATTCATTAACAACAGGCAGCATTTATGTCATTAAAAAAGATGAGCAGGGGTATTTTTGGATCGGTACCAGTAACGGTTTAAACCGTTACAATCCCCGTACCAAGACCTTTAAACGGTTTTTGTTTGATCCAGCAGATTCTTTGAGCATCAGCAGCAATAGCATTAACTCTCTCTTGGTGGATTCTCACGGCCGTATTTGGGTCGGTACTTCTTATGGGTTAAATCGATACCAGCCCGATACCGGAGGATTTGTTCATTACACTGTTGAGGATGGGTTGCCCAATAACACTGTCTACTCAATTGAAGAAGGAAAAGACGGAGAATTGTTTATTGGCACCAGAAATGGCCTTTCATGGTTTAATCTTGATCAGGAAAAATTCAGGAACTTTACTGTAAGTGATGGTCTGCAATCTAATGAATTTAACCTTGAGGCCTCTTTAAAGAGCTCCACAGGGAAAATATATTTTGGAGGAATAAAGGGGTTTAATGTATTCCACTCCAATGGTCTGAACATCAATACTAATGATCCTGACATTGTCCTGACGGATTTCAAAGTATTCAACAAATCAATTGAGCCTAATGCAGATAGAGATGATCCCACAGGCAAGCTGAAAACATCCATTAGTTATACTGATTCGCTTATCCTCAACTATGAACAAAATGTGTTTTCGTTCGAATTTGCTGCACTTAACTATGTTTTACCAGAAAAGAACCGCTATGCCTACATGATGGAAAACTTCGAGGAGAACTGGAACTATGTAGGCAGCCGGAACTTCGCGACCTATACCAATTTGCCTCCGGGAGAGTATACTTTCCGGGTCAAAGCTGCCAACAACGACGGTGTGTGGAACGAAGAGGGACTTTCACTTGCTTTGACGATCACCCCACCATTTTGGCAAACAAGCTGGTTCTATCTTATATCTTTCCTCTTTTTGGCTGGCATGGTGGTAGGGGGGTATCAGTGGAGAGTTCGATCCATCAGAAAGCTAAATCAGCGTTTGGAACGATTGGTCAGAGAACGAACGGAAGAACTCAGAGAAACTCTGAAGGAACTGAAATCGACCCGTAATGAGCTGGTAGAAAAAGCCCACAAGGCCGGAATGGCCGATATTGCCACGGGTGTGCTCCACAACGTTGGAAATATTCTGAACAGTTTAAATACCTCAGCCAATTTGATGTATGAAACGCTTGGGAAAACAAAGTTGCAGAGCTTTTATAAAGCAAATAAACTGTTACGGGAAAATCGCCCCACATTTAAATCTTTCTTCGTTGAGGATCCCCGGGGAGAAAAGTTACTGGATTACTATTTGAAGCTGGAGGAATCTCTTAAAAAAGAGCAAGATGCCCTCACCAAGCAAAATAAGCGACTTCTCCGAAAGGTGGATCTGATTAACGATGTTATCTCGGCTCAGCAATCCTATGCCAGCTCTGGAGCTATGAACGAAACTCTTTCACTTCAGGAGGTCATTAAGGATACTCTCACCTTACAGGCAGGTTCGGTCGAACGCCATTCCATCAACATCAACAAGGAACTGGAACCCACGGGGCAGGTAACCGGCGATAAATCCAAGTTGGTGCATATTTTGGTGAATCTGCTGAAAAATGCTAAAGAAGCCCTGGAGGGAAACAAGCCTGATAACAGGAATATTACCATTAGGCTTAGGCAGGACGAGGATACCATCTATATGAGTGTGTGCGATAATGGGGGTGGGATTGAACAGAAGGTACTTAATAAGATTTTTAGTCATGGCTATACCACCAAATCCGGCGGCCATGGTTTCGGATTGCACAGCTGTGCCAACTATATGACAGAAATGGGTGGTAAACTTACTGTAAATAGTCCCGGTTTAGGTAAAGGGGCTACATTTACACTTATGTTTCCTCGTGCCGATAAAGTAACTGAACAGGCAGAAGTAGGGAAAATAAATGGAAAACCTAAAGTTTAATTTATGGAAACTATACAAGGCCTAGAAATGAAAACTAATGATAACACACGTATAGTGATCCTGCTGATTTTGCTGTTTGTTTTTGACGGGCTGCAAACGGTACAAGCACAGGAACTGGATCTCAGGTTTATGCACTACGGACTGGAGGAAGGAATTTCTCAGGTTACTATTTCAGCAATAGCACAAGATGACAAGGGGTTTATCTGGATTGGCACAAGTGGAGGTTTAAACCGGTATGATGGGAGAAATTTTATGGTTTATGATAACGAAATGTTTGAGCCAAACTCCCTGAGCGATGATAATGTATTGGATATTTGTAAGGATACGGAAGGTAACTTATGGGTGGGAACTGCCAACGGATTAAACTATCTGAACCTTAGAAAACAAGAATTCACCCAATACTTTAAGGAAAGTGGGAATTCTTCAAGCATTAGTGATAATCGGGTTCATGACGTACTGTGTGAGTCTGACGGATCGGTGTGGATTGGAACAGATAAAGGCTTGAATAAACTGATAGACAGAGAAAAGGGAGAGTTCTCTCGACTTGATAAGAACCCTGAATTTTCTGTACCTGCTGTTTCACTGTTTAGGGGTGCGGATAACAAGCTATGGATAGGAACATATGGAAAAGGATTATTTTATTATGAAAATGAGGAAATAACCCATTTTAGCGAAACATATGAAACGAATTATCGCTTTTTGAACGATGATATTAATAAAGTATATCAGGAAGAAAATGGGAATATCTGGGTCTCAACCACAGAAGATGCTGTCTATAAGATTCATTCAGAAATGAATAGGGTTACGCATTATCCGGCAAATCCAAACGATCCCAACGCCCTGCATAATAGTAACGCCCGCGAGGTCTTTCAGGATAGTAAGGGGATCATTTGGTTAGGTACCGAAGACGGGCTTCATCAATACCGACCTTCCAGTGATGATTTTATACGGGTAAGTTCTGATCCTCAACAACCGTTCAGTTTAAGCTCTAACCGTATTCATGCCATTTTTGAAGATAATCAGGAAACCATATGGATAGGAACCTGGACGACTGGCGTTAATGCCTATAGCTATTATCAGAAGCAACTGGGGCATTATCAACGAGATCCTAACAATCCGGAAAAAAGTTTAAGTAACAATTCACTGTGGGGTTTTGAGGAAGATCAGGAAGGTAATATTTGGATAGCCACCAACAATGGGTTAAACAAGTTTAATAAAAAAACAAGAGAGTTTCAGCACTATCACCACAATCCCGAAGATCCAAACAGCTTAAGTACAAACCTGATATTTGGTGTACATGAGGATGCTGAGGGATATCTATGGCTATCTTCTCTAAACGGTATTAACCGCTTTGATCCCAAAACAGGGAAGGCTGAGCACTACTTCCATGACCCGGATGATCCGAATAGCCTGAGTATAAACACAATGTGGGATTTATTTTTGGATGATAAGGGAAGGGTATGGGGGGCTACCGGAGGAAGTGGCCTGGACATGTTGAATCCGGAAACGGGCAATTTTACTCACTACAATCACGATCCGGATGACCCAAACAGTTTAAATGACCAGATGGTTACAGTAGTAAACCAGGATAATTCAGGTAAAATATGGCTTGGTACGCAAAAAGGACTGAACGTATTTGATGAAGAAACAGGGATATTTGAAACGTTTGAGGTAACCAAAGAAAATCCCCACAGTTTAGCCGGATACCAGATCTATGACCTGCATGTTGATGCAAAGGGAAATTTATGGGTTGGTACCGGTCAGGGACTAAATGTAGTGGACCCGGAATCGAAAGAACTTCTCCAGTATTTCACAGAAGAAGACGGGATGGCACATAATACCGTTTGGTGCATTACAGAAGATGAGGATGGAAAGATATACCTGGGCACATCATTTGGGCTATCGGTATACAATCCAGAAACTAATTCGTTCCAAAATTATGACCAAAGAGATGGAATACAAGCTAACGAATTTGGAGTTGGAGCAGCATTAACCGATTCGGAAGGTTACATATATATCGGAGGTATAAATGGGTTTAATATGTTTAAACCTGAAGCATTGTCGAGAAACCAGTTTGCCCCTCCTGTGGTATTAACCGATTTTTCTCTGTTTAATAAATCAATTCCCATTACCTCTGATGAAAATGGAGAGCAAGGCATCTTGTCCAAATCCATTACTTATACTAATCAGATTGAACTGGACCATACCCACGATGTATTTTCATTCGAATTTTCCGCTCTTAGTTACCTAACCCCCGAAAAAAACCAGTTTGCCTACAAAATGGAAAATTTTGAGGAGAACTGGAATTATGTGGGTAATCGAAACTATGCAACTTATACGAACTTACCGGCTGGTGAATACACATTCAGAGTTAAGGCAGCAAATAACGATGGAGTATGGAATGAGGAAGGAGTGGCACTGCAATTGGTGATGACACCTCCCTTTTGGAAAACAAACTGGTTCTATTTTATTGCTTCAGTCATTGTGGTTGGGGTTGCTATTGGCGGCTATCGCTGGCGGGTAAGAAGTATTTATAACCAAAACCAGCGACTGGAGAAATTGGTTAAAGAACGAACCAATGAACTCCAACAAACTTTGAAAGACCTGAGAGATACCAGAAATAAACTGGTTGAAAAGGCGCACAAAGCCGGTATGGCAGATATTGCTACGGGAGTACTTCACAATGTGGGAAATATTTTGAACAGCGTAAATACATCTTCCTCTTTAATTGATGAAACTCTGGAAAAAACGAAACTGAGCGGCTTCGAAAAGGCCAATAATCTGTTGCGGAAACATATTAATGAAATAGATAGCTTTATTGCAGAAAATCCTAAAGGTAAAAAATTGATGAATTATTACCTCAAGCTGGAAGGTCCGCTGAAAGAGGAACAGGAGAAGATCAAAAACTATAGCAAGCGGTTATCTGATAATATTAAACTTATAAATGAAGTAATTGCAGCTCAACAAAGTTATGCCACTGCTAATACCAATAATGATTTACACAGGCTCTCCGAAATAGTTGATGATGCCCTTATGCTAAATACAGGCTCAACTGAAAGGCATTCTATTACCATTAAAAAAGAGTATAACTCTTCGGCTTTAGTTATTTGTCAGCGAACTAAACTTATTCATGTATTGGTGAATATTCTCAAAAACGCCAAAGAGGCAATGGCCGAAAATGACGATGATAACAAGCTGATTGAAATTAAGCTGGATGATGATGGTGAGTATGCATATCTGTCTATTTCAGACAATGGGCATGGTATTACTGAAAAGAATAGGGGTAAAATTTTCACCCAGGGATTTACCACGAAAGATTCTGGACATGGCTTTGGGCTGCATAGCAGCGCTAATTATATGAAAGAGATGGGATCTGAAATTATCGTAGATAGTGAAGGCGAAGGGGAAGGAGCAGTATTTACGTTAAAATTTGAGCTTCAGGAGGCCCAAGGCGGCATAAAGGATAAACCAAAATGACAGACATAAAAAAGCCTCAATTCATTAGAGTTGAGGCTTTTTTAATTATGTTATAATCAGTCGCCTTTTAACCCGAATTATTCACGAATGGATGCAAAATGGCGATCTATATACTTGAATATATTATCGGTGAATTGCTTTATGTAATAGCCCAATTTTGAGGTACGGATTAGGCGGCGAAATTCCCCCCTACGCTGCGTTCAAGTGAAAATTGGGGTACTCAGGGTACCACAGTACCCTTCCGTTCTCATTTCCACTTCGCCTTGCGTACGATTAAATTTCTTGGTGAATAATCCGGGTTAAGCGGTCTCAAGCAAACTTTTGAGTGTTACACCAATTTCTGCAGGACTCTCAACAACCGTAATTCCTGCCTCAGCCAGTGCCTTTTTCTTAGCTTGGGCCGTTCCCTTTCCTCCGGAGATAATAGCTCCGGCATGGCCCATTCGCCGGCCGGGAGGGGCTGTAGAACCTGCTATAAAGGCAACTACAGGTTTGTTGACATGTTCTTTAATGTAAGCTGCGGCCTCTTCTTCAGCAGTGCCGCCAATCTCACCAATTAATACAATCGATTCAGTATCAGGGTCATCCTGAAATAGTTTTACCGCATCAAGGTGGGTGGTTCCAATAACGGGATCTCCACCAATACCAATAGCCGTGCTCTGCCCCAGGCCGGCTTTGGTAAGCTGATCTACAGCCTCATATGTAAGCGTACCAGAACGGGAGATTAGCCCAACATTACCAGGGGTAAAAATATTACCGGGCATAATGCCTACTTTGGCTTCACCCGGAGTAATAACACCAGGACAATTCGGCCCAATCAGAGTGGCTCCATGGCTGTTTACTACTTGTTTGGCTGTAATCATGTCTTTTACCGGAATACCTTCAGTAATACAGATAATAACTTCGATACCAGCAAAAGCTGCTTCAGTTATGGCATCTGCGGCAAAAGCAGGAGGCACAAAAATGATAGAAGCGTTAGCTCCCTCTTTTTCTACCGCTTCGGCTACAGTATTAAAAACCGGTTTACCAAGATGGGTTTGTCCTCCTTTTTTGGGAGTCACTCCACCTACAACGTTGGTGCCATACTCAATCATTTGTTCGGCGTGGAAGCTTCCTTCACTTCCGGTAAATCCTTGTACAATAAGACGGGTGTCATTTCCGACTAATACGCTCATTCTAAATTCGTTTTTAGATTTTGATTTTATCGGGTTGGAATATACCACCATTGTTGTGCAATTGAAATGGTTGTTTGCCAATTTTAAATTGGAAATTGCTCAGCTATCAATTAAGAATAAATGTGTAAGTATCTGACAGGTTTTATTCTGATGGATAGTTAGTGATGAAGTAATAATTTTTTGAATTTATTCACCACTGTACCAGTCGTAATCCCAGCCAGTTGTACTTTCATTCAGCATTATAATTTGAAGAATTTCAGCAGAATGTTCTTCAATTTTAAGCAATCTCATTTCAGATTCTGATGATTCCATTTGCCTTCCAAATACTAAGAGCTGTATTCCATTTTTATTCCATAAAGGATTTCCTGTAAATTCTAAGCCTGTATTTAGCTTATTAATTTTTTCGGTATAAATATCAAGCAGAAATATCTCATTACCCCGGATATTCCATTCATAAACTATGCTAAAACCATTCGGACTCCATTCAGGCCGTGTGGCATAGCCATTGGCTGTCAGTCTGATAAGGCCGCTTCCGTCACTATTAATTAAATACAAATCCTTTCTGTAACGCATGTTATCGGCGTTGGTATAATCTCTCCCAGAGGTGAAAACCACTCGATTTCCATCCGGACTCCATGCAGGGAACCCGTCGTCAGCCGGATGGTGGGTAAGCCGTATATTCTCTTGCGTTGTCCTGTCATACACATAGATATCGGTTTGGGCTCCATCGTAGTAGCTGTAGGCAATCTTCTCTCCGTCGGGACTCCAGCGCGGGAAATTCCCCAGCAGCGGAAACGGCCAGCCGGGGTGCAGCGGGTGCGGGTTGCCCCCGTCGGCGTCCATCACCCACAGGGCGGAGGTATGAGCGGATCCGTCCCGCCCGGAGGCAAACACGATCTGAGTCCCGTCAGGGCTCCAGGAAGGTTGTCTGGATCCCCGTTCCCAATCGGTAAGCTGCCGGAGGTTGGTCCCATCGGCATTCATACTAAAAATCTGGTACTGCTCATCAGCGATAGCTGAAAAGACTATCTTGCCCGACAGGGTGGGGCTGGAAGGCGGAGGGTCCCACGGGGTTACCTTTACCGAAAAGGTATACTTCTCAGAGAGCGGCAGCCCTTCCGGGCTTTCCACCCATACCGTGTGCTTGTAGTTGCCGGGCTGGGGCGGGGCCGTCCAGTAGAAGCGGGTGGCCTCGGAGGTGGTATCTGTGGAGGAGCCATCCGGGTGCTGCCACTGCCAGTGCATGCGGTAGGCTTCTGTCAGGCTATCTTCGAGGGCCACGGTAACCACCGCCGTATAATTGGTGGTAACAGGATGGGGAGTAACTTCGACTTCGGAGATCTTCGTTTGAAGGGCCGGCGGGTTTGTTTCGGTGGCACACCCGCCCAACAGGGCGAGCCCAAGCATCACACTCCATCCACCGCTGCGGATAATATGAAGGGGAAGCCTGAACATATGCTTTTGGTTAGAGGTCTATTTTATCTTGCTTTTCGTATAGTTAAATTAATCTTAGGATAAAATGCAATTGTTTTTTAGAGGGTTAGGGGAAAGGTGAGTTTGCATCTTTTTAATGGATGATGACCAATGTCGAAGCCCTCCTAAGGAGAATAATCATGAATAAAAAATTACAACCCCTTCAAACCAGTAATTGGTCAGCCGGGCTTGAGCCGACAGGCTGCTATCCTTTCCAACCTCAAATTCCAACCAAATAAGTCCCTTCATTTCAAACCACAAATTGTTATCATTGAACTATGATTAGCGACGAAAAAAAAGAAGAGGTAAGGGCGGCAGCTGATATCGTTGAGGTAGTATCCGACTATGTGAAGCTAAAGCGGTCGGGGAGCGGCTATGTGGGGCTTTGCCCATACCATGATGAAAAAACTCCTTCTTTTAATGTAACCCCCCGTTTGGGTATTTTTAAGTGTTTCGGGTGTGGGGAGTCTGGTGATGTTTTTAAGTTTGTGATGGATCAGGAGGGAGTGGGGTTTACGGAATCTATCCGGCAGCTGGGTGAACAATATGGGGTGTATATACCTGAAGACGAAGATGACGAGCCCAGCGAAGCCAAGCAACTCAAAGAAGGAATTTTACACGCTCTGAAGTTTGCGGGAGTCTACTATTACCAGAACCTGGTTGAGCACGAAGACGCCCAAAAAGCTCTTACCTACTTAGAAAAAAGAGGGTACAGCCAAAAGGTTTTTAAGAAATTCGGGTTGGGATATGCCCCATCCGGAGGAAGCGATTTATGGAAGGCGGCTCAAAATGCAGGCATCAATGAAGAATACCTGGTAGAAGCTGATCTCATTAAACCCAGCAACCGGGGGCAGGGATACTACGATACTTTTCGAGGACGGCTGATGTTTCCCATTTTTAATCCCACTGGTAAAGTAATTGCTTTTGCCGGAAGAGTATTGGGGAATGAGAAAACAGCCAAATACATCAATTCTTCCCAAACCAAAGTGTACAATAAAAGTGAGGTTGTATATGGGGTGAATTTTGCCCGTAACGAAATTCGCAGGAATAAAGAAGTGATATTGGTAGAAGGCTACACCGATGTTATTACCCTTAACTCTCATGGTATACAAAATGTGGTAGCCAGCAGCGGAACCTCCCTAACTCCGGGGCAAATGAGAATACTGCATCGCTACGGAGATAAAATTGTGATGATTTACGATTCCGACAACGCAGGCCAAACAGCCATGAAGCGGGGTATTAACATTGCATTGGCCGAAGGGATGGAAGTGCAGTTGCTGGAATTACCCGAAGGGCAAGATCCCGATTCTTTTGTGAAACAGTTTGGCAAGGAGTCTTTTGATGAGTTGAAAAATGAGGAAGCCCTCGATTTTGTGGATTTTTTGCTGTTAAAAGCGGAAGAAGAAGGCCGTATGGAAAGCCCGGTTGCACTCAAAAAAGTGATTTCCGAAGTATTGGAAGCCATCGCTTGTATACCAGACTCTATTCAGCGGCAATTGTATGTGCAGCATTTACATCAAAAAACACAACGCTACCGGAAGGGAACCGACCGGGATCTGTTTCAGGAACTTGAGCGCGTACTGGCTGAAAAAAAGCAAGATGAAAAACGGTCCAAACGCAGAGAAAAAGCAAGGAAGAAATTTCAGGGAAATCAGAATCAAACAGAAGAACGCCCGCCTGTACCCGATAGCGAGGTGCCTTTTCCCGGTGATGAATACCAGCCGGTACCAGGATTTGAAGAAACTGTTCCTCAAAAAAAGAAGCCGCATTATGAAAAGGAGTTGATTCGACTTATGATTACCTACGGCAAGGAGATGGTAAAGTACATCTGTTCTCTTACCAATAATCATCTTTTTGAAGACGAAGAGCTCCGGATGTTTTATGATAATGTGGTAGGACGTTTTAAAGAAGAGAAAGAAATTTCAATTAAAGCATATTCAGCCAAAGGGGAGCCATTCCCAAATTTAGTGGGAGATGTATTGCTGGAACAATATTCAGCCAGCGACCGCCACGAAGAAAAAATAGGTATGAAATATGAAAAAGACCGGGATCCTTTTTTTACAGCCAAAAGCACCATTAAGACACTGGAACTCAGTTTTTTTAAACGAAAAAGGGAAGAATTGGCAGAGCTTAGTAAGACGGATGATGAAGAGAAAAAGCGAAAGATTATCCAAAAGCAGGCCGAGGTCCAGTCTAAAATAACCCGGAGAGAGATGACCGAAGCCGATGAACTGTATCCCGACCCCGAAGGAAACGTGAGAGATGAAACGGTAAAAGACCGGGTATTTCAGTATAAGATGAAAGGGGATGAGTAGAGCAGGTTATACCCATCAGTTTTAAATTGTTACTATTTTAGTTTGCTCTCAATGCTTAGAACGCTAAAATTGAGTCAATGCATAAACCAGTATGTTTGCCCCCATTTGGAGAGCTTTCAGGCGTACTTGGGCGGGATCATTATGGATCTCAGGATCGGCCCATCCATCCCCCAGGTTAGACTCATAAGTGTAATACACCACTAATTTGCCATTTCTGAAAAGCCCATATCCTTTAGGAGCCTGATCATCGTGCTCATGGATTTTTGGAACTCCTTGCTTAAATTCGAACAACTGATCATAAATGGGATGGTCGTACGGAAGTTCAACAAACTCTTCATCCGGGAAAACCTGTTTCATCACCGGACGAATATATTCATCCAGTCCATAGTCGTCATCAACATAGAGGAAACCGCCATTATCAAGATATGACCGGAGGTTGGCAGCCTCCGAAGAGTTAACGGTAATATTACCGTGGCCGGTTAAATAGACAAATGGATAGGAGTGTATTTCGGCGCTGCCCAACGATACATCCTTATAACCGTTAGAAAGGGGAACCGGTGCATTATTCTTGGTAAAGAGTATCAGGTTTTGGAGGGAAGAAGGGTCGTTATACCAATCACCTCCCCCCCGGTATTTGGCCCGCGCGATAGAAAATGAGCCTTCCGATTGTGCATAACAGACCTCCGTTAAACCAAGAAGGCAACAAACAAGAACAGCGGTAATAAATTTGAGTTTATTCATATTGAAGTATAACAAATCAGTCTTAAAAAATAAGGCTCTATGTTGATTTGTATGGGTAAAAAAATGAAACGAGCTATAATATTTGTCAAACACAATACACTCTATTGGCTTTATGCAGGCTGTGAAAAGAGCCTTCCCGAAGGGATCACTTCGTGAGAAAGGGTCACAGATTATAGTCCGGGGTAGTGCCCCGGTTTTGCAGAATCGATTCCTGATATTTTTTTCGTGGTTGGAATTTCCAATACAGCAAACAATCTAAATTAAAGCGTTCACCCCGGAGGGGACAGGGGTGGGTCACTTGGTATAAAACCATGGAGCCACTTTAATCAAAGAATTCCCCGATAGCTCTGCCTCGGGATAGTTCATTGCTGCAAGTCCCGGCAGGGACGCTGCACATAGAATTATAAAATAATTGTGGGATGACTACCCTTTTTGTTTAAATTTAACCAACAAGTCATCGCGGGCTCAGACCCGCGATCTCCCTGTCTTCGCGAACATCAAGCAGAAAAAAATCTTCATTATTCTCTTTTACCACACAAATCAACATAGAACCAAAAATAAGGTGTTTAATCAGAAATCAGGACCTCTTTTGATATGAATGCCTACTGTATCGGTAGCCATGGAACCAAAAATGCCAATTCCACCATCCATATTATAAAACACATTCTGTATCTCCCCGGGAGATATGGTAGATCCACCCAGCTGTACCTGCTGAGTACGCACAAAATCATAGATATTATCATCGATGGTGTGCGATACAATTAAATTATCCCTATAGAATGCAATTCCAATCCAGGGGTAATTGATGGTTGTTGTACCATCCGGGTTGGAAGAATAAGTGTCTTTATTAAAGATACCTGAACTGTTTTTTGTATAATATTCCAAGTCTTCATCTTCATCTTGATATAGGTCCAGGAAGAAAGGGGTTAGATTTCCTTCAACAGGATTAAGGCTGATGGAGGTAAACACAAAGTAGCTTTGGCGTCCCGCATATTGGCTTTCGGTTAAGGTAACTTCCAGTTGCTCTGAGGATTGATAAATAAGGGTGTCCTGCAGAGTTTCGGTAATTTCATAGGTGCCTGGAACAAGGGTAGTAGAGGTGATTTTTTCGTCGGAATCAGGAAAATCAATCTCCAGCATATAGGTACGTGTTCCAAGTATTTTATGGTCAGCATCAGTTGTATAAGTGCCCTGGCCGGTAAGGGTGAAGGGGAATGTTTCTTCCACATCGGTACCGGCTCCACCGCTTAGCAGGTGTACCTTCACAGAGGCGTGGTTTACAGCCTGATCTTCAAATTTGTATAATTCTGAAGCAGAAGCTGTGGTAGATAAACGGACTTCGGCGAGTTCACGTCCAGCTACCTGATACGATTCAACTACATATTGTTCCTGATATTCATCCTGGTTATATGTTTCGCAGGCTGATATACAAAATAGTAAAACGAGTAATAATAGATTTCTCATGATCTTAAACAGTATTAGACTAAAATTTTACAGTGTAGGAGAGGGTCGGCAGTATGGGCAACAGGTTAACCTCTTCTCTCTCAATTGGGTTTGTGTCAAAATTGTAATTATAAAACCACACATTGCGATGAGAGTATACATTGATGAGCTGCAGCTGCAGTTCAGACTCGCCCAGATTAAAGAACTTGCCTCTTCGTGAAAATGAAATATCGAGGCGGTGATAAGCCGGCAGTCGTGAGGCATTAACTTTACCAACTGTAAATACATTACGCTCGTCATTGGTCCAGGGCAATTCAGTTTGGATGTATCGTCCGTGTACTTTGGTATAGGCCTGCCCGGTGGCATAACTGAAGGTGGAAGTAGCCTTCCAGCGGTCATTGATCTGATAATTCAGAACTACATTAATGTCATGCTTACGATCGTACTTGGGCGGGTAGAACCGGGCTGCTCCATCCGGGTTGCTAATTTCAACATTAAAATGCGGGTATTTACGCCAGGTATAACCCAGGGTGTACCCAATAAAGCCAGACAGTTTACCGGATCTTTTTTCGAAAAAGGCTTCCAGGCCGTAGGCATATCCTCTGCCAAAACGGAATACATCCTCGTAAGGGAAACCGGCTACATCAGGGAGGAAAGGGTCATACTCAAACAGGTCTTCCATCGACCGGTAATACACTTCCAGGTCGAACCCATATCCTTCAAAGGGAATTGTTTTGGCCCCCAGGATAAACTGGTCTCCATAGGAAGGGGGAACACCCTCAGCAGAAGTTAACCAAACATCAAAACCCGAAAATGCTTCGTTGGATATAAGTGTCAGAAATTGGTTGTACCTGCCGTAGGCCGCTTGCAGGCGTATTTTTTCCATTGGTTGATATTCCATAGAAAAACGAGGTTCCAGCCGGACAAAATCGCCGTCAGAAAAATGATTGAGGCGTAAGCCTGATGTTATTTTCCATTTTTCGCCAGGCGTCCATTCATCCTGGATGTAAACAGATGTATACCGGTTATGAATACGGCTGGAGAAGATCTTCTGGTTGTCAAAGAAGTCATTTAGTTTAAGAGTGAAGATACCACTCCAAAGTCCCGTTTTGAGCTGATGACGACTGTTTGGAAGGTATTGCAAGTCGGCTTTAACAGAAAAATCATAAATATTGTTATCCCGTTCAAAGGTAGTTCCCGCAATCTGGAACTCAGGATAGTTGAAATACCGGGAGCCCGTGAGTACAAAATTTGAAAACAGTTTTTCTGAAAAAATATGGGTCCAGTTGCCACTGAGAGTTTGGTTGCCATAGCCAAGATTGATATTGGCGTCATCCATGAAGGGGATATTTACCCGGTCTTTACCCGAGTACAAAGCGAGAGAAAATTTATCTGATTCGGAAGCATCATAATTGAGTTTCCCGTTTATATCCATGAAATAGAACTTGTCGGGTATCCCATCCTGACTGGCTCTTAGTGCTGCAAGCAACGGTTCCAGGGTGGAGCGCCGAATTGCAAACATCCACGATCCTTTGCTATAGGGACCTTCTACCATAACCCGGGAGGTCAGCATACCCAGGGTTACCGATCCGGACGGTTCTTTACGGTTTCCATCTTTATTATAGATTGAGAGGACAGATCCAAGGCGCCCTCCATACTCAGCCGGAGCCCCACCTTTGTGCAGGCGTACATCTTTAATGGCATCGGGGTTAAAGGTAGAAAAGAAGCCAAAAAAGTGACTTGGATTATAGACGGTAGTGCGATCTAATAATATTAGCGTTTGGTCAGGACTTCCACCGCGTATATACAAACCACTGGAAAAATCGGAAGCGGCCTTCACTCCTGGAAGTAACTGTATGGAACGAAATACATCGGCAGTAAAAACAGCGGGTACAGATTTAATCAGGTCAGTTTCAATACGGGCAACTCCTATATTTTTTTGTTCCTTTTCCTCGGCATCAGATACAACGGTTATTTCTTCAAGCTCAAGGCTGTTGGGTTGGAGTTCAATATCGAGCCGGAAATTTTCGCCCCGGGATAGGGTGATTTCTTTTTGAAAAGGTTTATAGCCGATATAGGAACACATAATGGTATAAGTACCGGCTTCTACTTCGGTGAGCGAATAATACCCCAGTGTATTTGTTGATGTTCCCTTGTTGATTGATTTAAAAGCGATATTGGCACTTATAAGCGTTTCTCCTGATTCGGCATCCGTTATATAGCCATTAATAGAACCAGATTCCTGTGCCTGTACGTTAAGCTGAAGTAGCAGTAGTAGAGCTAACGCATAGAACGTTTTAGTCATCATGTATTTGTGAGATCGATTTAGGTTGATTTTTCTGTGTTAATTGAACCGGGGTAGTGAACGGATTTCCGGGAAAGAAGTTATACCTAAATTGAGTTTTTCATGTAAAATAATTGTGAATTCATAAATCTGGCAATGGGTTAGGTCTGTTAATACTGTTCGGATGTATATTATTACTGCTTTACACACAGATAGTATTAGCAAGACAAGCATCCAGCTTTATAAATTCAGGCTTCCCTGTTCCTCTTCACCGGGTATTTGAAGGGTAGTGCCAATACTTTCATTAAGTGACTTTATGAAATGTGCCGACAATTCCGGCGATTCTCTCTCTTTATTCTGATGTACAAAAAAGTAGAGTTTACGTAGTCCCTGATCTTTCCAGAGGGCAATACGCTCAACCCAGTCGTCCAGGCGGGTATAGTCACTTTCGTGGTTGGCCCCTACATACCGGATAAAAGCTACAGGCGAAGTGAGTCGCATATGCAACAGGTCGCGGCGGCCGGCAGTGTCGGTGATGATGTTGGCTACATTATGTTCTTCAAAAAGTTGGTATATCTGGGGGGCTACAGCCGGATCATTGAACCAATCGGTGTGCCTTAGTTCAAACGCCAGGGGTATTTCATTAGGCCATACTTCAAGGAAACGTTGGATACGATCTATATTTTTAGGCTTGTAATCACCTCTCATCTGAATGAAGATCATCTCCATTTTTTCGCCAAAGCCCTGCATTCCGTGGAGGTATTCTTCCAGGGAAGCTTCCACATTCTTAAGCCTTTTAAAATGGCTGATTCTATTTACTACTTTCGGGAAAAAACGAAAATCATCCGGAGTTTTATCGGCCCAGGTTTTGGTTTGATCGGGACCATAGGTTCGGTAGTGGGTGGCATTCAGTTCTATGGAATTGAACTGCCGGGAATAGTATTCCAGTTCATCTTTGGTTCCCCGGGGGTAAAAGCCTTTTAGGTCTTTACGGTTCCACTTGGCACAACCTACATAGGCATCAAAAGAATCTGAGGGTTTATTTCCGAGCACTTTAAGTGTATCGGGATGATCAGGTGGGAGGGTAAAGTCTATTTGGGCTGGGGTATCTACGCTTCCGAATTTCATTTTATGAAATGTTAAATTTTTTGAATGTTAACCGCTAAATGTGTGTGTCTTAAACTAAACATTTAGTGTTTAATATTTATAATTAATCAATCATCAGGATTACAATAAAGAGCTTAGAATTTTGTATACTTGAGGTAGTTCATTGATTTACTGGGGGTGTTCTGGATTCGACGGGTTGAGTAGCGCCGTAGGTTGCATGTCGAGCTTGTCCAATGGATCTCGTATAAAATTCATTACGGAACAAAAGTAATTGACAATAATTACTCTTACAGCTTAGCAGCATAAACTGACTAAGCCGTCCCGCTGGTTAAGTGCCTGTCATTGCCAGCCTGGACGTCATACAAGATAGGATAACTTAAAAGTGCTTTCTGTCGCTTTTAGGTGAACTTAAACAGAATAGTCTGAAGTCGCTTGGTTACTGGGCTCGGCTTTTAGGCGAACTCTTAATCAGTAACTAAACATGTAGATGCTTGCAGGTTTACCTTCTCGGACCGGGGTTCGACTCCCCGCACCTCCACTACCTTTAAAAACCCCAAGCCGGCATACCCACTAAGCTGGCTTTTTTATTATCCCAGTTTGCGGGGAGCGAACCCGGGGTTCTCCCGTGGGGATTCCTTCGGAAGACTCCCCGCACCTCCACTACCTTTAAAAACCCCAAGCCGGCATACCCACTAAGCTGGCTTTTTTATTATCCCAGTTTGCGGGGAGCGAACCCGGGGTTCTCCCGTGGGGATTCCTTCGGAAGACTCCCCGCACCTCCACTATTTCTTACCAAAACCAATTCAGCCAACAACAGATTGGATTTGTTGTATTCTAGACAAATACCCGTTTTATATGAAGACAAGGACTACCTTTAGTGTGTATTAGAGTTAAGCTGTCGAAAGTAGAAGATCTGTTAGAATGCTCTAAGGATGATTAGAGAACAGCTAATAATATTTGCAATTACTAATGTTTTTTCGATATTTGTTGATAATGATATTGTATAGGTTTCAGTAATTTAGATTAAGAGGGTAATTTGGAAGGAACTAAGGCAAGAGTTTTAACCTGCTTTAGATATCTAATAGTCATTTTCATTGTTGGTATTCTTGGAATCTCTAAAGCTACAATTTCTTTAGCTGCGACTACCATTGATAAACA
The DNA here is from genome assembly GCA_009711805.1 of Balneolaceae bacterium. GTDB lineage: Bacteria > Bacteroidota > Rhodothermia > Balneolales > Balneolaceae > VEMX01. Next base: position 16,588 of record VEMX01000033.1, on the reverse strand, counting down.
GCATGTACAGATTGGCGTTATTGCTGAGGTGCTTGTAGACCATGATGATGACGGAGAGTTAGATAAACTAGGGCAAACTGTAACGGTAACAGGCCGTGCTAATATAGCTTCGGCTGTACTGCATCACGAATACCTGTCTGTTTTTATACAAGATGAAAATGCAGGTATTTTGGTGTATTCTGATACACTAGCCCAGCAGGTTCAGATAGGAGATAGTCTGGTTGTTACTGGGGAGTTAAAAAAGTATTACGGAAAGCCAGAAGTAGTAGTAGATCACTTAAAAGTTATTAAGGGAGAGCATAAACCGATACGAATTATTCCCCTTAGCCAAACCTATGATAAACCGGATAAATATCAGGGTATGCTGGTGGAAGGAGAAGTTAATGTACTGTCCAAGAGCTACCTGGAGGCTGGGGCCTTCAGAATGAGAATCTCACCTATTGCCAAGCCGGATCGCATTCTATATGTGTATATCTCGGAAGCTCAAATGAAAACACAGAGGTTTAATTTCGACTTTATGGAGATCGGAGATAAGATTTCTGTGAGGGGAGTGTTTGCTCAGTATACATTTAAAATAAATCATGAAACCGTTCGCCAAATTGTACCGAGGTATCCCGCAGATATAGACTATGTAGGAATACCCAGACAGGCACTTACCTTTTTGTTTTGGGGCGGAGGCATTGTGATCGTTTTGTTTCTTAGCTGGAATATTGTACTTAAGCGAAGAGTGAAAGCCAAAACCGAAGAAATAAGCCGGGCATTAAATGAAAAAACAATTCTGTTACACGAAGTACATCATCGCGTAAAAAATAACCTGGCCATTGTTTCCGGCTTTCTCCAGCTCGAGTCTATGAACTGGGACGAAAATCCCGAGGTAAAGCATGTATTAAACGAAAGCATACTGCGTATTAAGTCAATTGCTTTGATACACGAGCAGTTGTATCAGTCGAATGATTTTTCAAACCTCTACCTCGGTAACTATATAGAAAAACTTACCGGAGAAGTAATCAAAACCATGGCTCCGGCCAATAAGGATATTTCCCTGGATATAGAAAGTGATGACATCAGGGTGAATATAAATCAGGCCATCCCTTGTGCTTTAATTGTGAATGAGCTGGTGGCTAATGCGTATGAACACGGCTTTAATAATCTTGATTCTGGAAAAGTACAGGTGAAGATGACACAAAACGGAGATTTTATACACCTGGACATTAAAGATAACGGGGTGGGTTTTCCAAAGAATTTTGATATTGATAAATCTGACACATTAGGGTTATTCTTGGTAAAACAACTTACGGATCAGCTTAAAGGAAAATTGAAATTCAAAAATGGAGAGGGAAGTTGTTTTCAGCTTAAATTCAGAAAAGTATTACAGTCTGGGTCGGCCAGTCATTTTTTATAAGATAAAAGCCGTGGATGCATAGACATTAGGTTATAAAGAAGTCCAAAATACTCTTGAAAGTCGAATCAGCTTGTTGAAATTATTATAAAGATTACAACACCTATTTCTAAAGGTGGTTTACTATCATATATTAATCGAATTAAATGGGTTGTTATTAATACACGATAGTAGTTGGAAATATAAACCTGGATTGATTGAACAAGAAGCTGAGCGAAAGCAGAGTGCTGAACTGAATCAATACATGGTGAGAACATAGCTGGATGTAATCTCTGAGCAAGCTATCAAGGAAGTTATATGAGTGAAGTGTATCACATTTTATTAGTCGAAGATGACTACGAGCATGTCTATATACTCCAAAAAGAGTTGGAAAGGCTGGATGTGGATTACAATCTGGACATAGTTAAACACAAGCAGGATTTTTTAAAGAAGCTGGAGCAAAGCCGCCCCGATATTGTAATTTGTGATTTTAATCTTCCTGATTTTACCGGTTTTGAGGCGTTAAAACATTGCCAAAATACATATTCGGATCTTCCGTTTATTTTGATTTCTGCCTACCTGGAAGAACACGAAGCTGTTCAAGCGATGAAATACGGAGCCTGCGATTACGTGTTGAAGGACAACATAAGCCGCTTGGTGCCGGCAGTTACCCGCGAGCTTATAAATGCTAAAAGATATCGCCAAGCCAGGGAAGAACTCCAGGAAAAGCAAAATCTTTTAAATAAGGCTTACAAACTGGCAGATATTGGCCACTGGGAAATGGACGTAGAAAGCCGGGAAGTGTATTGGTCCGACAATGTGAAAGTACTACATGAAGTAGAGCTTGATTACGAACCTACTTTTGAAGAAGCCATCCAGTTTTATAAAGAGGGAGTGCACCGCCAGGAAATAATAAAAGCCGTAGAACACACCATTGAAAAAGGAGAGCCTTTTGAGATGGAACTGAAGATTGTAACTGCCAAAGGCAACGATCTCTGGGTGAGTGTAAAAGGGGAAAGGGAAATTAAAAGCGGAGGCCAGGGACATATATTTGGAAGTATTCAAAACATCCATCACAAGCGGCAAATGCAAGAAGAGCTTAAAAAAGCAGAACAAAAGCTCCGTGATATTGTAGAGCATAGCACCAATATGTTTTACAGGCACGATGCCAACCGTAAGCTCACCTATTTAAGTCCTCAGTGTATCGATTTCCTGGGCTATAATGTGGAACAAGCTAAACAAAGCACCGACAGGTTTATTACCGATCATCCCATCAATAAGGAAAGCATACAACATACAATGCGAGCCATAGAGACCGGGGAACGGCAACCACAGTTCGAGATGGAACTGAAGAAGAAAAATGGAGACCGAATTTGGGTGAAAGTAAATGAAGCCCCAATAATAGAAGAGGGTAAAACCATTGCTATTGTAGGTTCGTTAACCGATATAACCCAACAGAAACTTGCAGAAGAAGAATTAAAACTCAGTGAACAACGCTTTAAATCGTTGGTGCAGGATGGTACAGATCAGATTGCTATCATAGATGAGGAAGGTAGATATATTTATGTAGCTCCATTGTCATTAAAAGGCAGAAACCTGTCGATCGACAGCGACCGTTACCTGGGTAGGAGCTGTTTTCAATTTATCCATGATGATGACCGGGAAAGGGTATATACAGCTCTGCAAAGCCTGCGTGTTGGCGAAAAAATAGAGGTGGAACCTTATCGGTTTCAGTATCCCGATGGAAGTTGGGTGTGGCTGGAAACATCCGTTGCAAACCTTATTAATAACCCCGCAGTTCAAGGCATTGTAACTACCTCCCGAGATATTACCGATCGTATTAAAAGGGATAAGGAGCTCAAGGAGACACTAAAAGAGAAAGAGACTCTGTTGCTGGAAATACATCACCGGGTAAAGAATAACCTGGCGGTGGTATCGGGAATGATGCAACTGCAGGCTTTTGAGGAAGAAGATCCCAGTTTACAGAAAAAGCTATACGACAGTATGAGCCGCATTCAAACGATGTCTTCTATACATGAATTACTCTATAAATCACACAGCTTTTCCAGGCTGTTGCTCGGTAATAATATTAAGAAACTGATTTCCAGTATCATACAATCGTTCCAGACAAACCTGGACATTGAGGTAAACTATAAGCTGGATAACACCGAATTGAACATAAACCAGGCAGTTCCTCTTTCGTTGATAATTAACGAAGTGATTACCAATATACTGAAGCATGCTTACGACCAGAATGACTGCGGTATTGTTGAGGTGATGATCACAGAAAATAATGGCAGGGTGGATTTAAGTATTATAGATGATGGGAAAGGGCTCCCCAATAGTTTCAACAACATGGAAAGTGTAAGCTCTCTGGGGATGAGTTTGATTAAGGCCTTATCAGATCAGCTGGATGCCTCAATCGATTACTATTCCAAAAACGGACACACCAACTTTAAAATGTCTTTCCAAAAATATGAAGCCAGGGGAAGTAGTAGTATGTTCACCAAGTAGAGGCCCTAAAACTTCAAGATTTTATAATAATTGAAGCCGGTTTAAGACAATGATTAAGTAGATTTTAATGGTCTTTATTAGCCTCGTTCTTTATTATAAATTGAATTCTAATAAGAAGGTTATATTTTATGAGGGCAAAAGGGTTTTTCTTGTTTGGGTTATTTATGATCCTCCCGGTATTACTTTTAGCTCAACTTCCTTCTATCACTTTTGATCAACTGAATACCCGGGATGGGCTCTCCCAAAGTACGATCAACTATATTTTGCAAGATTCGTCTGGTTTTCTCTGGTTTGCTACCGATGACGGGTTGAACCGTTACGATGGCTATAGCTTCAAAGTATTTCGGAATGAGGCTGCAAATCTAAGATCTATTTCAAGCAATCAGCCTACCGTATTACTCGAAGACGAAAAAGGATACCTCTGGATAGGAACAAAGGGAGAAGGATTGAATCGTTATGACCGACGAACGCAGGCGATGCTACGTTTTAAATCTGATCCGGAAAACCCCAATTCCCTGAGTAATGATTTTATAACGGTACTTTTTCAGGACGAGGAGGGGGTTATTTTGGTAGGCACCCAAAAAGGATTAAATTTACTGGATCCGGTAACCTTGACATTTGAGACCTATCATTATTCGAACAACAGCATACAACTTGATGAAGCCAATATAACTACCGTTTTCAGAGATCGGGCGAATTATATATGGATAGGAACCCAGGATAAGGGAGTATATCGCTTCGACCGTTTGTCAGGGGAGATTATAGAATACAATAAAGACAAAAAGAACCATCTACAACTTGATGATAATTGGATTACCGTACTATATGAAGACGAGAGCGGCAATCTCTGGATGGGAACCCAATCGGGAGGCCTGTACAAGTATAATACCAGGCAAGAATTTTTTGAGCCCATAAACAACCTGAGTTCGATATGGGTGCAGGCCATTTATGAGGATTCTTATGGCACCCTATGGGTAGGTACTATCGATGGATTATATATCTTCGATGAGGAGAAAAAGAGCCTGGCAGATGTAGAGAAGATGAACTATATGGTGAACCTGAGCAACAACTCTGTGACATCTATATATGAAGATAAATCAGGGGTACTTTGGGTGGGTACAGAGAATGGCGGCCTGAATAAATTTGTACGTACAGCATCTGAGAGTTTTAAGATATATCAGAATGATCCTGCCAAGAAACATTCACTTAACAATAACAATGTATGGTCTATTTTTGAAGATAGCGATGGTTCGGTCTGGATTGGAACACATGGAGGAGGGGTTAACCGATTAAATCCTGAGACCGACCGGCTCGAGGCTTTTATACACAAAGAAAAAGATTCAACAACATTGAGCAGTAACTTTGTGAATTCAATTTTAAGGGATAGTAAAGGTACATTATGGGTAGGTACCATTGACGGATTAAATCGTTTTGACGGTGAAACACAGACTTTTAAAACTTATTATGCCACAAAGGAAGAGGGTTCAATAAGCGGAAATATTATAACTACTGTTTACGAAGACCGGACAGGGGTGCTTTGGGTAGGAACATTAAACAATGGCCTGAATAAGTATGATCATAATGAAGATACATTCATTAGTTATAAAAATAATCCCAGGGATATAACCAGCCTGAGTCATAATAAAGTATGGAGTATATATGAAGATAGAAGTGGAGTGTTTTGGGTAGGGACTCATGGTTTTGGGTTAAACAAATACAACCGCAAAAAAGGCATCTTTAAAAGATATACTTACCATCCGGATGATCATAATACGATCAGTAACGATTTTGTAAGTACGATTGTACAGGATAAAAAAGGTTATATATGGATAGGGACTATCAATGGGTTAAACAAGTTTGATCCCATACGAGAAGAATTTACACGCTATACAACGGAAGACGGTTTGCCCAATAATGTGATATATGGCATTATCGAAGATGCCCGCGGACACCTTTGGCTGAGTACGAATAAAGGAATTGCTGATTTTAACCCGGAAACAGAAGCAATTCGTATTTATAGCACCGATGATGGTTTGCCAGGTAATGAATACCGTTTTGGAGCATATCAGAAAGGATCGGACGGCTCTCTGTATTTTGGCGGTATTGATGGCTTTGTAGTGTTTAGCCCCGATAGTATTAGAGATAACCCTTATATACCGCCGGTAGTAATCACCAATTTACAGATAATGAACAAGGATGTTGCTCCCGGAGCAAAAGGGACTCCTTTGAAACAGGCCATTTCAGAAACCGATCACATCAAACTGGACTGGAAAGATAAAATCATCTCTTTTCAATTTTCGGCCTTGCACTTTGCCGCGCCAGCTCAGAATCAGTATGCTTATATGATGGAAGGTTTTGATGAGGAGTGGCAATATGTGGGAAATCGCAGGTTCACTACCTATACAAACCTGACCGACCGGAATTATACCTTTAAAGTAAAAGCCGCTAATAAAGACGGGCTCTGGAACGAACAAGGAACGGAGATTAAAATTTCTATTATGCCTCCCCCGTGGAAAAGATGGTGGGCGTACCTGGGATATGTAGTATCGGGGGGAATGATGCTGGTAGGCTTTATCAACTACCGGGTAAGCAAAGAGCGGAAAAAGAAAATTTTATACCAAAGGTATAATAAAGAACTGGAGGAGATAGTAAGCGAACGCACACTTTTGCTGGAACATGAAAAGGAAAAAAGTGATGCCTTATTATATAATATTCTTCCGCAGGATATAGCAGAAGAAATAAAAGAAAAAGGTCATGTAGAACCTAAACGGTATGAAGAGGTAACAGTGCTGTTTACCGATTTTGAAAACTTTACCACCGCTTCCAGGTCCATGTCGGCCCAAAAATTGGTTACCGAATTGAGTGAGCTGTTTGAAGGCTTTGATTATATCCTTGAAAAATATGAGCTCGAAAAAATAAAAACGATTGGGGATGCTTACCTGGCTGTAGGTGGACTGACTTCTAAGGATAAAGATCACGCAAGAAATGCTGTGCAAGCAGCTCTGGAAATGATGGAATATGTAGAAGTACGAAATAAAAGATCGGCCGTAAAGTGGAATATGCGTGCGGGTATTCATACAGGATCTATTATTGCAGGGGTTGTAGGAAAAAACAAATTCACCTTTGATATATGGGGCCCAACGGTTAACCTGGCCAGCCGGGTAGAAGAATTAGGAGATGTAGGGGAAGTTAATATCTCGGCTATGACGTGCGACTATGTGCAGGACGATTTTGAATGTATCTACAGAGGGAAAATTGATACGCAGGGCTTCGGAGTTATTGATATGTATTTTATACGGGATAAAGAAGAAGGAACTAACTTAGAATAATATCAGAGTTTTTTCCGTAATAAAGTAAAGGTCGAAAAAGCCGGTATTTTGAACTAAATGTAGCAAGTTCAGAAATGCTTTCTATTATCATCTAAAATTATTATAAATAACACATAATAATTGTTCAGGTTCCTTTTTATCAGACAAGTCAGGCACTAGAGTAGTGCGAGTGCTGAACTGCTTGCTCTGTTGAGTGAGTGGAATCCCTGAAGTAAATAATCAAATGCAATTGTGGTTTTTAGTATTTTCTTATGACTGCTGTTAGAATAATCCCCTTTTTGCTTTTGTTAGTAGCTTTCCAGGAAAAGGATTCAGTTACACTTTTTACTCAGGATAAAAAAGATCACATCGAGGTTTTTGCTCATAATGCCGATATTTACCCGGTTACGATAGAAGTGTTTTTCAACCTGGAGAACTTGAAGGCCAATAAAAAGCTTCCTTATATAACTACTCTGAATCCTAACCAGCGGAAACATATTGTTGATTTGATGAAAATGAAAGATAAAAACTGGAATTTCGAATCTTCTATACGGTACTATATGGGCAGTATCTATGCCAGGCATGATGACAGGCATGCCTACACTTTGCCCTTTGCAAAAGGTGCTGAGTACAGGCTAACCCAGGGTTTCAATGGGAGATTCTCTCATAAAGGAGATCTTCGGCATGCCCTTGATTTCCAGATGAAGGAAGGTACAGAAGTATATGCAGCCAGGGCAGGTAAGGTGGTTACTGTTACCGAAAAATATATACTGGGAGGGGGAACAAAGGAGTATATAGACTATGCCAATTACATAACCATTATTCATGATGACGGTACCTTCGGGGACTATTCACATCTTAGAAAAAATGGAGCTGTAGTCTCGGTAGGAGATAATGTGAGTGCCGGCCAGTTAATCGGCTATTCGGGCTCTACGGGATTTGCAACGGGGCCGCATCTGCATTTTGTTGTTAAAAAAACCAAGAAGGGTGGAGGCTATATTTCAATACCTGTGAAATTTACTACGAAGAGCGGGATCATTTTTTTACGAGAAGGCAATACATACAGGGGCTACTAAAGCCACTTCAATAATTACCGTTTAAAAACGAATGTTTATACTAAACGAAGGCTGAAAGCCCAGATCATAAACAGTGGTTTTGGCAGCAATACGTCGTTCTCGGTCAGGGCGGTTGCCCATGGCTGGCTGAGTGACATGTACCGGTGAAATTTCAGTATACCAGGGATTATTTCGATTAAATACATTGAAAAGAGAAAGGCGGGCTTCAAGATACCCGGAAAATATAGGACGGTTAAACTGAAGGCTCACATCGGTACGTAAAAAATAATCCATGCGATCCCTTTCCGTTGAGTTGAAAGAGTTTAAACGGTCGGGAGCTCCGGATGCATAAGTTGTGGAAGCATAGAGTATGAACTGTGAGTTAACCTTCCATTCAGCCACTAAACCAGCCTGATGGCGGCGATCCCAGTCCGGGTAAAATGATGCTCCATCGTTGATACGATCGTTCTGTACTTCAATGGCCGAAAGGGTATAGGTACCGGTAAAACCCAAAGGACCAATTTGTTTTCGCAGCAGAAGCTCTACTCCTCTTGCAAATCCTTCATTATTATAAAACCAGGGACTTTTCCGGTTGGTAAAGGTAGAAGACAGAAGCCCGGAGTTGAGCTGATGTAATCTTAAATTATGAAACCACTTGAGATAACTTTCCAGTTGAAGATACCAGCCGGACTCAAAACGATATTTTAGATTAGATGAGAGATAGTCAACAGAAGAAGGAGGCTGATCCTCATTGCTCATAATCCAAAAATCAGAGCTGTTGATATTATAAAACTGAAGCTTGTGCAGGAACTGGTAATTCCGGCTGTATCCCAGGCCAAATGAAAATCTCTGATTGTTAAAAAATTGTGCTTTAAGCCGGGGAGACCACCTCAGGTATGCTCCATTACTAAAATAATGTAGCCTGCTTCCGCTATATAGATGGACTATATTTGAGGCAGTGATATTAAGCTGAACAAACAGATCTGCCAACTGGCTGGTGCGTCTGCTTCGGAAGGATGCATCGGGCAGGCTTTGTTCTTTGTATGTAACAATCAGGTTTTGGTAACTGAAACCATACTCAAGGCCAAAGTCATCAAAAGTAGTACTAAGTGATTGCTTAAGGGAAAAATCAGCAAGCGCATTATCCAGGCCCAGTGGGAAAATACGCACAGTGTCTCGGCGGTTTCCGTTATTTTCATTTCGGAGTTGGTAGCGAAAATCTTCCTTAAAATAGCTGGCATCATAATCACTGTATCCTACAGTAGCGGATGCTATAGTTCTGGATTGAAGCGTCATATTATAACTGGCTGAGATAATGGATGTATTCCAGTTGTTATCGGTAGCAAAGGAAGCGGTTTCTTCCTCACTTATGGGCCGTATATATTCCTGGTGGGTCTGGTCACTTCCATGATAGCCGGATATAATAAGCTGATTTCCGGTTACCCCCTCCCAATAGGTTTTGGCATGGATATCATAAAAATCGGCGTTGGTTCCCGTTACTTGCTGTTGTTCAATCCTGGAATTTTGTTTCAGAAGGTTCATAGCGTTGTTTTGAGGAAGCAGGCTGGTTATATCAGCCGGCCGGTTTACATCCAAACCGTATTCTATGAGGTCTTCATTACCAGGAAAATTCCAGGAATCAATAAACGAATAGCGGCCGGAAAGAAGCCAGCTTGAACTCCCTTTGTTAACCGGACCTTCCAGCGTAGCCGATGCAGCAGAATTGCTTAGGCCTGCTGTAGCATTAAACTGATTGAGGGAACCGGTTTTGGTAATCAGGGATAATGTGCCTCCAAGGGGAGCCTGGTACCGGGCCGGTGATATATCGTAGTGGAAACCACTGCTTCGGAGCACTTCTGCATTCATGGCATCTACCAGGCCAAAGAGGTGATACTGGTTGTAAAGAGTGAGCCCATCCAGTAATATTCTGAATCCATTTGACGAACTACCCCTGACGTTTAAGCCATTGGTAACAGCAGCATCAGTGGCCACCGAGGGAAGTGTTTGCAATGCCCTGATACTGTTATTCTCTCCCAGGGGACTAAAGGAACCGGTTTTAATTAATCCCTCCAGGGCTGAATCTGCTGCTAAATCATCTTGAGCATCCTGAACGGTAATTTCATCAGGAGTAAAAGGTTTAGGTTGAAGACGTATGGTGAGTTCTTGTCCATTTTTGAGTTTTTCTTCACTCAGCCAAAGTTGTTGGGTTTTGTATCCCAGGTAACGCACATAAAGCTGATCCGATACCGGATCCATATTCTTTATATCAAAATAGCCGTGTTGATTGGCAGAAATGCCCTTTACTAATGGACCGGTATCCCAGGCAATGGTAGCATAGGGGAGGCGTTCTCCACTTTCATCATCTACTACATATCCGGAGAGGGCATATTTTTGATAATCCGGAGGTTGGCGATGTGGTTTATAAATGATAACCTGCTTCCGGGCAGAATCTACATCAAGAGACAATTGATAGGGTATAAGCTTTCGTTTCAGTTTCAGAAAAAGAGAATCGGCGGAAGCCAATAAACTTAACCGAACAGCTGAAAGCTGGGCTTCACGGTATAGAAACCGGAATTCCGTATTTTGTTCAATCTGCTTAATAACCTGGATCAGTTTTTCGTTCTCAAAATGATACTTTGGGGTTTGTGCCTGAACTTGTGCCACACTGCACATGGCCAATGCTGCCGCTAAAAACAATCTACACTGCTTTGTCATTGTCATATTATTCTCCCTCTGTGTACAGATAAGAATGGGGAGCTATTTGTTGAAAGGAACCACCGGTTACGAGTTCGAGGCCCGAAAGTACCTTATCCAAAGTATCCAATTGCAGGGTTCCATCTATAGTCAGTTTCAGTGAAGCAGGGTTTTCGGCCTTTAATTTTATATTAAAGTGCTGTTCGAGTTCAGCAAAGGTATGTCTCAGAGAAGTTTTCTGCAGGATGAGTTGATTGTCCATCCAGTCTTTATATGTATGGGCTGAGGAAATATCCAGCGATAAAGAATCGGTTGCTACGGCCGACTGTCCCGGATTGAGAATCAAAGATTGGTGGTTGTTTAACAGATCGAATTGTACACGGCCTTCTTCAAGATACACCCTGTTTTCTTGCCCCCAGCTGCTGGCAATGAATGAAGTTCCCAGCACCGTAATGCGGGAATGGGGTAAAGTGACAGTAAATGGATGCCCGGGGTTATGAATGACCTTAAAATGAGCTTCCCCCTCCAGAGAATAAGCTCTGTCTTTGTTTTGATACAGCCTGGAATGCGGCCGCAATGTTACCGTAGATCCATCGGCCAGTGTATGTGTTATTTTTGAGGCACCGGATTCAGCAATTAAAGCTGTGCTTGATGAAAATGGCTGAAATATTCCTATAGCAATGGCCATAAGAAGTACGGCAGCGGCAGTCCAGAATGCATGTTTATGGCGACTATAGAGTTGGTGTATGGATGAGGAGGGCTGTGTTTTTGTATCAATATAATCCCATAGAGCTTCTGAAGGTATGTCTGGTTTCCTGTGGGACTTTAGTGCTGCCAGTTGTTGGATGAGCGGATCAGGGATATCATAAATGCTTTTATCCTGTTCCAAAAGATCACCTATACGCCGGGCCAGCTTCAGGTCTTTATCGTTGTTCGGTATGTTGTGTTGTTCATCCAAAGATTATATGCTAAAAAAATACCAAGGCAGGAAAAGGAGATCTTTTCCTGCATCAGTATCTAAAATTATCAGGTGTCAGGGAATAATGTTGTTACCACCATTACCGCCTCCATGGCCTCTTCGACCTTTATCGCTGTGTCTTCGTTCATGTACATCGCCGGAGCCAAGTAAGATCTCGAATATTTTACTGGCTCCTTTAAATCTCAATAATGCAGATCCGTCACCGTCCAATTCAAGTTCACCTTCAATCAGTTTTTCATCTATTTCGCCACCCCGGTTGTGTTGTATCAACAGCTTGTAAGTCATGGTTCCGGTGACGCCTTCTTCCAGGCTACCGTTGGCTTGTACCAGGGCTTTATCAATTTCTATATCCACAAAATTCAGTTCCAGCCGGTAACTTCTGGAGGCATCCAGGGAATCGTGTTGAATAGAAGCATTTCCGGCTCCATAGTGATTTCCTGACATGGTAATGGTAGAATTAGTGGCATGCAAGCCGGCAAAGTCGAGGGTATCAATTCGGCTGAATTCAGATTGGCGAACCGGACCGCTGTGCATCCCATTTTTATTTCCAATAAAGTTAATGGCAGCTATTGAGTCTGGGTTTTCTTTAGGGTGGACGACAAATGTACCCTCCGGATCAGTAAAGATATACTTATTAATTACTTCTACCTCTTTACTAAAGCGGTCGTGTTCCATACTTCGTTTAAAATGCAAGGTGTGGGTACCCGTTTCAGGGTCATAAGAATGTGTAAAATCCCGTTCATGTCCACGTCCTGAAGGAGGATGGTCATCGTGCTTGGCGCGGGAGTCCGTGCTTTTATATTGAATGCCATCCGAGCCTACATCGGAAAGAGCATCATATACATTCGACATCAGCCCCGAGTTTTGATCAGATATCGATTCAGCTACAATTTGACTGGCCATTTCGATATCCTCGTCAGAAATAGCTTCCGTCTCATTATTTACTGCTGAACAAGCTGACAATATAGTCATGCAGAAAACAGCAATGAAAAAGTGTAGTGTATTTGGTTTATAGAGATTCATATTTTGCCTCTTTAGGTTATGTTTAGATGTGTTATTTACACCTAATACACCTGAAGTCGGGGATACCCCTAATGAAAAATTTTATTTTTTAAATTTTTCCAAATCTCTCCGTAAATCTTTCAAAGCAAGAGCCATATGGTTTTCGATTGTTTTAACGGAAACCTTACAGAATTCGGCAGCTTCTCTATAGGTGAATTTCTGAAGAAAGCACAGACGAAACACATTTTGTCTTTTTTCAGGCATAGCCTGTATTGCTTGTTCAATAGCCTCCGCCAGTTCTTTGTTGAGCAGGGAACTGTCCGTTTCTTCTTTTCCCGGGTGTTCTGTTGAAGGCTGGTTCTGGTCATATTTTTTTGTGTCCCGAAAATGGTTGAGCATTCGGGTATATGCGATTCTGAATAAATAAGAGCGAAGCGATTTCTCGGGATCAATTTTGTGGCGGTGCTCCCAAATATAGATATAAGCCCCTTGTACCAAATCCTGTGCTTGTGCACCGGTTATTCCTTTAGATAACAAAAATTGCATCAGGGGAGAATGATGTTCATCAAAGAAAGCCCGGAAAGCTTTTTTATCTCCCTTTTTTATCTTCAGATAAAGCTCAGACTGATCGGCATCTCCCAGCGAGGATGCCAAAATCAGCAGCAGTTGTACAATAGTTATTTCCATGGCGAGAATATAGCCAAGAACAGACAACTTATGCACCCTGGGGTTTTTGCAATATTGTACTTAGCCTAAATTGATTACTTGGGGGACGGTCGACAAACTATAAAGGAGCAGATTTATCTCTCAAAGGATGGGTCCTCTTCGGGAAAGAGTGCCCTCTTGCCCCTTACTTTTGGCTTGACCGGATCACAAAAGCTCAAGACTGCAAAAATAATGCTAAAGCTTCTTCCATTCCGCTACCATGAACCAAAGCTCCTCCTCACTTCACCTAAAGGAGAGGATTCCCCGTAAGGGATGCTTTCAGCAGGGTGAGGTCGGGGTAAAGGGAAATGAGTAGTTCAAGTAGATTCTTCTGTCTGCTTCTTTTCTTTTTCGAAGCTTAAATCCCCTATAGAAAGTCCTTGCATTACTTTTTCGTAATCAGAGATATCCTTAGGAAGAATGATGTTGTTGCTTTCTTTGCCCAGCCCCGAAAGTACATTCAGGTATTTTTCAGCGAGCTGAAGCTGCATAGCCTCTGTTCCTTTAGGCTGAGAAAGGGCGCTGGCAATCTGTTCAATAGAGGTAGCGGTAGCCTCGGCTATAGATTCAATTTCCTGGGCTACCCCTTCGGCTTCATTAATCCGGCGCTGCATTTCAGCTTCCGAAATATTAATGATTTCCCTTTTCTTACCTTCCGCATCATTTACTTTTGAACCCTGTACCCCTTCCGATTTAGCTATGACGGCCCGGCGATCCCGTTCAGCCGTCATTTGTCGTTCCATGGCATTTTGTACCGTACGGGGGGTCATTATATTTTTAATTTCGTATCGGTGAACTTTGATGCCCCATACTTGCTCCACTTCACTTAACACCTCAACAACTTCCCGGCTCATCATGGCACGGTCTTCAAAGGTTTGATCCAGATCCATTGTCCCAATGACAGAACGGGTCGTGGTTTGGGCAAGCTGTACGGCTGCGTACCGGTAATCTGTAGTACCATAGCTGGCATTTACGGGATCCATTACACTAAGGTAAACCACCCCATCCACTTCAACTTTTACATTATCTTTGGTAAAACATTCCTGGGGTTCCACTTCAATTGTCTCTTCTCTGAGATCCTGTTTATACACTACCTTATCGATGAAGGGGATAAGGGCATGAAAGCCGGGCCCCAGGGTTTTGTGATAATTACCCAGCCGCTCCACAATATATGCATACTGATTGGGAACCAGCCGAAGTGACCTTAAGAACATGTAGATGAGGTAAATTGAGAATACACTCAGTATCCCTTTGCTAATCCATTCAATAATTTCCATAATTAATTCCCCGTTTTTATTGTATTAATCGGGGCATCTTTGGTATGATCGCTCACTTTACTTACCCCTTCAAAAAATGTTTTTAAATTAGCCGTTTCCGTAGGCAGCACAGAAACGCTGGTTTTGTCTAATATATTACCAAACTGGTCGATGTATTGGTCTACAAGTTTAGTTTTGACGGCTAAGTCACCACCCGGCTTTTGAATAGCTTCAGCAACTCTTCGGATGCCTTTAGCTGTGGCCGTTGCAATAAGTTCAATTTCCTGGGCGCGTCCTTTGGCTTCATTAATTCGGCGTTGGCGCTGGGCTTCAGAGACTAAAATCTGGCTTTCCTGTTCCCCTTCCGATTCATTGATCCGAGCCTGTCGGTATCCTTCTGAATGGGTGATTTCTGCGCGTTTCTCCCGTTCCGCTTCCATCTGCTTTTCCATAGTATCCACAATCTCGTTGGAAGGGCGGATATTCATAATTTCATACCTAAGTACTTTTATTCCCCAGGGATCGGCGGCTTTGTCTATTTCACGGACAATATTTTCATTCATTTGCTCGCGTTCCGAAAAAGTGTCGTCCAGGGTTATCTTCCCAATTTCACTCCGCATGGTGGTTTGAGCGAGATTGATAGCACCGGCTATGTAATTGGAGATGCCATAACTGGCTTTATAGGAATCCATCACTTTAAGGTATACCAACCCATCCACAGCCACTTCAATGTTATCTTTGGTGATACACGTTTGGCTGGGCACATTGATGACCTGTTCGCGCATTTCCTGGCTATAGGCGGCGCGATCTACAAAAGGAATGAGAAAATGGAAACCAGGTTTCAGGGTTTTCTTATATTTACCGAGACGTTCCTGTATCATTTCTTCCCGAAATTCAACAATCTTGAACAGCCGGGTAAAAACCACATAAGCGGCTACAAATAGAATAAGGAGTATGGTCCAAAACATATTAGCTGGAATTTGAGTCTTTGAGTTTTCTTTTTGGAGAATCGATGATGTCTACAGCTTCTACAATCCAGGTGGTGTTATCCCGGTACTTGATGCGAACCTGAGCCCCTGCGGGAATATCACCTTCGATGGTGCGGGCCTGCCACGTTATACCCTGGTAGCGAATACGCCCGCTGTTATCTATGTCATTTATAGGCTCTACCACATCCACTACCTGATCCATGGCTTCGTAATCCTCATCAGCATATTTAAATGAGATATCGCCGGCAAAATATTTTTTAATGAGTGGACGAATCAAAATAGTAAGGGCCACTGAGCTGAGCAGCCATACCATAGCAGCTGTAAAAGGATCGGCTAATAAACCAAACCATCTAAGAATGCCTATTCCTAACCCACTAAGTCCAAGTATAAGTGCAACTCCGCCCGGAAGTACCATTTCGAGCAAGAGGAGTATTATACCGCCGATTAAAAATAGCCAAGTAAGTAATTCTCCATCCATAACAAGTGATTATAATAATTGTTACACCTATAGATAGGGATTTAAAATCAAAAAATCTTTATAGCTTGGCGATAAATTATCAATTTTTTAATTCAACCTATGTCAGTAGTGTCCGGTTAAAAGTCGAAGAGCCCCAATTGGTTACGAGGTTGGGGGTCGAATTCCGTGAGTGAATCATCGGAAAATAGCTGTTTAAGCGTCATACGCTCTAATATTGTGACGCTCAGTAC
>VEMX01000047.1:42001-49823 GCA_009711805.1 Balneolaceae bacterium | reverse complement strand
TATGTAGGTCGATGGCTATGTATACTTGTTTGTAGGTTTTCATAAGAGGACTCCTATGGATTTAGTTAAAAGTTAAAGGGACTTTAAAGCTAACAAATCCAGGGCGTCCTCTTTTTTATAATACCTTCGGGAGCTGCACTCAGGATGACTCGCTGATTTTGAATACAGAAAAAAATCAACTAATCCCCCCATCTGCGAGGGATGGGTGAGCCAGGCGAACCAGCCCGTGGCAGTCTCCTGGTGTATGGCAACTGGTGTTATCAGCGCTGATATAGATCCCAACCGTATTTGGGGAGATCGCCGCGTCGGTGTGGTACCGGACCTTATTAACGGTTTGATACTCCTCGCGAAGAGATCTTTTATTTTGGATACTCGCACATCCATATCAACGAGTCCTTCCCCTTGAGAAGGGGAAGATAGATGGGGGCGGGGTTAAAGGCTTTTCTCTTTTACCAACTCATATTTAATTCAACAATCCCAAAGCAAACACCTATCAAAGCCAGATCATAAGAAGATTCATCTGCCACAGACATCCCCACGGGGACTCCGTTCTGAATGACTCGTTGATTTTGGGATTAAGAAAAAAACAATTAATGAAAGCTACCATCGCCGAAGGCACCTCCTGCGGGGGCTGCGAGGGATGGAGAGCCCGGCGAGGCAGCCCGTGGCAGTCTCCTTGTTTATGGCAGCGGGTGTAATCAACGTTGATGTAAATCCCAACCATATTTCAGGAGATCGCCGCGTCGATATGGTATCGGACCTTATTTAGGATTTAGGCTCCTCGCGAATTGAGAACCCTCATTTCACGTCCAAAGGATAAAACTCTTTAAAAACATCAATGAACAAATCTGTATCGCCATTCTTAAATGGTACCAGCCAAAAGCTGTAAGTGTGTGATTTAGCGGGATCGATGAGGTATTGACTCTGAGGCTTGGAGTACCAGCTGTTATCTCCCCCAACGCCACGTTGGTTCATATCAATATTAAGCTGGACAAGGTCGCGTTCTTTGATATCGGTTGTATGCTTACTGTAATTGATATCACTATTTCCTTCTGAGGCCTCATAGTTGCTGCCGGATGTTATATCAAAATCCTCATTAAGCATATGCAGGGCACTAAAACCAAGATGATCCGGATTGGTATCTGAAGTAATGATCATTAGTCCGTTCTGATCATTGTCAGAAAGTGTAGCCCAGCGAATTCCGGTCTTGTATCCATTTTCCTGTGGACGAATGTAAGGCACATACTGCTCGCTCACATCAGATTCATAAATCTCCACAAAAGCCGATGCATTCCGATCCTGGTAGTTTTCCCCTGGCCCTCGCCCATAATACATCAACTTGTCGTATTGTTTCGGCATTTGCATACGCATGCCCACCCGCGGTATATCGGCTTCGGTCTCCGAGGCGGATAACTTATTTTCTACCTTAATGACACCATCAGCCTGCACCTGATAAGCTGTTTTAAATTGTGCGCCTGTTTCAGAAAGATTGAATACTACTTTTATGACAAACTTACCATTCCCTTCTTCTGCTTTCACTGACTCCACTTCCTTTTCAAGGGTGGCCTTTTTCCAGGCTATGTTCCTGAGATGCATCTTATTCCCCAGGTCATTGTCGGTAGGGGGACGCCAAAAATTAGGCTGAGGTCCTTTCCCATTATGAATGAGCTCCCTCCCTTCATATATATAAGAACTGATGGTTCCAGCATTCTTGTCAAAACGAAGTTTAAATACATCACTATATAACAGGATCTCATCCTCATTCTCCTGGGATTGCATGACAGATCCTACTTCCGACTGAGTGGATGCCCATTCTTCCAAAGCATGAATGGGGAGTTGTTCACGGGCTGCTTCATGTCCTTTGGCCAATATCCCCCAATCTTCTTTTAACTTTGCTGAGATGTTTATGAAATACTCGGTATTCTGTTTGGGCTCAATAGCTGAAAAGGGGATTCGCACCACTTTGGATGTATGCGGCTCAACGGCCGGTACTTCAAAAGGGATAGTCTCCAACCGTTCACCATTGCCAACGATCTGTGCGGTGAAATTAAACTCATCCAGGTGAGCAAAATCATAGAGGTTCTCAACCAACACTCTCAGTTCCTGTTTCTTTGTTATTCCAAGCGGTTTAAAGTTAATGGACTCATATACTTTTTTAACTTCATGAAGCGCCGGCTGCGGACTTCGGTCCGGAAACACAATCCCGTTGTTCAAAAAGGTATTGTCGGTGGGCATATCTTCTCCATAGTCCCCACCATAGGCATAGAATCGATTCCCCAGCTCATCCGTTTTCCAGATCGACTGATCAACCCAGTCCCAGATAAAGCCTCCCTGCAGGTTGTCGTACCGTTCAATTACATCCCAGTAATCCTGAAAGTTGCCTGTGGAATTCCCCATAGCATGGGCATACTCACTGGGGATGAAAGGACGGTCGGTCTTATTTTTGCCCATCATCTCAAAGGTAGCTGGTGAGGGATATTGCGGCACAATGATATCGGTATTCACATCCATATCGAAGAGGGTGGCATCTTCTTCCTTATAAGTTCGCTCGTACTGAACGGGACGTGCGGAAGCATCCCGCTCTTTAATAGTATTATAGCCCTTATAAAAATTCACCCCATTTCCGGCTTCATTACCCATCGACCAGATGATGACGGAGGGATGATTCTTATGCCGCTCCACCATATTAATCATCCGTTCCAGGTGTGCCTTCTGCCACGACTCTTTTTTCGCCAGCGTGTGTTTCCCGTAATACATCCCATGGGATTCAATATTGGCTTCATCCACCACGTAGATCCCATACTGATCACACAACTCATAAAACCGATCACCCCGAGGATAATGGCTCAACCGAACCGCATTAATATTATTCTCTTTCCACATGCGGATGTCTTTCAGCATCAGCTCCTCGCTCATCACATGCCCGGTTTCCGGATCATGTTCCTGGGTGTTTACTCCTTTTAAAGTCACCCGCTGACCATTTACCAACAGCAACCCCTGTTCAATTTCTACTCTGCGGAATCCAATTTTCTTTGTGATGACTTCCAGGATATTTCCGCTTGCAGCATCCTTACTCACTATTTTCAAATCATATAAATGTGGGTACTCAGCCGACCATGGGGCAACTTCCGGAACCATAGCTGAAAATCGGGCGATTGACAATTGTTGAGGAGTTGCCTGTATTGTTTGGTGATCTCCGGCCACCCGCTTACCCCTTGCATCACTCAGTTCATAACTCAATTCAACATTACGCTTGTTATCCTGGTGATTTTTCAGCTCCACCTCCAGGTTCAGATTTCCATCCCGATAGGCATCATTCAGCGAAGAAATAACTTCAAAATCTTTAATTCTTGTTTCGGGCTGACTATAGAGATATACGCTCCGCTCAATCCCACTGATGCGCCAAAAATCCTGTCCTTCCAGATAGGAACCATCCGTCCAGCGGAAAATTTGCAGGGCTATTATATTCTTTCCCGGAGTTACATATTCAGTGACATCAAACTCTGCCGGAAGCTTGCTTCCCTGCGAATATCCCACATACGAACCATTCACCCACACAAAACCACCTGATTTCATCGCACCAATGTGCAGGAAAATGTGCTTATCATTCAGCCATTCCCCGGATATCTCAATTTCTTTACGATAGGAGCCTACAGAGTTATAATCGTGTGGTACCTGTCCTGGATTTTTTGGATAGATGCGGTCTATAAACTCAATCTCATCCGATACCGGAGCCTTATAATCTGCAAATTCATACTGGTGATTCACATATATCGGTACCCCATACCCTTCAACCTCCCAGTTTGAAGGTACTTTGATATCATCCCAACCGGATACATCGATTGCTGGTTTATGGAAATCCAGTGGGCGTTCATCTGGCTTCCTCACCCAATTGAATTTCCAGCTTCCATCCAGGCTAATCACCCAGGGAGAACTCCTTTGTTCAGATTCCGCTACATTATTGAGCTCCGGAAATGAAACAAAAGCAGCCCGGGCCGGCTCTTTGTTTTCTTCTATCACCTGTTCGTTTTCTATGTATTCATAGATATCCCCTTTCGTTTGCCCCCATGCCATATTTGAAATTAGCAATACCCCTATCAGGGTTCCGATCCCTTTCACTATCTTTTCTTTACTCACTTATTTTTTTGTTTTGATGATATTTCAATCTTTTCAACTAATAATATATAGGAATTTTAGAAATGATTGATTGTTTATTGTGATATCCGAGCTGGAATGAAGAGCCCCTCTGCGAGGGAGGGTGAGCTCCGCGAACCAGACCGCGGCAGTCCCCTTATTCATGGCAGCGGATGGGATCAGCGTTGATGTACAATGGAAACTGTTTCATGGTTCAAGCCATTAACAAGGCGTCCTTCCCCTTGTTGAAGGGGAAGACAGAAGGGGGCGTAGATGAGGACTTCATTACACATACGATCAGCGTTGAGGTAGATCCCAAGCATATTTTAGGAGATCGCCGCGTCGGTTTGGTATTGGTCCTGATTGAAGATCTGGGTTCCTCGCGTGCCGAAGGCATCCCTACGGGGAATGGGGCTTCTTTTAGGAAATGGAAGATTGTTTCATTTGCGGGTCCTTGATCACCCGACCTCACCCAACCCTCTCCTTCAGCAAGGAGAGGGCTTTATAGACGTTGTTGTAACATAGAAGCTGTTTCACAGGCAAGGCTCTTTATCAACACGTCCTTCCCCTTGTTGAAGGGGAAGACAGAAGGGGGCGTAGATGAGGACTTCATTACACATACGATCAGCGTTGAGGTAGATCCTAATCATATTTAACCTCGTTCCCAACGTCCTCGTTGGGAATGCCTTGGAGGACCTCCCGGTCCGACAGATTTGGTAGGACCCTTAATCATCCGACCTCACCCTGTTGAAAACATCCCTTCGGGGAAAGGAGAGGGCTTTTTAATAGGTCTCAAAATTAAGTAAACAATCTATTGGTTTGGCCAACAAGTCCTCTCCTCCAGGAGAGGACTTCCCCATAAGGGGTGCCTTCGGCAAGGTGAGGTGAGAGTACACGGCAGTCTCACCCCGTCTATGGCTACGCGTTGATGTACCTCCCAACCATATTTCGAGAGATCGCTGTGTCGGTATTGAACCAGATCTTATTAAAAACCAGATTTCTCGCGTAGAGATGTGCATTAATCCCCATACAGGGCCAGTCGAACCCCTACCCTCGCAATGGTTACCCAGCGAGATTCACTGAGTCCGGCAATATGGTTTTTGTTGCTCAGGCTATTGTAGCCACTATCCAACTCGAACCATACCTCCGAAATGGGCTGATACAAAACGTGCACGCCTCCCCGAATGGTCTCTTCTTCCTGCCCGCTCAGGATTACATCAATAACACTGCCGTCTGGATTTCGCCGGTTAAACTCCTGGTTTATCACCTGTTCACCCTGCGCATACCAACTTACATAGGGAGATACTTTGAGCCCCTGTGCATATTGATCGAGGTAGATATCCGGGTACAGCTTCAATTTCATGTAGTCATTATTCTGAGTGGCAATTCCCCTCCCCAGGTACAAATACCTTCCCTCTGCCTGATCAGTGTTATAGGTTTGATAGGCCACTGCCTCAAATTCCAGGTTTAGATCAATGGCGGGATTACTCATTGCGTAGTTGAAGGACGAAAGGAAAGTAAAGGTGATCGGTTCCCCCACATTATTGGTATGCTCCAGATCATCCAGCAACAATTGACCGTTAAAAGAAAAATTTTGGTGATGACCCCACATCATTCCCCCAAGCATTAGGTTATTCTCGTCATTCTTGGGCTTGTTATCCGTCACAAAACCAAAGACCAACAAGGGGTTCGCATATTTCAATGAAAATCCGGAGTTGTACCCTGAATAAACCACCGTCTCAAAAAAGCTCATTCCGAAATACCTCGAAGGTTCCCAGTTGATCCGATGCATAGCTACATACCTGTCTTTTGCGTCTGCACCTACCGACCTTCCGGTAAATGTTCCATTATTGGATAGTCCATCCAGTTCGCCCAAAACACTGTTAAACGAAAAGTACTTTCCTTTCAACCCAATATTTAACTGGTCGAAGGCCAGGGCATTGGTACTTATCACCGATGAAGCTTCTCCATACCTGCCCCACTGATGCTGAAACCTCCCTAACAAGAACCGTACTCCTTCTCCATTATAGCCCACATAAGAATCTTCACTCCGATTGTACAGGCGCCGGCCTGCATCCAGACCATCCGGCTCCTGGTCATAATAAAAATCATGGCGTACGTGTATTTGTCCTACAAAATTGTCCTTTTCCATATATCCTGTCAGCGAAGGATAGGGATATACATATACATTATTGTTTAAGGGGTTTAATACATTCTGTCGCTTGGTGTCGCTCAGGCGGGTAGCTACGTTGAGTTCTACCCCCATGCTCTTTTTCACTCCTGCTTCACTGTAGTTAACCCGATCTTTTATAAGATCTACCCATACTTTTTCATGAGCAGTGAGTCTGTTCTCACTAAGCCCAGCCAATGATGCTTTCACCTCTCCGTAGGAATACGGCAGTTGGGTAGGATTCAGGTCGAGCATCTTCCCCCGTTTCTGCATGCGGTTTATATAGTCATAGGTATAATCACTCAGCGATAACAGACGGCTTTGCTGGGCCATCAGCGTGGGAGAGATTAGGGAAAGTACAAGTAATAACAGCAGAAATCTTTTCATCTTAGTGTATTGAGCTATGGGGATATCGGCTGTTAAACTACTACTTTTATACCTTTTGTTTAAGATGATTTTTTGGAATGAATCCAATAGTAGGTTTGGGTGATATGTTGATTTAAGGGGGAAGACAGCCCCTTTAAAGATGCCTTCGGCGATGGGGTCGGAAAATGAGGACTCTTTACATAGAATCTCAAATTCAATTCAACGATCCCAACAAAAACACCAATCGTAGTAGATCATAAGAAGATCCTTCGCTGCACTCAGGATGACGCGTTGATTTCAGGGTAAAACCTAAACAATACAGCCACCATCTCCCGTGGGGATGTCTACGGCATGCGAGGGCTGAGTGAGCCTCGCGAAGCAGCCCGTGGCAGTCTCCTTGTCTGTGGCAACTAACGGGATCAGCATTGATGGATATCCCAACCATATTTCGGGAGATCGCCGCGTTGGTAACAAACCGAGCCTTATTTAAGGTTTGAGCTCCTCGCGTACCGAAGACATCCCCACGGGGAAAGGAGAGAGCTTTTCAATAGATCCCAAAATCTCAACAGTGAGTAACCGATCTATTGGGTAGCCAGGCAAGTCCTCTCCTCCAGGAGAGGATTTAGGTGAGGTGAGAGTATATGGCAGTCTCCTTGTCTGTGGCAGCTGATGTTATCAGCGTTGATGGATATCCCAACCATATTTTGGAAGATCGCCGCATCGGTAACGAACCGGCCCTTACTTAATGTTTGGGCTCCTCGCGTACCGAAGCATCCCCACGGGGAAAGGAAAGGGCTTTTCAATAGGTCCCAAAATCTCAACAGTGAGTAACCAATCTATTGGGTAGCCAGCAAGTCCTCTCCTCCAGGAGAGGATTTAGGTGAGGTGAGAGTACACGGCAGTCTCCTTGTCTGTGGCAGCTGATGTTATCAGCGTTGATGGATATCCCAACCATATTTTGGAAGATCGCCGCATCGGTAACGAACCGGCCCTTACTTAATGTTTGGGCTCCTCGTGTACCGAAGCATCCCCACGGGGAAAGGAGAGAGCTTTTCAATAGATCCCAAAATCTCAACAGTGAGTAACCGATCTATTGGGTAGCCAGGCAAGTCCTCTCCTCCAGGAGAGGATTTAGGTGAGGTGAGAGTATAT
>VEMX01000047.1:0-41883 GCA_009711805.1 Balneolaceae bacterium | reverse complement strand
AGAGTATATGGCAGTCTCCTTGTCTGTGGCAGCTGATGTTATCAGCGTTGATGGATATCCCAACCATATTTTGGAAGATCGCCGCATCGGTAACGAACCGGCCCTTACTTAATGTTTGGGCTCCTCGTGTACCGAAGCATCCCCACGGGGAAAGGAAAGGGCTTTTCAATAGATCCCAAAATCTCAAAAGTAAATAAACAATCTATTGGGTAGCCAGGCAAGTCCTCTCCTCCAGGAGAGGATTTAGGTGAGGTGAGAGTATATGGCAGTCTACTTGTCTGTGGCTACTGATGTGGGCAGCGTTGATATGTATCCCAACCATATTTTAGGAGATAGCTGCGTTGGTGGGGTATCGGACCTAATCAAAGTCCCGGACTCCTCGAGGGTGGGATCTCAAGAATAGCGCATCATGTGCGCGGCAGCTCGTGGGGAAAAACCTAACTCCTCAAGTTGTGCCACTACATAGGCTACATCGAACGGTACACGAATATTCTTATAGCTCAGCTCATCCGTGTCCAGGATTCCGCAGGAGGCTCGTGCATCGCCATCTCTGGGCTGACCTACACTTCCGGGATTAATCAGGTATTTATGCCCTTTCTTTAACTCTGTTAAGCCGATCGTATCTGAAACAAATGCGGACCGGTGCGTGTGCCCAATAAAACAAAATTGCTGATCTATGGTTGGCAATAGCTCTCTCACTTTAAAAGCACTTTCCAGATACTGCCATTCTTCGGGGCGTTCGGGAGAGGCATGAGCTGCTAAAAAATCAGATTCCATACTATTTATCGTTAAAGGCAGGTTGCTCAACCAACTCTTCTGTTCTTTACTAATCATCTCCTGGCTCATCTCGATCAACCTTCGGTTTGGGCTTCTGAAATGTTTCAACGGCATTTTACCACACACACCTGCATCATGATTCCCCAGAACGCAGATCATCCCCCTCTCCCTTATTACATCTATGCATTCTGATGGATTGGGACCATAGCCAACAATATCACCCAGGCATACCCAAACATCCGGTTTAGCCTCATCCAGTTTCTTCATCACAGCAGTTAATGCTGTAAGATTAGCATGTACATCCGAAATCAGTGCTATTTTTGGCAACTTTTTCCTATTTATTGAATTGAAACAGAGAACTTAAACAGGAATACGATCAGAAGAAAGCTTCTCATAATATTCCGGAGATACACCCAGCCTAAAATTGTACCACCCCCATTCCTTAATCGATTCTCTTTACAACAAACTATGTATATAATAAGCAGGAGCATATTCATTATTAAAAGCTGTCAAACACACTAAATTTACTTTGTCTGATATGAAAGTATTTTGCATCTTCATTATTCAATAAATTCTGTATCTTAGGCTGTCAAGAATCAACCAATACGTTTCATGAATATATCTTCAAATGAACATCACTACCCCAATAACAATGGTAGTAATGGGTTTTCAGGAAATCCTCCGTATTCCGGAAGAACAGAGGGAACCTATGATGATGAGCAAGAGATTGATCTTTTCCAACTTTTTAATACCCTGCTTCGAAACAAATGGACCTTACTTGCTTTTCTGATCCTGTTTTCAGGAATAGCTGCTGTAATGGCTATTAATCAAACACCTATTTATGAAAGCGAGGGGACTATTATCATAAGTGAGAGTAAGAACCGCTATTCATATGCAGGTTCTGATCTTTCAAATCTTTTGACTACAACCTATGGGATTGGAGTGGGAAGCACCATTGCCAACGAACTACAGATTTTAAAGTCTCGTAGCCTGAGTAGTGAACTGGCAGACAGTTTATTGAAAAGAGAGTTTACTAAAAGCGGCAAAAAGTTTCCGCTTCTCTGGAAGAGCTACCCGGAAGATTCCAGTACCGCACTACATGAAATCGTAGCAGGACGAATCAGAAATACACTCTCAGCCAGTCAGGTAACTCGAGAGGCAGATATTGTAAGTCTTTCTTTTCAAAGCCCTTCTCCGGAAGAAGCCGCTTATATGGTCAACCTTACAATGACCACATATTCCCGTTTATCGACCGAACAAAACCGGACAATGGCAGAATCTGCATTAAGTTTTTTGAGCGCCGAACGGAACCGAATTCAACAGCAACTAGAAGCTACCGAACAGGAACTGCAGGGCTTTATGGATGAAACCCACCTTGTGGCTGTAAGCCCTCAAACCCAAGAACTTATAACGACCTTATCAACTCTTGAAGGACGTAAGCAGGAAATTGAAGTGCAACTGGTCGCTGTTACATCTGCTATACAACAGTACGAGAGCCAGTTAGATGAGATAAAACCCGGACTGGCAGAGCAGTACTCTGAAAGTGTAGCTCCTATCCTAATCAACTACCAATTCCTTCTTAGAGAGACGTCCACGGAGTTACTCCAGCTTTATACCAATAATCCTGAACTCCGCAAGCAGCCTGAACACCCTGAGGTGCGAAAGCTTATAAACAAGATTGATAACATTAAAGCTGAAATAAAAAAGAAAGCAAATCAACTTATTCAGAATAATTCGGATGTATATTTAAGTTTTCTGAATATGGAAAGTGGAGGGGTTACTTCCAAGATTATAGAAACTACCCAGCGGCTTACAGAATTAAAGGTTGAAAAAGCTCAATTTGAAACTCAGCAAAAGGTCCTTAATGAGCGAGTTTCCAGCCTAAATGCTCGGTTTGACAACCTGCCAAAAGACATTATTCAGCTATCCCGGCTCAAAAGAGATGTAAAAATTAATGAAGAACTTTTTTTACTGGTTTCCAATCAATATGCAGAAATGAGTTTATGGGAAAAAACGCAGTTTGGCCTGGGGCGCCCTCTTGATTTTGCCGTTGTACCTAAACAACCGGTAAAACCCCAAAAAAGACTTTGGGTTCTTATTGGATTTCTCATTGGAGGAGTATTGGGAGTCGGTTTTATATTCATTAAAGAAAGCCTGGATGATACCATTAAATCTTCTGAGGCTTTAAAAGAATTTCATGTTCCGTTTTTGGGGAATGTACCTGACTTTGAACTGATCGGTGACCTCGACCCTAAAGAGAAGCAGATGGTCAATAATAAGTTGGTATCCAACCAACTGTTGACTTTTCTGGATCATATCTCTCCTATCTCTGAAGCGTACCGCAGACTGAGGATTAATATAATCTATGCCAATCCTGATAAAAATTACAAGGTTTTGATGGTCACAAGTTCGACTAAAGGGGAAGGTAAAAGTACAATTGCTGCCAACTTGGGTGTTACTTTCGCCGAAGCGGGTAAAAAGGCACTTATTATTGACCTTGACTTGCGACGCCCAACCATGCATAAAATCTTTGGAGAGAATAAAGAACCCGGTCTCGTAGAATTGTTATTCCAGAAGGCTGGTTTTGATGAAGCTATAAAATCGACTATAGCCCCAAATGTAGATCTCATTACCGTAGGACAGAAAACACCTGAACCTGCCAGCGTGTTGGACAGTAAGCGTCTCAAAGATTCAATTGACCATCTGAAAGACCATTACGATCATATCATTCTTGATACTGCTCCTTATGGGATTATATCTGATTCTGCCTCTTTGCTTCGACTCATTGACGGCATGGTTTTGGTAACCCGCTTTAATACCACTACCAAAAGGGAACTGGATTTCACTATTGATGGCCTCAAACATCTGAATGCTGAAATTGTTGGTACTGTGCTCAACGCATTTGATCCCAAAAAGAGTACCGATTACTACACCAATTACTACTATTATAAACGAGCCTATAGCGAATATTACGAAGAGAAGAATAGTTAGGGAAAATAGAAGCCTCTTCTGCCATGGATGCCCTGAGTCCTGCGAACCAGCCCGTGGCAGTCTCCCTGTTGATAGCAGCTGGTAGGATCAGCGTTGATATGTATCCCAAGCACATTTTAGGAGATCGCCGCGTCGGTGGGGTATCGGACCTTATTTAAGATTTAGGTTCCTCGCGAATGGAAGCTTTTTAACCTCGTTCCCAACGTCCCCGTTGGGAGTGCCTTGGAGGACCTCCCGGTCCGACAGATGGGGTTGAAAGTAAGAGGGCTTTACGGATACAAACTTCTATTCAATTCAACGATCCCAAAGGAAATACCACCAGGGGCAGAGCATGAGAAGATTCTTCTCCCGAATTCTCGGGATCTGAATGACTCGTTGTTTTAAGGACAAAAAGAAATAAAATTATAAAAGCCCCCACCTCCCGTGGGGATGTCTGCGGCGCTCAAGGAGAAGGCTTTTCAATGGGGGCCAAAATCTCAAAAGTAAGTAACCGATCTATTGGTTAGCCAAGCAAGTCCTCTCCTCCAGGAGAGGATTTCCCCATAAGGGGTGCCTTCGGCAAGGTGAGGTGAGAGTACACGGCAGTCTCCTTGTCTGTGGCAACGGATGCAATCAGCGTTGATGCAAGATCCTAACCATATTTTAGGAGATTGCCGCGTCGATATCGCACCGTACCTTATTTAAGCCTTGGGCTCCTCGCGAGAGGGGCGTTTATATTGAGGGGTAACTGTTGCAAGATCAAGGCTTTTTTAGAATTTCAAGTATCAATACTTAGCCGGGCTCCCACTCTCTGGGATGGAATTTTTGATAAACTCCCGGATATCTTCATTGGAAGTTGCCAAATCTTCTTTTCGAAGATACATCATATGTCCGCTTCGGTATCCTTTAAAAGAAAGTCGGTCTTTCAGCTTACCACTTGGGTCCATATTCCACATGGTATATTTCGCATCAAAATAATTAGTTCCTCCATCATAATAGCCTGATTGTATCATCACATGTAAAAAGGGATTTTGAGCCATCGCCGACCGAAGCCGTTCCCCGGTTCGGTTTCCATCTCTGTTCCAGGGATATACTGAACCAAATACCCAATACTGAAGGTCGGTTTCATAACCCAGTACATCTCTCAGGTAATGATTGATGGCAGGCGCAAAAGCATGATTCCATGAACTGAGCGCCGGATCATAGTCATAACGGTCTCCTCCATTCTGTCTGTCGGCTCCTCTATAGCGTGAATCCAACCGTCCAACAGTTAATTCGCGGTCCCTGAGAAGTTCTTTCCAAAAGAAAGAAGTAGAAATTCTCAGATTTCGATCTAAAATATCTTGCTCTGATATCCCTGAGTACTTGGCCACCTTACGGGCTATTTCTTTTTTCCTGGCTTCACTAATAAATCCACCCCTGGATAGCGCAGGAATATATTCCTCAACCGCAAATTTCTCTGCTTCCGGAAGAATATCATCTAAATCCTGATTTTGAAGTTCCGTTTCCAAAACATTGTGGTGCCACGCTGTGGCAGTAAAGTACGGTAGAGGTAATGCATCCTCTACAGGACCATCACGATCGATTCCCAAACCCGTAGGCGATACCAAAATCACACCATTTAAATACATCCAGTGCGAAGACTGCAACTCGCCTGCCAAACCTGAAACACGGGTTGTACCATAACTCTCCCCTATCAAATACTTTGGTGAGGGCCATCGTCCCTGCCGGGAAACAAAAGTGTCAATCCAGTCGGCCAAGTATTCAACATCCTCATTCACCCCAAAAAAAGTGGACCGATCGGCCTCCTTATCTATAATTCTTGAAAAGCCGGTATTTACCGGGTTTACATATACAATATCCGCAACATCCAGAATTGAGTTTGGATTATCTCTTACTCCATAGGGCTGTACCGGGTAACCTTCGTCATCAATGATAAGCTGCTTGGGGCTGGTGTATCCCAGGTGCATCCAAACCGATGCAGATCCGGGGCCTCCGTTAAATGATATTACCAATGGCCGTTTTGTTTTATCATCTACATCCGAACGTTCATAATAGGTGTACAAGAGCGTAGCTATAGGTTTACCATCCTCATCCCACACCGGCTGATTACCCACAGTAGCGGTATACGGCACTGTTGTCCCTTTAATGGTAACTTCATGCTCCGAAGTTGTACTCCTGTCTATTTGAATATCCCATTCTGTGTGCTTTTTCCCGTCCTGAGCATAGGTAGTATTCACACCAGTCAGTACAATTATAACGATCCCGAAAAATAGTGTATGCAGTTTTCTCATTCTGTTACCTCAAATTCAATATTGGCTCAAAATATACCCATTCACGGTTATTTATCCATTCAGAAAGTGTGTAGGATCCTATTTTTAACTCTTTTTTGCAAGCTTATTCGACAGACAGCCCTCATTTATATTTCTATTTGATGAAGAATTATCCCTGTTATTCGAGTGATAAAAGTACATTCCAAGCTTCAAATATTAAGTTATCAGCTTTAATGAACAGTTTATTTGGTTTAATGGCCAATAAAACGGATATTTAGGCAGCAATCATATGGTAAGAATCAGTATTAGTTTTTAGTTAGTATTTGTTTCCCCTCTATAGTTTGTCTTTTAATTTAAAATATGCAGTCTCTCTTCAGGCTTGGCTATAATAATCCGCTTCTGATATAGACTGTACTCAATATAACTCAATTCAATTATGGAATACGGTAAAGTAAAATGGTTTGATGCCCAAAAAGGTTTTGGTTTCATTGAACCGGATAACGGTGGAAAAGATATCTTTGTTCACCGAAACAATATAGAAAACCTTGGATTCGAAGAGGGACTTCGTGATGGTGAAGAAGTGGAATACGAGGTAGAAGAAACACCAAAAGGACTTAGTGCCGTAGATGTAGTGCGTCTGGACTAAGAATCACTTTTAGATAGAATATGGCCTCGTATGAATTAACTTCATGCGAGGCTTTTTTTTATACAGTAAATACCTCCGGAATGCTTTAACCCATTTTTTTCACCTTTTGCCAAAACAATCTTTTGATATCATCCTTGTTGGTGCAACCGGTTTTACAGGGCAACGGGCTGCCCGTTACCTACATCAGCACGCTCCAGACTCTTTAAGATGGGGACTAGCCGCCCGTAATTCTTCCAAACTTGAATCTATTGCAGGCCAACTCAATATATCCGGTGATCGTTTGTTTACGGTGGACACGCTTAACCGCCAACAGGTTGATCAACTCGTACAGCAAAGCCGCATTATCATAACTACGGTAGGACCCTTCTCTCTGTATGGAGAACAGCTCATTGCATCGTGTAGCGAACACGGCACCCATTATCTCGACATAACCGGGGAAGTGGGATTCATCCGCAAGATGAAAGAGAAGTATCAGCAAACAGCTATTGAAAACAAATGTAAACTGATACCATTTTCAGGCTTCGACAGTGTTCCGGCAGATATAGCTGCCTTTCTTTTGAGCCGTGAGTTTGCCAAGCCCGACAAGTTAACCATCAGAGCATACTACTCCATTCGGGGTGGTTTTAACGGGGGAACCATTGCTACCATGATGAATAAGTTTGAATCGGGTGAATATAAACAAATGAATAACCCCGCCCTGTTAATAACAGATGCCTCACAGCAAATAGAAAAAGATCCCCTTCAAAATTACTTTGGCTTCAGCAGTGATATTAACCGCTGGGTAACGCCTTTCATTATGAGCCCCATCAATTCAAAAGTTGTATACAACACTGCTGCAGAAATGCGCAAGCAAGGAAAACCTTATGCCGAAAGAATGAGCTACCAGGAGTTTTCTTCACTGGGCAAGAAATACAATCCGGTTTCATTCTTTATTACCGCCCTTATCTTGCTGGCCATTACCAAACTCGGACCCAAAAAATGGTTTCGCACTATCCTCCAAAACATTATGCCCGCTCCAGGTGAAGGCCCTTCAGAAGAAGCCATAGAGAATGGATATTTTAAAATGCGGGCTATTGCCAGTGACGAGACGGGATTAACCAAGCAGTTAACCATGTCATATCCGGGAGATCCGGGAAATAAATCTACGGTTTTCTTTCTCTGTGAATCAGCATTGTGCCTTGCCCTGAACCCCAGTCTGAATGATCGGTATGGGTTTCTATCTCCTGTTTTAGCTTTTGAAGATGCCTTGGTTGACCGCATGACACAACAACAGCTGAGCCTGAGTATATCATAAGTATAGGTTAACGCTTTAATTGATTGAAACATGGTCAATGTATACCAATAATTCCTCTAACCCTTCCAAAGACTCGGCTTCCTGTGAATTACAGACGAGTAGTTTTTTGCGAATGATTTGTTGTTCAAAACAACTGTTAACCCGCATTCACGAAGTCAAAAATTGCCGTGGGCAAGGCAGAGCAAAACCGACGCAGTGAGCTACAAACTGTATGTGACCAAGTCGGTTACAGTTCCAACGCAGCCCACGGTGATTTTTGACGAGAACACAATCTGAAACAGGGGATAGAAATGAACAACCAAAAATACGCTCGTAACTTATTGTCATACAATAAAGTGTAATTATCCCAAAAAATGTGGTGAGATATGCGGACTAACCGTCCAATGCGTTTGGTTCATGCAAATGAATCTGGCAAATACTTGCTTTCTTTCCTCTCTTTTCTTTGATTAGCCATGTTCAATAAACACCTTGAACTTCAGATACAAACGGATTTTTTATCGGAACTCATTTGTTAGTTATCGGTTTTATAGCATTTTTTTTCAAACGTTGATGCAGATGTTTAATAAGTTGCAATTCATCCATATTCCCGGGCAGCTTGGTTCATGAAAAAAAAACTTTCTTACATTTTTATATCTGTATTGGTACTAACTGCGGTGGCTCAATGCACCAATCAGAAAGAACCCAGGATAACTGAGGAAAGTACTGTCAGGGTTCTTAAAACGCTCAGTTCCGATGAAATGAAAGGTCGCTATTCCCTGTCTCCTGACATCGAAAAAGCCGCAGATTTCATTAGTGCAGAATTTAATTCTATAGGCTTATCACCCTTGCCTGAACTCGGAAGCTTCAGACAAAATTTCACACTCTACTCGATCTCAGTTGATTCTGCTTTCATTTCTATTAACAACAGAGAAATCTCCTCCAAAAAATACTTTCCATTAATTGATACCGATTCTATACGGTGGAATGATGATGTAGCTGTTTTAAAAATCACTTCTCGAGATAAATTCAGAGACACTTTTTTAAAGTACAGGAAAGACAATCGCCAGTCTATCGTACTTATTGATCCCGCACATAAGAAAACTTTTTATAGGTACAGAAATTACTTCTCGCGACCTAGCCGTACATTTAAAGTGGGGAATACCCCAGCTGATGTTTTTATTTTAGGTGATAAACCTATCCACTCCTTTCGTGTATTTGTGGAAAGCAACATTAAGAAACATGAATTGAATAATGTGGCTGGAATGATAGAAGGAAAGAGAAAAGATGAAATTGTCATTTTCTCAGCTCATTACGACCATATAGGTACCACTCAAAGTGTAAGACGTGATTCTATTGCTAATGGGGCTAATGATAATGCATCCGGCACCACCGCTGTTATTGAGCTGGCACGATATTATAATGCCTTACCCACTCCTGAACGCACTATTTATTTTATAGCCTTTACTGCTGAAGAACTTGGAGAATATGGATCACAATATTTTGCAGATCAAATTGACCCTGAACGCTTCGTGGCTATGATAAATATTGCAATGATTGGGAAATCGGCCCTGGATGGCAGCAAATCTGCCTGGATAACAGGATTTGAAAAATCTGATTTAGGCCAAATTATGCAAGATGCCTCTCCTGATTCCATATATAAATTTTCTCCTGACCCATATAATAAACATCGATTATTTTATTGGTCCGATAACATCCCTTTTGCCCGGTTGGGAATACCGGCCCACACTATAAGCTCTACCCCTATTGAAGTCGACAATGACTATCACACGGTAAAAGATGAATTCTCGACCATTAATATTGCGCATGTCAGGCGAACCATTCAGGCTATTGCCGGTGCCAGCCGGGGGATTATTTCAGCCGAAAAAACTCCATCCCGCATAGATACAACTAAGCTGCGCTGATCTAATCCCATTAATTTATCTTTTGTCAGGTAATCTGTTAAGATAATTTGGTATTGGACAGAAATAACGAGATATTTGGGGCACACAAATTAAAGGTCAATCGGTAATTTTTAGTACAGTAATTGTTTCCCTTCTATAATTTGTAGTAATTAGATTTTTAAACTTCACAGCCGATATAGGAATAACAGCGTTTGAACGCTATATCACTGTGCCTGTGAACAACACTTATATATTTTTTATGGAATACGGTAAAGTAAAATGGTTTGATGGAAAGAAAGGTTTTGGATTCATCGAGCCTGAAAATGGTGGCAAAGATGTATTTTTGCACCGAAATAATGTCCAAAACATCGGATTTGAAGAAGGCATAAAAGACGGAGAAGAGGTTGAGTTCGCAACTGAAGAAACTCCTAAAGGTCTTAGTGCTGTAGATGTTTATATTCTTGAATAAGAATTAAATCATTTCGACAAACCTGACTTCTTAAAAGAAGTCAGGTTTTTTTATGAGCATTACCAAGCTTCTAATGTTATAAAACATGCACAGATTGTGAATAAAGAGGCTTTTTCCTTAATTTAACGTACTTAAATTTCATTAAAACAATTACCTGAATATGGCTAAATGTCAATTATACCAAGATGTTAAAGGCGAATGGAGATGGAGACGAGTTTCAAAGAGCGGAGATATTGAAGCATACTCGGATCAGGGCTTCGAAAAAGAAGAAGATGCCCGAAAGGACGGAAAGGATGCCGGTGAATGTACCAGCTACCTCCGTAAATTTTGATTGATATCCTATCGTTCGTCAAATGCTAATATAGCATTTAAAATTACCTGGGCAGAGCTTTTATAGAAATCCAGGGGTATGGTATCAAAATCGTCTGTTGCTTTGTGGTAGTGCTCATGATCTTCCACACCAAAATAGATAAACTTCTTTCCTTTAGCATGAAAAGCTCCATGATCGGAAGCTGAAGTCCAGTCATCATACCCCTGCTCAGGCCTGTCATGGCCAAATAATAACTGGACATCCCCGGTCTCAATACTTTCCAATACCGGCTTTAGTTCCGGATGATGATATGTACCACTTGCATACAGCTCTCCTTTATCGTTCTGGCTAATCATATCCAGATTTATATTCAGTACCACTCGCTCCAAAAGCACGGAATCTTCCACAAAGGCACGCGCGCCTTTGAGTCCCATTTCTTCTGCATCAAAAGCGGCAAAAACCAACGTATGGTTTGGCTCTTCCTTATTGAAATAATCAGCGTAGGCCAGCAGGACAGCGGTTCCTGACGCATCGTCATCGGTACCATTGAAAATTAAACTGTCGCGAACTCCCAGATGATCGTAATGGGCGGTAATCACTATAACTGAATCTGTTTGCCCATTAATCTGTCCTATTACATTTACGGCTTCCAGTTTTTCTCCTGAGCGGTTTTCGAACGTAAACGGATGGGTATATTCCCCTTTAAAAGGTTCTGCTCCCACTTGCTTAAATCGCTCAACAAGATATTCTCTTGCTTTCCTGTTTCCTTCTGTTCCTGTTCGGCGCCCTTCCATCTCATCGGAAGACAGTACTCGCAAATCTTCTACAAGTTGTGAAGTATCAAGTGTTGTGGGTCCCTCAACAGGTTTCTGCTCTGATGTACATGCTCCAACAAAGAAAAGCAGTACAATACTATATAGAAGGTGTTTATAATTCATTCGGTTTCCTTACAGTGAATTCGGTTTTAATGTTTTTATTAGTCCTTAAAAATATTCTTTGGCATATGCATACTTACCAGCATATGAGGCACATCCACTACTTCAGCTATTTTCAAATCCCCGGCCAGCGAACAGAGGGCATAGGCATCATTACGATCCATCCCTTTCTCTTCTTCCAGATAATCTACCATAAAACGTGTTGCCTTTTGGGCAGCTTCATCAATGGTGGGGGCAAAAGCTGTAACTGAATAATAATCGGCTGTTTCATACTGAGGCTCGGAAATAGACCGCCTGCCTTTAATGACTTCCACCTCGTACACTATATTCATTGGAGCTTCTATAGCGGTTCCACAAACCTCTCCATGGCCCTGGGCGGCATGGGTGTCACCAATAGAAAACAAAGCCCCTTCCACAAACACCGGGAAGTAGACGGTGGCACCCTCCGTTATATTGGGATCATCCATATTTCCTCCATTTGCTCTTGGAGGTATTGTAGATAACATTGAATCGGTAGCAGGAGCCACTCCCATCACCCCGGGAAATGGTTTTAGCGGAATGTGTATGTTTTCTGAAAACCGTGCGGTTTTGCTGTCCTTGCTCAGTTCAAATGTTTTCAGGTAAGGTTCGGTGAATTCTTCGGAAAGAAAACCAAAACCGGGAACGATGGCCGTCCATCCCCAGTCTCCTAATTCTATTTGGTGTAATGTCACTTTCAGTACATCTCCTGGCTCTGCTCCTTCCACATATACCGGGCCGGTAAGCGGGTGAATGGGATCAAAACTCAGGTTAGCTAAATCTTCGAGCGTTGAATTTACATTCAGTTGCTGGTCTGAAGCTTCCTCGGTTCCAACCTTTATCACAGATCCGGATGGAACTTTTAGCACCGGCTCTATTGCACTACTCCACCGGTTATGAGTTTGATCAGCTGACAACTCATAATCAACATTAATTGTGTTCTCCTTCTCTTTTTCCGAAATGTTTGTACAGGCAAATACCTCAAACAAAACGATCAAAAATAATGTGCTTATATTCGTTTTCATACAAACTCCATTTTTTGTTTGAGCTTAAAGTGAGGACTTAGAATCTTTTTTACAAGTAAACAGATTTAAAAAACACTCTTCATCCATCTCATATATATAAAAACTCCTGCCCTACCATGTAGAACAGGAGTCAAGATCGTCATTGCCTCTTCGGACTATTTATAAAGTCGTCAGAAAATTACCGCTATTATACGACTCGTGTAATCAGGTCGGCGGTTCGCATAGAGTATCCTGCTTCGTTGTCGTACCAGCCGATAATTTTCACAAGATTACCATCTACTTTAGTGAGTTTGCTGTCGTAGATAGTCGAATGTGGATTACCTACAATATCTGAAGACACA
The DNA here is from genome assembly GCA_009711805.1 of Balneolaceae bacterium. GTDB lineage: Bacteria > Bacteroidota > Rhodothermia > Balneolales > Balneolaceae > VEMX01. Next base: position 28,945 of record VEMX01000047.1, on the reverse strand, counting down.
TAGTCAACATCGATAAACTCTACAATCCCTTTATAATCACCCTCAGCTGCTTCTTTAAACAGGGCATTTACTTCTTCGGCTGTTGTATCTTTTTTAACCACTACAATAAGATCGGTGAGTGAACCGGTTGGGGTTGGAACTCTTACCGCGCCACCGTCCAGTTTACCTTCCAAATGAGGTAATACCAGGGTTACTGCTTTAGCAGCACCTGTAGTTGTTGGCACAATATTGACAGCAGCAGCACGGGCTCTTCGCAGATCCTTATGCGGCCCATCTACAATTTGTTGATCTCCTGTGTAAGAGTGGATAGTGGTCATTACTCCTTTTTCAATGCCCAGTTTATCATCCAGAATCTTCACCATAGGAGCCAGGCAGTTGGTGGTGCAACTGGCATTTGAGTAGATTTTTACGTCTTTGTCAATCTTTTCGTCATTAACGCCAAGTACAATTGTTTGGATATCTCCTTTTGCCGGAGCTGAAATAATCACTTTCCTGGCACCAGCCTCTAAATGTTTTCCGGCACTCTCAGCATCCCGAAAAAATCCGGTAGACTCAACTACTACTTCCGCCCCCAGATCTCCCCAATTCAGCTTTGCAGGATCTCGCTCAGAACTTACGGCAAAGCTCATTCCATCTATAGTGAGCTCATTTCCATCTACAGATACCTCACCAGGATACGTTCCCTGAGCTGAGTCGTATTTAAAAAGATGGGCCAACGTATTTGTATCCGTCAGGTCATTGACGCCAACTATTTCAATTTCATCTTGATAACGGGAGAGAATTGAACGGGTCACCATTCTACCTATGCGACCAAATCCGTTAATTCCCACTTTAATTTTAGCCATTACGAATCCTTTTTAATGATTGAGTTATTATTACTTCAAATGCACTTCACTATATCTATACTAAAATAAAGCTCGGTTGAAGGCCTCAAAACTACTACTCTCTTCTCCTATTTTCAATCAAATAACATCTTCATCGAAATCTTCTATCAAACTTTGATCTTTGAAGCGCTTTTCTGAGTATTTGAGCCCTATCTTCCTTCTACTATAATCCGTTCACAATTTAATTATAGCTCATAATCCTGAACTTTTTGGGAAATTCATGACTCTTCCTGAGCTCAACAAGTAAAAATGCCCCCCTCAGATGGGATCAAAAAAATAAGAGCGCAATTGCTTACGCCCTTATCAAATACCCAACCAACAGGTCGGCATGTAATTACATGCAGTTCCTTAACTCATATTTCTGATTATTTAATCAATGTCATTTTCTTCAGCTTCATATATCGGCTGCCGTTAATACCTTCGGCCGAGAGCCTGTAGTAATACACCCCGCTCGATAGTCCTCCGCTATCCCACCTTTTCTGATAGGTTCCGGCTCCGTGATTAGCTTTATCAACCAGTAAGAGAACACGTCTTCCCAGCACATCAAATATTTCCAGTTTCACCCGGGATGTAATCGGTATCCAGTACTCAATGGTTGTAGATGGATTAAATGGGTTCGGGTAATTTTGCTGTAACATGAAAGTCAGGGGGTTTGCCCTTACTAACATAAAGCTCAGTTCATCTACACTTTGGGTAGTGTCAATACCATCGGTTGCTTTTACCCTCCAGGTGTAACGATGATCGAATTCGAAAATCGAATTTTCTACCTCTACAGAATAGGTTGTATCGGTAATACCGGTGTATTCAACTATTTGTCCCTGGGCATCCCATACTGAAAGGAGGTACTCGGTATTTGCATCACCATAAGCTTCGCTTTTCTCCCAGTTGAAGGTAATTGTTCGGTCATCTCCTCTCACCTTGATTGCTACCGAATCGTTCATGGAAGGATAAAGCTGAGCAAATACTGTAGGTGGTTTATACACAGGATGTATTTTAATTAAACGTGTAGCACCTGCTTCGTTGCCAAATTCATCCTGAAGTTTATAATCAAGTGAATCAGCTCCGCTGTAGTTGGTATAAGGTAAATACATAGCCCGGTTTTTCGGATCTGACAGAACAGTCGGTATACTGTTTATTGCAGCTCCCTTCTGTGTCCCATCCGATGTTACCTGGTATAATGTTCCATTTTCAGGCAACCTGGTTATGACCGTTGAGAGCGTATCTCCAAATTCATCGATGTCTTTAAACACCATGATGTATCTCTCATTCTCCAGCATCTCGATATCCGGAATACCACGAATACTGAATTGTCGTTCTACGCCGTCGCCTAATTGCAGGTCATTGCCATTTCCTGTAAGATCTGTTGCCACATCCCCTTCATCATCAAAAGTATGATAGAGAACCAGGTTATTTTCGTTACCCTCAAGAATCTGAGTCATTCTGGACTGTATACCCGCCCTGCTTATTGCATCGTTCCAAATTCTGACTTCATGAATTTCCCCATCATATCCTCTTCCCATTTCGAGCCTGGAATTACCAGGATTCACATCACCTTCAAAGTTTGACTGTGCAACACGGAATCCATTTCTATAAAGATCAATGGTTTTGTTTTCATTATCCACACTCAGGGCGAGGTGTGTCCAGCGATATACCGAATCAGCCTGAGACGAAGCCATCTTGGAGGCTCCACCCTCAGCCGGTACTTTTTCGAAGATATTATTGGAATTGAGAGTTACCGTACTGCCGTCTTCCAGATAAATGATAGCATATATCGTATCGTTCTCACCCCAGATTTTAAACTTGGCATTCGCTTCATCAGAACCTTCCTTGTTAAACAGCTCATAATATTCTGTAAGCGTATTAGGCAGAATCCATATTTCTGTAGTGAAGCTTTGCATTGCATTTAACACCACATCCGGATCAGCAAACATGAAGGTATCCATGTTTCCGTCAAATACTACGGTATTCACGGTATCTATAACACTTGGATCCGTTTTCTTCTCTACAGCTGTGGCTTCAAATTCAAGAGGTGTAAATGATTGGTGGTAAGGATCGGCTGATATAAAGTACTTGCCTCCTACATCACCCAATCGCAAGGAAGTGGCCGCATGCCCCGTTTCATTTGAATAAGCCGTATCGGGTGTAAGATTACTATTTCTGGCAAATTGAGGTTCGTCAAACAACTTAAATGCGACTGGTTCATTCACCAATGGATTTCCATATTCATCCAGCATTCCTACAACAAGAGAATCTTCCAGGACACTTAAAGTCGGCTGCTTCTGCTCATTCCCCTGAACGATAAAGAATTGATCCAGCGCCCCGGCAGTTGCATAGGCACGGAACAGTACGGAATCGAGCCCGGCGGCCTTCACCTCAACCTGGTATTCACCGGTAATGGTACCCAGAGTGAGTGCTACAGATGCCGTACCCGTTATATCGGTAGTAGCTTCGGTTTTTGAAATGGTATGAAGTTCTGAGTTTTGCGGGAAGCCTGTAATGGTAAACTCCAGATCTACATTTTGTGCCGGATTATTATCTTCATCAAAGACTCCGGCAATTAATGAATCCTACAACTGGGTAGTTACCTGTTGCGTCTGACTATTACCACTTACAATAACAAGACGGTCTGCTCCGGACGATACAATTTCCAGGGTACCGGTGGCTTCTGTTGTATTCCCCATACTATCTGTGATAGTGGCTGTTATCGTATACTCTCCCTCCGAAAGAGTTTCCGTCAGGCTTACACTCCAGTTACCATCCGACCCTACCGTAGCAGTATAGGTTTTACCATTTACCACTACCGTTACAGTACTCCCTGCGGGCTCATCCGTAGATCCTGTTATGGCAGGAGTTGGATTCCCGGTATTCTGATTATCTACCGTTAGTGTTGGTTTGGTGGCATCTATTGATAGTGTCCCTGTTGCTTCGGTAGTATTCCCAAAATCGTCGGTAATACGGGCGGTTACTATATATTCACCATCATCCAACTCTTCAGTAACCTCAACACTCCAGCTGCCATCTTCATTAACTGTGGTTGTATAGGTTTTGCCGGCAATTATTACAGTTACCGTACTTCCCGCAGCTTGATCTGTACTTCCGGTGATAATTGGCGTTGTATCTGTTGTATTCTGATCATCTACCACAAGCTGAGGATCCGTTGCATTGACTACCAGTGTACCGGTAGTTTCTGTTGTATTTCCTGAATCATCAGTTATACTGGCAGTTACCGTGTATTCTTTATTTTCTAATTCATCAGTGACTTCAACACTCCAGCTGCCATCTTCATTAACGGTGGTTGTATAGGTTTTGCCGTCTATAGTTACGGTTACCGTACTCCCGGCAGGTTCGTCGGTTGTACCTGTAATGGTCGGAGTTGGGTTATTGGTGGATACATCATCTACTGTTAACAGTGGTGCTTCTATATCCAGGATGCTAAACTCATCAGATTCAGTTTGTTTCAACCCTGAAGCTGATGCGGTGAGTTTATACATTCCGGCTTCCTCTACAAACAGGTCATCATAAATAGCCTCACCGTTTGTATCAGACTCCTTTGATGTATTTCCGCCAAGAGCAGCTCCATTATTCACTTGCAGCGAAATATTTATTCCTTGCTCTTTGCTTTTGTTTCCATAAGCGTCCAGTAATTCAACTGCTACTTCAGGAGAAATAATTTCTCTTTGGTCAGCATCGGTTGGTTGTTTTGTGAATGCAATTTTGTTGGCATCCCCCGCTGTAACGGTTACATCCAGCGTGGCTGTTTCGCTAATGGTTCCATCTGTGACACCAATAGTTGATAGTCCTGCATTGTAGAGGATCATCCTACCGTTTGCTCCGGAAGAAACTGTTGCCACTCCATTACTGAAATCGATGGTTATGGTTTTGCTGAACTCGGTTAGACCTCCACTGCTATTGGTAATAACCGGTACATATCCATCGGGTGATGCAGAGGAACCGCTAAAGGTTAATCCTTTATTTCCTGAGTATGCTGTTGCTGTGTTGCCGTTTGCATCCCGTGCTGTAATCGTCAAATTCTGGCTTTCTCCTGCAAGCTGGGTACTGTTTCCTGAAATCACAAATTTGGCGGCCAGCCCTGCCTCAAAAGTAATGGAAGGCTGATCATCCAGTTGAGTGCCACCGGCTGTTACTACAACTGTTATATTTTCAGCAGTCGTATTGGTTACTGCTGCCTGGTAAGTGCCGGGCGTTCCGGTTTCAGATACAGAAGCTGCCTGAGCATCACTTAACCCACTGAACGCTATATTAGCAGCCTCTCCACTAATAACATTCCCATATTGATCCTTCAAATCTATTGTTATTGTTGAAGCATCACTTCCATCAGCTGTATGCGGCGAAGTTCCCTGTACGTTCGATACACCGGCACTTATAGCTCCCGCTCCAAATGTTATATCCGGCTTATCACTTAGGAGCGTTCCGTCAGCAGTTACTGTTACACTTATGGTTTCTGCTGTGGTATTGGTTACCTCAATTTCATACACACCAGCAGATGTTTCTGAAAAAGAGCCAGAAACCACCTGAGCATTACCACTGATTGCAAAATTGAAATCCCCTTCTATCTTGCCTTCAACCGGGTTATTATAGCTGTCTTTAATTGTGACAGTCACGGTTGAGTTATTACCTGCGGTCAGGGTTGCCGGGTTTGCGGTAACGGAGGAATTTCCGTCTGCAACGGCTCCTGTAAAGATGTCTGCCTGGGTGGTAGGCGCACCACTTATTGAAAGAGAATAGTTATCCGCATCTGCCCCTGAGATTGAAGTAGTTCCAACAAGACTCACTGTCTTATTTGTACCTACTTGCTTGTCAACAAATTCAGCTACCGGACTTAATGTAACATTATCGCCTGTTTCCACACCAATAAGAGCCAGGTTATTCTGATCTATGGTTGCTGATTTGTTATCATCAAATGCTTTGTCGTTAGCTGTAAAGGAACCTGCAATCGTGAGTTCTTTGGGAGTAATGTCCGCCGTCGTTGTCGGGGCTCCACCGGTCGAAATGCTGTAGTTCCCAGAATCACTTCCGGTTATTGTTGCCCCGCTAATGGTCACCGTAATCCCGCTGGCTACATCCGAAGAGGCAAACGCCAGGCTAATCTCGTCAAAAGTCACCGTATCCCCGGACTCAACGCCTGTAAGGGAGAGGCTGTTGCCTCCCATCGAAGCGGTGGTATTGCCATCATAGGTTTTATCACTGGCGGTAAAGGAACCTCCAATGGTCAGTTCCTTGGCCGTGATGTCTCCGTTTAATCCCGCCGGCTGACTCAAACTATAATTCCCGGCATCGGCCCCGGTGAGCCCCATCGAGGTACTCACGGCTATACCGGTTCCCACCACGGCCTGGGCAAAGGTTCCTGAGGTGGAACTGCTGAGGGACACATCATCGCTTCCCACTACCCCACTTAAAGTTGCTCCGCTGATGGAAGCATCGGTGTTACTATCATAGGTTTTATCAGAGGCCGAAGCTCCCGTCACAGTCAGGGCCTTTACAGTAATGTCTGCGCTCAGACTACCTGGCTGGTTGATGGTATAGTTCCCGGCATCCGTTCCGTTCAGGCCCATCGAGGTACTTACCGCAATACCGGTTCCCACCCCGGCCTGGGCAAAGGTTCCTGAGGTGGAACTGCTGAGGGACACATCATCACTGCCCACTACCCCACTTAAAGTTGCTCCGCTGATGGAAGCATCGGTGTTACTATCATAGGTTTTATCAGAGGCCGAAGCTCCCGTTACGGTCAGGGCTTTCTTATTCACCGTCACATCTACTGAGCCGGTTACATTCGAATAGTTGCCCGTGTCGTCCGGGGTGAAGGTCACACTCGCCGAATACGTACCGGCCGAACCGGGTACGGCAGACGGGGTGGTAAAAGCAAAACTCCCTGCCACACTCGCCGATCCCCCGCTTAGGGTTGAACTGCTCAGCGCATCCCCGTAGGTAATATCGGAAGCCGTTGGCCAACTGCTTACGGTCACATTAGAGGTGGTGATATCCGCTTTCAGGCCCGCCGGCTGACTCAGACTATAATTCCCGGCATCGGCCCCGGTGAGCCCCATCGAGGTACTCACGGCTATATCGGTTCCCACCCCGGCCTGGCCAAAGGTTCCTGAGGTAGCATTGGTAAGAGACACCACATCTCCGCTAACCACCCCATTTAAAGTTGCTCCACTGATAGAAGCATCGGTATTACCATCATAGGTTTTATCCTGGGCGACAGCTCCCGTTACTGTAAGTCCTTTGGGAGTAATGTCCGCCGTCGTTGTCGGGGCTCCACCGGTCGAGATACTATAATTGGCAGCATCTGTTCCGCTAATCGTGGCTGCTGTAATGCTTATGGTAATACCCGTAGCTACATCCGAAGAAGCAAACGCCAGGGTAATATTATCTAAACTTACCGTGTCTCCTGATTCAACTCCACTCAGTGACAAACTGTTGGAAGCAGCCGAAGACGAAGTACCACCATCATAGGTTTTATCACTGGCGGTAAAGGAACCTCCAATGGTCAGTTCCTTGGCCGTGATGTCTCCGTTTAATCCCGCCGGCTGACTCAAACTATAATTCCCGGCATCGGCCCCGGTGAGCCCCATCGAGGTACTTACCGCAATACCAGTTCCCACCCCGGCCTGGGCAAAGGTTCCTGAGGTGGAACTGCTGAGGGACACATCATCGCTGCCCACTACCCCACTTAAAGTTGCTCCGCTGATGGAAGCATCGGTGTTACTATCATAGGTTTTATCAGAGGCCGAAGCTCCCGTTACGGTCAGGGCTTTCTTATTCACCGTCACATCTACTGAGCCGGTTACATTCGAATAGTTGCCCGTGTCGTCCGGGGTGAAGGTCACACTCGCCGAATACGTACCGGCCGAACCGGGTACGGCAGACGGGGTGGTAAAAGCAAAACTCCCTGCCACACTCGCCGATCCCCCGCTTAGGGTTGAACTGCTCAGCGCATCCCCGTAGGTAATATCGGAAGCCGTCGGCCAAGTGTTTATAGTAGGTACGCTATTTAATTCATACGTATCCGTATCAGAGCCATCTCCACCGTCATTGCCGGCTGCGTCTTTGGCATCATTAATTGTTGCCGTGTAGGTACCGTCATCTCCATAAGCTGGAGCGGATGCACTCTTCAGAGTATAAGTATAAGGACTTGATCCACTTTGGGTAAAATCATCCCGGTCAAAAGTCTGACTGTATCCACTCGGACCACCCAGACTTACGGCAATATCGGAGGTCGAAGTTCCCAGCTCTTCATCACTTGCAAAACTAAAACTCACATTTCCCGAACCGTCATTCCCCAGGTTAAGTACGCTTAACACCGGTGCCACTTCATCCACATCGGTTATATTTATCGTCACCGTCTGGGTGGCAGTGTTGCCTGCCCCGTCGGTGGCCGTCACTTCAATCACATAGTCGTTGCCCGTATCATCGTCCGCCGGAGACTCATAGTCCGGGGCACTGTTAAAGGTAATCGCACCGGTGGAACTGTCTATACCAAGGTCGCCACTATCGGCTCCTCCCGAGATACTCCAGCTTACGCTCTCATCGGCACTCATCGTGCCCACCGCCGTTATACCCTCATCGATCGTCTTCGAAGATGTGGCATCACCGGCACTCCCGCTCAACCCGGTAATTTGTGGGGCAGTCCCGTCAAAATCGTAGCTGTCGGTATCTGTACCATCTCCCCCATCGTTGCCTGCTGCATCTTTTGCATCGTCAATAGCCGCGGTGTAGGTACCGTCCCCATCCCCATAAGCTTGCGAAGTGGTTAAGGTGTAGGTATAGGTTCCGCTGTTGCTGGATTCACTAAAATCACCCCGGTTAAAACTGTAAACATTGTTTGTATTCGGACCATCAATACTCACGGCAATATCCGAAGTACTACTTCCCAGCTGTTCATCACTGTCAAAACTCAGCGACAGATTATCCGAACCATCGTTGCTCAGACTCACATTTGAAAGTGTGGGCTGTACTTTGTCATTCAAACTTTTATTTCCTGTTGATGTAGTCGATAAAGCGGCATTTCCGCTTCCGTCATACACCGATGCGCCATCAGCCGGACTGATTGCAACCGTTTCTTCCCCAGAGGGTGTACCAGTGATATTGAGCATCACCCGAATCGTAGTTTCTCCCCCACTGAGTGATCCGCTGCCGGTTGTCGTCAATGAACTGATAGAGGCTGCCGTCGCACTTCCCCCATTCTGGGTGAACGTCAAACTCAAATCGTCTGTGGTTAACGCTCCGCTCCCCCCACTTCCACTATAGATGCCCTCGCTAAAGGTTACATCTATATAACTATTATCGGAAGCTACACTTCCATTGGAGATGGTAGGTGAAATGGTGTCAGAACTCGTAGTACTTACATCCACTTTGGTAACCGACGACTGTACGTTGGGGGTGTCCTCATCATCTTCAGCCACCACATATACATCGTAGTCAGTGGAAGAAGAAAGACCGTTAATCGTAAAGGTATGGGTAAAGTCACCGGAGCTTACGGCCTGACTACCGGCATCGGTGGCCGCTGAACCGGAAGCATCATTTCCGGCTTTCACCTGACTCACTGAAGGCGCACTGGCCCCGTTGGCAACTACGACATAATAAATAGTCCCCGCCTCATCTATATCTGTATCCAGTTCAAAACCATCGGGATCAGCGTTTGTAGCAGAAGGGGTAGCGTTTTCGAACACAGGTGCCACTTCATCCACATCGGTTATATTTATCGTCACCGTCTGGGTGGCAGTGTTGCCTGCCCCGTCGGTGGCCGTCACTTCAATCACATAGTCGTTGCCCGTATCATCGTCCGCCGGAGACTCATAGTCCGGGGCACTGTTAAAGGTAATCGCACCGGTGGAACTGTCTATACCAAGGTCGCCACTATCGGCTCCTCCCGAGATACTCCAGCTTACGCTCTCATCGGCACTCATCGTGCCCACCGCCGTTATACCCTCATCGATCGTCTTCGAAGATGTGGCATCACCGGCACTCCCGCTCAACCCGGTAATTTGTGGGGATGCCGTCTCTTTGGTTACCTCGTCGGTCGCCGCCGACCCTGCATTCCCATCACTGTCGGTAAGGGTAACACTGACCGTCAGCGTACCATCGCTCAGACCCGAGACGTCTACCCCGGTTACCGCCTGGCTGGTCCCGCTCATGGTCCCTGATCCCGTTACATTGGTTCCTCCACCATCGGAAGAGATGCTATAGGCATAGTCAGCTCCGTCTTCGCCCGAGGATATGCTAAAACCAGCCGCTCCTTCATTGGCGCTGTTGACCGGATCGGTATCCCAGGCTACCGCGTAGCCCGAGGGGGCTGTTGTGTCCAGGGAGTAGGTATCGGTATCGGATCCATCGCCCCCGTCATTACCGGCCGCATCCACCGCATCATCAATGGCGGCTGTGTAGGTGCCGTCATCTCCATAAGCCACCGATGAGGCACTCTTCAAAGTATAGGTATAAGGGCCGCTTCCACTGACATCAAAATCATCCCGGTCGAAGCTCTGGGAGTAGCTGCCCGGACCGGTGACCGTGATCGCCAGGTCCCCCGTGGCCGTGCCCAATACCTCGTCGCTGGAAAAACTAAATGTAATCTTATCCGAACCATCATTGCCAAGGTTGGGAGCACTGAGAACCGGAGCCGTAGCGTCATACGTTACGGTAGCCTGAGTGGCGGCCGTATTGTTGTTGCCGGCCCCGTCCTGGGCTACATCTGCTGCCACATCAATAGTGATGTCTCCGTTTCCATCCGGGGTAATATCGGCGGTGTACGTATTGCCATCGGTGCTGGCAAAATTTCCGGCCGAGCCGTTGCCCACCGTAATATCACCCACGGTAAAACCACTCACATCTTCACTAAATTCAACCGTCACACTGAACGCCGAGGTACTGTTGACAATGGAAGGCTCACCCTGGATGTCTACCGTCGGGGACGTCGTGTCGGCGGGAGAACCCGTGGTTGCATCCACTTTGGTTACCGAGGATTGCACGTTCGGAGTGCTTTCATCATCCTCGGCTACCACATATACATCATAATCGGTGGACGAGGATAACCCGCTCACACTAAAACCATGGGTAAAGTCTCCCGAACTCACCGTTTGACTCCCTGAACTCAGGGCCGCGGAATCACCGGAATCATTCCCCGATTTCACCTGGGAAACACTCGGGGCACTCGCCCCATCGGCCACCACCACATAATAGATGGTACCGGCCTCATCAATATCGGTGTCCACATCAAAACCATCGGAGTCTGCATTACTGATCGAGGGGGTCGCATTCTCGAAGACCGGTGCCACTTCATCCACATCGGTTATATTTATCGTCACCGTCTGGGTGGCAGTGTTGCCTGCCCCGTCGGTGGCCGTCACTTCAATCACATAGTCGTTGCCCGTATCATCGTCCGCCGGAGACTCATAGTCCGGGGCACTGTTAAAGGTAATCGCACCGGTGGAACTGTCTATACCAAGGTCGCCACTATCGGCTCCTCCCGAGATACTCCAGCTTACGCTCTCATCGGCACTCATCGTGCCCACCGCCGTTATACCCTCATCGATCGTCTTCGAAGATGTGGCATCACCGGCACTCCCGCTCAACCCGGTAATTTGTGGGGCAGTCCCGTCAAAATCGTAGCTGTCGGTATCTGTACCATCTCCCCCATCGTTGCCTGCTGCATCTTTTGCATCGTCAATAGCCGCGGTGTAGGTACCGTCCCCATCCCCATAAGCTTGCGAAGTGGTTAAGGTGTAGGTATAGGTTCCGCTGTTGCTGGATTCACTAAAATCACCCCGGTTAAAACTGTAAACATTGTTTGTATTCGGACCATCAATACTCACGGCAATATCCGAAGTACTACTTCCCAGCTGTTCATCACTGTCAAAACTCAGCGACAGATTATCCGAACCATCGTTGCTCAGACTCACATTTGAAAGTGTGGGCTGTACTTTGTCATTCAAACTTTTATTTCCTGTTGATGTAGTCGATAAAGCGGCATTTCCGCTTCCGTCATACACCGATGCGCCATCAGCCGGACTGATTGCAACCGTTTCTTCCCCAGAGGGTGTACCAGTGATATTGAGCATCACCCGAATCGTAGTTTCTCCCCCACTGAGTGATCCGCTGCCGGTTGTCGTCAATGAACTGATAGAGGCTGCCGTCGCACTTCCCCCATTCTGGGTGAACGTCAAACTCAAATCGTCTGTGGTTAACGCTCCGCTCCCCCCACTTCCACTATAGATGCCCTCGCTAAAGGTTACATCTATATAACTATTATCGGAAGCTACACTTCCATTGGAGATGGTAGGTGAAATGGTGTCAGAACTCGTAGTACTTACATCCACTTTGGTAACCGACGACTGTACGTTGGGGGTGTCCTCATCATCTTCAGCCACCACATATACATCGTAGTCAGTGGAAGAAGAAAGACCGTTAATCGTAAAGGTATGGGTAAAGTCACCGGAGCTTACGGCCTGACTACCGGCATCGGTGGCCGCTGAACCGGAAGCATCATTTCCGGCTTTCACCTGACTCACTGAAGGCGCACTGGCCCCGTTGGCAACTACGACATAATAAATAGTCCCCGCCTCATCTATATCTGTATCCAGTTCAAAACCATCGGGATCAGCGTTTGTAGCAGAAGGGGTAGCGTTTTCGAACACAGGTGCCACTTCATCCACATCGGTTATATTTATCGTCACCGTCTGGGTGGCAGTGTTGCCTGCCCCGTCGGTGGCCGTCACTTCAATCACATAGTCGTTGCCCGTATCATCGTCCGCCGGAGACTCATAGTCCGGGGCACTGTTAAAGGTAATCGCACCGGTGGAACTGTCTATACCAAGGTCGCCACTATCGGCTCCTCCCGAGATACTCCAGCTTACGCTCTCATCGGCACTCATCGTGCCCACCGCCGTTATACCCTCATCGATCGTCTTCGAAGATGTGGCATCACCGGCACTCCCGCTCAACCCGGTAATTTGTGGGGATGCCGTCTCTTTGGTTACCTCGTCGGTCGCCGCCGACCCTGCATTCCCATCACTGTCGGTAAGGGTAACACTGACCGTCAGCGTACCATCGCTCAGACCCGAGACGTCTACCCCGGTTACCGCCTGGCTGGTCCCGCTCATGGTCCCTGATCCCGTTACATTGGTTCCTCCACCATCGGAAGAGATGCTATAGGCATAGTCAGCTCCGTCTTCGCCCGAGGATATGCTAAAACCAGCCGCTCCTTCATTGGCGCTGTTGACCGGATCGGTATCCCAGGCTACCGCGTAGCCCGAGGGGGCTGTTGTGTCCAGGGAGTAGGTATCGGTATCGGATCCATCGCCCCCGTCATTACCGGCCGCATCCACCGCATCATCAATGGCGGCTGTGTAGGTGCCGTCATCTCCATAAGCCACCGATGAGGCACTCTTCAAAGTATAGGTATAAGGGCCGCTTCCACTGACATCAAAATCATCCCGGTCGAAGCTCTGGGAGTAGCTGCCCGGACCGGTGACCGTGATCGCCAGGTCCCCCGTGGCCGTGCCCAATACCTCGTCGCTGGAAAAACTAAATGTAATCTTATCCGAACCATCATTGCCAAGGTTGGGAGCACTGAGAACCGGAGCCGTAGCGTCATACGTTACGGTAGCCTGAGTGGCGGCCGTATTGTTGTTGCCGGCCCCGTCCTGGGCTACATCTGCTGCCACATCAATAGTGATGTCTCCGTTTCCATCCGGGGTAATATCGGCGGTGTACGTATTGCCATCGGTGCTGGCAAAATTTCCAGCCGAGCCGTTGCCCACCGTAATATCACCCACGGTAAAACCACTCACATCTTCACTAAATTCAACCGTCACACTGAACGCCGAGGTACTGTTGACAATGGATGGCTCACCCTGGATGTCTACCGTCGGGGATGTCGTGTCGGTACTTAAAACATAAGTATCCGTATCACTGCCATCACCACCATCTAAACCGGAAGAATCTTTAGCATCATTAATGGTGGCTGTATAGGTTCCGTCTCCATCATCATAAGCCTGGGTTGCAGTTAGTGTATAAGTGTAAGTACCGGAGTTATCGGCTTCTGAAAAATTTGACCGGTTATAACTTTTGGGCCATCCTGATCCGTTACTCGGTCCTGAAATACTTACTGCTATATCACCGGATGAACTTCCCAGCTGTTTATCAGCATCAAAACTAAACGCAATATTATCCGATCCATCATTCCCTAAGCTAACGTTACTAATCACAGGAGCAGCTTCCTGAACATTAAATGAGGCTGTATAACTCTCGGCATACCCATCATCATCAACAGCCTGAATACTTACGCTTCCTCCATTATCCGCCTCAGCAGTTGTATATGGAACTGCGATTTCACCATCTCCATCTGTTTGAGCGGGAACCGTACCTAACGAACCCTGGCCTGCAATTAATGAAATATCCATTGGTACACTGGAATCTTTCACAAAGCTGGCGTCCAATACTCTGAAGGTTGTTGTTGCATCTTCGCCACCGCCGCCGGGTACAGGATTTGGAGTTATGGAAGCAACCGAAATATACCGTACCGGGTCAGAAGTAACTGTTACTACATTTGAAGATCCGCTTTCCGTGGTTCCTGATTGCTGAGCTGTAGCGTATACGGTAACGCCCGCGCTGATTAAGTCGGCCAGCGTATTGGTACCATCAGATGAGGTAGTAGAAAGGCTTACAGAAGTTGAAGTAGTGGTTAGCGCAAGTTGTCCATCAATATAAATACGGAAAGTTCCGGACCCACTGATATCAATAGCTCCGCTGAAACCAGATTCTGTAAGGGATGTGGCTCCACCTTCTATTGTAGGAGCAGATCCTGCCGTAGTCTGAATGGTTACTGCATCGGAGGGGCCGCTCACAGATTTTCCTTCGGCTTTGGCTGTAGCTGTAATATCATTTCCGCCGTCTGCGCTTAAATCAACCCCGGTAACCTCCCAGTTACCATAGGCGTCAGCGGTTGTCTGGTCTTCCGTAAAACCGTTCACCAAAACCCTGATAATTGTTCCTGGTCCTTCTACAGTAGTACCAGATATAGTTGTAGTGGTAGTCAGATAACTACCTAATATTACCGGTGGTTCCGATTGTTCCAGTGCCCCTTCTCCTACTATAACCGTGTTGCTATTTGCTGAAAATTGTGCATCGGCAATATTATCAATAGCCCGGGCAAATACTTCTTTGTCATCCTCCAGTGTTCCGGAACTAATGCCTGAAAGTGTCCAGGACCCATCGCTGGCAGCTGTTGTTGTTCCGATTTGTATTCTGTCGTGGTATACATAAATGGTAGCACTACCGGAAGAATTGGAAGTACCGCTGATTGAGGTACTGGATTCCGTGAGACTTGTGGAGGTGATAACGGGAGCTTCTGAAGTAACTACACTGGTTAAACCATCCACAACCGGATTCGACTCACACTGTGATTGGTACTGGGCTGTTATGGAATAATTCTCATCATTGTAAGGATTCCCCCCCCGGCCCCGTTTTACCGCTTTGGCCATTGTCTAATTCAAAATCATAATTTCCGGTTGAAGAGTTGTAGGCAAAACTATTATAGCCTACATAGCCGTCGGTACCGGGATCGGAAGAGCTGGTGGATACAAAAACATTTCCCCCCCGGTAAACCCTGATAATTACATTGGAAGTTAAATGGGAATTGGATAAACCGGTGGGCAAGCCTGTGATAGTTCCTGAAAGCGTATTCCCTCCCTGTGCTACGTTAATGGGGTCGTCCGTACACTGCTGGTTGGCTGCTAATACTGTAATCCCATCCGACTGTGCAGAGGCATCCTTACCTGTTGCATCGGCAGAAGCTGTAACTATATCCCCTGCAGATAATGCCGTTACTGTTGTCGTCCATGTATTACTTGAAACTGTTGCAGTTCCAACAGAAGAACCACCAACATACACTGTAATTGTAGTTCCGTCCGCTTCAATACTGGTACCGCTAACCTCAGTATCTCCGTCTACCAGGGGGATGTCTATACTCGGAACATCTGTCACAGAAGCTCCAAATCCTCCTCCGCCAGAGCCTATGTCATTGAGGTTGGTTGAGGGGGCAGCTTCGACAATATCTACCAAAGCCTGTGTAGCATTTTTATAGTTATCATCGTTCACCCCGTTGATATCGGAGAGCGTCCCGGTGATTCCACTTTGCGCCCTTGTAATTGTAGCCATGGCAGCACGGAATCCGGTGGAAACGGTAAAACCACTTACGGCTCCCTGAATTTCTGAAACAGGTACATAGAAATCATAAAAATGGCCCGTTGAGCCATCAGTAAGGGTATAAGAAAGGGATTTCTGGAAATGATCAGCTTCTGTTAAACGCTTATACAGAGTTGCATTGTCCCCATTCAGGGTGTAAATAGATACTCCTTTTCCGGTTTCAAGTACAATTTCGAACTGGAAACCCGGGTTTGAACTTGTGAACCCACTGGCTTTAGGACCAAATACGTCAAAGTCGGTATTAAAAAAGAAACTGTATCCTTTGGAAGCGGTAGACTGATCGGCAATACGGACCCGAAAGAGCAGGTTTGTGCCATCGTAGTACATATAGGCCGCGGGTGTAGTTGAGCTGGTAGTAGCCAGATCGGTATGCCCGCCACTAGCCCCGGTTCTCACATCGCTTAAAGGTTCTGCCGTAAGAACCGGCATACCGAAAAAGGAAATCTCACTCTCTGATTCATCATTAGAAGAAAAACCGCTTGTGGTTGAAGACACATATCCGTCTCCGTTCGGATCTAAGATAAGCCGGCCATCTCCCTCCGCTGATTTATAAATTATTCCTTTGGTCTGTGCACTTGCATTTCCTGCACCAAGCACCATCATAACCATTATCAACATCAAAAATGATGCTATTTTCTTGCACACAGTCATTCCTTGCTCTATTGGTGATTTCGCTTCCATAATTTTTTACCAAACAATTTTTATTGTTGAGGGATCAGTAATACAGATTGCGTCGTTTCCTGGAAAAGTTTTTTATACCCTTCGTTTAACTCTTCCTTGTAAGGATTGAAAGCATGAATTCTTGATGGTTCAATCCCCAGTATTATGAGTCCTGCTTTTATTTTTTCTGAACGAGCTTTACTCAGTTCTTGCTGAAATCCTTCCGTTGCACCTGCTCTGCCCATTGACGCAATGAACAGATTGACTTTTTTATTTTTGTGCAAATAGCTTCCTAAAGTTATTAAATCCTTTTTTACATCTTCGGCATCTTCAAAATTGAGCCCCTCAAACTCAATTTGATGAGCAATGGGGCTTCCGATTTCTATCTTTTGCCGGATGCCGGATCCTTCAATGTCCTGTATATTTGTCTTTGACTGTTCCTGAATTTCAAATTCAACCCTTCTGTTTCTTGCTCTTTCTTCAGGAGTTCTTTTTGCTGTAATTGGCCGGAGATCGGCATACCAATTATAATAGGATTGTTCCGGGTCGGCTCCTTCCTCTATCAGTGCAAGCCATACGGCACGGGCACGGCTCTCCGAAATCATGTCATTAATAGCGTCACTGCCGGTACTATCGGCATGCCCGATCACCTCTATGCCGGCATCATAATTCAACTTCATCACCAGGGCAACCTCTTCTATGATATGGTAGTCTGCCTCTTTTATTTGTGAAGAAAAAACATCGAAATTGATTGTTTTACTTTCTACCTGGGTATTTAACAGAGAGCTTAAATCGACTGGCTTTGGCGTCACTATTTTAATTCTTGTTGTAGGAGGAGCAATCTCCATCTTTTTAATTTTTTCAGGTAGAGGAATTGTATACACCGGCTTTTTGGGAGTTTTTCGCTTCAGGTTTAATCCCACTGAGAAAACCCAATATCCTTCGGGTACTTCCTGAGAAGTAAATTTCAATGCATTAATCGCTTGATTGTATCCTATACTCAAATCCAAAGAGGTCTGTATGTCAACCGGAATTTTCAGACCTGCACCTACGGGTATAAAAGGAGCGAGTCCACCATCGAAATCCCAAAATGAAGACGTTGCCAAGCTATTTCCCTGATCGGGCACCAGGGGATCATTAGGGGCTTGTACTTTTATAGGCTGATTGTACAGCAATCCAAGCCCGGCATAACCATAAAAAGAACTCTTTTTTCCGAATATAGTTGGCTCCGGCATGCCATACCTGGAAAGCAACTGCCCCCACCGGTATTCAACGGGAGTAATACGGTTCTTATAACTTGTTCCTGCTAAAACTCCGGAAGAAATACTCAATTCTCCAAAGCTGTATGTATCAAATGCCTGGTAATTATAAAGCCGAAACAGGTAGTTAAGCTCGTCATCCCTTAAATCTGTATTTCCCTGAGTTACTGATACCTGTAGCCCGGGACTTCCAAGAAAAGCCCCTTTAAAATTTTGTGCGCTAACATCAGCTAATCCAGATGTCAAAATCATTGTACCTAATAATATTAACCAATCCTTTTTCATTATATATTGCTCACTAAATATTTATAACCCAGTGTAATAATATCACCTGATTTGGTCCTTCACCATTATAATCGACTAACTATTTTTATCTAATTGGCTACTTTAAAAAAATCTATAACAGATAAGTTTTTCTTAACCATAAAACAGCCTATACAGGCGCTATAGGGGGTTAAACAAAAAATTGACAAACTCTAATCAATGAAATGCCAAACATTACAATCTCATTAAATTTGCTTTTTTTATTGATGCTAACATTTATCCTTGTTTAAAAAGTAAATTATATAATAATGATCGCCAGATATGCTAGTTCTCTATTATCCTCAATGCTGAACAGTAAATTATTATTTTTCTAAAATAATAAGGAATTTAAAACAGGCATTTATTCCTCGTCGAGTGTAATATCGTCTATTACCTCTTCCTCTTCTGAAACCAATTCATCTATATCTTCTGTAACCTCAATATCGTCGTCATGTTCAATCTCACCAGTCAGGGGATCTTTTTGCGGTTTAACTTCCGCTTTAGCTCCTGCTCTTTTCAAGATATTGGCTATTTCATTCTGATCATTTTCCATTGCGATCATCATGGCCGTATCGTTATTCCTGTCCCGGAGAGCGATCTTTGCTCCTTTATCTATTAAGTATTTTACGATTTCGGTGTGCCCCTCTTTAGCTGCTAACATAAGAGCCGTATGCCCCCATCTCTGCCGGGCGTCTACATCTGCACCGGCTTCAACCAATAGTTCTACAGCTTTAAGTTCATCTTGCCGGGCAGCAGCTATGAGAGCTAAATCGCCAATTACAGCTCCCTGATCCAAAAAGTACTTAATCAGTTTTATGTTACCGGTACCAGCGGCACGATTTAATGCCGTTCCGCCCATCTTCGTTTCTATATTTAGATCAGCTCCTTGCTTTACCAGAAACTCTGCTATTTCTTCATAATCTTTCTCAGCCGCAGCAATAAGAGCAGTAACACCATTTTTATTGGTTTCATTTAGATTAGCACCATCACGAATCAGTTTTTTTACTAATTCTACATCTCCTTTCTTTGCTGCTGCTATTAATTCCGGCTGGTTCATCTTAAAATATTTGTTCGGTACTTGCTTGAGTATAAAAAATGGAACAGTGATCTCAAACTTTTAACCAAGAGGAATATATCCAGTTATTTCAATTCGCCATCTACAGTATATCCTCTTATAAAGTCCATTCCACTCATTTTTCTGGTTCCGGGAAGTTGCACTTTTAGAAGCTCAACGGTACCCTCTGAGCAGCCAACCAATAATCTCCCCTTTTTTGAACAAAGTCGACCTGCTTTAAGATTTAGGGCCGGCCCCAGTTTCGATTGGTACATATTAAATTTTTTATCTTCCCATTTTGCCCAGGCAGTTGGAAATGGGCTTAAACCCCGGATTTTATTGTGCACTGCGATAGCCGGATTTTCAAAGTCTATATGGCAATCATCCCTGAACAATTTGGGAGCCGGGGTTGCCAAATCATCATCCTGTTGACTAAGCTTAAAATTATCGGCTTCTATTGCATTTACAGCTTTAAGCAGTAGTTCACTACCTTCATTCTTCAGCCTTTCGTACACATCTCCTGTAGTTTCATTTTCACCAATAGATATTTTTCGCTGAAGAATAATATTACCCGTATCTATTTTTTCATCCAGAAAGAAAACCGTACAGCCCGTCTCGCTCTCTCCATTCATTACAGCCCAGTGTATGGGGGCAGCCCCCCGGTATTTGGGGAGTAATGAGGCATGTAGGTTTATTGAACCGATTTTTGGAATATCCAAAACGGCGGGTGGTAATATTCGAAAAGCCACCACTACAAAAAGATCGGCTTCCAGTTCTTTGAGTTGGTTGGTAAATGTGCCGGAGCTGAGATCATCTACATCTATAGTAGGCAAATTCAATTGCTGAGCCCTTGCTTTGAGTGGAGTTGGGTGCTTTTTGGAGCCCCTCCCCCTACGCTTGTCAACATTACTGACGACCGCTTTTATGGTATGATCGGAATGATATAGTTTCTCCAGACTTGGAATCGCAAAGTCGGGCGATCCCATAAATACAATTTCCATCAGAATACCTTCTTAGTTATTATTCTTCGAAACTACAGGATATTTAATTTTCTTTTCACCTGAATTAATTTCCTTTAAGGCAGGTTTATGCATTCTTTTTTTGAATGCACTCAGGTAATCCAGAAAAAGGACTCCTTTCAGATGGTCATATTCGTGTTGGATAATTCTGGAGGTCCAACCTACGGCTTCGAGCCGGTGTTTATTAAATTCCCGGTCAGAATATTCAATAACGATCACTTCCGGGCGAAAGACTTTATCATTTACTTCGGGAATACTCAGGCAACCTTCTTCCATAGGTACTTTATCGCCCTTTTTTTCCAGTATAATAGGATTTATAACTACCATGGGGCCGTATTTCACTTCGTCGTCCTCAACCATAGGATCTGAATCCATCACAAAAAGCTGTATAGATTTTCCAATTTGAGGTGCAGCCAGGCCTACCCCATCTGCATTGTACATAGTTTCGAGCATATCATCGATAAGCTCTTGTAGTTCATCTGAATTCTCCTCGATTTCCTCAGCCTCTTTTCGGAGCACAAGATCATCGTAGGTAACAATAGGTAAAATGGACATATTTTGTTTTAAATGTTCTGATCTAAATAAGTCTGCAATATAATAGCTGCAGCGATTCTATCAAGTCTTTCTTTTTGTTTTCTTTTTTTCTGTGGGACACCGGATTCAATCATTACTTCCATAGCTTTATTAGAAGTGTGAGATTCGTCTACTTTTATGATCTCGATATCCGGAAAAGAACGGCTTAATTTTTTGATGAATTTCTCCACCATTATTGTGGCTGACCCTTCTTCCCCTTTCGGAGTTAAAGGCCAGCCTACAATAAATTTGTCGATAGGTGCTTCTTCTTCTATAGATTTTAGCTCATCGATCACTTGATCGGGAGCATAAGTACCCACCGGAGATGCAATTGTTTTAAGTAAGTCGGTACGAGCAAGTCCTACTCGTTTTGTTCCTACATCAATACCGACCAAACGTGCATATCTTTGCAAAAATAGATGGTTAGCTATTTATCTTTTTTTACTTCTTCCAGCGGCTGACGGAGAAATTTCTTCATCAGTTTACTCGGCTTGAAGTGTGTTTTCCTGTGTGCCGGAACATAAATAACTTCGTTTGTTTTTGGGTTTCTGGCTTTAGGCTTAGCTTTTGTCTCCTTAACCTCAAAGACCCCAAAATCCCGTATTTCTATTCGGCATTCTGTGTCAGCAGACATCATAATTTCGCGCATGGCTACAATTACGGCGTCTACCCATGGTTCTGCATGGATCATGGGTTCATCCATTGCTTCTGCTACCCGACGTACTACGTCGCGTTTTGTATAAGTCATCATAGTTATCCTTTTTTTTAAATTATGTGCGAACCTGATTTATGGCTCAGCAACGTTTTATCCTTCCAAACTGCTTACTTGTATTTCTTCCTTAAGCTGATTTATTAATAAAGCAAACAGTTTCTCTATTCTATGTATAATATCTTCTAAGATAGATATAAAATTAATATACATAAAGTCAATTTTATTTTGCTTATTCGTAACGTAAAACGTTTTTAACTCCCTCAACCTTTTCAAGTCGTTTCATAATCTTGTTAAGATGGGAAATTCCATCAACATAAACAGTAATAATACCTTCAAACATTCCACTATCGCTATTAACATTAATACTTTTCATATTAGTTTCCAGCGATTTAGATAGAACATCAGTTATATCATTAATCATTCCCACCCGATCTCCTCCTATAACTTTAACCGCGCCCAGGAATTGAGTATCAATATTTTTAGCCCAACTTACGTCTACAATGCGTTCACTTTCTGTTTTTAACAAGTGCTGAGCATTGTTACAGAGCGTACGGTGGATTTTAATACTTCCGCTCCTGCTGATAAACCCAATGACATCATCCCCGGGTATAGGATTACAACAATTGGCGTAATTGTACTTAACATTACTTAGCTCCCCATTAATAATTAATGCTTTTCCATCTCCCATTTCGCGAGCTGCATTCCGGTATTTTTCCTGAATGACTTCTTCATCAATCGGAGAAGTCTCTTGCTGATCTTCGGAATTAATTCGGCCAGTACTCTTAAACTTCTTAACCTCCTTAAATAACTCATTTACGTCAAAAGCCCCCGAACCTATATCATAAAATAGTTCTTGAGTAGATTCGTACTTAAAACGTTTGGCAAACTTGGTTAACTCCTGATCTGAAATTTCAATTTTGCCTCTTTCGGCTCTTTTCTCCCATAACTCCTTCCCTTCTTCCGCAACTTTACGCTGCTTTTGTTTTATAAACTGGCGAATTCTTGATTTTGCCTTATGCGTGGCTACATCATCAATCCAGTCGGGATTTAAATTTATTTTATTACCAGTGATGATATCTACCTGATCTCCATTTTTCAGTTTTTGCCGAAGGGGCACCATTTTACCATTCACTTTGGCTGCCATGGCACGTTCTCCAATCTCACTATGGATCTCGAAGGCAAAATCTATAGGAGTGGCTCCGGTTGGCAATGTTCGTATTTCGCCTGTAGGGGTGAATACATAAATTTCATCTTTATACAGGTTCAACTGAAAATCTTTTACAAAATCGGTTGCCGCATCGGGGCGTGGATTGTCCAATACCTCTCTGACCCAGCTCACAAACTTATCGAGTGTTTCTGAACCTTTTTTTGAACCTTCCTTGTATTTCCAGTGAGCAGCCAGGCCTTTTTCAGCTATATCATTCATTCGTTGAGTGCGAATTTGCACCTCTACCTTTCGCCCCTTATTGGTAATTACCGTTGTATGGAGCGACTGATACCCATTTGCTTTGGGCACAGATATAAAATCTCTAAATCGCTCGGGAATAGGAGTATACCAATCGGTTATAATAGAGTATACCCGCCAGCAATCTTCTTTGGTATGCGGATCTTCCAGAATAATGCGGATGGCAAAAAGATCATAAATCTCTTCAAAGGGCTTTTGCTGCCGCTGCATTTTCCGGTAAATGGAAAAAATGTGCTTAGGCCGGCCTTTAATCTCAAACTTAAAGTTGAGCTTTTTAAGTTCATTCTCGATCGGAGTCATAAATTCATGTATAAAACGAACCCGGTCCTCTTTCTTTTCCCTGAGTTTACGGGCCACAAATTTATATGAGGTAGGATCGAGTGTTTTAAAACACAGGTCTTCTAATTCATTTTTTATGCGGAATAAACCAAAACGATGAGCCAAAGGAGCATATAACTCTTTAGTTTCTGATGCAATTTTGACTCTTTTTTCTCTTTTAAGATGCTGGATCGTCCTCATATTGTGCAGACGATCGGCAAACTTAATCAACACCACCCGTATATCTTTAGCCATCGAAAGCAACAACTTCATAAATGTTTCTGCCTGTTTGGTATCGCGGCTTTCAAAAACCCCTGTAATCTTTGTAACTCCATCAATGATAAGCGCTACCTGTTCACCAAAAAGGTCCTTAATATCTTCCAGTGTTACCTCTGTATCTTCCACCGTATCATGTAACAGAGAAGCTACCACCGATACGTCATCTATATTTATCTCCCGGGCTACAATCTTGGCAACTTCCAGGGGATGAAAGTAATAAGGCTCGCCTGAAGCCCGTGTCATTCCCTCATGAGATACATAACATAACTTAAATGCCCTAATCAACGCTTCTTCATCAATATGATCAATATGTGCTCTGCATACTTCAATCAATTGATCCAGATCCTGGCGGCGGGTTTCGTCCAGTTCGTAGCCGTCAAGATTATTCTTTTTTATGGTTGCCGCCTTACTCATTCAGTTTACTTCTTCGTATGATTCAACTCTTCGTAGCATTATAAAAAAAGTATGCCTTCCTTATTATCTTACAATATAAGATGTATTAAAGTTCAAAGAACCTGACATAAGAGTCATCAAAAACTTAAGCTTACCCCAAAAATAATCCGATCGTTTTCTTTTGCAGAAATAGTTGGTTCACTTAATTCTTTATTTGAGTAGCGATACTCTACAAAGGGTTTAAGGACAGGAATCACAGAAACCTTAGCTCCTACAAATGTATTCCAATAGAAGTTGGATTCTTCATTCGGACCAGATACATCATAATTTAGATCTACCGTTTCTGAGCCAAGTCCAAGTCCTATATATGGTTCTATTAAACCCAGCGAAACTCCCCCAACTGCAGCCAATCCAAAGTCGTAGTTGGTAATTTCACCCGTGGTTGGGCCATCACTCCCACTGATACGGTTTTCTTCATTGAAATAACTAAAATGGGCTCTCAACCCTAAATTCACCAGGGGTACTTTTTCAAGCATCCCTTTTTGTACACGTAGCCCAAAACCATTTTCGGGTGCTTTATCACGTATTTCATAAGAGGCTCCAATTTCTAACTGGGCAAAAGCCTGAAAACTAAACAGTACAATAAATACAAATGGTAGTATGATATATTTCTTCATATCTCTGAACCTTTTTTGGATTTTAGGGGAAGTTACAAAACCGAACAGATAAAGAAGAATTTTTTAAGTGATTCACTTTGCAGTAGTCATCATTAAAGTTGTATATTTGGCGCCTACTGTTGCCGCGGTGGTGGAATTGGTAGACACGTTGGACTTAAAATCCAATTCGAATTACAATTCGAGTGCCGGTTCGAGCCCGGCCCGCGGTACTTAACCTGATTTCAGTAATGAGATCAGGTTTTTTTGTGTCTGGTATTTTTGAATGTCCGGATATGTCAACAACCTATTTTGTTAAATCTTCTATGATTCACTAAAGAAGTATCCTTATTTAAAAAATGCTTTTCTATCTCAAACACAGTCAATTTTTACAGAGAAATCAACTTCTATTATACTCAAAAATATCTTATAAAAGATGAATTTATAAGTCATTTTAAAGTTTATGTTTTAAACATTTGATAATTATATGTATTATTTTTCGAATTTTAACTTCTTAATAAATAGAATAAATACAATGGCAAAATACAGTTTATTTCTTCTTTTACTTATTACCGGCTGTGCATCAACAACCAACCTAAGCCAAAGTGGTGGGTACAGTTATTATGGTATAGATTTTAGGGAATACACAGAAAAAGGATTTCAGTTTACACCAGAGAAACCAAGTGGAAGTTATGAATCTATCGGTATAGTAGAAGTAACATTTGAACCTGAAGTAAGGGAAGTTTCAATTACTACTTATAATACAAAAGGAGAACTTGGAATCTTAAAAGGAAAAGATAAAACGTTTGTTGTCCAGAAGGCTTTCCTCCCATCAGGCGTAAAGTACTACGCAGTTGAAAAGATTGATATTGATAAATCAATCAAAGAAGTGTATAAACTAGCCAATGAATGGGGAGCTAATGCTATTGTTAACTTTAGTATAAGCACGAATACCTCAACCAATTACATTATTAAGGAAAGTGTATCTGTAAATGGTTTTGCCATTAAAAAATAGATCTTCTTTTCTGTCAATTTTTAAGAAAGCATATGATCAGCTCTACTGAATATATATGCTTTCTTTTTCTTCCAGGAAGGAGTGTACTCGTATTGTATTCAATACCTAAAATATGTGTACTCTATTTCATTTGGGTGGTAAAAAGCCTTTAATGAGGTAGAAAGTATTTAATTCAAACCGGAACCACAATCTCAAACACCGGACCAGCCCCTTCGGTTGGTTTAACTCCAATCTTTCCATCCATATCCTCTACTAATTGTCGTACTAACACCAGTCCAAATCCTGCTTCGTCCGATCTACCTAACTCTGAAACTGGATTCCCACTTTCAAGAATTTCACCTATCCGGGTTTCCGATATAGCCCCCCCCGAATCTTCAACAAACACCCGAAGCGTATTCTTATTATTCCCTTCATTTTTTTCAATCTGCAACTCAACACCCACTTTTCCTCCTTGTGGGGTGAACTTAATCGAATTGGATATCAGGTTTCCTACAATAGGAACTAATTTTGATTTGGAAAAAAAGATGGGGTCTGATGTGGAAGGAAAATCAAACTCCAGGCCTACGCCCTTATTAACGGCCTGAGGGATATATAATTCACTAAGCTTTTTACATAAATTTCTGCAATTAAATTCTACTTTCCCTGGTTCTTCTTTTTTAACACCTTCGCTCATAATCTCATCGGCCAAATCCAGCACTGATTGTCCACCTTCTCTAATAAGAGTGATCATTTCAAGGATGTCGCCTAACTTTTTTTCTTCGGCTTCAGCCTTAATTATATCCGCCAGCCCGATAAGTCCGCCTATAGGTCCTCTTATATCATGACTTACCTTCCGGTGCTGTGATTTCACTTTCTGAACGGAAGATTTTAACTCTTCATGCTTTTGAATAAAGAGCAGCCTCTGTACAATTTCTCCTGCAATTAACTTCAGCAATTCCTTTTGCTCACTACTAAGCTTTCTCACATGGGGATCGAATACACATAAAGCCCCTATTTTATTTCCCTCCGGTGTTTCCAGTGGTATACCATAGTAATAGCGTAATTCAGGACCACCTGAGACATAAGGTTTATCCTTGAAACGTTCATCTTCGTTAAGGTCATCCACTTCAAAGTCATTATCCTCTGCAATTGTATACTGGCAGACGGATTCTTCACGTTTCATTTGCTCAATATCGAACCCCTCAGAAGAAACTGTCCATTGGGTATGTCTGTCGATGAGGTTGATTAAAGAAATAGGCGCGCCTGATACTTTAGCGGCCATCTGAGTCAATTCGCCCAGGTATTCTTCAAGATGAGTGTAATCAAAGTCTAGCTTGGATAGCTCAATGACCCGACTCATTTCATTTTTTATTTCCGGGAGTTTCATATTTGATATTCTCTCTATATTCATAATCCGGCATAATTCTGACCTACTATTGTTTCCTGCCTAACACAATCTTGATTTCCAGAATAGGCAGATTCATTTCGTTCATAACAGCTTCTCTATTATACAAATACAAACAATGGAATTAAAAAACCACAACCTCTAATTGTCTGTGTCTTGTTCTATGCCTTTTATCGACGCCAATTAGCCAATCTTTATTATTTGAGGTGAATAAAAGAAGATTTACTCTACCCCCAACCAAAAAAAATCCATACTGCCTGGCATGGCGGTATGGATTAATAAGTCGGAATGGATATTCGGAGGTCGGATTATCCGAGGAATCCAAGTACTGATTGTGGCCCCATGTTGGCTTGGGCCAGTGATGAAGTCGCTGTTTGCTGCAATATCTGCAGCTTAACAGAATTACTTTGTTCTTTCGCAAAATCGGTATCCATAATCCGTGATTTGGCCGATTCGTTCGCACTTATAGATTCCGATAAGGTCTCTTCCCGGACCGATAGTGACGACTGGGCAATCCCAATATCGTTCACCCGGTTACTCATCGAGTCAATGGCACTGTCAATCGAGCTGATGAATGATCGGAAATCATTGGAATTGGCTGCATTCGAGCCGGTGGCAAAGCTCAGGTTACCCTGGCTGCTGGCCGTGGCCGCAGTCGCGGTAATAGCGGATCCGTCGGTAGAGCCACCACTGGTACTACCGAGGTTGGTGGTCCCGGTTGCCGAGGTAAAGAGTTCGCCTACATTCACCGCGTCAATATCGGCGGTAATGGTGTCGGAAGCTCGCTCGCCCACCTGGAAAGTCAGCGAGAGGCTGCCGGTGTTGTCGGAACCATTCAACAGATCAAAGTCCTGGAAGACCGTCTGGTTGGCTACTTCATTAATATCGGCTCCAATAGCGGCTATCTGGTCCCCGATGTAGCCTCGCTCGGTAGCACCCAGGGTATCGTTGGCGGCCTGTGTGGCCAGCCCTTTCATTTCAATGAGCCCATCCATGATGGTATCAAAACTGGTTTCTGCAATATCGAGTACCGACTTGGCATCCCCTACATTCTGCAGGGACTGCTCCAGGCCTGCCACCCGGGATCTCAATTTGGTTGCAATGGAATACCCCGCCGCATCATCTTCGGCCTTGTTGATTTTAAGACCCGTGGACATCCGCATGCGGCTGTCACCTAATTCTCGGTTCACCCGGTTCAGCGATAGCTGGGAATCCAGGGATTGTACATTGGTGTTCACTCTGTTTAGATCGCCAAAACTCGCCATGATTATTCACCTGTTATTTAATTTGTTTGTAGCGGATTTCTCTGCTTGATTCAATAGATTTATCGAGGGTAAAAAGAGGATCTTAAATTGTTGACTTAAATTTTTTTCAGAGGAATGTTCCATGCTTAAAAAAATTCATTAAGTCATTGTTTAAATAATATATACCCATGATATTCTTTTTGAACCTCATGGGCATTCCATTCTTCATGTTGTACTTTTTCTGTGTTCCATTGCACCATCTGTGCGCGTGACCGGCTTTTTTTTGATCCCTTTCCGTGTTTTTGTAGCATCTATGGAAAATACCCGATGATGTACCGACTCATACCCCTGAAACCTGAACCTGCCCTCCCCCACAGGGCAAAAGGAGGATCCCTCCCAAACAAAAAAAATCCATACTGCCTGGCATGGCGGTATGGATTAATAAGTCGGAATGGATATTCGGAGGTCGGATTATCCGAGGAATCCAAGTACTGATTGTGGCCCC
>VEMX01000065.1 GCA_009711805.1 Balneolaceae bacterium | reverse complement strand
TCCCTTGGATTTTATAGCCTCAAGCTGGGAGCGTTCTTGGTCGGTAAGAGTGACATGGTAGGAAGTCATAGCAGTTTCTTTTAAGATACAACTTTATACCGACATTACATACTTGACTTGACACTAGAAGTGATGTAATAGAGTGGAGGGCATTATCAAAAAAAATCAGAGTTTTCAATTGGGAAGGTGTAGAGGTTTCTGAATTTACTGTCGATAAACCATTAGCGCATATTGCTGTAACTGAAGATGGGGAATACCTATTTGGTCTGGCTCTTACCAATGCTGATTTAATGGAATTTGAAATAGTCTCTTATAAAATCGACAACCATATTTTAAGATGATACAATTTTTTATGCTACCGGTAGACACACTGTTTGGGGAAGTACCCATTGATCTGTAAGGAATAGCCTGTTCACTGGTCTAACTGCTAAAAAGAAACCAATGAGTAGAAAATATATTCCTGGATCAAACCCAGGCTTACTTCGTCAGCTTTGCCACAGTCCATTGGATTGATGTATTTACAAGAGCTCATTACAGCGATGTTGAAAGCCTGAAGCATTGCGCGAACCACAAAGGGTTAATCTTGTATGCGTGGTGTATCATGCCAAGTCATGTCCATTTGATCATGGCAACAAGGGATAAAAATATGCAGGATATACTGCGTGACCTGAAAAGCTATACTTCCCGACGAATAAAAGAGGAAATCCGGGACTACCCTTATGAAAGCCGGCGTTAATGGATGCAGTGGATGTTCAGGAGGGCAGGTAACAAGAACGGAAACAATAAAGACTGGCAGTTGTGGCAGCAACATAATCACCCAGTAGAGTTATCTTCGAATAAGATCATTGACCAGAAACTGGAATATGTACATTATAACCCGGTAAAAGCAGGATATGTAGAAAGTCCTGAGCATTGGATGTACAGCAGTGCACGTAACTACTATGGAAAACCGGGGCTGATTGAGGTGGAACTGTGCTATTGATATTAAAGTATATTTTGATGTAATGGGCTTATGCAGGCACAAGCGGACGCTTGCGTCAGGTGGGGAACAATTCAAGCTTGCCCTTAATGACGGCAAGAGGCGTTTGTAGTTCATGGGAGGGAGTATACAGCCATCCGCATAGGTGATTCACCCCACGGTCCGTTTGGTCCCATACAGAAAATCAGGAAGGTGCCCGAACTGTCAGAGCCCCCGGGCATTATTCCCTATAATGCCAAAGCCCATCCTGTATTATCAACCGAGAAGGAATTACTGATCAGCTACAATACCATTACCATGGATTATTTCAATGACATTTTGAATTATCCCCACAGCTACCGCCCAAGTTTCTTTTGGCTTAAGATAGGTGAGTAGGGCAGAATTGAACATCCAGAATGATTAACGCTTCAAATCTGAAAAGATCAATGAGATGGCATCCCTACTTGGTAACATTTGATTTATGCACCTCTAAACATAGGGACAATAAGTATTGAAGCTCCGGATGCAATCCCGGGTGAGAGAACTGTGTAGAAGCAGATCATAAGGAGATTCATCTCCCTTCTATTGTGCCATATGGCGTTAACCAAGGGAAGGGTTTCAAATAAACAACATGGCAGGTAGTTCAAGGTTTGAGATCCCTCTGTGCTACTACCGATGGCTATAGCTTTTGTGGGGCATTCGGGATGACAGCCTTGATAACGAGTGTTCCTGTTCCATCCGCTTCGCTCAAAACTGAAAAGATCAATGTATATATATAGAGGGCTCTTGACTCGCTTCAAGATTAGAATCCACATTTTCCGGATCAGAATAAAGAAAATCAGGGTTATTTTGAGTTCATATTTTTGTTTATTTAGATACAACCAATTGTTAAGATCACCTTATGACTACCAGACGCTCTTTCCTTCAACAACTTTCTATGGGGCTTGCGGTTCCTGCTCTTTCATCTCCCTTAAACACCTTGCATACACCAAAAAATGAAATAGATTTTTCTTTGGAGGGAGATGATTTTTGGGATTCTGTCAGAGATACATTTCCGCTTACGAAAGACCGGGTCTATTTGAACAACGGTACGTTTGGTCCTTCGCCAAAGCCTGTTTCCGATGCTTTGATGAATTCCATGGAGAAGACGAACACAACCGGGGAATATGGCCACACCCAAAAGGCCAGAGAACAGCTGGCTGATTTTACCGGGGTAGATTCATCTGAAATTAGCCTAACCCATAATACCACAGAAGGGATAAATATTATGACCTGGGGGATACCGCTGGAGGAAGAAGATGAAGTTATAATTTCACTACATGAGCATGTTGGTAATGCTTTACCGTGGCTGAACCGTGCAAAATTGCATAACATAAAGCTGAAGCCTTTTGAACCCGCCGATACACAAGAGGCTAACCTGGAAGGTCTTAAAGCTCTTATAACTCCCAAGACCAGGGTTATAGCACTGCCGCATATCACTTGCACTACCGGACTTCTGTTCCCCATAAGGGAAGTTGTTGAATTGGCAAAGAAACACAATATATATACTGCAATTGATGGAGCCCACGGTCCGGGAACCCTTGACCTGGATTTAAAAGAACTGGGATGTGATTTTTATGCCGGCTGTTGCCACAAGTGGATGTTAGGTCCTGCGGGCTCAGGTTTTTTGTATGTTAAAAGGGAGTTACTAGATACTCTGCAGGCTTATCACGTAGGAGGTTATTCGGATACCGGATGGGATTTATACAGTGATCCTCCTCATTTAGATGGCTATGTACCTACTGCCCATCGTTATGATTATGGAACTCAGAGTTCCCCAATGTATGAAGCAGTGAGGGCGGCAGCTGCATATCACACATCAATAGGAAAAGAAAAGATAGAGAAAAGGGTCCGGGAATTGAATCAATATCTGTATGATGGATTGAGTGAGCTGTCTTCATCCTTAGATATACTTACCCCAGAGGAATCCGCTTCCAGAATATGTATGGTTACTTTTAAACCACACCAATGGGATTATAAAAAATTTGCTCAGACTGTCAGTAAAGAAGGTTATCGCATCCGTATTGTTCCGGAGAGCAATCTGGATGCGATTCGGATTTCAACGCATATCTATAACTCTAAAGAGGAACTGGATCAATTCCTCCATACCGTCAAGTCCCTCATTTAATGGCAGACTAAGCCGGAACTTCTTCCACATCCAACTTAGATCCTGATGCACCATACCACATGATGTAGAGGTAACATATGGCGGGCACTATAAGTGCCAGTTGCAGTCCAAATTGATCGGCGGCAGCACCAAATAGTGGAGGAATAATAGCTCCCCCTACAATGGCTGTACACAAGATGCCAGACCCCTGAGCGGTATTTTGCCCAAGCCCGCGGATGGCCAGGGTGAAAATATTTGGAAACATGATGGAATTAAACAATCCAATACACAACACCGACCACATGGCAACCAAACCGCCCGTACTTATACTGATGACAAGTAAACTTATATTAATGATGGCATATAAAGCCAGGAGGTTTCCAGATTTTACTTTCTGAAGGATGGCAGAGCCGATAAAACGCCCAACCATGGCACCTCCCCAGTAGAAAAACACATAGGTACCTGCAAGTTGAGCAGCGGTCATCTGCGAAGGATCCGCATCAGAAAATATAGTAGAAAGGGTGTTGGCAATGCGTTCCATAAGGGGACTGGCATCTACAATGCTTTTTACATCCAGGGAGAGAAAATAATTAACCAGGTAACTGCCTATGGCAACTTCTGCACCCACATATAGAAAAATTCCAAGAGCACCGAACATCAGATGTTTGCTTTTGAAGGCACTGCGGTAGCTTCCGCTTTTATGTTCATCGCCTTCCAGGATTTTGGGGAGCTTAAAGAGGGCAAAGAGGATGGCAAGCACAATAAGTACTGCAGCCAATACCATAAATGGCCCTTGCACAGCTGAAGCTTCTGAAGCATAATAGGTTTCTTGTTGCACTTCATTGAGCTGCTTAATTTCGGACGAAGACATTACATTATTGCTCAGGATATATGCGGCGCTAACCAGGGGAGCTATAGTAGTTCCCAGCGAATTAAAGGCCTGAGAAAGGTTGAGACGGCTCGAAGAGGTGCTTTCAGGGCCAAGGGCCGCTACATAGGGATTGGCCGCTACTTGCAAAATGGTGATACCACCGGCCAGTACAAACATAGCCATCAAAAAAATGGGGAATACCCGAAATGAGGCTGCAGGATAAAAGAGGAGGCAACCAACTCCCATCATAAGCAGGCCGGCAACCACTCCTTTTTTATAGCCAATTTTTGAGATTAGGGCACCTCCTGGTATAGAAAAGACAAAGTAGGCAGTGAAAAAGGCAAATTGGACTAAACCCGCCTCAAAATAAGACAACTCGAATACATCACGGAGTCGGGGGATTAAGGCATCTACAAGTACAGTGATAAACCCCCACATGAAAAAGAGAACGGTTACTACAATGAAGGCCAGCTGAAGGTTTTGTTTCTTTTGAGTCATCTAAGTTAAGTGAGTTTGAATTTACTGGGCTAAGCATACCAAAAAAAATGATATGAATTTTAAAAAAATGAACAGCCAGAAAATTATGCGGCAAAGGGATATAGAAAAGGCTTCCCTATACAGGAAAGCCTTGATAAAAAAGTAGTAATGAGATTGGTTACTTTGCCGCTAACATACCTTGTATTTTTTTAGCTTCTGAAAGCTCAGTGCTATTGGCATATTCGTCAATGATTTTGGAAGTTAGCTCAGATGCTTGGGCGGTATTTCCGGCTTTGTAATAGGCCCGGGCTGCTTTCAAGAGGTTGAAAGGAGTGGTGGATTCATTAACATCCCAGTTTGCCGCCTGAACATAAGTTTCTGCAGCCTGAGTATAATCTCCGGTGGCTTCGTATAAGTTGCCAAGGAATGAAACAGGACCTACTCCTAATATTCCCTCAGGTACATCATACCGGCTAACATAGTTGATGGCTCCTTCTACGTTGCCAAGTTTAAAACTGGAAACACCGGCAAAGTAAATGGCGAGGTTTCCTGCGTTAGTTCCTGAGAACTCATCTGCAATTTGCTGGAAACCGTATGTAAGTTCAAATTCATTCCCCTTCAACGCACTCTCATAGTCGCCCTGATCGTAATAATTTTGAGCAGTAGCCAATAAGTGTTGAGCTTTCTGCTCTTGAGAGTCTGCATAGTACCTGTAGCCTACCAGGGAACCGATAATAACTACAAGACCTACGATTAGAGAAAGTAAAATTGTTTTATTGTCATGGTAGAAGCCAACCGCTCTATTATAATTTTCAATGAGCGGATCGGTTTCCAATTCTTCTTTTGAAAGTCTGTTCGACATAATTTTGTTGGTTGTACTGATATAATTTTAAGGGCTGAAAAATATCACTGTTTTATGAATTCACAAAACATTAAAGTGGATGTAATACCCCGTTTTTGAGTTCCAGGATTCGGTCTGATCTTTCTGCAATAGATTTCTCATGAGTAATGAGCAGCACTGAGACTCCATCGGTTTCCCTTAATTCATATAAAAGATCAAGGATCACGGAGGTATTGTCATCGTCCAGGTTGCCAGTGGGTTCGTCTGCAAGTATTAACCGGGGATTGTTCATAAGCGCTCGTGCCATAGATACACGTTGCTGCTCGCCGCCAGAAAGTTGGGCAGGCCGGTGATCTTCCCGTTCCAATATACCAAAACGATCGAGGAGGGAGCGGCCGCGTTCAAATGCTTTAGTACTTTCCACCCCTTTTATTAATGCAGGCATACTCACATTTTCGAGCGCAGAAAATTCTGGCAGCAGGTGATGAAATTGAAAGACAAAACCGGTAAAGCTATTACGTATTTCTGCGGTCTCGTCCGAATCGAGTGTGGTGATGTCGGTACCGTTCCAGCTTATAGTTCCTTTATCGGGCTGATCCAATCCACCTAATATATGAAGGAGGGTGCTTTTTCCGCTTCCGCTGGATCCAATAATCGAGGTTATGCTTCCTTCCGGAATCTGGATAGAAAGGCTGTTAAGTACTTCGAGGGCGGGTTTATTAGGCCCCCCTGGAAAGCTTTTATATAAATCAGAAGCTTCAAGAATAAAATTATCAAACGCCATTATCCTTCTGATGAATGATTAAACTCTGGGTATATCAGGGATTCAATATGAACGCATTTACCAGATTCTGTATCTACCTTTGCAAGTACGCCACACATATGATTATCTCCCGAAGCAGATTGATATTTTTGATGTACACCGGTCATAAACCGTTTAATGGCTACCTTTTTACTCATTCCAATCACAGAATTAAAGGAGCCTGTCATGCCGGCATCGGTTACATATCCTAAGCCCCCGGGGAAAATTCGGGCATCATTGGTTGGAATATGAGTGTGTGTGCCAACCAGAACAGAAGCTTTCCCATCTACATGCCAGCCCATAGCTACTTTTTCTGCGGTAGCCTCAGCATGCATATCCACCAATATGATGTTAGTTTCCTTCCGGATTTGTTCAAGGGCCCAATCGGCTGTATTAAAAGGGTCGTCAATTGCCTTCATGAAAGTGCGGCCCTGTAGGTTGAGTACCCCAATCTTCTTGTCTTTGCCAGGAATATCATAGATACCGTATCCCAGCCCGGAGTTGCCTTTGGGATAGTTAAGAGGCCGAAGTATTTCTTTGTTTTCGCGCATATAATCGAACACCTTCCACTTGTCGAAAGAATGATCGCCTCCCGTTATAACATGTATGCCCAGTTTATGCAGGTTTTTTATTATCGTTCTGTTGATGCCAAAGCCCTGGTGAGAGTTTTCCCCATTGGCTATCACAAAATCAGGTTCATGCTTTTGAATAAGGCCGGGAAGTACAGTATCTAACAATTCCAAGCCGGCATCACCTACAATATCACCAATAAAAAAAATGCTGATTGTATCAGCCAATGGTTCTCCTTTTGTTACTTAGTGCAGATTATTAATCTCTGATATCGGTTAATAGCTGTTCAATACTTTTATTAACCTTTTTCATGAGCACCTGCTCATTTTTTTCAAGATCTTTGTTTGATTCTCTGGCTTCAAACAGTTCTTCAGCAATACTTAAAGCTGCCAGCACCATAACGGTAGATTCTGGTTGTTTAACCAGATCTTTGCGGTAGCTTTGGAATCGTTCATCTACAAACTTGCAAATGCGGACCATGGATTCTTCTTCATGATCTTCCACCTTCAGCGGGTACTGTTTACCCATGATGCTTACTTTTATCGACTTCATGAGGTACTCCCGAGGTGATGATCAATTTTTGAAATTAATCCCTGTACATGCTGCCGGAGGGCGAGCCGCTCTGATTCGCTGATTGCCGAAAAGATGTCGGTTTGTTTATCCCTTTCGTCTTCAAGCATTTTCTTTAACCGGCTGTTTTCTTTTTTCAGATCGTCGATTTCCTGCTTCATTGCAGATACCTCTTCACTTACTTCTTCCAGAAGCTGACGAAATCGATCTGTTTGTTGGGCAAGCTGGTTCATAAGCTGTAATACCTAAGATCTAAGTTTAGCAGAGTATTCTTTTTCCAGAAATTTAACTATACGGTCAATAATAGGTTCTACTTCTTTGATATTCAAGGTTTTGTTCGGATCAACAAAATTTAGCCTGAATGCAATACTTTTATTTTTTTTGCCAATGGAATCACCCTCAAAAACATCAAAGATATCAATACTTTCGAGTTGATCGCCTGCCTTCTCCCGAATACTGTCTGTGAGTTGGCCAGCCATAACCGATTGGTTTACGATAACTGCAAAGTCGAATTCAAAACCGGGGAACTTGGGTACAGGTTTAAACTTGTTTTCGGGAATCAGCTGAAGCGCTTGTGCTATTTTGGTGACCGAGAGTTCAGCTGTGTATGCCTCATGCTCCAGGTCATAAATCTTTTTCAGCTCAGCATTTACATACGAAAGCGTTCCGATTTTTTCTTTACCCCAGTAATAATCAAGGGTGGTTTCGCCTGAAGCTTGGGTTGTGAGATGCTCCAGCAGGTTTATTTTTTGGAAGAAACCATGTAACAGTGCTTTTAAGTCAAAGAAGGAGTAATACCGGCCTTCGCCCGACCAGTGGTCAGCTTGTTTTAAGCCAGATATTCCAAATAACAGATGGGTTT
Source organism: Balneolaceae bacterium (assembly GCA_009711805.1). GTDB lineage: Bacteria > Bacteroidota > Rhodothermia > Balneolales > Balneolaceae > VEMX01. The sequence continues at coordinate 42,470 of VEMX01000065.1, read as the reverse complement.
CTTCGTGAATACCTTCATGGAATGTTTTTTCTTCAAAAGAATTAAAAACATTGCCAACTTCAAAAAAGCGAACAGCCTTAGCTTTCCTGTTGAAATTATATGAAGCAGATTTCAGAAAACCATGCAGTAAGGAAGGGCGAAGGGTACTCATATCTTTATTCAGGGGATTCAGTGTGTCTATCATATCACCCAGCGAGCCAAAATGCCCCGCTTCTTCTTCTGATATGAGTGAATTAGAATATATTTCCCTGAATCCGAGTTGCAGAGCTGTATTTCTGATATTGTTGTTAAGCTGCTCCCATTCTGTAAGCGGTTCAGAGGATACATAAATACCATGACTGGGCGCGGGAATCTTGTTGTAATCAAACAAACGGCCTACTTCCTCAATCAGGTCTACTTCTCGTTCCAGGTCGGGGCGAAAAGTGGGAATTTCGTACGTAACTGATGCTTCATCATGCGACAGTTCATTCAGCTCCAGCCCATCCAGAATCGAGATAATGGTCTCAATATCAAAATGAGTGCCCAGTAATCTGTTTACATAGCTTTTTCGGAGAGTGAGCTCATGCGGTTCAGTTTTAACAGGATGGATATCTATGATCTCATCCGAAACGGTTCCACCTGCTACTTGCTGGATAAGCTGTGCAGCCCGTTCAGCGGCGGCAGCTTGTAAATTGGGATCAATACCCCGCTCAAACCGGTAGGAGGCATCGGTTTGCAGCATTTGCTCTTTAGCCATGTGGCGAACCGTACCGGGATCGAAGTAGGCGCTTTCAATAAGGATGTCTGTAGTATCATCGCTTACCTCAGAATCTACTCCACCCATCACACCGGCGATGGCTACTGCTTCTTCACCGTCACAGATAAAAAGAGTGCCTGCGGGACATTTTCTTTTTTTGTGATCCAGAGTTTCAAATTCAATTTCTTCTCCGAATTCTTTGACGGTAATGGCTTTTCCTTTAATGGAGGCATAGTCGAATGCGTGAAGTGGTTGTCCCAATTCGTGCATCACATAATTGGTTACATCTACTACATTGTTTACCGGGCGCAGTCCAATTGCTTCCACCCTGTTTTTTAACCAGGAGGGAGATTCCTTAATTTCTACTCCCCGGATCATTTTACCCACATAACGGTGACATTTTTCAGGGCTGCTAATTGAGATGGAGACATCATCAGATGCTTCAGTTTTGGCAGCTGTTGTGATCTCCGGCTTTCGCAATTCCAAATTCAGAGCTGCGGCCAGGTCTCGGGCTACACCAAGATGGCAGGTGGCATCAGGACGGTTAGGGGTGATGGCTATATCAATAATAGTGTCTTGATATAAATCAAAGACCGCACTGATTGGGAGGCCCGCTTCAAGGTTGTTATCCAGTACCATAATACCGTCGTGATCGGTGCCCAGTCCCAATTCGTCCTCGGCACAGATCATGCCTTCTGATACTTCGCCTCTGAGTTTCGCTTTTTTGATGGTGAGCTTGCTACCGTCATCCAGGGTAATAGGAAGTTGACAGCCTACAGTAGCAACCGGTACTTTTTGACCGGCAGCTACATTCTTGGCACCACATACAATTTGAGTTTGTTCGCTACCCAGGTCTACATCACAGATCTGAAGTCGATCGGCGTTGGGATGTTCGCGAAGCTGAAGTATTTCACCAACAATTACTCCCTCAAGGGTATTCCCAAATGCTTCAATATCTTCTACTTCAAGACCGATAAGGGTTAGTTTATCGGCAGTTTCTTGCGGGGATAATTCGAGGTCAATAAAATCTTTGAGCCAGTTATAAGAAATTTTCATTTATACAGAGAGAATAACTTTTAGTTGAACTGTTCGAGGAATCGGATGTCGTTTTGGTAGAAAGTGCGGATATCGTCAATTTCATGACGGAGAATAGCGATTCGTTCTACTCCCATACCCCAGGCAAAGCCCGTATATTTTTCCGGATCTACCCCTGCAGATTTAAATACATTTGGATCTACCATGCCAGAACCCAGGATTTCGAGCCATTTTCCTCCAGAGGGAGTTCCCCACCAGATGTCCATTTCGAGGCTGGGTTCGGTAAAAGGAAAGAAGCCCGGACGAAGACGGTATTTAACATCAGATCCAAACATCAGCTTTGCAAAAGTAATAAGTGTCTCTTTGAGATCGGCTACACTTACATTTTCATCTACATACAGGGCTTCTACCTGGTGAAATAAAAAGTATGACTTTGGTGAAACGGCTTCGTTACGGTATACCCGGCCCGGCATAATAGCCCGAATAGGCGGCTCTTTTTTTTCCATAAGCCGAATTTGAACAGGGGAGGTATGTGTGCGTAATACCAGGTCTTGCATGTCGGGGTCATCACTTTTGCGAACAAAAAAAGTATCCTGTTCGTCTCGTGCCGGATGATTGGGGGGGAAATTGAGTGCCGTAAAATTATGGAAATCATCTTCAATCTCAGGGCCGTGCGAAATAGTAAAGCCCAGGCGGTAAAAGATAGACTTCATCTCTTCCAGGGTTTGTGTAAGAGGATGCAACGAACCCAGGGGATAGGGTTGAGGCGGGAGAGTGATATCATCCCGGGCATTCAGGTCTTTGGCTGCGGTTTGGTTAAGCCTTTGTTGAGCTTCCTCAAAAACAGACTGGGCCAGGTTTTTAGCACTGTTCATCGCCTTACCTACGGTAGCCCGTTCCTCTTTGGGCACTTTACCCATGTTCTTGAACATGGATTGTATTTTGCCATTTCTGGAGAGGAACTCAAGGCGGAAGGTTTCCAGTTCTTCGTCGGTTGTTATTTCAAATGAGTGAATTTCTTTTTCTAATGCTTTTATTTTATCAAGCATGAAGCAGTATTTAAGAGATCGATATTAATGTGGCCTAAAATAAAAAAACCGGTAAACCTTAGTAAAAAGATTTACCGGTTGTATCAAAGATTAGCAATTAAGCTGTGGCTTCCTTTACAATAGTAGCAAACGTATCGGCATCGTGTACGGCGAGATCGGCAAGAACCTTTCGGTTGATTTCCATATTCTTCTGCTTCATCGCGTGGACGAGCCGAGAATAGGTAGTGCCATTTAATCTTGCAGCCGCATTAATGCGGACGATCCATAATCGACGGAAATTACGTTTACGATTTCTGCGATCACGGTATTGGTATTCTAAACCTTTTTCTACCGCATTTTTCGAGATAGTGTAAACGTTCTTACGCTTGCCCCAGTAACCTTTCGCTTGCTTTAAAATCTTCTTGCGACGGCGACGGGAAGCCACTCTGTTTGTTGAACGTGGCATTTTGTCTTAATTAGAGGGTTAATAATTTATTTATAAGGGATCAGCCTTTTGATGGACTTTTCGTTGGATTTATCAACGATAGCATCTTTTCTGAGCTGTCTCTTTCGTTTGTTACTTTTTTTTGTCAAAATGTGGCGCTTGTAAGCTTTTTTACGCTTAAGCTTACCTGATCCGGTAACCTTGAATCGCTTTTTAGCTCCACTATTGCTTTTCATTTTTGGCATTGGAATCCACCAACTTTTGTGAAATTTTAAAGATTTATAAAATAGGTAGAAATATACCGCCAGTCAACGAAATTTTAACTTTTAGATGGAGACAACATCATAATCATTCGTCGGCCTTCCATATTGGGTTTGGTTTCAACTTTGGAGACATCTTCCAGATTCTTGGCGAGCTGCAGAAGCAATAATTCTCCTTTTTCGGTATAAAGCATATCACGGCCTCTGAACTGGACCGTAGCTTTCACCTTGTCTCCACCTTCCAAAAACTCTCGTGCGTGCCGGGTCTTAAATTCCAGATCATGATCGTCGGTATTGGGACGGAAACGCAGTTCTTTTACCGTAATGGTATGCTGCTTCTTTTTTGCTTCCTTCTCCTTCTTCTTTTTCTCATACATAAACTTACCGTAATCAATAACCTTACAAACCGGAGGGCGAGCTTTGGGCGCCACTTCTACCAGGTCCAGGTCGTATGATTCGGCTATTTTGATTGCACGATCAGAATTCGTTACCTCGTGTTCTCCATCAGGCTTAATAACCCGTACTTTTGAAGCATTTATTTCTTCATTAATGCGAGGCCGGTCGTCGTTTCTGGGGCCTCTTCTGCGAAAGTTTCTTCTTGCGATAGTTAACCTCTTTAAATTTTAATTAATCTTTGTTTGGTAAAGCTTTTGTTTCAATTTCTTCAGTAATATCGGAAATAAAATCAGAAAATTTAAAAGTTCCAACATCTCCCATCTTATGCCGACGTACCGAAACTGTTTCTGCTTTAACTTCTTTTGCACCCATAATTAACATATATGGGATCTTTCCCGTTTCAGCATCTCTGATTTTTCCGCCTATTTGTTCACTTCGGTCATCCATTGTTACACGCAGTCCTTGCTGTTTCAGCTTTTCGAAGCAGTAGGTTGCATAGGCGTGTTGTTCGTCTGCAATAGGAAGGATTCTGATTTGTTCCGGGGCTAACCACAGAGGGAAGTCGCCGGCAAAGTGTTCAATTAGAATACTGGTAAACCGTTCCATGGATCCAAAGGGAGCACGGTGTATAATTACCGGACGATGCTTGTTGTTGTCAGAACCTATATATGTAAGGTCGAAACGCTCGGGCATTACATAGTCTACCTGAACGGTTCCCAGCTGCCATTTTCTTCCAATGGCGTCCCGGATGATAAAGTCAATTTTTGGACCGTAGAAACTCGCCTCACCGGGAGCAACGGTATAATCCAGCTCCATTTCATCGGCTACTTCTTTAATTTCTTTTTGTGCCCGGTTCCAGTAGTCAGAATCTCCACCGTATTTTTCATCGTTTTCATCACGGTATGAGAGGCGGATATCTACCGGCATGCCAAATGTTTTGAACACTAACTGGGTGAGCTCAATGGTATGTTGTATTTCTTGCTTCAATTGGTTGTGTGTACAATAGATGTGAGCGTCATCCTGAGTGAAGCCCCGTACCCTGGAAAGGCCGCTTAATTCCCCAGACTGCTCGTAGCGGTATACCGAGCCAAACTCGGCAAGACGAAGGGGAAGGTCTCTGTAACTTCTCATATCGCTGGAGTAAATCCGGTGATGATGAGGGCAGTTCATGGGTTTCAGCATATATTCTTCATCATCTACCTTAATTGGATTGTACTGCGAATCCTGATAATAGGGGTAGTGACCGGAAGTCTTATAAAGTTCAATACTTCCTATGTGGGGAGTAATTACCTCCTTATATCCACGTTTTACCTGCTCTTCTCTCAGAAATGATTCCAGGGTTCGGCGCAGTATAGTCCCGTTGGGTAACCACAGAGGAAGTCCGCTGCCAACCATTTTGTCAATTTTATAAATGCCCAGTTCTTTACCCAGCTTGCGATGGTCTCTTTTCTTGGCCTCCTCCATACGCTCGATATGTTCTTTCAGGAGTTTCTGCTTGGGAAAGCTGATACCGTAAATTCGGGTGAGCTGTTTACTGTCTACATCACCTCGCCAATAGGCGCCGGCAAGACTGGTTAATTTAATAGCTTTAACCGCACCACTATCGGGAATATGAGGACCACGGCAAAGGTCTGTAAAATCTCCCTGGGTATAAAAAGTGATGGTGCCATCTTCAAGATCTTTAATCAGGTCTACTTTATATTCGTTGCCCTTCTCTTTGTAGAAATCAAGAGCTTCTTTCTTAGAAATGGCCTTGCGTTCGAATTCAGATTTTTTGCGGGCCATTTCGATGAACTTATCTTCAATCTTTGATAAGTCTTCCTGGCTTATTTTCTCCTCTCCAAAATCGATATCGTAATAGAAGCCGTTTTCGATGGGAGGGCCAATGCCAAATTTAGCATCTGGATAAAGTGCCTGAACTGCCTCAGCAAGTAAGTGAGCAGATGAGTGCCAGAAGGTGTATTTACCGTCTTCAGAATTCCAGGTGTTAATGGCAATAGAAGCATCTTGTGTGATGGGACGATCCAAGTCTATAATATCGCCGTCAACCGTGATGCTGAGCGCAGCGCGAGCTAACCCCTTTGAAATAGATTCTGCAACTTTGTAGCCGGTAATTCCTGATGTATATTCTCTTTGAGATCCGTCTGGTAGTGTAAGTGTGATTTTATCTTTTGCCATTCAGTATATAATTCCAAATTTTTTATAGTGCTGGAAGATAAAAAAAATAGAAAGCACACACAGCTTTCTTTTGCAGGGTATAAATAAAAGTGGATATGCTCATTAAGAAATTGCATATTCGGCGGGCAATGAATTAACAGTTTATTAATAATGACCTTCAGTAAAGATGTAAGTTTTTTTGATAAACAACCTATGTTTATCTGCGATCAGCCTACGCTTAGTATCTTGGATGCAAATGAAGCAGCTGTTAATTTATTAGGGTTTAGCAAGGAAGAACTCTTGGGAAAACGGGTCATTGAAATAGCCAAGCCGGTAAGTAAAGAAAGCATATTATCCATTTTTAAGCCAGACAAAGCTTCCCGCAAAGAAAAGTACTGGTTGATAAAAAACAGCAAAGGCAAAGAACTATATTTTCAGATTTCAGTTCACCTTATCACTTATAAAGGAAAACCAGCTAAATTCCTGATAGCTCATGATGTAAGCGGCCGTTTTAACTCCCCTAAACGAAAAGGTGTGTTATCAAAACCGTTAAGTATAGATAATTTTCCACTGGCCGAAATTGAATGGGATTTGAATTTAAATATCATTCGATGGTCGGATAATGCTGAGAAGCTGTTTGGCTGGACAGAAGAAGAAGCCATTAAAACGGAAAGATTGCTGGAAAAGTTTATACATCCCGGCGACCGGAAATATGTGCGGGATGAACACCAAAAGTCTTTAGAAGGCCGGAATCATCAGGTATCCATCATTAATCGTAACATCACCAAAGACGGCCGGACGATTTATTGCGAATGGTATAACTCTTTCTTGTATGATAAAGATGGTAATATAATATCGGTATACTCTCTCACGCATGATGTGACCGGCAGGGAGCAGGCGATGGAACATGCCAAACGCAGCATGAGGAGTTATCAGGATTTGTTTAACAGTATAAGTGATGCCATATACCTGCTTGAACCGGATGGGACTATTATAGAAGCCAATAACGGTTTGGAGTTCACCTTCGGTTATACCCGGGAAGAAGTGATTGGCCGACACTATAGTATGCTGGCAGCTCCTGGTAAGTATAAAGAGGAAAAGATGGAAAAGATCATGAGTACTATCCAGGAAGGCAATCCTTCGCAGTACTCGGGTTGGGGCAAAAAGAAAAATGGGGAAGTATTTCCGTCTGATGTATTGGTAAATGCGGGAAATTATTTTGGCTCGGATGTACTCATTATTATAGAGCGGGACACTTCAGATCAGAAAGAGTACCAGGATGCATTAAAGAAGCGGGAGGAGTTATTTAGCAAGCTGTTTAATTCGGCTCCTATCGGTATAGCCCTGCTGAATAAACATAAAGAAGTTGAATTGGTAAATGAAGGTTTTGAACATTTATTTGGCTGGCGGGAAGAAGAGCTTAAAGGCCGCGAGCTCGACGATTTCATAGTACCTGAAAAAGGACATGAAAAAGCAGCCCGGCTTTCAGAAAGTGAAAAAGTGTTGCAGGTAACCGAAAAAAGGATCCGAAAAGACGGTAGGTTTTTAGAAGTCATTATATACGCGGTACCGGTTGTTGTTGAATCTCAAGTAGTAGGTATTTACGGCATCTATGTAGATATTACCAAACGCCAAAAAGCGGAAGCTCAGATTAAGGAATCGTTAAAAGAAAAAGAGATTTTGCTTGCTGAGATACATCACAGAGTAAAAAATAACCTGGCGGTTATAACCGGTTTGCTGGAATTACAGTCCTATTCGGCTGAAGATGAAAACGCAAAAAGCATATTGGCTGATAGCCAGATGCGTGTTAATTCTATAGCCCTGGTACATGAGAAACTCTATCAAAGTGAAAGCTTCTCTGAAATTGAAGTGGGGCAATACCTGCAAGAACTTACTGATGAAGTACATCGCTCCTTAAGCACACGGGGAATGGAAGTGGATGTACATCTTGAGGTTGATAAGATAGGCCTTTCGATTACGCAGGCGATTCCAACCGGCTTGTTGGTAAATGAAATTATGACCAACAGCTTTAAACATGCTTTTAAAGGAATGGAGCAGGGACGAATCTGTATTTTATTAAAAAAAGCAGATGACAATGCATTGTTGTTAAAGATAAAAGATAACGGAGTTGGTATGCCCGTTGAACAGGAAACAGATGTAAAAAGCTCTTTGGGGATGACTCTCATTAAAACCCTGGCCAAGCAACTGGGAGCCACCTTTAGCTACCGTAACGAAGAAGGATTAGTTTTTGAGTTCAAATTTAAGAAAGAACAGGTATACCCGGATTAAATGGGCGTATATGCCAGCACTATAACGATCAAATCCTTGCCAGGGTTAAAGGGCTGGTCATTTCCAATAATCACTATATCAATAACACAAAAGTACTTTTTTTTCTTCTTACTTTAATGCAGCACATGGCCAAATTTTGCCGTTTTAATTCACAGCCCAAAGTTGAGCTACCTATTTCATGAAGCATGTTCAATGTTATCAAATCAATCCAATGATTTTCACATAATCTTCGTGAATGATCCGGGTTAATCAGCTAATCCTCAGATACCCTAACATAAAATGATGAAGTTAGACGAACTTGGCGAATTTGGATTTATAAATACACTGGCACCTGCTTTTGAACATCTGGCAGCAGAGGGGATGACCGGAATAGGAGATGACTGTGCTATCCTTCCCATGAATGACCATGAAGACTTATTGGTGACTACTGATCTTTTGATCGAGGATGTTCATTTTTTAAGAGAAGCTATTTCTCCTTTGCAACTTGGTCATAAGGCTCTTGCGGTTAGTTTAAGTGATATTGCTGGGATGGGAGGATCTCCTATAGCTTCGTTTATGTCTATAGCTATTCCATTGGAGCTGGATGTGGCTTATCTGGATGAAGTAATGGATGGGTATCGGACATTATCCGAAGAATACCAGCTTCCCTTGTTGGGAGGAGACACCACGAAATCAATGAAAGCAATAGCCATCAATGTTTGTGTATTGGGGAAGTGCCACAAAGATAAGGTCCGGTTACGGTCGATGGCACTACCGGGTGATGTGATTTGCGTTACCGGTTGCCTGGGTGACTCAGCCGGCGGGTTGCAACTGCTATTGGATGAAATTCCCTTGAACAATGAACATAAAGGCTTATTGGAAAAGCATCACCAGCCAGAACCAAGAGTAAAGGAGGCCTTATTTCTTTCTTCCTTTGAAGGAGTACATGCTATGATGGATATTTCAGATGGTATTGCATCCGACTTGTCACATATTCTGAATGCCTCTGGTGTATCGGCAAAAGTATGCCTGGAGGATATTCCCCTTTCTGATGAATTAAAAAGCATCTCTCAAAAGAATAAATGGGATGCTTTGGGCTTAGCTTTGGGTGGGGGTGAGGATTACGAGTTACTATTCACCGTACAAAAAGATAAGTTAACGGCTGTTCAGCAGGAGTTTGAGGAGAGATTTGAAACGCCTCTCTATCCAATAGGTGGGATTGAGGAAGGAGCAACGGAAATCCGATGGATGAAAGAAAGCCGGGAAGTACGGATGTCCAATAAGGGATTTACTCATTTTGAATCTCCGGATGTATTATAGTGAACTTTGTTGAGAACAAGGTTTTATAGCAGGGGTGTGATTGAGAGTCCTTAAAGAAACCGAAGTCTGTATAAAAGGCTATGCAGGACGAAGAAAGTCACGCAAAGGTTACCGCCTCCCGAAAGGATCTCTTTGGGAGAAGCATCTCGTCTCCTTATGCTTTGGTTGGGATAAGAATGCAGGTATGACCTATTAGTGTTCTCTGGACTTGCTACATTTTAATGGACACGGAGTTAAGGTATATTGTAGTGAAAACAGATATGGTGTATCATCTTCAGGTTTTTTCTCTACGGGAAGCCGGAGCTTGATAACAAGATCTAACTCCAATAACCAAATTTCTATTATTCTCCCGCATATGTTGGGGGAAATATTTGTCTCATGCGTATTAGCTGAATCTCAAATGCATCAATAGTACTTTGGAGCCGTTAGCTGAAAACCGTAATAAATACCTGCAGTAAAAAAACTAATGATCAGTAAATTTTAGCAGCGACAAATGTGATTTGGGGATTGCTATCAGCAAGTATTTTTCATTTACGTCTTTACATGTCAAATCCTCTTTCTCTCTATCCAGAGATCGGAGTCTTTGTTCAAGAATATCTTTATGATGTGTTGGAATTTCCACTTGTTCCGGAGTTGATGAAATAGAATTCCATAAGGCTTCAACCAAAAGTAATTTCTCGTCTTTACTAAGTTGCGATATGTCTCTAAGCATTGGGTTATTATTCATCCGTACTTGGGCTTTTTGAATAGGTAATAGTACAAATTGGCTAAAAAGAAGCTGGAAAGCAATTAATTGAATAATAACTTTGGCATATTAAAATGATTTTGTTCTCATTTCTAACCATTGTATTAGTGACATAAACGCAAAACAGAATGGAAATACCAGATGAAACTAATGTCATTTTTTCACCCGGGTGAGGGTAAAATATGCTCCCTCTTCTGAAGATTGAGCTATGAATATGGAGGAGCTTCAACTCTATCCTGTATACTCAATCACCTGCCCAATGCCTTCGGCACAATCTCTTAATAACTCAATCCCTAATAAAACCATCCTACCCGGAAAGCAACTCCCGTAAGTACAAAAAGAACAGATAGTATGGTAACGGCTATAATATGCCAGGCCATATCTTTTAAATTATCCTCTGATAGGTGGGGAAGGACCCTGAATTTTGCATCCAGCGCAAAAACAAATGTTAGCAGCAGTAACCCCAGTTTTAGGATGATACCAAGTGAAACCGGATTGCTGAAGTTCATCCATTTTGAAAGATCAGGTAACACCCGGTAGGCCAATATTATACCTGCAATTATCTGAACGACTAAAGCGGGCATACCAATCTTCTCATAGTCAGTCTCAAATGTGAGCAGTATTTCGGGAGAGCGTTGCCTGAGTACTTTAGGTAGAATAACTACCGAGAGGATAATATGTCCTCCCGTCCATATAGTTGCCCCAAGAATGTGAATGAATAACAATAATCCGTACATAGTTTCTATTTCGTTCTATCTGATAACTTACTTTGATTAAAATTCCCGGCTACAATAAACAATGGTAGCCGCAAAGTTGGACAGGTTCTTACTATAAACTGTTTGAACTATTGCGTTATCTCCAGTCACGACTATTTATGGGACAAAACTATTGACTAAAGAAAAGTATTCAATATCCTTTTTTTCTATGGGTTGTTTTGATTTAAAAGTGATGGTGTAGGTTTTGTTGGGTAATAAATCAAAGTAGTTATCAGAAAAATGCAGGTTTTCTGACCGGGGGGTAGAAAGCCTCAGATTTTTAATTAATGTGGGGGAATGTAATCTCAGGGTATAGGTTTCAGCGTTATTGGTCAAAGTACTTTTTATCGTACCATCCTTCAGCTTTAGGTATTTTTCTTCTTTAAAATAATGCAGAGTACTCACGGAGTCTTTCTTATTTTGAAAACTGACATACAGCAGAGAGGAAGCCAAATCATGTTGGTCCATAAAATCCTCTTTGGATAATGTCAGCACGCGATTTGCTGCATTCTCTGTTATGGAGACTTCTTTTTTATAGGAGTTTAAGAGCTGACCGTCAAAGTCGATTAATTGTACAGTTAATGTACCAGAAACTTGCTGCAACCGATCCGAGATGAGATGGATATTTACATCATCTGCAAGATCATCAACAGTTAAAAATAAATCTCTGTACGACTTTTTGACCGCATACTGTGCTGCTTTCCAATGTTGGAAGTAATCCATGCTGGACCAGGAGGCAACCGGCCATACATCATTAAGCTGCCAGTACAGGGTACCCATGTTGTGTCCTTTTTGTTGGCGATGATTGGCGATAGCCATAGAGATGCCCTTAGCCTGTACCAGCTGATTTACATATAAAAATGATTTAAAATCTTTAGGCGGATTATAATATTGATTCATATGTGTCTCCAGCAGCCGGTTTCCCTTATAGCTTTTTTGATGCCATTTCATCACATCCGAATACAAGGACATCTCGGATGAATCGGCAAATGAGGCAACGGTTGAATATTGAGGATAAGATTGAAAACCATATTCCGACATAAAGCGGGGCACATTGTCCTTAAATTGCTCGAATTTATCTTCACCATGCCATACTCCCCAATAGTGCATACTGCCATAATTAAAGTTTTCAGGTGTACCCCAGTTGCTCAGGGGACTGGTTGAAACATAGGGGATTTTCGGGCTCAATTCTGCGATCTGATCAGGGATTAATTCGGTAAAAAGGGTCTGATAATCTCCCCATATTTTTTCTTGTTCTGATTCCGAATATCGATCCTGCCAGCCCCAATTATGCCAGGCTATGTCAATTTCATTATTGCCGCACCAGAGGGCCAGGCTTGGATGGTTTCGCAACCGAAGAATATTCTGGCGCACTTCCTGGGTTACATTTTGTTTGAACTCATCAGAGAGATTATACATGCTGTTTGCAAAAATGAAGTCCTGCCATACCAGTATTCCATGTTCATTGGCCAGCTGGTAAAAATAATCAGATCCATATACACCGCCTCCCCAAACCCGGAGCATATTCATATTGGATGCTTTAGCCGTGCTAAACAACGTCTGCTGATCTTCTTTTGAGACCCTGGGAATGAAACTATCCATTGGGATTACATTAGCTCCTTTCATGTACAGCTTCTTGCCATTCAGTTTAAAATAGAAACTTCGCCCGATCGAGTCTTTTTCCTGAACAAGTTCCAGGGTACGAATACCTATTTGCACAGAGTGGGAATCGAGCTCACCGGATGGTGATGAAAGGGTAGAAGTTAGGTTGTAGAGGTGGGGAGTGCCCAAACCATTCGTCCACCAATATTCAGGATTAGAGATACTAAAGGTAAGTGAATCCGTATTCTTTCCCTTTTGAAGCCGGATCTTTTTGGAAATTGGTTCTTCTGAATCCAATTGGACCGATAAAGTATATTCCTGGGCTGAATCTGATTCTACAGTGTATTTTGCGACAATATCTACATTTTTGTTAGTATGATTTTTTTGGATGATATGGGCATTTGTTATTCGGGCCTCGTCCCAAAAACTAATGTGTACCGGTTTCCATATTCCCGAAGTGACCAAACGCGGAGCCCAGTCCCACCCATATTGAAAAGGGGCCTTCCGGGTGAAGACACTTAGTTTTTCATCTGATTGATCGTTACCAGCGGGCAGTTTATAAGAAATAGATTTTGCCTGCTCCCGCGCCATTTTCATGGGGGAGTGGAGTACGACTCTAAGCCGGTTATTTCCTTGTTGCACAAAGGGCTTGATGTCCTTATTCCAAGACCGAAACATATTGTTGGCGGTAAGCATCTTTTCATCGTTAATATAAACGGTAGCGTATGTATCTAATCCCTTAAACTGAATTTCGATATGGTCGGAGTTGAGCTGAGAATCATCCAGTCTAAACTGTGTTCTGTACTCCCAGTCTTCTTCTTCAATCCATTGGACATCTTCTTCATTTTTTCCTTCAAACGGATCTTTAATCTGTTTATGTGCCATTAGGTCGGTGTGTACAGTACCGGGAACCCGTGCGCTGCGCCAAACTGAATCTGCCTTATTTTTAAACTCCCAGGAAGTATCCAGTTTCAGTACTTCCTTTTTTTGATGTGTACATGCCTGCAGTAAAATAACGGCAATTAACAGTAGTCGTATTCTCATGTCTTATTCTTGTCTACAATAGAAATGATTTGTTCTAATTTTTTCAGATCAACACTGTTGAGTTGATACTCCTGATCCGGGCTGGAAGCCCCCATCGATACCCCAGATTTCCGGTATTCCATATTACTTTCTCTTGTAGTTTTAAGCGACATATGAAACTCACCGGCTCCTATATCTATAAAACGCTGAATGTTTGAAGGTGAAATACCTGAGCCCGGCATAATGCTAATCCTATCTTCAGCTTGCTGTATAAGTTGCTCTATAAGTGTAATTCCATCGAAAGCTTTGTTGTGTTGACCCGAGGTTAGAATACGGCTAAAGCCGGCTTTGATGCAAGAATTCAGGGCTTCAAAGGGATCCCTGGCTACATCAAATGCCCGGTGAAATACAGCATCTATTGGTTTAGCCAACTCAACCAGTTCGTTGTTTCTCTCCAAATCAACCGTCCCATCCTGTTTTAAAATTCCAAATACAACGGCATGTACACCTATGGATTTGCAAAACCGGATATCTTTCTTCATCACTTCATATTCATGCCGGTTGTACAGGAAATCGCCCGATCGCGGGCGAATTAATACCGCCAGCTCAGCGGTAAGCTGTTCTTTAAGGTGGTGCAAAAAACCGTAACTGGGAGTGAGTCCTCCTTCTGCTAAAGCAGAACATACTTCCAGCCGATGTGCTCCATGTTGGGAAGCCAGAAAAGCAGCTTCTGGCGAGTCAATACAAATTTCGATGGTATGAGGTTGTTGCATAGAGAATGAATAAAAGCTTTGCTATGGCAAATAACAACGAGGGAAGAGGATAAAAAAAGAGCGGACAAATTGCCCGCTCTCTAACTAAATTTTATATGTTGATTTGGTTTAGTCTTTTTTATTACTGACTACTTCCACATCATCACTCATTACACCATTTTTGCCGGATACGGCATTTTTATGATCATCACTGACCTTAAAAAATTCAAAAGGATCATTGATTTCGTCTTCTTCAAGAATGATATCCAGCAGGGGATCCATTCGTTCAAGATAGTGGACCTTCAGGTTTCCGATGACATCATCTTCTATTTCAGCTACGTCTTTTTCATTCTTTTTAGGAAGCAGCACCTTTTCAATTTCTGCTCGTTTGGCTGCCAGTACTTTTTCTTTGATACCACCCACCGGAAGAACCAGTCCCCGTAAGGTGATTTCTCCAGTGAGAGCAATAGTACCTTTAACCTTCCTCTGTGTAAAGATAGAGGCAATGGCTGCCATCAGGGATACACCCGCTGATGGACCATCCTTAGGTACGGCACCGGCAGGTACGTGAATGTGAAGGTCCCAAAATTTAAAAGCTTCTTCCGGTATGCCAATGTTATCGGCATGAGCCCGCAGGTAAGAAACCGCCAACATGGCCGATTCCTTCATCACATCTCCAAGCTGTCCGGTAATATTGATTTTGCCGGAACCTTTGGAGACGCTGGCTTCAATAAAGAGGATGTCGCCTCCATAGGGAGTCCAGGCGAGTCCCGTAGCTACTCCGGGCACGGTAGTTCGTTCAGCAGCATCGCTAAAGAATTTGCGTTTACCAAGATATTCTTCAATATGGTCGTCTTCTACATCAAAAGATTCTATTTCGCCAGAGGCTACTTTGGCAGCTACGCCACGGCATACACCGGCAATGCGCCGCTCCAGGTTTCTAACCCCAGACTCACGGGTATACTGATCAATAATACGCTCAACGGCTTCATCATTAATCGAGATCTGTTCTTCGGTCAGTCCGTTTTCTTTAATCTGTTTGGGGATTAAATACTTTTTGGCAATCTGAGTTTTCTCCTCCAGGGTATAACCGCTGATATTGATAATCTCCATTCGGTCTTTGAGGGGAGCAGGAATAGTATCCAGGGAGTTGGCTGTGGCAATAAACATTACTTTTGATAAGTCATACTCCAGTTCGAGGTAATTATCACTGAAGGTATCGTTTTGTTCAGGATCAAGTACCTCAAGCAGGGCAGAAGTAGGATCTCCGCGATAATCGCTGCCTACTTTGTCAATTTCGTCCAACATAATGACCGGGTTCCCTTTTCCGGCCTTTTTCATTGAACGGATGATGCGGCCGGGAAGCGCTCCTATATATGTTCTGCGATGTCCCCGTATCTCTGCTTCATCCCGTATGCCTCCAAGACTAAAACGCTCAAACTCACGGTTCAGAGCTCTGGCTATAGATTTACCCAGCGATGTTTTACCTACACCGGGAGGGCCATAGAAACACAGGATGGGAGCCTTCATATCCTTTTTAAGTTTCAGTACGGCCAGGTATTCAACAATTCTTTTTTTAACTTTTTCGAGGCCATAATGGTCTTCATCCAGTACTTCTCTGGCATATTTGAGGTCGAGTTTGTCCTTGGAGAACTCATTCCACGGAAGGTCGAGAATCCATTCAACATAACTGTGAATAATGCCGTAATTAGGGGAAGCATTGGGAGTCATCTCCAACCGCTGTAGTTCTTTTTCAACAGTCTTTATGGCATAGTCGGGCAGTTCTTTATCCTCCAGTTTATCCCGAAGCTTGTCAATCTCCTGTTGTTCAGCATCATCACCCAGCTCTTCCTGTATGGCTTTCATTTGCTGGCGGAGGTAGAATTCACGTTGCTGATCGTCAATATCGGATTTAACCTTGGTACGGATCTTCTCACTCATATCCAGTACCTGAACTTCTTTTTCCAGGAATTCCATGACCTGGTCAAGGTTATCAGAAAATTTCTTTATTTCCAGCAGTTTCTGTTTGTCGGCAACAGATACATTCAGGTTAGAGGAGATGAAATTGAGCAGGAATGTAGGGCTGTTAATATTATTAACGGCAATAGAGGCCTCTGAAGGGATGTTGGGAGACATATTAATAATCTTGGAGGCCGTCTCTTTTATGTTGCGGACAGAAGCATCCAGTTCTACTCCTTCAATATCCATTTCTTTTGGATAGGCTTGAACTTTGGCTTTGAAGTATGGGGTGTCCTGGGTGAATTCCTCTACTTTAAAATTCGATTTACCTTGTATTACAATACTCTTGCTGCCATCGGGCATTTTGATGAGCTTCAGGATTTGCGCTACCGTACCAACCTTATGAAGGTCTTTGTATTTGGGCTCTTCTATTTCTTCCTGTTTTTGGGTAACCACCCCGATAATTTTATCGCCTTCGTATGCTTCCTTAACCATAGCCAGGGAGCGATCGCGCCCAACGGTTATGGGGACTACCACACCGGGGAATAATACGGTGTTTTTAAGGGGGAGTATCGGCAGGGATTCCGGTATTTCTGCCTCTGTAAGTTCTTTTTCTTCTTCTTCCGACATCAGCGGAATAGCTTGCTCAAAGTCATCAAAATCTGAGTCAGCGGAATCCAAATTGTTAAACCAATCTAAATGTTCTTTCATAAATAATAATTGCAATCTTTTATTTTTCTCTTATCTCGCAAATACGGAGCCAGATTTATCAGACTAAAACAAACCGTCAGTACCGTGAACTACCTGTCAGTAATGTAGGGCAAAGTGTCAGGCTTTAAAAATGAAAACGAAGTGTCGCCATTGAGAATCCCGATACAGCCCCAAAAGAGGGGAGAGGCTCCGGCGACAGCTGTGCAGCTACTGAAAAATCCCAATACCGGCTTTCAATACCAGTTCCTACACTTAGAAAATTCACTTCACTTGATTCTAACTGGATACCGGCTCTCAGCGGCATAAATTTGAGGGGTCTCAGCTCTATACCAAAAGATGATATTAGGGTTGTGGAATTAAAGGCATTTTTGGTGAGTCCTATACTTAAATCACTCATCAGCTTAATGCGGTTCAGGTCGAGCATAATGCCGCCATGCAGGGCAAGCGGCAAAAGAGTGGAAAAGGTATCGGTGATTCTGTTTGAGCTTTTTAATGGGTTGTCTTCACCATAGGCCTCAATAAAGTTAAGATACTGCCCTTGTATGCCCATAAAGGGTTCTTGGGCCAATTGGGCCGGGAACGCCTCCACAAGGGTAGTGTCTTGGGGACTGTCGATGGTTACTTCATCCTGCGAATAGGAGATAAAACCAATATCGGTCATCGAGAAGGATACCCGCAGCGATTTTCGGGTAAGTTCGTTGCCCGAGTGTATTGCTGATAAATCATCACCAAGGGTCAGCAAGTAGGTAACGCCAATATCGAGGCCTGCCCCAATGCCGTAGATTGAAGATGCATCATAATCAAAATTGTTGGAGACTGCCTGTCGGGCGTCCATTCCTACATTATAATCGGAGACGGCCGCCCCAAAATTTCCTGTTGCTGAATAATTTAGCGATTGAATCCGGTTGATTTCACCACTGATTATGCTTCGTTCATAAATGTTGGTCCAGGAAGCGTCCAGGTACCCTCCTCCAAAAACCAGTTTGGGTGCTATGCCAATGATGAATTTGTCGAGCCGGGGGGTTAGTCCGCTTAAAAAAGGAAAGGACTCTGCATAGCCAAAGGATATTTCATGCAAAGTTTGATAACGGTGAGTAAGAGTGCGGTCCATAGTCTCAATACCATTGACAGCTGAAATGTAATCAGTATACCATTCTTTTCCGGTGGTGTATTTAGAAGAGGTTCGGCTGCGGAATGCAAGAGAAATAGCTGAGTTTTTGTTTTCCCATTTTAATCCCAAAAGGGTGATATCGTATCGGCTTTGGTTTGATGAGATGCTGGCCCCGGGTTTGAAGTCTTGCTCCAGTATTTGGTTCCTCATCTTTGGCGTTAAGGTGTAAGAAGAAGGATCATAGCTTTGGATATAATCTTTCAGGTTATGGAATTGATCTTGGAGCCCCCGGTAGTTCAGCACAGGATCAAAATAGATGCCGCCAACAGCTACTCCTATGTCAAAAGAACCGGGATGGTCTTTGATCATAAGGTTGGCCGGGTTATAAAAGTTGGCTTGATAGTCGTTAATATATGTACTTCCCCCGCCACCCAGGGCCATATTCTCGGGCGTTAAAACTGCTTGAGCATAACTCAAACTAATACATGTACACACCCAGATAAGTGTGAGTAGTGCTTTTCTCATTTTATCGTATTCTTCCGTCTGTAACTAACCGATGATTTGCAGAGGGGCTGCACGCAACATCAACTTCTTTTGGCCCCTGCTTTTAAAAAATACAACAACTTTGGCATCATTGCCTATACCTGACCGGCTGATAATTTTTCCAGGGCCAAATTTTTTGTGAATAACCTTGGTTCCTACCTGGAAAGGATCGTCACCATCCTGGTAGTCGTAGTGGATGGTTGTGGACGAGGAAGCCGATCTCTTTTGTTTTGGCTGCTTCCAGTCGTACTCAACGCGGGTAGAGGTGTCCTTATTTTTTTGCAGCGAACTGCTTTCCTCTTTCTGGGAGATGGTAGCTCCGGTCTCCGTTCGTACCACTCCTGAATCTACTTCATCGAGGAAACGGGAGCGGAGTTGTTTGAGCTCTTCTCCAAACTTGAACCTGCTGCGGCAATGGCTAAAATACAGTCGTTCCTCAGCACGGGTAATGGCTACATAAAAAAGGCGCCGTTCTTCTTCTATATCAACATCAAAATTTTGGCGGGCTCCCACAGGAAAGAGGTTTTCTTCAAGCCCTACGATAAATACGACCGGGAATTCCAGTCCTTTTGAGCCGTGCACAGTCATCAGGGTTACTGCCGGTTTAGACTCGTCAAACTTATCGGTGTCAGTAATAAGACTGATTTCCTGCAAAAAAGCACTTAATGAGGGCTTGCTGTTTCCTTTTTCGTAGTATGAAATGGCATTTTGAAGTTCTATAACATTTTCCCTTCGCATCATGGATTTAGGGGAATTTTCCTCAACCAAAGCTTTCATATACCTTGATTGTTCCATCATTGCTTTGGTTACTTCGGTTATGCTCAATCCATGTTCGAGCTCAGAGCGCAGCTTATTAATCATATCCACAAATTCACGAATACGAACTTTTGCAGGCTTGTAAACATCGGTTTGTTCTACATTCTGAAGGATACTCCACACGCTTCTCCGTTCTTCCCGCGCTTGTTTTAATAAATCCTGTATAGATTTTTGTCCTATTCCTCTTGAAGGTTCATTAATAATCCTCAGAAGATTGGTTTCGTCATGAGGATTTACCAGCAGGGTAAGATAGGCCAGGACATCCTTAATTTCTTTTCGCTGATAGAACGAGAGTCCGCCCACCAGTTGGTACGCAATATCCTTTCGGCGGAAAGCTTCTTCAAATACCCGGGATTGGTAATTAGTGCGGTACAGTATGGCAAAATCATTGTTTTGATAGCCATGCCGCATTTTCAGTTCATTAATGTAGTTGGCTACCCGGTTAGCTTCATCCCGTTCATCAAAATTTTCAAGCAGGGTAATACTGTCACCATATTCTTTATCAGTCCAAAGGGTTTTGTCGAGCTGCTTGGTGTTCTTTTTAATGATGGAATCCGCACATTGGAGGATAGACTTGGTAGATCGGTAATTTTGCTCCAGGGGAACCTGGGTGGCATTTTCATAGTCTTCCTTAAAGTTGAGGATATTGGAAATATCAGCCCCGCGAAAGGAGTAAATACTTTGGGCATCATCCCCAACCACACAAATGTTTTTGTATTTATCAGCCAGCATCCTGGTTACTTTGTACTGGGCGTGGTTGGTATCCTGGTACTCATCAATCAGGATGTATTTAAAACGGTCCTGGTATTTTTCGAGAACATCAGGGTGTTCCTCAAAAAGTTGGATGGGTTTCACCAGCAAGTCATCAAAATCCATAGCATTGCTTTGTTTGAGCCGCTTGGCATAGATGGTATACACCCGTGCCGTGATGTCGTCGAGGGTACTACTCACAAACCGCTGCAGATATGTATCGGGATCAATCAGCTCATTTTTAGAATCACTAATTTTGTTATGGATGACCCGGGGTTTAATCTCTTTGGGGTCAAAATTCAATTCCTGCAGAATTTGCTTGATGACCACCTGTGAGTCGCTGGTATCATAAATGGTGAAATCAGAACCAAAGCCAATTTTTTCGGCTTCAAACCGCAGTATCTTGGAGAAGATAGAATGAAAGGTTCCCATCCATAGTTTTCCTGCTTTATCGCCAATCAGCTTACCAATACGCTCTTTCATTTCGCGTGCTGCTTTATTCGTAAAAGTCAGGGACAGGATTTCATTGGGAGCTGCTTTAAACTGCTGGAGCAGGTAGGCTATGCGATAGGTAAGTACGCGTGTTTTACCCGAACCTGCACCGGCTACAATAAGCAGGGGGCCGCGGGTGTGGGTTACTGCTTTGTACTGTTGTTCATTAAGTGATTGGAGAAAATCCGGGTCTTTTTTGGGTTCTTCGGATGCCAGGGAAAATGTCTTCATAAATAGAAGTACGCGCTATAGTTGTATTGGAATAATTTTGCACCTATTGAATTTGATAAGATATTGATTTTAGTATTTTATTGGTGGTTTAATTTCAATCTTTTTTTAAGGGGTATAAGGTGCAATTGGGAAACAACCTTAGTTTTATATGGATAATCGGGCGGCGGGATATGCTGTGTAATGCTATGGTTCCTCAACATGTCCCTTCCGGTGGGTTATCTCTCCGTTGTTTTCCGGGGCAAGTTTGAGGACAGCAAACAGCGCTCATAGCCCTTTACTTTCGATCCCTCCCTGTTGAAAGCATCCCTCGGGGTTCGTTAGGGTTTTACTGATCTTTTTAGTCTTGAGCGAAGAAGGTGCTTCAAGCTGTAATAGGATAATAGCCTTTATTCTCCACCTCACCTAAATCCTCTCCTGGAGGAGAGGACTTGCTGGGTAATCAATAGATCGGTTACTTACTTTTGAGATTTTGTAGCAACTGAAAAGCTCTTTCCTTGAGCGCCGCAGACGTCCGGAGGGGGGGCTTTTATTAATTTTTTCTTTCCTATCCTCAAATCAAGGTGTCATTCAGAACGAGTCCCCGCGGGGAGGAGCCATTCGCGAGGAGCTCAAACCTTCAATCAGGCCTGGTTCAATACCGACGCAGCGATCTCCTGAAATATGCCTGGTATCTACATCAACGCTGCCCACATCAGTTGCCGTGAACGGGGAGACTGCCATATACTTTCACCTCACCTAAATCCTCTCCTGGAGGAGAGGACTTGCTGGCCAACCAATAGATCGGTTGCTTACTACTGAAATTTTGGAACAACTGGGAAACCCTCTCCTTTGCCCCGAATCCTTGCCATCGAATGGCAGAGTTTATATTCGGGCAGTACCCCGATCTTTTCAGTCTTTAGCGGAGCGGTGACTGAAAAGTAAATAACCGGGAAGTCTTTGACTTCACACGAAGCGATGCCTTTGGCGTATAAAGGGTATCGCACCATGTATTACCCTAAAATTAAATGAAAGGGGTTTCTGTGGGCGTATGTACAACAATTTTTCTTCCTAAAGCAAGTCAGAAACTTGCGAGGCCCCCGCTCTTAAGTCAGCGCTCGACGGGCTTTGTTCGCTGTAATGAAACCCCGATACTCGCTGTAAGACTTAAGAGAGCTTTAAGGTGGTCACTACCCTTTACTTTCGATCCCTCCCTGCTGAAAGCATCCCTCGGGGTTCGTTAGGGTTTTACTGATCTTTTTAGTCTTGAGCGAAGAAGGTGCTTCAAGCTGTAATAGGATAATAGCCTTTATTCTCCACCTCACCTAAATCCTCTCCTGGAGGAGAGGACTTGCTGGCCAACCAATAGATCGGTTGCTTACTACTGAAATTTTGGAACAACTGGGAAACCCACTCCTTCGCCCCGATTCCTTGCCATCGAATGGCAGAGTTTATATTCGGGCAGTACCGGTGATCAGGAAAAGTCCTTTAACTGTTCTTTCAGTTTGGCAATACTGTCTTCGGTATCTGATTTCTTTTTGCGTTCTTTGGCTACAACGGCATCCGGGGCATTGTTTACAAATCCATCATTGGAGAGTTTACCCTTAATGCCTTTCAGGAATCCTTCGAGCCGCTTAATTTCTTTATTGATTCGCTCTCTTTCCTTGTCAAAGTCAATCAAGCCTTCAAGAGATACATAAATCTCGTGGCCTTCTACAATAGCAGATGAATATACCTTGGGTTTTTCCACCTTGTCAGAAACGGTTAGTTTACCAATAGCCTGCAGTTTATCTATCATCCAGCGGTTGGAGGTTAGTTTGGCGGCAAAGTCGGCTGTTTTGGTATTAATGAATACATCCAGTTTTTCTTTGGGAGATACATTTACTTCGGCACGGATATTTCTAAGTGAGGAGATCATCTGTTGGAAGATGCCAAAGAATTCAATGTCTTCTTTACGGTACACAGTTTCATCAAATTCGGGCCATTCCGAAACAAGGAGGGCTTCTTCTGCTGAACGCTCCTGAATGTGTTGCCAGATTTCTTCTGAAATAAAGGGCATGAATGGGTGGAGCAGTTTCATTAATTGCTCAAAGAATCCCAGAGCGGTATTCAGCTTGGCGGTTGGAATGCTATCCCCATAGTTATCCGCTTTGGCCAGTTCAATATACCAGTCGCAAAAATCGTCCCAGATCAGGGAGTATACTTTTTTAATAGCATCATTGAGGCGGTACTTTTCAAAGTCCTCATCAACCCCGCAAATTGTTTCTTGCAGCCGGGCCAACATCCAACGGTCCGACAAATCTTCTTCGTTAATTTCAAGGGTAGGGGTGTAGCTTTCGTTTTCATCCATGTTCATGGTGAGGAAACGGAAAGCGTTCCAGATTTTATTGGAGAAATTACGCCCCTGTTCACACAGTTTCACATCGAAGGGGAGATCGTTGCCGGCAGGAGTGGCAAAAAGCAGTCCCATACGAACGCCATCAGCACCATACTCTTTGATGAGCTTAAGCGGATCGGGAGAGTTCCCCAGGCTCTTACTCATCTTACGGCCCTTTTTGTCCCGGACAATACCGGTGTAGTATACATTCCTGAAGGGCTGTTCATCCCGGTATTCATATCCGGAGATAATCATACGCGCCACCCAAAAAAACATGATTTCGGGAGCGGTCACCAGGTCGTTGGTTGGATAGTAGTAGTCTACTTCATCTTCTTCATAAAATCCGTCAAATACGGAGATTGGCCACAACCAGGAAGAGAACCAGGTATCCAGTACATCTTCATCCTGCTTAAGATCATCGAAGGTTAAGCCTGTATTGCCCGATTTCTCTTTCGCCAATTCTAAAGCTTTTTCGGGAGTCTTGGCCACCACAAAATCTTCGTCACCTTCCCCAAAGTAATAAGCCGGGATGCGGTGTCCCCACCACAATTGCCGGCTGATACACCAATCCTTGATGTTTTCCATCCAGTGGCGATAGGTGTTTTTGAACTTGGACGGATGGAATTCTACATTGTCGTTCATTACATTTTCCAGGGCCGGCTGGCTGAGTTCTTTCATATCAACCCACCACTGCAGGGACAGGCGCGGCTCTATAACGGCATCGGTTCGTTCCGAATATCCCACCTTGTTCTGATAATCTTCTACTTTGATCAGGTGGCCGGCTTCTTCTAAATCCTTGCTTATTTCCTTTCGGACCTCAAAACGGTCTTTGCCGATATAAAGCTCACCCTCTTCACTGACGGTGCCATCGGCATTCATCATGTTGATGGTTTCCAGCTTATGCCGCTGGCCAATCTCATAGTCATTCACATCGTGGGCCGGGGTAATTTTCAGGCAGCCGGTGCCAAATTCCACATCTACATAGTCATCCTCGATTACCGGGATCTCACGGTTTACCAGGGGTACAATCACTTTCTTTCCTTTGAGTTGAGTATAACGCTCATCTTCAGGATTCACACAAACGGCTGTATCCCCGAGGATCGTTTCGGGGCGAGTGGTTGCGATGGTTACATACTCATCTTCGCCCACAATCTTGTATTTAATATGATAGAGCCTGGAGTTGACTTCCTTGTGAATCACCTCTTCATCACTTAGAGCAGTTTTGGCCTCAGGGTCCCAGTTTATCATCCGGGCACCACGGTATATTTTACCTTTTTCAAACAGGTCAATGAACACATCAATGACGCTTTCGGAATACTTTTCATCCATAGTGAAGGTAGTGCGGTCCCAGTCGCAGCTTGCACCTAATTTTTTAAGCTGGTCCAGGATAATCCCGCCATGTTTGTGGGTCCATTCCCAGGCATGGTCCAAAAACTTATCCCGCCCGATATCACTTTTCTTGATTCCTTCTTTGCGGAGCTTCTGTACTACTTTAGCTTCGGTGGCAATAGAGGCGTGGTCGGTTCCAGGCACCCAACAGGCATTGTACCCTTCCATGCGGGCCTTACGCACCAGTACATCCTGAATGGTGTTGTTGAGCATATGCCCCATGTGGAGTACCCCCGTTACATTGGGAGGAGGGATGACGATAGTAAAAGGGTCACGGTCATCGGGAGTGGAGTAGAAATATTTGTTCTCCATCCAGTAGGAGTACCATTTGTCTTCTACCTTGGTGGGATCGTATTGTGCGGGTATTTCTTTACTCAAATCAACAATGTTTTTAAACCACAGAGAGCACGGAGGTGCACAGAGTGGTAGATTTTCTGATTTTATTACTTTTTTGAGGCTCTTTTTCAACAAAGAAAAGGACACACTTGATAAGCAGATTCAGCTTATCCCGGCTCCAGTTCTTTATGAACTTGAATAGTCGAGTCAATTACTTCATCAGTAAGCTCATCCAAAAGTATCATAAGATAGTTATTTTGAGTCACGGAGTTTGTAGAGGAACTCAAAGCAGTATGCATTTCGAAACCTCCGCGAAGCTCTGTATCCTCTGTCGTTAAATTATTTCACTCGCTTCAAAAGTACGCCAAAGTGACCATCACAGCCATGCTTGTGCGGGAAGGTTTGGTAGGCCTTGCCGTCTTCAGCCAGTACTTCTTCCGGCAGGTAATCGCCCAGAGGTTCTAATACAAAATTGTCATATTTATCGAGGAACCTGGTGATTTGCTCCATATTTTCTTCCGGTTCCAGCGAACAGGTGCTATATACCAGCCTGCCGCCACGTTTAACCATGTTGGCGGCTTCTTCAAGCAATTGTTCCTGAAGTTCAACCGCCCGGTCCAGGCCTTCCTGATCGCGTCTCCAGCGGAGATCTGCGCGTTTACTCAGTACACCGGTTCCGGTACAGGGGGCATCCAGTAATACTCCATCGGCCAACCCAAGGGATACTTCAAGCACATCACCCCGGCGAATTTTGATGTTTTCAGCCTTGTAATTAAGTGCATTTTCTGCAAGTTTTTCCAGTCGCTCAGAAGAGATATCAACGGAGACAATTTCACCTTCACCCTGCATCAGGTCAGCCATCATAATAGATTTTGTACCGGGAGCGGCACATAAATCATAAATAGATTCATCGGGCTGGGGGTCAAGAATAGTAGGAGCAAAGCCTGCTGCTATGTCCTGAACCAGGCATAATCCCTTTTTAAGCAATCCCTTTTCGATGAGTGGCTGAACAGTTTCTACCATATAGTAGTAAGGCAGCCAGTCGCTGGCTTCTGCAATCATATCCATCTTCTTCATGCGGAGCTCAAAATTCTCAGGCTTGGTACGCAGTGTATTTACCCGAACATAAAAGTGTGGCCGGGAGTTATTGGATTGCATCAATTGGAAAGCTTCTCTTTCCCCAAATCGTTTTCTCCAGCGCTCTACCAACCATTCCGGATGGGAGAAAGTTGTAGCTACGAGTTTATTGCGATCTTTATAAGCGGGTTTGGGGAGTTCTTCTCCGTCACGCTGCAGGTTACGCATAATGGCATTTACGAGATCGCCGGTTTTGGAGCCCAATTTGTATTTGGCTATTTCCACGGCTTCGTTAATGGCTGCATAATCCGGAGTGCTGTCCATAAACAGGAGGTCATAAATGGCCAGTCTCAGAATATTTTTGAGTCCGGGCTTCATTTCGTCTACCCTGACAGAAGAATAGTGATCGATGATGAAATCGAGGTAACTTCTTTTGCGGAAGATATTTTGCACATATTCCCGAACCTGAGCACGTTCTCTGGTTTCGAGTTCATCGGCTAACGAGTAATCGACAATATTTCCTTCATCAAATTGTATTAGTATGTCGATACTTACCGATCGTTCAGAAAATTCAGTTTCCAATGGAGTACAGGGTTTTTAAAATTGAGGTTGCTTGCAACTAAAAAAGGTGATTGTTGTCACCTTTTTTTGAGATCACGCAATAAAAACAAGCCACGTTTTTAGCGCGGCTCTAATCTTTCCAAAGATAAAATTTTAACAGGGGAGTTGCTAATATAAGTATCGGCTTTTATCATAATTTGAGGCAGGCTGTATATACGGGGTCTGAATATTTGAGCAAGTACAGTGTATTGATAAGTGATTGATGAGCGCCTTCACACATTGTTCTGTACATGTCTTAGTTGAACTACTTGCGTGTTTTTGGAATTTGAATTATCAATTAGGGATTGATCTATGGGGTGTTGGGGGAAGTATCTCCTTATGTTTTGGTTGGGATGGAGATGCAGGCATCGCCTGCTGGTGTGTTTCGGAAATAACTAATAGGTGAAATGTATATCCTCTTCTGAAGGTTAGACGATGATTTTTCTTCTTAGCCGGTTTAACTGTGATAGATGTGATGAACAGGATGTTTGTGATCAATTGATATCACAGCCTATCCCAAAAATCATAGCCATCACAGTTAAAAAAGTGAAAGGGCGAGAAGTAGTATTACACAGAGTTGTTGTACAGAGATTATGGCGGTGCCCAATAAACAAAGTTCTAAATAGCTTAGAGCCCCCATTGTGAAGATCTTTTTGCCTTGACTTCCCTCGGGAGTAGGTTTTGATTACAATTTCTTGCCTTTATCAAACCTTCCCTGACTCTATCTCCATTATCGGGGTCTCCCTGTTCTTGTTCCACTCGAATAAGGAGGGAGATGCAGAACCAAGCTCAACGCCTTATTCTGTGCTCTACTGGAAATGGTTTTACAATCCCGACCTCTTCTCACTTCTGCCTTCTGCCATTTCACTTCTCCAATTCTCCAATAACCAATACACTGTCCAGGGTATACCTTGGGCACATTAACCACCCAGGGTATCGCGAAGGGACTTAAAGAGATAAAATGGCAGACACACTTTTTTATCGGGAAGGGAAGGGTTACAGGCAGGACTTTAATCCACAAAAACACGGATATAAAATTCCTGATTTAAAACCACTTTTTTCATTGCCTCTCTGATAGTATCTCCCTATCTTTACCAGCCTTTGTACCAAAGCATGTTTTGGGCACATTTGTATACATCAAAAAACTAAATAAATCGCGATTTAGCACATGAATAAAGGAACTGTTGCACAGGTGATTGGACCTGTAGTCGATGTTGATTTTTCAGAAAGCAAAACCCCGGCTGTACTTAACGCCCTTGAAATCAAAAATGAAGATGGATCATCTCTGATTCTTGAGGTTGCTCAGCACCTTGGAGAAGATCGTGTGCGTACGATCGCGATGGATTCCACCGATGGGTTAGTTCGAGGTAAAGAAGTAACTGATACAGGTAAGGCTATTTCAATGCCTATTGGAGAGGATATAAGAGGTCGTTTATTTAACGTTGTAGGAGAGTCTATTGATGGTATCCCAAAGCCGGAAGGAAAGGAGTCGTATCCCATCCATCGCCAGGCGCCTCCATTTGATCAACTGGCTACTTCATCGGAGATGCTTGAAACAGGTATTAAAGTAGTTGATTTGCTTTGCCCCTATGCCAAGGGTGGTAAAATTGGATTATTTGGTGGTGCCGGTGTAGGTAAAACTGTTTTGATTCAGGAGTTGATTAACAATATTGCGAAGCAGCATGGTGGTCTTTCTGTGTTTGCCGGTGTTGGAGAACGTACCCGTGAAGGAAATGACCTTCTGCGTGAATTTATTGAATCCGGTATTATCAATTACGGTGATGAATTCAAAGAGTCTATGGAAGAAGGGAAGTGGGATCTTTCCAAAGTAGATCAAACCAAATTAAAAGAATCACAGGCAACCCTGGTATTCGGTCAAATGAACGAGCCTCCTGGAGCCCGTGCACGAGTGGCACTCTCAGGATTAACGGTAGCGGAGTACTTCCGTGATGAAGTTTCTCCTGATATCCTGCTCTTTATTGATAATATTTTCCGCTTTACTCAGGCCGGTTCCGAGGTGTCAGCCCTGCTGGGGCGTATGCCTTCAGCGGTAGGTTACCAGCCCACATTGGCTACCGAAATGGGAGACCTTCAGGAGCGTATTACTTCTACCAAAAAAGGATCTATTACCTCAGTTCAGGCGGTATATGTACCTGCTGATGATTTAACTGACCCTGCTCCTGCAACCACATTTACTCACCTTGATGCAACTACTGTATTGAGTCGTGCGCTTACACAAATTGGTATCTACCCAGCGGTAGATCCATTGGATTCATCTTCTACTATCCTGGATCCTAAAGTAGTAGGGAAAGAGCATTACGCAATAGCCAACCAGGTTACTACACTGCTTCAGAATTACAAAGATCTTCAGGATATCATTGCGATTCTGGGTATGGATGAATTATCGGATGAGGATAAGGAAATTGTACACAGAGCTCGTCGGGTTCAGCGTTTCCTCAGTCAGAATTTTCACGTAGCCGAGCAGTTTACTGGGCAGCCGGGTGTATATGTAAAAGTTGAGGACACTGTTAAAGGATTTAAGATGATCCTTGACGGCGAACTGGATCACCTACCTGAAAGTGCATTCTATATGGTTGGTGACATTAACGAAGCCATAGAGAAAGGTGAGAAACTGCTTGCTGAATCTGAAGAAGAAGCGGCATAATCAAATTGTTGAAATAATCTTATGAGTACATTTCAAGCACAGATATTAACTCCGGAAGGCTCCTTGTATGAAGGGGAAGTAACCGGAGTACAAATGCCGGGATCAGAAGGGAGTTTTGAGGTGAAAGCCCATCACGCTCCTATTGTCTCTACCCTGGATGAAGGATCCGTTCTTGTACGCAAACAAGACGGAGAGACAATCTATATGATTTCAGGAGGCTTTGTTGAAGTGAATAATAATAAACTTACACTTTTAGCCGAGTCGGTTACTGAAGGGTAACACTATCTTTTAAACTATTTTTAAAGCCAGCATATAAAGTTATATGTTGGCTTTTTTATGTTAGTATGATTTGCAGAATCAGCGCTGGCTGTATTTTTTCTGCAACACAATATCATTGGCTTTTCAAGGATCAAACCTTGTTATTGTCTCCATCCAAACATCCTGTAAAACTGGTTCAAACCTTCGCATTATGAACCAGGATTTTAGGGATGACCAGGATGTGCAGGATTATAAGGAACATCTTGTTAATCAAAAAACTCCCTGATGACTTTGCCTCGGGGTAGTTGATTTCTGCAAGTCCCGGCAGGGATGCTACACATAGAACATAAAATAATTGTGGGATGAAGCCCTCGTTGGTTTATGCCATCCCTTCCCTAGGGATGGGCTTTGGTGGCATTATTTACCCACCCCACAATCCCCTCCGGGGAGGGGAAGTTGGTTGGTGTGAATTGTAGGTGATTCATGATATTTTTTCGTGGTTGGAATTTCCAATGCAGCGAACCATCTAAATCAAAGCGTTCCCCCCGGAGGGGACAGGGGCGGGTCACTTGTTATACAACCATGGAGCCACTTTAATCAAAGAATTCCCCGATGGCTCTCCTCGGGGTAGTTCATTTCTCTCAATCCAACATAATGCTGGTTTAATTCTTTTTCTTTTGTAGTTGGAGGCAGGGCCGCCATAAAGCGTTAGGTAGCGGAGCTGCGGAACGAGGTTAAATGTGGGTACCCTGGATCCAGCAATCGGTCAGACGGACTCCAGCCGGCAGACCGAGGGGTAAACCCAACCAACCCCGTAGCCGATCTGACCGATCACCGGTCTCGATCGATGAGTTAGGGTTACACTTCCTGAATTGGATATAAGGTAAAGCGGGGTTGCTCGGTTTGTGCAATCGGCGAGACGGAGGAGGCAAGGCAAAAACCATTGCGTGCCCGATTTGAAGGGACTCAGAATACTTATTTTATAGTAGTATGTATAATCGGCGGCTGAAATGATTCATCACCAGAAATAGCTTTTTGTACAGATGCGGCCTCTTCCCAGCGACTGAAGTCCTGTTCAATATATAGGAGTACCTGTTGGTTTTGATCTATAACAACCCTGGAACGCAGGTTAAACACTTCATCCAACCGTATGGCATAAAGCGTTGCTTTTCGGGTAGATTCGAATAGTCCCAGCTGTAGCTGATAGGATGGATTAAATGACTGTATTCCAGAAGTAATGGATCCTTTTGTCAGGAAAATACCATCTTCCGCAAGAGAGGTAGATGAAAGGATTTCTTCCTTCTGATTATTGGCTTCTTCACGGCTGGGGAAGGGGGCTGATCGAACTTTGTAGAAATTGTTTTCAGGATCAGCAGTGACATGTGTACGTATTCCGTGAAGATTATTTAGCTGCCGTTTTAACGTGTTGGCATCACTTTGGTTTTTGAAGGCTCCATATTGCAAGAAATAAGCTTCATTGGCAAGATCTTCCTCCGAAGGAGAAGCAGGAGTGAATGTATTACACTGTTCTACTACAGAGGCTGTATTAAGCCCATTGTTGCGTATATGATGTGCCGTATTTCCAAGTGTGGAAAAAGAATTTTCCCAGCTAAAATATTGCTTGCTTTGGTTGTTATAGTACACATTATTACTATCAGTTTGTATAATTGCTAAAGCCTGGCCTGGGGTATCATAGCCACCATATTGGAGGTGATAATTGCATTCGGTAGTTTGAAGGCTGTCAACGGAAATATTGTATCCAATACTCAGCGTGGTTCCACTGTTATCTTTACGCTGTTTTTCATTACCAGGGGCGCCGATGTCTTTGGTTTCAATATTTTGGTTTAAAGCAGGTTGATTTTGTAAGGTTCGATCCTCCAATTTGAAATTCAACCCTTCTACAAAATCGCCCTGCGCAAGTGCTTCAATTTCAATATCCATAGAATCAGGTTTAGATATCATATTAAGGAAATCGAGTTGGTTTGGATCAGGAAATAAATAATACTTTCCGGGCCTGATCTCATATGCATAAAAAGAGCCATCTGAAAAAGTAGGGATCTGCTTGGTTTCTAATTCTGTTGAAGTTACAGAATCGGTTTGTGGTACCAAATACATACGTAAACCGGCTATTCCTTTTTGTTTACCATTGTATATTCGTTTTACGTTACCTGATATTACTCCGGAAGTATAAAATGGTATTTCAATTCTTTTGTATTGATTGGGAGGAGCAATAAAAGAGAACTGTTCAAATTGAGGTACTATCAAGGGATTCCGCAATGCTCCTTTGTTTATTTCCAGGTTAACCTGATGGTATGCTTGTAACTGACTTATATAAATAGTTCCATCGCTGGTAAATCTGGATTTCCCTGATCTGCCTATGCGGATAGCATTGTCTTTGATCACAGTGTCTTCCTCATCA
The DNA here is from genome assembly GCA_009711805.1 of Balneolaceae bacterium. Classification (GTDB taxonomy): domain Bacteria; phylum Bacteroidota; class Rhodothermia; order Balneolales; family Balneolaceae; genus VEMX01. The sequence continues at coordinate 10,238 of VEMX01000065.1, read as the reverse complement.
AAACGTTCGTTATTATTGTTATCAACAAATAACTTAACTGCTGCTCCCGCCTGATTAACTTGTCTTCTGTTGGATAGGATGAATTTTGAGTTGTGTGGATCAAAACCCACAGACCCAAGAAAATTTTGTTTAAACCCAGATCCTCTGGCGGAGTGAATGGCCGAGGAAGAAGAGCGGACACGATCGAGATCAAAAGACAGTCCCACATTGAAAAAAGTATAATCACTAATCAGATTTTTAGCGTAAGAGACCTGAATACGTCCATCTGCCAGAAAGTCTTTAGCTATTAAAGACCGTACACCGGTAAGTTCGTTGGAAGATGGATTAAAGGCGATTTCTCCTCTGAACAAAAAGCCGTGTAACGCCTTGGGAAGAGGAGATGTTTTTGGAACAAAATAGCTGAGTGATGAAGATAATTCAGCGGCATTTGAAGGAGAAAGACTAAAGGTTTTTATTTTTGTATCACTGTAATTAAACCGCACATTGAATCGGTTTATTCGGCTGTTTAAATCAATGTTATATCTATTCCTATAATAGTCGCCCCTTGAAATGCTATTGGTCGTAAAACGAAGGTTTACATCATTTTTAAAAAGTTGAACAGGCAAATAAAAGGATGCATTCAATTCCTGATCCAGGTCGAGGTTGTTATATATATGTTCAGAAGCTGTATAGTATGAATAGTCTATATCCCAGCTTGCAGAAGAAGGTAATATGCTACTGGTTGAAAACCGATAAAATGCAGCGGGGGCTATATCCAGGTTTACGAGGTACCCCTGGGATATGCGAAGAGAAGTAGAACTGTATAGGAGGGTAGAGCGTCTTAACTCTGTGTCTGTGATATACTCAGCGCCCAGCTTTTGAGTAAGCCAATTATTGATACCGTAACCTACCTCTCCCTGAGCCAGGTAATTATCACTCAATGCTCCTAAAATAGGGGAGTCCAATCTACCCAGGCTCGCATTATAGATGGTTTTACCAGGGGGAAGGAAACGATAAGGTATTTGAATATTTTTTAGCTGTTGACGCATACTTCCCGCAGGATCATAAATCTGCAAACGTAACCGGGATGTTCCAAAAGTGAGAGGGGCAATAAATCGATATTTTCCATCCTGATTTACATTTTGGAAATCGTAGAGAGCGTCATTAAAGTATAATTCTACTTCTGAACCTGGTTCTACTGCTCCCTGAATTTCGACTTCATCAAAAATAAAACGAGGGACAATAGGATCATTTGTTATTCTTATTCCGGTTATTGCCCGTGAGTATAAACCCTCGGTGCTGCTTTGACCAGCAAATATTTGGCTGAAGTAAGGGTTATTTTGGTCAACATACCTCCAACGCAAGTTATTGGTAAGAAAATTGGAGTTTTCTTTACTGAAATTTCCATTTATAGACCCTTGAACATCGCCTCCGAGTATTTCACCCCCAATATTTGTGCTATAGGCGTACAAGAGATCATCTTCGCTTATATGAGTTGTTAAAGAGTAATCAAGGAAGCCGCCTGCTACTATTTTTCTTTCTCTGTAAAATTTCAAATCATAATACTCTCTGGTAATAGAATACCTGTTCGTCTTTTGTCTTCTTTCTTTCCGAAGGTATTGAGAATAAACAGGGAGTTCATTTTCAGATTCGAGATGTAGTACCAGATTGTTAAAATCTACAGTGAAGTTTAACCCAAATACTTCATTAAAAATGGAGCTTTCCAGATAGTAGTCAGTTTCACCTAGTATTAAATCCACCTGTTCTATAGAGAATTCTCCTTTTTCTTTTAAGGAAATAGTCAGAGTTTCAAAATCGAGGTAAAATGTATTATTAGCATCCAAAAAACTACCAGAAACAGCTGGCGGAGAAGATGAAACCGCATGTTTTATTTTCAAGAGAGAAAATATTTGAGAAACAGGGAGGTAGTAATCCCCTTCATCATAATAGGCTATTACTACATTATTGAAAAGGTTTTTGTAGTTGAAAGAAAGGAAAACCTCATAAGGTTCTTCGGTAGAAGGGGAATTATTAGGGAAAAAGGGGCTTGCTGCTCCTGTTAAGTGAAGTGGGAGCAGTAAAAAAAGGAGTACAAGCCATAAACGATAGTCATTCACCTTACTGTAAATGTAATAGACTGAGACACAGGTTCTGTCTCAACTATCTCGGTATCTGGTATATCAGACCGCTGAGAAACAAACCTGATTTCTGCCTGGTATTCGCCTGCTGGTAGTTCAGTTGGTCGTATTTTAAATGCTTGTGTATAGTCAAAATAAATAGATACTGAAGTTCTGCGACTTAGTACTTCATTGCCATTGTCATCTATAACCGTTAAATAGGCGCTTCCAAGGAATGGAGAATTACCTGTTCGTTCCAAATCAGTTTTAACCCAAATAAAATCTTCATTTTGCCCAGCAGAAATATCCATTAGGTTCAATCCTGTAGTAACGTTGCCTTTTTTATAGAAAACTGTTGTTATCTGCTCGAAGTTGTATGTAATCTGAGTGGTTACCTGGTCATTGCCTGTTTCTCCAATAGGGGGGGATTGGGGAGAAGAAGTGGTTTTAATTCTGGACCAGTAGGTGCCGGGTTCAAAATTTCCCGGAGCAATAGTTAATCGAACTATTTGTCTTTGATTAGGTTGAAGTGTGAAATTTCTCGGAAATGCTCTTATTCTGTCACTTATTCCATGCCGATTTGCTGTAACGGAGTCGTCATATACCATTTCTATCTCCCCCATATCAGTTGTTAATGGATAACCGAAAGGGAATTCAATGGTAACTTCTTGTACTTCACTGGATCCATTCATGATAAGCAAAGAGGCAAAGCGGTCTTGATCATCGATAAATAGCATTATAGGTGCTATTGTGATCTGTGCGTAAAGGGCAGTGACGGAACAAAAAAGAAAAAAAAGTGAAACAAAAAGTCTCTTAAGCATACATTTGGGATAATTTATTCTTTTAACTAACCTAAGAATTTTAATTATAAAAACCACGAACTAAGATTTATTCCGAAATCAAAAAAATAGCCAAGGATTTAAATCCTTGGCTATGGAAATATTTTTTGAATCTCGCTGCTTAGTTATACGTCGCAGTCAGTGTAATAGTACCAGTATAAGTTCCGCCTGCTTGACTGGCGCCTGGTTGAGCTTCACCACCGATTAATACATCTACAGAACCACCAACTAAAGTAACTGTTGGGGTTGAAGATGAAGGGTTAAAGTCAGTACCGTCAATAGCATAAGAACCTGAGCTTGGGAAATAAGCTGCATAGTTAGTATTGTTATAGTCTATAGTCAGTGTGTTACTGCCGCCATCCGTAAGGTCATTTAGTGCAGTAAAAGAAAGCTGTACTGTGTTTCCAGTCTCACCTGTTACAGTAAAGTCACCTATAGCAACATCAGCATCATTACCACTTCCACTAACGTTTACAGTTTTATTTACATTTGGCACAACTTCGCCGAAATCTAATGTAGTACCGGCTGTAACATTTACCGGAGCAATAACACTTGCTGTAGCTGTCATCGCATCATTGTCGGTACCTTGCGCAAAAGCATCTATGCTGAAAACGGAAATTAAAACAAGAGCTGTTAAAAAAGAGAATAATCGTTTCATGGGTAGTTGAGTTATTTATGTTTGGATGAAAAATACATTGATGAATTAACTTAAAAAAGTTAGAGTCTCTTAATCATTTAAGTAACGCTTAAAGGTATTCAACCTCGATGACAAGGGTTCCGGTATACATTCCCGGGGTAATATTTCCTACGGTTATCCCTCCATATATAAAAATATATGCAAACTCCCATTGATTGGATGGGTCGTTAGCATCCGTTCCTATTAGTTTAAATGATGCTTGGTTGTTTACAAACGGAACTGCGTTGTTGGCACTCTGGGTACCGGTATTATTATAGGCTGCTTCAAGATTGACAGGAACTAAGTCAGGCACATTTAAATTGGAGTGAGTCAGTTGCTCAGGGTTGTTTAAAGTAACAAGAAGTGTTTGATTTTTTAATGCTCTAAGCTGGAACACTCCCATATTTGGGTCTCCACGGTCTATTTGGCGAAGTCCGGAGTTAATGATTACGGTTCCAAAGTCCAGTTCTTCTATAACATCAGCTCGCATTTCAGTTTCTATATTTATTTGGAGGTGAATAAACTGGGCGTAGCTATCTGCACTACCAATGGAAAGAAAAAGTACTATGTTAAGTAGAATGGTTTTCATAGTGTATTATTCATAACTGACCGTAATGTTCACGATGCCGGAATAAACACCTGATGCCACGCTGCCAACACTGAGATCCCCATAAAGGTAGAGGTAAGCGGTAGCAGTAGGTGTAGTATCTCCTTCAACTTTTGGATCTGGCGGCGGTCCCGGCGGTTGATTGCCTCTTGCCAAAACGGGAAATCGGGCAGAGCTTCCGCTTATTAATACAGCCTGGGCTATGTTATCATTGCCTTTGTTGGCATAAGCAGCTCGTAACGTAAAAGGTATTGTGTTACTGGCATCAAGTTGTAAATTAGAGGGGGCTGATAGCGTGAGAAATATATCTTTATCAGCCTCTGCCTGTATACTGTAAACAACAACTTCGGGATCTGAGAGTGCTATCTGAGTGAGTCCCTGACCAGAGAGGATTTGTCCAAAGTCGAGCGAAGAATTTGACCCAATATTGGTTAATATGATGTCTTCGGTGGCGTATTGGCCAAAATTTACTTCCTGTGCATTAACTTCATCAAAGAGGCAAGCGAGCAGAATAAAAAAATAAGCGGTGAGTCGAAGCATGGGAACCCTGCTTGTTAAATATATTCTATTTCTATAGTGAATTCACCTTCATAATTACCAGGCTGAGCATTTGAGATATTTACACTACCTCCAATCCATATGAAGTATTCTCCTTCTGAATTAAACTGAAGATTCCGGTTGTTGGCTTGTAATAATTCTGAATTGCTTTGGTTTTCAAGATCATTGCCTGACAGCTGATAGTAAAATGTAAGGGTACTATTGTCTCTGTCGTTGGTAAGGGTCCATTCTTTTAGGTAACTGAGTCTTATTCGAGCATCTGGTATTCCTTTGGCTACCATGCGACCTGCGTTGGGGTCGAGAATAGGGCTAATAGAGAGTTCTTCTTGCCCGGGTTGGATATCATCAAATTGCATATTCTGCAAAGTGGTGAGCTCAATAGATTCTATCACATTTGCCGTTACTTCAATATTCATACCACTTATTTCCTGAGCATGGGAGCTAACAGCAAAAGAGATAATCAGCAGAAAAAGGAATGATATTCTTTTCACAACGAAACCTTTTTATTTAAAGCTCTTATTTATTCACCGATTAAACCAGTTAATATTTCTTAATTAGAATAACGCTGGCCGCCGTTAACATTCAGGTGTATGAGTTAATAATCAAATGTATTTTTTAAATATTCCATTCAACAAGAAACACTTATTTAATGGAATCTAATATAGATATGCTACCAGGCAAATGCATTGAAAATAATGGGGGGAAGAACTGTATCTCTATTACTGAGCACAAGAATACGTGGTCTGATTTCCCGTATTGTTTTTTTTGGTTTAACAATGTAGAAATTGTAGGTAAGCTTCTCACCTTCATAGCGGGATGGAAAAGAAATTTCGACAGAGTATACACTATCGATAGGAGAGCGGTCTTTGAGTATTTTATCTTTTCCACGGCCAAGAGGGTAGAGGTTGCCATTTATCTTGAGAAGATCCTTTCCCGGAATGAATGAGCTGTCTTCCAGCATAGGCTTCATATTAAGATTAAAGGTGATGGAGGTTTGTGCCAACGCATTTCCTGAAGCTATACAGATGATACAGAAGAAGGCTACTTTTTTAATCATAAATAAATTAACTGTCTGGGGTGCTAACTACTTTGTCTTTCCAATACACAATAGAGAAGATACTTTCTCTTGGGAAAAGTGGGGGGGTCATGCCTCTAAGGCGAGTGTCGTACACATAATTTTTTGAGTAACCAGTTTGCCCATAATATCCGCCAAAGGTGCCTACAGCTCCTCTTTGAACCTGAATAATCCCTCCTAACAAATTTATGTTTCCTCTGAAACCGGAAGATGAATAATCTTCGACTCCAAAAGAGGTATCAAGGGCCATGATTGTAGCTTGTATGTCGATATCTGAAGATCCTGAAGCAGTATGTGCATCTTCATCAATTTCAACATCAGTTTCACTTACCAAACCCAAAATGTCTGTGGAGTTAGAGTCGGTAAGAGGGTCTGTATTGTACTGAATATCTCCCATAATATGGATTTTACTTGTTGAATGTACCGTTGCTTCCCCTTTTACAGTACCGTCAACAAAAGTTTGCCCATCAACACTTATAATGCCATTGTAGTCACTTAAACGGTAGGAATCATCATCTGATTCTGTAGCAAAGCTGTAACAGGTCTCGGTGTAATAATACCCACATGAATAGGTTTGAACTGATTTTGTGCGCACATATCCATCATCTCCATCTACATAAAACTCAAGCTTTTTATGCTCGTTAAATCTTAATCCTCCAGAAGATGCTTGAGAAGAAAGGTTCTGAACTTGTTGATTTACATTGCTATTAAGCAGACTGTTATTTTCAGGAGCATTAAAATCAGACCCCCCATAAAGATTTGGACTAGAGCTGCTTGATGTAGAGTCGTACATATTTGGGCTTGTAACAAAGCCATGGAAGGTTGGGGTACCTGCTATTTTAAAGGTGCCATTGGTGTGAACAGGGCCTGTTACCTCATCGTCGGTATACCAATAAATGGAATTTCCTCCGCTGGATAGTTCTGATTCAGTGAAGTAGGAATATTTAGAAAAAGAATCACGCTGCATTAAAACCTCGGTTTGCACCGAATATCCTTTGTATTCGGATGTGCTGAATAAAAGGACTCGATATTGATTCCATTGATCTACACTATGGTTAATAGAATCCGGGACAGTGGTGGAGCTGTAGCTGTATAGTTTTCCAGATCCCTGAAAGTGCTCACCTGTGCTTATGGAATCTTCCCATTCGTTATCATTCTTTAAATACTCAATGGCATTATCAACTAAGCTTATGGATTCATTTCTTGCTTGTTGTTCATAAAAATAGTCTTGGGATCGTTCTGGTAGTATAGCCGTTCTTCTATTGTTATTAGCTTGAATAATTCCGGTAATTACAACCATCCCGGTTACAATAAGTAGCATTGCTCTTCCCATGATTCTATACCTGTAATTTAGAAATTGAGGTTATTAGGGACGAAGGTTCGTTTCCACACTGTTCGGTGATATTGTTTCTTACCATCCGATCTTGTGGTATGGTACTCACCGGATTCCATAACAACTTCAACCTGTATGCTTTTTACATTGATGGTATTGGTTGTTTCAGTTCCATCACCTGCAAAATATTTTAATTCGAAATGAGTAACTGGATATTTTAATGTGGAAATACTGCCATCTGAGGTTGGCCCGGTACGTTTTAAGTACACATCATTTGAGTTTGTGGTAGTAGACACCGAATCGGATGTGTCAAGATACCATCTGACCGTGGTTACAGCATGGGAGTCGTTGTCATAAATATCACCCTGGAACTCAACATCCTGGCTATAGATATGATTAAAATTATCAGAAGACCCTGTTTTATAACCAATCCTGTTCATGTCATTACTAATAATTTCTGTCAGGTTATCAAGATTGTTTTGGTTTATAGTGGTAATCGTTGTTTCTGCAGAGGAGGTATATATAGAGTGATTAAAGGCCATGATTGATAATATCATGAGACCAGCAACTATAAAACTTGTTACAATTCCTACATTCATTATTCTTGCATATATGATTTTATAAATTCCAGTGAGACTTCAACTTTAGGGTCGATGGAATTACTGGTTGTAGTAATAGTAACTTTATACCTCTTCATGCTTGAGGTATTTTCAATAAGGGTTGATTTTCCATTTACCTTAAAGGTTTCCGAATATTCATTCTCATTACCATAGGTTATGGCCTGGTTTTGGGGATAGGAATCAAAAAGATAATCATCATGCTCGGGATCTAACTTATTCTCGTCTGTTTCCCAGCGAATCTGATCAATCTCATCTTGTGCAATAGCAGTAGCTCGATATTCAAGATCGGCTCGAACTAAGGTATCTGCGGTAAATTGAAAACTGCGGGCTGTATTGATGGTTAAAATAGAAAATACCACCATTGCTACCGTTAGATATAAAATATCAGAGTAATTACTCATACAGATCTAAAGTATAAAATTGTTAGATGCCTCTAATCTAAAAGAGTTCTGAATGAGTGTTTGTTACATTAAAAAAAAATAAAGTATGTAAGAGGATCTTAATAAAGAGATGAAAATCAGTGCTTAGATGATTTTTGAGAGGGTATAAAATCTACTCATAAGTACTTAATCGCTTATACCTGTTTTGATCCAGTAGATTTGCTGAGGCAAGCTGTGCATATTTTTCAGCGGTACAATCATATTGAAGTGCTATATTACCGCTCATGTCTACATTAATGGTTCCGGATGAGGAATCCTCTGTATGCCCAACCAAAACAGAACCATTAATGGTTGGTGTACCCCGGCCTTTGAGCTCGTAGGCATCCTCAAATACAACTAAGCCGTTAAAAGTGAAGTTACCTGCAATATCAAGCTCAACACCTGAAGAGTCATAGGCTAACTCTCCTCCCGATCGTACCACCATTATTCCATAACCGTCAGAAATACCTCCCGTCAATTTAGCATCTTCTTCTACAAAGAAAACTCCGGGACTTTCTTCAGAACCCATGGTGCCTTTATAGTTTCCTGAAATACTTATGGTACCATCCATTTCGGATAAACGAGCTATAAGTTCATCTACCGGTGAATACGTTAATTCAGGATCAATGGCCACATCCGTGCTGTCACTTTCAAAGTGGGTGCTTGACGGGTCCGCATTTGTTACTTCATTATAGTCGTCGTTGATTAAGGAGCCATCGTCCATAACGGTAATGGCTGGTTTTGTCTCACAAGATGATCCTGAAGGGGGATTCCCGGAAATACTTGAGCTTCCTCCTACCGAGAATGTGAAGTCATCAGTAGCAAAAGAAAGCGCCGACTTGAACTCTGGTACAAAATGAAGGGCCGTTTTAGTATATGTATTTATAAGTTCAACAGAGTCTTGCTGTTCGGTTAACGAGTTGAGGTAGTATGAAACGGTATGGATGATTACGGTATCTTCTTCCAGAGAAGAAAAGGCTCCAGAAGCTGATGTGGGAAGTAATTCATAGTAAAGGGAGATATTGTATCCTTCGATTTCCTCATACCAGGGTGAACCTTCGGTAGGATGCCATGTACCAGCACTTTCGTTGATTCTTTCCATGGCAATTTGAGAAGCAGTAAATGCAGTATTACGAACTTGGACGTTGTTCGCATAGCTGGCTGAACCTTCCGCAATACTCTTGCGGGTTGTATTCATTCCCATTTGAAGAATTCCAAGAACCAGTATGGCTCCCGTTGCTATAATAATTGTTGCTCTTCCCATAGTAATATAGGTTTATTAATTACCTGAGGTTAACGGGAGAAAACCGTTTTACCCAGGTAGTTTGGACGTAGTTCTCTTGACCAGCCCTGTAATTGACCTCGTAACTACTTTCTAAAACCATTTCTATTTCAATCTGTTTTATACTATCGAAATCGGAGGAACTAACAGGAGTAGACATTGGTGTACTGCCTCCATGTTCATCATAGTATCGGATTTCAAATTTTGTTACACCCAGTTCAATATTTGTAACATCACCATCTACGGTTCGCTTTAAAATATTGTCGTTCGGGTTTTTTGAATCGGGAGAGGGCAGATCGGTATACTTCCAGGTAATAGTCTCCACACTCTTATCTAAACTATTATCCAGGTTGGCGTAGAAAGTAATTTCTGAACTGTCAGCTGTTGCAAACTTCGTGCTTAAAGTACTCTTGTATTGATAGCCTATTTTGGGGATGTCAAATGTAAGAATATCATTGACCGCCCTTGAATGGACTTTCTTGATTTGCGTTGTCGTCATCTCTGTAGCATTATACGACATATTATAACTCACGGTGAGTATCGAAATCGTTAAGATTCCCGCAATTACATAACTAATTAGTATGCCAAAATTCATTGTATATGCTCCTAGTGTTATTACCACTAAATAATTAGGGTATAAAGATTAGAGTTTCGTATTTTTCATCAAAAACTCATGGCCAAATTAACCTTTCCTGATATCTCTCAACAAGTCCTTGACCAGCTCATTACCTAT
>VEMX01000061.1 GCA_009711805.1 Balneolaceae bacterium | reverse complement strand
TCTGTTGAATCACATCCAGCTTAAATGCTTTGGTAAAGGTTCTTCGTTCTTTTTTGTTCATTTTATCCTTTTCTGTTTTCACTACAATATACCTTAACTCCGTGTCCATTAAAATGTAGCAAGTCCATTAAACTCATACCGGATCCAGTTTCCCTTATTGTCGTAGCTGAATTCCGGGAACCATTCAAAAATACGGCGGTCGTCTTCGGGATCTGCAATACGTGTATCGGCGGTCCGGCCAAATATAGTTACAATGTTATCTCTGCTGGTTACTTTCCAGTAGATACCCAGTTCACTATGCTCGATGCGTTCTACCCGGCTAAAGTCCCCTTCAATCCTTGGGCGGTACCTTCGAACATTATAATCATCATGATCGGGATATTCTTTTTCGCCCCACTCCCCTTCATCGTCTTCTTCCAGGTAAGGCACCAGGTCTCCTCCTTCCGAAAACATGAATTCGTCTTCATCACCGGTTCTGCCATAAGCAGGTATGTGTTTATCTGTTTTTCTGCGGATGGATGGCATCCCCAGCGACCATCCCAAGCCAAACGGTCCGTTTCCCGAACCAGAGTTATAATTGAGTGAAAGTGAGGGGGTAAATTCATTCCGCCCGGGCGTAAGGGGAAGAGGCAGGCTGAAAGCAGCTGTGCCATTAGCCGCATTTACTTTAAATTGCTCATCGATCCCCTTGATTGCACCGCCCCCTTTGGGCAACGAAATTTCGGGGATACTTATAGCATTCGACTGTGTGGGTTTTTCTTTGGTAAGGGCAGACAGGCTCTGCTTATTTTCCTCTCTATCCCCAGATCGATTCTCTTTCTCCATCTATCCAGATTCTCCGTATTACAATTTTCAAAAAAAGTAGCTAACAGAGATGAGACAAATCAAAGGTTGACCCATAATTCAACCTGTTTTTAAAATAGAATTTATTTTCAAAATCACAAATCAGTTTTTCTTACCGGAATTTGTGTCTGATCCGGGATTGGTGTTTCATTCCAGGTATGCCTTAACCTGGGTTATTCACGAATAGATAAATTCATCACTTAAAATTAATGATCATATTACTCATAGCTAAACTACATAGTAGTCTAAATTTGAGGTGACGAAAAAAAAGGTCCCCGAAGCTTGGTGAGTAATCCGAACTATATGGTTATGTTCTCCAAAACTTGAATCAATAAACAGATATGAAGTTCAATCATATAGGAATTCCAAGACAAGAGATGTTTGAAGGACAAGAAAAAACCATAATAAACGCCTCCTTCTGCGAGGGATGGGCGAGCCAGCCCGTGGCAGTCTCCGGGGCATGGCAACAGGTGTGGTCAGCATTGATGTACATTCCAAATACATTTTGAGAGATTGCCGCCTCGGTGCTGAACGGAGCCCGGAATATCGATCTCCATTTTTCCCCTTTTACCAATACATTGGCCATTCGCAGGTTGGCACTGGAAAAGGGGGAGTCAGCACAAACACAAGTAGTATTCATCGTGGATTCAAAACCAGGCTACCTGTATATAAAGATGGAATTGTTATAGAGTATCCACAGTTTTTTGAACGTATTTGGTCTCCTTAACAATATAAATTTCAAACTATATACGAATTATTATGGTTGCGAGAATCTGGCATGGATGGACAAAACCGGAAAATGCTGAAAACTATAAACGGCTTCTTGAAGAAGTGATTTTTCCTGGAATTGCTGCAAAGAATATACAAGGGTATAAAAAAATCGAGCTGTTATGTCGCCCGCTTGATAATGAAGTAGCATTTATTACAATTATGTGGTTTGAAAGCTGGGATGCAATAAAAACATTTGCCGGCGAAAATTACAGCCAGGCTTATGTACCACAAGAAGCACGAGAGTTGCTTTCTCGGTTTGACACGGAAGCTCAACATTATGAAATGATAACCACCCTAAGCTATTGAACTCACTACTTAAAAAATGATTTATGGTGCTCGGGCTATCATAGATATAGACTACAGATTAGGCGCTTTAACCCGAATTATTCACGAATGGATGCAAAATGGTGAATAATCCGGGTTAAGAGAGTGTGCGGTTTGCTATGGCACCCTGGCTCAGTAGGAGTCACATGTTTGTAGCCCGGGCAAGATGGAGCAAAGTAGAATCGCCGCCCGGGGATATAAAATCCAGAAGGAAAAACCTAAACCCGGAAAGTAGTAATGGAAGAATAGTTATCGAGGATTAGCACTCGTTACAAAGCTCCGGCTTCCCGTGCTTTGTATGAACCTGTTGCCCGTAATCACCTTTCTCGTTCTTTTGTGCCAACAAAAGAACATCCCGAAGGGATCACTTCGTGGAAAAACTCCCGACTGTGAAAAAAGAGCTAAAGGTGACTCTCCCGAGGACTCGTCACTTACATAAACTAATGTATTAAAAGCCCGGTCATCCCTGGCCCAGACCAAGTATCTCCCAAAGTGGTTTTGGATGTTGAATCTGGGAGATCCCGCATCTTCGCCTTCGCTGCGTGCGGGATGACTGCCCTTGTTGTTTAAATTTAACCAAAAGTCATCGCGGGCCCAGACCCGCGATCTCCCTGGTTGGGGCAATGTGGATGAACAAGGCGGTAATAGCCAGTACCGGGTCCCTTGGAGAAATGTAATATGGATGCCTTGAAAGAGAGATTCTTTCTGATTCAAATCCCATAAATGCTTCATTTTGCTCTTCTTTTAGCCATTTAGATAATAGCAGGGTATGGTCCGGGCGGATGGTCAGCATAAACTGGCCAAACATCCAGTAGTGGGTCTTTCCAAAGGCGAGTCCGTTTCTGGGGTCTTCATTATTGCTCAGGCTTCTCGGAATGCGAGGGAGTTTTCGATACATCAACATTATTGGTTAAATATTGATGATGTATAAACCCCTTTCTTTTTAAAATTAAGCTCTCCAACGAATGTTGCTGTTTAGCTCATTTATAGCTTACTTCAATATCAAAACAACAGGTATGAAATTAATCACGGTTTCCGTCATATTTTGGACTTTTTTCTCGGTGTGGGGAATTAATGTAGAAATACCCCATCCTTCACAAAAAAAAGCCGAGGGCAGTATTACGGGCACGGTTGTACTATCTCCCAAAAATGCTGCCGTACGCTTTGGTGGTGGATTATATGGCCGCCCGGCTCCTTCCTCCGGCGCTCAAACCTCCAACGATTCTGTTCTGGTTGTGCTAATGAGCTCGCAGCCAGTTTCTGCTTCCCCTCAAACCGAGCCTATTATGCTTGATCAAAAAGACCAGCGCTTTAGTCCTAATCTTTTACCCATTCGCCGGCAGCAGGTTGTTCGTTTTCGGAACTCAGATCCCGTATATCACAATGTTTTCAGTTTATCCGATACCAAAAAATTTGATGTAGGCCGGCGCCCCATGGGTGAGCATCTGGACGTTACTTTCGATAAGTCCGGCCTGGTTGATGTGTTTTGCGATATCCATTCCAACATGCATGCAGTCATTTATGTGATGCCCGACCGAGCCTTAAGCTGGACAAAAATTCAAAGTGGTGCGTCTTTTAACTTCGAACAACTTTCCCCCGGCAGTTATGAACTTAAAATTCACGCCCGGGGCTATGATGAAGTTTCCATGTCTGTGGAAGTCTCCTCCGATGAACAAGCGAATGTAGGTACCATCACTTTGAATTCCTGACCTCAACCTTATGAAGTTTTCCCATTTCAGCTTACGGTGGAAATTATTGGCCAGCTTAGTGGGGTTGGTTGCAGTTATCGTCATCAGTCTGTTGATTAGTGTAAGCCAGATTGTAGAATTAAGAATTCGCAAAAACATTGACGATAATTTTGTGGAAGCCGGCCGTATTTTTGAACGAATTCAGGACATCCGCTATCGGCAGCTGCGTCAAACTGCTGTTCTTCTGGCCGACATTCCCAGCCTGAAAGCCGCTATTACAACGGGGGATTCCGTTACTGTTACTCAAAAAATCAGGGAAGAACTGCGATACCTCCTTGATTTCGATCCCGTGATTCCCGACTCTCTAATCCCTGAAGAATTTTATGCTAATCCTGATTCTGCCGGTTTGCTACTTATTTCCGATGCAGAAGGGCGGCCGCTGGGACAGCTTTCATCGGCTAAACTTCCAGAATTTTCTATCGCCGACCGTCCCGGTGTTACCGATGCTTTAAATGGAAATATGCCTACCCAAACATACATCTGGAAGCGGGGAAACCGGTATTTTAATGTAGTCACCATTCCCATCCGGGCTGGCTATAACCTGATTGGAACGGTCTCATATGGCCTCCCCATCCGGCAGCTTGAAACTGAACAACTGGCCCGCGATATCGGCCTGGAAGTAGTCTTTTATGTTGATGACAAGCTCCTGACCGATTCTTTCGACAACCTCTCGGGCACTGATGAAGAACAACTCTCAAAGAGCATACACCAAGCTACCTTCGATGCTTTACAAAACCAGCGGGCAAGTACTTCCGAAGTAACGCTCTCAGGGAACCGGTGGCTGATTTACCTGGCGCCTATGTTTGCCGCTACCGATGAAGTACAAGGCATAAGGGGATATTATGCCGTAGCCAAATCATTAACCGAAGCCCTGATTCCCCTGCAAAACCTGCAATTGCTCATTTTTGGAATCGGAGTGTTGGCTATCGTTGCATCTATACTTGTCAGCATCTGGCTTACCCGCCGCATCACCAAGCCCATCGACCTGCTTGTAGCCGGTGTACATCGGGTAGAAAAAGAAGATTTCAGTGCTGAAGTTCCGGTTACCAGCAATGATGAAATTGGACAACTCACCGTAGCATTTAATAACCTGGTAGAAGGACTCCGGGAACGACTGTTAATGCTGAAGTTTGTATCCGAAGCTACCCTTGATGCAATCAAAAAGAACTTATCGCGGATTGAGCCGGGTGGAGAACGGCGTAATATCACCGTCCTTTTTTCCGACATCAGGGGCTTTACCGCCTGGAGTGAAAAACACAGCCCGGAAGATGTAATCGATATGCTGAATAACTTATTGAGCTTTCAGGCTGAACTGGTTAAACAGTATGGCGGTGATGTGGACAAATTTGTAGGAGATGAATTGGTGGCCGTATTCCAGGGAAAGGATAAAGACCAGAAAGCCGTTAATGCTTCAATTCACATTCAGCAAAAAATTTCTTCTATGCTTACAAAAGAAGAAGGGGATTTGGCTGTTGGTATTGGCATAAACAGTGGAGAAGCGGTGATGGGAGCCATGGGCAGCGAAAACAGGATGGACTATACCGTACTCGGCAGTACTGTAAACCTGGGAGCTCGCTTATGTTCTGCAGCAAAAAAGAATCAAATCCTGATTTCGAATTCGGTCTTTTTAAACCTTGAACGTAAGATTTCCGTCAACGAACTTGACAAAATACAGGTAAAAGGGATCGAACAGTCTATCACAATTTACGAAGTAGACTGGGATGATAACAGAATTCCAACCAAAACAGAAAACACATTCCATGAGTAACCGAACTTTACTGCATATTTCATTTATCCTCATCATACTTCTTGGAATTTCATCAGGAGCTGTAGCACAGATTCATATGGCGGGCCTGGTTGATATTGAACTACGTAAAGGCGGAGCCGACTCTTCCCCCTATACCAACCAAAGTCCGGGTGATAAGCTTTCCCTTTTTACACCCAATGTGCGGCTGTTCCTGAGCGGAAATATCTCCGATCAATGGTTTGTAAGCTCTGTTCTTCAATCGGATTATTATAACAGTAAGGAACTCCACCCCCCGTTCTTTTCCGTACTAAGCCTCAATTTTACTCCCCACCCCGATTCCGATTCTGATTTCATGGCTACCATCGGGCGTTTTGTGACTCCATATGGGGCTTACTCCAAACGGCTGCTTTCCTCCAACAATCCTTTTGTTCACCTTCCTCTTACCCATGCTTCGGGCCTGCCGGTTACCAAACATTTTGGTTTTGTAAACACCAATTCCAACAACTACAATGACCCTTATTACTATAATCTTAATAACGTCTATTTCTCTAATGAAACCGGTTTAACCATGGTGTATCAACGTATGTATACCCAGGGCATTAAGATATCGGGCAGTCTGGGTGAAAATAATACTTTCAACTACAATTTAGCCGCTACACTGGCTCCCGCTTCTTCCCACTTCGAGTATGGTGAATATGATACCCCCTCATTTATTGGACGTGTAACCCTGCAGCCGGCTATGTGGGCCCGGCTTGGGCTTTCGTACAGTTCCGGCCCTTTTATGAAGAAAGGAAATATCAACAGGAACATATTTTCTGACAACGACCTTTCTTCCTATACACAGCGGTTGATTGGAGCAGATGTACGATTGTCATACCACTATTATACCGTACTAATGGAATACAACCACAGCTATTGGGAAGCCCCCCTCGTTAACCTTCCGCCGGGCAACCCCATTACTCTCATATATCCCTCCAGAGAAGCCACAATCGATCATCTTTCGGGGGAGTTTGTGGTCGATCTCCCTTTTTGGGTTGGCAGTTATGCTGCCATCCGCTACGAAGCTCTGCTTTCCGGGGAAATGGACAATTACACCTCTGTCTATAATGGCGACAGCTGGACATACGACCGCCGGCGAATAGAATTTGCAGCTGGCTATTCATTACACCGCAATATTACTCTTAAAGCCTCTTATCTCTATTCCGATGATTCAGGGCCCAACTTAGATGACAATGTCATCGCCCTGCAGCTAAGCGTTCTATTTTAGTCTCTCTTTACTGATGACTCTTTAGTATTGAACAGATATTGGCCTGATGCTGAATTATTCACGAAGGGATATAAAAATAAAGGGCTCTATGTTGATTTAGCACCCCAAAGATCTTTTCAGTCTTTAGCGTAGCGGAGACTGGAAAGTTGATACTCAGGAAGTCTCTGGCTCCCAACCCATACAAATCATCAAATCAGAATTTTCCCAATTCCAACAACCCTGTTTTATTGATATACCTCCCACCAGCGGAGACCTTCCTTCCGTGTAAAAACGATGGTGAGAAAATTGGATTTATTTCTTCACGCTCTTTTTTAAAGGTCGAATGAAAAGCTCCCAGCTTTTTTAAATATCCAAAGCATCCATTTTCTTCGGCTTTCTTTTGCGCTGACAATCAAATGGGCTTATTGATGATTATATATTTTGAACCCCGTCATATCTACAGATAAAACACGGTTGTTCTGATGCAAGCCGGAGACTTGATGAGCCGGAACTCTTAAGTCAGCGCTCGTTCTGCATTTTTTTTCGAATAATAGTTTCGAGGCTTGCTGTAAGACTTAAGAGATCTGAGGGGATCTGAGGGTTGATTTTTTTGCAAGCCTGCACAGAATAAAAAAAAGCTGCTATTTTTTGTAAGGACTTGTCTGTTATTCCTTCTTACTAATGAAGTCAAGAGTTTATCTCTTCGAAGTAGTAAAACACCAATAAAAACAAAGTGAGAAATTATGAATAATCAAACAACATATTCAAAGACACCTGATCTTGCTGTGACACCTATCGAGATTGCACAAAAGGTCATGAGACCATTGATTCAAACGATGTCAGATGGTGTGTCTATGGGAGCCAAGGCTAAATATATGCATAAAGAAGTACTTGAAGCCGTTGGGGGATGCGGCCTGGATAAAAAAATAGGCCTTATCTCCGGTCCGGTATCAAACAATTCACGTGTGGGGTATGGTTTCCAGCTCCTCTTTACGGAAGGGTATTTGGAATATTCACTATATAGAGATGCTATTTTCATTGAACCCCTTATAGTTCGAAAGGGACTCTCTCTTGAAGGTATGCACAACCGTATGCAAGCCACCTCGTGCTGTACAACCGGAGATAAATGTACCAAAATTTATGACAACGGCTGCATGTCGGATACAGGTGGTGATGATCCATGCCCTTCTGATTCAATCAGCATGGGTATTTTTGAAACGTCTGTTGAAGAAATGAAAACAGGAGAAATTGATCAGCTTACAGAGTTGATTAATGAAGCTATAACAACTCCTATGCTGGATAAAGACAAATCAGGTTCTAACACAGGGTATGACTGGTGTGCGGAAGTAGAAAAGAGGTTTGCCAGTACAAAAAAAAGATATCCCTTTTGTGATTTTAGTGGTAACAAAAACTCTCCTGAAGCCTACCATGCCTATATCCAACACGAAAGTGGGCTCACTTCTTTAATCAGGATTGTTGGAGGAAAAGCAAAACCGGCTATAGCAGAGGGAGATCGGGATCCATATTCCAATTTCAATCATCAATTTTTGGTTGATCTCCACGCTCAGGAAGATGGAACTCAGTTCTTTTCACTAAGGTCATCTGTATCAGAATAACAACTAATTCTATCATTAGTTTAAAATAATTTCGCAATATGAGTAAAATAGAAGAAGTTGCACTACTTATATTGAGTCGTAAATCTGATAAGACGGTTGAGCATATTTTGCCTGAGCTCAACCGTCATCAGGTCCCCTGGATATGGTGGGATCCCGGCTCAATACCCACCCAGTCTTGCATGGGATTTCAATGGAATAATAACAAGTGGCAAGGAGCTCTGGATACCACTGCCATAATCAACCTGTCGCCTGATCTGAAATCAGCTGTTAATCATTCCAAACTAAGTGTTTCTTTGGGTACAGATATTGGGGCCGTATGGTATCGCCGCCCCACTAAAGAGCATGCTCCATGGGATACTCCCAATGATGATATGATTGAATTTATCAATACAGAAGTCAATTGGTTTATGAAAAGCTTTTATACAGCAGGGATAGTACCGGTGGTTTGCAATCCAATACAAGGGCAAAAAGCTTCTGCCCGAACATTACAATTAGCTGTTGCCCAACAGTGCGGTTTCAAGATTCCTGAAACCTATATTGGTAACAACCCGGAAGAAATTCGAGCGTTTTGGAAAAAATGCAATGGGAAAACTATAATAAAAGCTATTCAAAACTCTGTGGCCGTAGATATCAACGGGAACGAACGGGGCTTATTTACAAGCAGAGTTTATAAAAAGGACCTTGAACATGAAAACAAACTTCACGCCTGCCCCTGCATCTATCAAAAGGAGATTCCAAAGGATTTTGAAATTCGGGCCACGGTTGTTGGACAGGAGGTACATGCCGTGGAAATACACTCACAACAGAGCTCCTATACAAAAATGGATTGGCGAAACTACGACTTAGATCACACTCCGCATTATGTCCATCAACTCCCGAAAAAAATAAACCGCCATTGCCTGGATTTAGTAAAGCAGCTTCACCTTTTATATGGAGCTATTGATCTTATTGTAACTCCGGAAGGAGATTATGTATTTCTTGAAATAAACCCATTTGGGCAGTGGGGCTGGCTCGAAGATCTTACCGACATACCTATTTCAGCGGCACATGTCAGACTGTTTCAGGATTTGTTGCAGTATCCTGAAAAATGGAATTACCCATTGTGGGTTAATAAACCAGCTCATGCAGAATGACCTTAAACAACCGTATTTAACACAACTTTAGAATATTGCTTTTGATGATTATATATTTTGAACCCCGTCATATCTACAGATAAAACACGGTTGTTCTGATGCAAGTCGGAGATTTGCTGAGCCGGGACTCTTAAGTCAGCGCTCGTTCTACATTTTTTTTCGAATAATAGTTTCGAGGCTCGCTGTAAGACTTAAGAGATCTGAGGGTAATTAAATAGTGCACACAAACAAAAACCATTGATAATTGTACCATTCCTAATTCAAGATTCTTTACTGAACGATTGTCGAAAAATGGGGATTGAAGTAGTTTTAGAATAAGACAAACCATTTTCACTTTCCTACTTACAGGATATACCTATGCCCCATTTTATTGTCGATTGTCCAGAAGAATTGTTGGATACCCATTCGAAGGAAGAAATCATTAAAGAAGTACATAAAACAGCAAATACCTCCAAACTGTTTGATCAAAATGACATAAAAATAAGGGTTCGTACGTGCAAAGTATATTCGGTTGGAAATAAGAGGGAACCATATATTCATGTATTCTCATATATCATGCAGGGGCGTACAGCGGAACAAAAGGCACTCTTATCCAAAAGCGTTGTCGAAAAATTAGTATTGCTGTTTCCTGATGTTCCTAATATTGCTATGAATGTCAGTGAGTTTGAAAAGGCTACCTATTACAACCGCACCATGTTGTAGCTGTTAGTTGGTCATTTGCTCTTAGGTGATGGAATGAGAAGGCAGAGAGCAGAAGTGTGAAGACAAAAGTGGATGCCTGCCCCTAAAGATCTAAGGAGTTTGATAAATAATCCAGCTTAACCCGGATTATTCACCAAGAAATTTAATCGTACGCAAGGCGAAGTGGAAATGGGAACGGAAGGGTACTGTGGTACCCTGTGTACCCCAATTTTCACTTGAACGCAGCGTACGGGGAAATTTCGCCGCCTAATCCGTACCTCAAAATTGGGCTATTGCATAAAGCAATTCACCGATAATATATTCAAGTATATAGATCGCCATTTTGCATCCATTCGTGAATAATTCGGGTTAAGCGCAATTATTAAACCTTCCCTATTGCTCAGGATGCCATTGGAAGCCGTCTCCCTTGCCAAACAGGATCACTGTTCGGTGGTGTTTCTCGAACTCTACGATTCTTTCATCCGTGTATAGCCATTCGTCATCGGTAGTATCACCAAGATATATTTCTACAGTATGCCGGCCTGATTTTATGGGGATGTATTCCAATCCACCACTATTTCCATCATTAAAAAATCCTTTGGGTTCGTACTTCCGATTGAGTACTTCTTTGCCATCAACCAACACTTTTAACCGTACATCAGCGCGTTCCCGCTCTATCGGCACGCCTTGTCCCCGCATATGTGGCAACAGGTCTTCTTGTGATGAAGCAGATACCTCTGCCTTCTCAACAGACCGCCCCGATAAAGAAAATGAAACTACCAACTCAGATTCATTTTGGATGGGAACTGTATATGGCCCCTTGCTAAAGAAATACGTCAATGAACCCAATATTAGTAGTATAAGAGCGGCTTTAAAATATTTTTTAGCTTTACCTCCTGCTTGTGCAATTGGTTTAACTGTCCTGGTAGATGTCCGTTGAAACCTGCGTGCTGCTTTAATAAAACCGTCAAAGTCCGAGCGATTATACTGCAGGTATTCAATATGGGAGGCATCCACTTTATCTTCTCTTAGCCGCGGATGCCGTTTTCCTGTAATCCGTTTTTCTGTCCACATAGCCCCAAGGCGGTAATCCGGCTCCGACTGACAGCCTACCACAAGCACCCCTTCGGCTCCCTTTCTAAGTGCTCGTTCTATCATCAATGGGTGAACCCATCCTGTACATGGAATAGCCCGCACCAGGTACCCCGGAAGCTCTTTACAATGTCCCGTTTGTTCATCTATATGCAGATCAGATCCTGCTGAGTTGGAACACACATAGGCGACATGTACTTTTCTGCCATCATTCAGATGCGTATTAAGCCACTGATCGGTCTCTTTGCGAATATCATTAGCGGGAAGCCGGGGAAACTCAATACCTACCGGATCGCAAGCCCCCACACATATACCACACGACACACATTTGGATGGGTCGATAGAGGCGTAGAAATCTCCCTTCTTTTTATCCTCTTCGTCTCTGGGAAACATAGTAATGGCATTAAAGGGACAGTCTTTATAGCACTGTTCACAGCCGTTACACTTATCCGGATCTACTTTCGGTTTCGAAATTTCTTTTTTGGTAAACACCCAGGGCATGCTCATAAAACCTACAAAAGTAATCAGAAATATCATCCACAACAGTCCGCCGCCGAGGCGATCGGTAAGGTAAACAGGAAGCATATAGAAATAGTCTATGGGCATGGCTTCCTGTATCTCCAGCATAAGCGCTGGTTTGGTTAAATCAGCCGGGGCTATAATAGAAAGTACAGCCAGGGAGGCCGTCACTGCTATGGTCATCTTTTTACGGGTGATGAAATTGGCTTTATTAAGCCTGGAAACATGCATCCACAATGCAATCCCAATAGCCAGGGGAATCAGCATATGAATAAAGAATACAAGAAAAAACAGCAATGAATTGAAGCTGGTATCTGTCAGAAACGACCGACTGAGTGGTTCCGCAAATATAGGAAGCTGATCCAATATCTTGGCCGTACCTGCTGCAACCTGATTGGCACGTTCGTCCCATACCAGCCAGTATCCAAGCCAGCCATCGAACCACAGCATAAAAACAGCGGCTATACCGGTTACCCAGGCAAGCCACCGGCTTTTATCAAACCTGCCGGCAAAAAACATCTTAAAAGCATGAAACAGTATAAATAACATGCACGCATCAGAACTATAGCGGTGAAGTGCTCTAAAAAACCCTCCTACAGGATCAATGGCCTGGAGGGAATCATAGGCTTGGTACACACTTGGCTTATACCATATCAATATGATGAAGCCCGAGATCAACGCAATAATAAAGGTTGTATTGGCGATAGCTCCCGATTGTGTGAATGGGTTTAAAGCAGAAGGAATAGATTCTTCCACAAAACGATCGAGCCGATGGAACCAACGATCTGCCAGCCTCAACAGTTTATTCCCGCGCAGAACAGTATCCTGTCGTTTATCCTTTAGTTGGGCGGAGTAGTCATCGGCTATAGAATTTGACGAGCTTCCCTTCCAGGCCAACTCTACTAAATCAATTTCTTCTTTAATAGTATCCATTATGTGTTGCGCTCAGCTTGGTTTTACAGCGAAGACATCGTAGCGGCTTCGCTTTCTTCTCCGGCAAGCAGCTTAGTTGCTTTAAGCAACCATTTTTTTTGCCGCTCACCAATGGTAAAGCGATATGCAATATGACCTGTTTTATCAATCAACAGGAAAATATTGGCATGGTCAATTCGTCCGTCTTCTCTACGCTCTCTTAAGATGTTTAGTCGGTCTAAAATATCATTTATGTAGTTTGTTTCTCCTGTCAACAAATGCTGATTGGTACCTTCCAGTCCATAATGTTCAGCAGTCATTTTTAGCATTTTAGGGGTGTCCTTATCCGGATCCATGGTCAATGCCATAAGCTGAACCTGGGCAGCTTCCTCTTTGGTGAGTTCATTCAGAACTTCTTTTGCTTGTTCAAGAATAATCGGACAGGTTTCTGTGCAGGAGGCATATACGGCGGTCACTATTACTACCTGTCCCTTAAAATCTACCAGTTGAATTTCGTCTTTATCCTGGTTTATCAGTTTAAAGCCGGGAGGGGTTAAGCTTGTTCGTATTTCCTCTGCCGGGAATGGCAATTCATTTTGAGGCGAGGGTGTATATAGAGAGGGAAATGTGGTAGCTATGAGAAAAACGGTTGTTATTCCTACAGCAATATAGGGAGCTGCTTGTTTAAGTCCTGTTTTGCGCAACTCCTTTAAAGGGGTAAACCAGAATCCCAATATAAATGCAGATAGGATTACAGGCTGTACAATAAACATCACCAAATAAATCGACTCTATCTCCCCCGTTGCCGGATCATAACCCAGGCACCAGGTTTTAAAGTCTTCAGCAAAAGCTCCTATTCCTGTAGGTGAAACCGGGATTAAACTTATAGCAATTACCAACATCCCAAAGAAGAAAAGCACCGAAAGTGTGAACACCGGAAATTTCCATGAAGAAAAAAACCGTTCCATCCGGTGCAGCACATTTTTGTATTTCTTATTCATCTTGTCTTCTTTCATGATATAACCTTCTTTTTTAAATAACCGGGCCGACCCACCCTTAAAAAGAGCAAAATCAGCCCGGCATTATCATTAACATGTGCGTTTCCTAACGCATGTTAATGGGTACCCCTACCTATCTTACAAACCATACATCAGCCAGTGCTTTCCAGTTGGCGAAGTAGTACACAGCAAATGTGAACAGGAATATGAGGACTACCGTAAGCGTACCCGGGGTTTTGATATGCTTGTAGTCTTTTCCTTCTTCTTCATACCCTTTGCTGATGAGTTCGTCTTTCATTTTCGTGGATTGCTCGCCCTGCCAGCTCTTCATAGGCTCTCCTTCGATGGAACGCCCAAAAAATACTGCAGCCACAACCAGTCCGATAAATATCAATAAGCCAAGGAAGGCTAAAATACCTCCTATACCAACCAGGCCTAACATCACGTGAGCAATGGGATCAAATCCTGCATCCAAGGTTGCACCGGTGAAATCAATATCATAATGACGACGAGGCACACCATATGATCCGGCAAAAGACATTCCCATCGACATAAGTACAATTCCGCCGCCAAACAGGTATGGCTGTATACGCGCCCATTTCTTCAAATAGAAATCGCGTTGGAAAATCAGCGGCACCAAATAGTAGGCCAGCCCCATAAAGGCTAAACTTGTTCCCCCAACCACTGTGGCATGGAAGTGTCCCGGAATTCTAAGTGTATTGTGCGCAATAATATTAATCTGTTCGGTACCCAGGGTAACACCGGTAATGCCACCAATAAACCCAAATATTACGATGGAAAGCAGGATAGCAGAAAAGCCAGGATCTCTCCATGGGAGTTTTGCGAACCAGCCGAAAATTCCTTTGGTAAAACCCTTACGTCGCTGAGCTACTTCAAGGGAAGCCGGTACCGTGTATCCGTGAATCATAGAAGCCAATACAGCAAGGTACATCGCATACGATGTGTTCCAGATTTTCCACCCTGGCCCTACACCTGGATCCACTAACAAATGGTGGGCAGAAGCAAGGTTGATAAACAGGATGTACAGTATAAAAGCACCGCGACACACCGTTTCATTCAGAGGTTTAGCCCCTACCGTCATTGTACCCATGAAGTACCAAACAGCAACCATGGCGCATACATTAATCTGTTGAGACATGTGTCCGAGTCCCCACCACAACAGGCGATATAAACCCGGGTCTACCGATTCAATCCATCCCATAGACCAAAAGTAGGTTGGGACCAGAGCAGCAGCACCGTGCAATAAAGCAAGAACGGCAATAATAGCAGCTGCCGCAGCACCAAATGTAACCAGCGGCAACGATCCCTCATAAGTTTTATCCCGCTTGGCTATGTACAGGGTTGCAAAGAAATTGACACACACCAGCAAGGCCCCCACTGCAAACAGTATAATCCCCAGGTAGAACAAGGGGTGAGCCTTGAGTGGTACATAAGAAGTCAACAGTACATCCGCCTTTCCGGCAAGGATGATATAGTCGGTAACTACAGCGCCTACGGTCATTAATCCCAGCGATACATAGGCCAGTTTCTTCGAAAAGAGCCTGCAATTTAACAGGGTGGTAGACGCAAAGTACAGTATTCCCATCTCCATAAATATGATCCAGAAGACCAACATATTTACCCCATGGAGGGTTAACAGGCGATAATACCATACACTATCTAAAAGGTGAACGGCGGTCCAGCGGGTCAGGGCCAGCCCTATGGCTGCGATGGCACCTACTAAAAGGAAAACAACCGCCAATACGGCATTGGCGCGAACAAAAAACTGGGCATTCAAAAAAACCTTAAGACCGGTGGTCTCGCAGGTTCTAAACTTGGCTAAGGCTTGTAGAGCTTGCATATCTATATTCTCGTTTTTGGTTATTCAACAATGATTTTGCCGGTCATCATATGGTGGCCGATACCGCAAAATTCGTTGCATATAATTTCAAATGACCCTGTGGATGTAGGGGTAATGGTAAGCACGTGATCGTAGCCCGGAAGAATATGAAAGTTCATATTCATGGGTAATAAAGAAAAACCATGTTGCAGGTCCGGGGATGAGATATGTAACCGATAGGTCTGATCCTTTTTAAGCTTCAGGATTGGATACCATCTCCACATTTGCCCTACCAGGTAGGCTTCACCACCGGGTGATGGCTCAACGATGGGCACACCGTTTTCTTCGCCTACCTGATTAGATGCAATAAATTCATTTGCTCGTTGTAGAAAAGCAGCCGCTTCAACTTTATAAGATTCCCCGGTACTGTTTTGCTTTCCTTTAAAATGCCAGTAAGGCATGGTAATCGACATTATTAGACACCAGCTTAATGCCAAGCCAACCCATAGGCGTTCGGTGCCGGTCGGGGCTTTAAACCAGTTTCCAACAGGACTAAAAATACTCATGATTCTATCATTTAATGGTTATATAGTTAGGGTAGAGTGGCCTCTCCCATCGAGAGCAATTCAATAATGCCCCAAATGGTATATGAGATGGTTGGTATCAGTAATCCCAGGATTAACAACAGCCAGATGTTGTCCAGAAACCGCTGCCCTAATGGTTTTTTTTCCGATTCCATAGTTCTTATAGGTTTTGTTTTGATATTGATGTCCTACTTGCCAGCCAGGCTTTCACCATAATCCAGAGAAACAGGATGCCACCGGAGACCGCTAACAGTCCGCCTATTGACATAAACCCTAATCCGGCAAATATTTCAATTGAGTTAATTTGTTGTTCTGCCCCGAACGACTTTCGAGCCAAGCCATGGGCTCCGGCAAATCCAAATCCAGCTACAAATACGGATTGCCCCAATCCAAACATGATAGGTTGTATAGCCGCCAGCTTTTTTGTTCTGCCATCAGGAAGCGGGATATTGTTCTTTTCAAGCAGCCAATAAGTAATAGCCATAAATGCTACGGTTATACCGCCTACTGCTGCGTGGTAATGTGCAGGAACCAAGGTGTTGGAACCTCTTATCATAGCTCCCAGGATAAATCCTATGGCTGTTAGCATCATACTTGTGACCAGCCCGCCGAAATATGGGTTCTTCCACAATCCCTTTGGCAATTCATTCCTGGATTTTGCCTTCACCAGTTTCACAATCACGATGCCCATAAAAATGGTTACAATTGGAAAGATGCCCCATTGCATATATTTCGTGAAACCCCAGCGGTAGAGAATATCAGAAGTGCCTTTTATGGTAAGCAAGGGGGCAGCAAGTACCGGGATCACCAATATCCCAAACAGTATAGCAGACCACTTGTAGGAAATTGGATTTCTGCCCAATAATTTGGCCAGTAATATAATCCATACAGAAAGCATGGCGGCTACATTCACAAACTGAAGGATATGTCCGCCTCCCCATATTGTCAGTTCATAGTAAGTCTGGGGAATATGATCGGCTGGTGTAACAACCCAGGCACTAAAAAATGTTATAAAGCTAATAAGAAGCAGTATAGCTGCCGCCCTAAAACCCGGTATTGCCGACACCGGGTACAGCTTATTTTCATTGTGAATGAATACCTTTTCAGAAGGAAACATACGGACATTAAAAAGAGTGCACCCCACTCCCGCAGCAAAAAATATTAGCCCCCCTATAAACATCGGATGATTTAAAACAGGAATATAATTTGAGAGCACGGGCTCTGCAGAAGGGAAGAAAATAGAACTTACCAACATGGCTACGCCCGTAACTGCTAATGCATAGCCAAGAGGCAGCAATTTATTTCCTCCCTTAGCAGGCCTAACCAAAACAAAAAGCCCACATAAAAACGCATAAATCCAAATCAGCAAGGCCAGATCTACATGAACAACCAATCCCCGTTTGGCGAACATGGGGTCAGCAATAATTTCATTTATAACCGGAGTTCGAGCCAATACAATAATGATGGAAAAGCAACCCGAGAGTATCAGAGTGCCAATGCTTAATAAAATCCAAAGCCGCGAAAGTTCTTTAGTGCGCACCTTCTCCAGGCTGAACAGGGAAGCAACCGGAAACAAAAGCGCTCTTTTTATGACTCTAAGCATTAAAGATCCCACCTGAGTTAAGTGATTTCATCTTAATAGATGCACAGGTCTATAATCTGCATTTTTTAATAGATATTCAAGTCTATTATGTTTAATTTTTTGCTGTTGGACATTGACTGTTCATAAGCTCATGTCTGCTCCCCACGAAGAACCATCAGCGCAGCTCAGCGTTTTATCTGCGAGCCTCTGCGAAAAAGAGGAATTGGAAAAAGGCTGGGAGTGTGGTTTCACGTGGATTTTCGCGGAGGGGTGGTTAGAGGTTTTTTAAACACCGTTCGTAATCTTGTGGGGATTATACTGCACAACTTTTATCTTGAACCCCGCTTCAAGAGCATTACTTTTATCTAAACACACCGGGAAAAGCTTATGTATTTATCTCAGACCGCTGAATATGCACTCAGAGCTATGGCTTGTATTACGCTCAAAGAAGATAACCGACCCATATCATCTAAAGTGCTGGCCAACAAAACCAGTATACCCAGTCATTACCTGTCCAAGATTATGAGAATGATGGTAGAAACGGGCCTGGTTACATCACAAAAAGGACATGGAGGAGGATTTAAGCTGGCCAAAAAGCCTGAGGATATTTCTTTCAAAGATATCCTGGAAACAGTAGACAATATGATCCGTCCTGATGATTGTGTATTTGGGTGGGATGAATGCAACAGTGAGAAGCCTTGCCCCCTGCATAACACCTGGAGCCAGTTAAAGGGAGCATTCCAAATCTGGGCCGAAAGCACAACCCTTCAGGATATTGCCAACCGCCCAGAGGAAACCGAACAAATCATTAAACCTGGCACATCAGAATAGAACGCCATGTACTATTACCTCTCTCTGTTTATCCATATACTTTGTGCCATGTTTTGGATGGGAGGCATGCTTTTTACGGTAGTGGTGTTGGTGCCTGTATCCCGCCATAAGCTGTTTGAAGGAAACCGGGGAACCTTCTTTTCTGTGATTGGCCGAAAGTTCAGCCGAGCCTCATGGGCTATTTTCCTTATCCTTATTGTTACCGGAATTACCAACCTTATCAGCCGGAGCTATTCACTTCAGGACCTCATTCAACCGACATTCTGGAACAGTGAATTTGGTAATAAGCTTACCATAAAACTCCTGCTTTTTGCCCTGGTGCTTATCATTAGTGGAATACATGATTTCTATGCCGGGCCTAAAGCTGCCGAACTTATGGACCAACATGCTGATGCCCCCG
This sequence comes from Balneolaceae bacterium, assembly GCA_009711805.1. GTDB lineage: Bacteria > Bacteroidota > Rhodothermia > Balneolales > Balneolaceae > VEMX01. The sequence goes on along the minus strand of VEMX01000061.1, from coordinate 34,157 downwards.
AAACAAAACGCAGCCGAAGGCTAACCAGCTGGCTTGGCCGCATTAATCTTCTGCTTGGTTTAGGCATTATATATTATGCCATCCGGCTCGTAAGAGGGTGAGCCGAAACAGAAATAGGCTTGCTAATACCGCTACACTCCCTCCTGCTGGATTAAGGAGACTCACTTTTAGGCAGCTGTTTCTCGCTCGAATTGCTTGATTACATCTGCCAGTTTATTCGCTTTTTCTTTGTCTACAATTGACTGCGAATCCATGTCGAAGCTATCGTTGAATTTGCTTAGTGAATACGTGTCTATAACATTAGCTCCCCAGAATGGCATAAGGCCTGCTAATATTGACAGGCTCGTGGCTCCCCCATTTGCTCCTGGTGAAGTGCTCATCAACAGTACGGGTTTGTCCATAAAAACCTTTCGGTCGATACGACTAAGCCAATCGATTATATTTTTGAAAAAAGCCGGCATTAAGCCATTGTGTTCGGGACTTGCTATAATAAATCCCTCTGCCTTAAGCATTTGTTGATGCAAGGTTTTTATTTCTTCAGGAATTCCCTCTGTCTGTTCCAGATCAATTCCATATACGGGTATATCCAGCTGTTTGAGGTCTATATATTGCACCTTCTTATTGGAGAACCCTTGAATAGTCGCTTTTATCAGCTGTTCATTAATTGAATGAGAACTGTTACTACCTGCAAATGCAATGATATGATTTTCCATTGGTTCTGTATTTGAGTTGGATTATTCTTTTATATAGCATCAATTTCTCCATAAGCAATTTCAAACTCCTTAAACTACCTTAAGAAATTATGGTTTGGTTCTTTCTCTGCGAATGAGACTCAGAAATTCGGAAGTAATTTCCGGGATGAGATTATCCATATACGAGGAAGTGGGAGCAATAATATTTCAGTTTATATCTCCGCATATATCAAACATAAAAAAAGCCGGTAATACAAAATGTATTATCGGCTCTATAATCTCTGTGATATGTCCTAAAATTTATAGTTGAGTGTTAGTCGTGGCATAACATCAGTATTTGGTGTATTTCCCATATCATCTTCTCCATAAATCACTGTTTTGATGTTGGGCATCAGGTGTACGTTGGTTCCCAACTTAAAATCGACCCCGCCCATTATAATAGAGGAGGAAGCTTCACTGTTGATTGGAAGATACTTATTTGTTTCTGTACCCGGAATCCCTTCAAAGGCATGGTCAAACCGAAGATATCCCTTGGTTTCATCTTGCAGCGTAAACCGGCTGAAAACGGATACTACAGAATAAGATTGTGAGGCATCTCCCCCAACAATCATGCTTTCACGGCTCTGTACAGCGTACAATGCTCCCAGCGTAAAATCATCTGCTTGATACGCCCCAAATCCCTGAAATGTATACCAGTCGATATCACCCGATTTGTCATTCCAATCTCCGTAAACTTGCAGCCTTAGGTTATCGGTAACATTAAAAGCGAGTGAAGCCATAATTTTTTTCCCTTTGTTAATCTCATTCCCATAGTTGCTATGGCCGTTACCAATCATCACATGGTAGTTCACATTTCCGTCATCATCCAGCTGGCCTTTTGCCGATATACCAAAATCCCGAGAACTACCCAGACCATACAGATCCATCACTGTTTTTTCGACAGCCCGGTATCCCCATGCCTTCTCGGATACGTGCCCCCATGTAGGCGTGGACGAAATTCCCATTAAAATCTGATGGTTCCCGTTTTTCCATTTCAGATAGGCATCTTTTACCGAGGGAATCATTTTGGAATTTGAAGAAGCATATAAGCCGGCGCTACCCATGGTAATCCGAAATCTTGTTGAAAAGGATTCATCTATCTCCTGGTTATATGTAACGTAGATGCGGCGGAACTGAAATCCATGCTTGTCTTCCAGTGTATTGTCATGGTTTTGTGTTACCCAGTAATAATCGGCAAATACATTGCCATTGATTTCTCCTTTATCACCTACAGAAACCTGAGCAAGTACTGATGATGTCATAAATAATAAAAATGTATATACCAATCCCACTGACTTCATGTATTTAAATCCTGATTTATTGTGATTTTATATGTATGCTGATCGTTTTTTAGCGGGAATATTACTAAGACTTCCGCCGGGTCTTAAGGGTTCTTTTCTTTTATCGACCGACCCTTCATATGCTTAAGCACTTTGGCCTCGATAAAGAAAACGATTTCTTCTGCAACGTTCTTGGTAAGGTCACCTACCCGTTCCAGTTTCCTGATAATCGAAAACAAATATAAAAAAATTCGTGTTTCTTCGGGATTCCCCTGTATTAGCTCGGTTGTTTTAATTGAAACTTGCCGATTAATCTTATTTAACTTCTTATCCATCGAGAATACCTTGCGGGCCAATTTGGTGTCTTCTCTGATGAAAGCATTAAAAACATGATTCAGCATCTCAATAGCTGTTTTAAACATCACGTCTATTTCCATTTCCTCAAATAAACCCTGATCAATAGAATCGCCAAATTCAAGGATATACCGCGCAATGCTATCGGCATGGTCACCCAGGCGTTCCAGGTCCGAGGTGATTTTCACGGAAGCGAGTACAAAACGAAGGTCGATGGCCACTGGGTTAAACAAAGCAAGTATGTTCTCACAGTCGCGATCCAGCTTTAATTCCAGGGCGTTGACCCTGCTTTCATTTACCGTTATTTCCTCTGCCAATTCCTCATCAAAATTCAGCAGAGCCTCTTGGCCTTTCTCTAACTGTGTTTTTACCAGATGCATTAACTCCAGGATATCGTCATTCAACAACTGGAGTTCAGTATCTAAATGTGACATATGTACTGATTCCTCTTCGGATATATTGGTACTCTTTGTCTTCATTAACCAAATCTCCCTGTAATGTAACTCTGTGTGCGTTCTTTTTCAGGGTTTGTAAAGATTTTTTTGGTATTCCCATACTCAATCAAATCCCCCATATACATAAAGGCTGTTTTATCACTTACACGACCTGCCTGCTGCATATTATGTGTTACTATTACCACCGTGTAATTCTCTTTCAACTCATAAATAAGATCTTCTATTTTGCTGGTAGAAATGGGGTCTAACGCCGATGTAGGTTCATCCATCAAAATAACCGAGGGTTTTACCGCAAGTGCCCGGGCTATACATACACGCTGCTGTTGCCCACCCGACAAAGCCAGTGCCTGCTTGTTAAGATCGTCCTTCACTTCTTCATAAATGGTAGCTTGCTTCAGCGACTCAATGACCCGCTCCTCTATAAAATCTTTGTCTTTGATTCCCTGTATCTTCAAACCATAGGCTACATTTTCGAAAATCGATTTGGGAAACGGATTTGGCTTTTGGAATACCATACCTACCGCTTTTCGTAACTCCTCTACCTTTACCGAAGGAGCGTAGATACTTTTACCTTCGAGTTGTATTTCACCATCCATCCTAAAGCCATCGATGTTGTCATTCATCCGGTTGAAGGTTCGGAGAAATGTAGACTTACCGCATCCGGAAGGGCCTATAAAAGCGGTAACGGTATTTGCTTCAATATCCATGTTGATATTTTTAATCGCCTTAAAATCTCCATACCAGGCGTTCACATTGTGAGCCTGCAATTTAAACTCTGTTTCGGGCTTTTCCTTTTTCTCGAAGGATGGTATTTGGGGGATCTCTTCTTTCACGTCAATAAACATTACACTACGATTAAAATTCAACGATTAACAGGAATTACCAATTCATTTTGTTTTGCCACCTGTGGCGTAAATAAACCGCAACTCCGTTCAAAGCCAGTGTTATTCCCAGTAACACGATGATGGCTGCCGCGGCATTAATCACAAATTCGTGCTGTGGCCTCGTGACCCAGTTAAATATCTGGATGGGAAGTACGGTAAATTCATCCATTGGCCCTCTGGGAGCAAAAGGTACATAGGCTAATGCCCCTACCACAATAAGTGGAGCCGTTTCTCCTACAGCCCGGGAAACAGCCAGTATTACCCCTGTCAGTATTCCTCCGAATGAGGCCGGTAAAATCTGATTCCATATGGTTTGCCATTTAGTGGCCCCAAGTCCCTGCGAAGCTTCTCGTATGGAACCCGGTACGGCCCGTATCGACTCACGGGTTGCTACAATAATAATGGGCAAGATCAACAATGACAGGGTTAATGCGCCGGCCAAAATACTGCTGCCCATATTCATCATTCGTACAAAAATGCCCAGTCCAAGTAATCCGTAGATTACCGAAGGCACCCCGGCAAGGTTGGCTATATTCACCTCAAGAAGGGTATTCAACTTAGAGTTTTTGGCATATTCTTCGAGATATATCCCAGCCCCAACGCCTACGGGAAAAGAGATGAGTGTTGTTAAGCCAAGCACCCAAAGTGTTCCTATCCATGCAGTATATATGCCGGATTTTTCTGCAAAGCGTGAGGGAAGCGAGGCCATGAAATCCCAATCGAGCCGGCTCAATCCCATATACAAGATGAAGCCTATAAAAATAGCCAGGATCAGAATACCAATCACTGAGGCAAAAATACCTACCCATTCAAAGGCTTTATCTTTTAAGCGGTTCTTTTTTGCGTTATTCATATTTCTGTCGATATCGGCTGCGAATCCAGTAACTGATGGTATTCAGCACAAAGGTGAAAACGAACAGGGTTATACCTGCCGCAAAAATGGTTTTGTATTCAATGGTGCCATGGGGCACGTCTCCCATACTCACCTGCACGATATAAGCGGTAATCGTCTCAATGGGAACGGTGGGGTCAAAGGTAAGCCTGGGTTGCTGTCCGGCCGCTATGGTAACAATCATGGTTTCTCCAATGGCCCGCGCTACCGCAAGAATCACCGAAACTATAATCCCGGATGATGCCGCAGGTACCATAACTCTGAAAGCCGTTTGCAAGCGGGTAGATCCCATCCCAAACGAAGCCTGCCGCAATGAGTTGGGTACGGCATTCAGCGCATCCTCACTCAAAGAGGAAACAAAAGGGATAATCATAATCCCCATAACAATACCCGGCGACAACGCATTAAAACCTGAAATATCCGGGTAAAAGGATTTGAGAAAAGGGGTTACAATCATGAGCGCAAAGAAACCATACACTACCGTTGGCACCACGGCCAATACTTCCAACATAGGTTTCAATATCTCGCGAATCCGCTTTGACGCATATTCACTCAGGTAAACGGCAATGGTAAGCCCGATAGGCAGAGCTACCGATATAGCTATTGTCGTAGTTAAAAAGGTTCCCGAAAGTAATGGCAGAATACCATATTCTTTTTGAGTGAAAAGAGGAGTCCACTGTGTCCCGGTCAGGAAATCTACAATCGATACCTCTCTAAAAAACCCTACAGCTTCTACCAGCAGTATCAGGATAATTCCTATGGTAGTAAGAACGGTAAGAAGAGCACAGGCTGCCAGTGCTTTTTCAATAATCCGCTCATTCCATTTTTTCATAAAACACCGTTGTGTAGATCTGTGATATAGAAAGAGAATCCGCTTTTAATGATCCTTCCCTGCCTTTAATCTGTTAGTTGTGCTCTTTTACAAAAGTATCGAATTTTTCCTGCTGATTAGCATATTCTTCTTCCGGCATAGGAATATAACCTACTGAAGTGGCAAGACTACCAGCATTATCCAGATAGAAATTCACAAAATCTTGCACAGACTTTCTTTTGGCTCCCTCACTAGACACGTAAATAAACAGTGGGCGAGACAGCGGTGCATAAGTTCCATCTTTTACCGTTTCCAGCGAAGGTTTTACCGGAGCACCTTCCCCGTTATCTACAGCGGCCAGGCGGAGTTTGTCGGCATTCTCTTCATAATAAGCCAGCCCAAAGAATCCAACCGCACTCTTATCAGTTGACACCCCTTGCACCAATACGTTATCGTCTTCACTTGCGGTATAGTCGCCGCGGCTGGCACCACTTTCACCTACAATCGCATCGGTAAAGTAGTCATAGGTGCCTGAGGCAATACCAGGGCCAAAAAGGTGAATCTCCTCATCGGGCCATTCCGGACGAATTTGACTCCACTTTGTAATAGTATTTTGGGCATCCGGCTCCCATATTTTCTTGAGTTCTTCCACGGTGAAGTGATCCACCCAGTCGTTATCAGGATGTAGAACAACAGCAATACCGTCATAAGCAACTGAAAGCTGCACATAGCCAATATTGTTTTCTTCAGCCAGTTGCACTTCACTTGGCTTAATAGAGCGAGAGGCATTATTAATGACCGTTTCTCCTCTCAGAAACTGTTTGAATCCCCCACCTGTTCCGGAAACACCAACGGTGACCCGGCTGCCGGGTGCTTCTGATCTATACTCTTCTGCTACTGCTTCTGTAATTGGATATACTGTGCTGGAACCATCGATCTTGATATCTTTCTGAGGTGACTGCCCACACGAGAACATGAGAAGAGCCAGGAAAGAAAATATGCTAAGCTGTTTAACCATCAATCAAAAATATTAAGTTTTAATTATTACCCTTTTTCGGGGAACTGAAGGTATACTTCACTCTTTATGCCAACTTTACCTCAGTGTTAAACTAATGTTAACACCTCTGGAGAAACTATTTTAGGTCTCTACCGGCTAAGTTGAAAAACTTACTAAACAGCTGATTAAACACATTCCCGGTTTTTAGCGTCACCAAAAAACTTTACCTTTTCTCTTTCCATGTATACTTGAAGTGATCTCAGGTTTATTTATTTCTTAACAAACCTTAAAGATGGATGCTGTTTGGCTTTTTAATATATTGGGAGCCTCTTATGAGTATGAGAAAGCTTTGCAAAACCGACTTTCCAAAGCCCTCTATGACTGGGATACTCTGGAATCGATCACACATACAAACCACCAATTCTTATCATGACTACAACAAAAAAATACTGCAGCTTCCTTGCCATGCTGGCATTACTTTGTTCTGCTGCCTCTTGCCTGCACGCGCAAGATGCCGGGCAATCATCCAACATCTCCGTTCCTGTTATTGTTGATGGACAGGCACAGATTATCCCTGAATTTAATGACCCTGAACAATGGATACATCATGATCTTTGGGTAGAAACAGAATTTGATACAGACGGCAACGGCAGGCCCGATCGTGTGCATGTAGATGTAACCCGACCCAAACAAACCGAAACCGAAGGGCTTAAACTTCCGGTTATCTACGAAACCAGCCCTTATTATGCCGGAACTGCTCCTCTGCTGAAGGATATCTTCTGGGATGTAAACCACGAGATTGGAGCCACTCCTCCCAGCCGGCCTCATCCACCTGCTATAGAACAGCAAGAAAAGCGCCCCACCATATCCAAATCTCATATCAAAACCTGGGTGCCCCGCGGTTTTGTAGTCATGCATTCGTCTTCTCCGGGAACCGGGCTCTCGGAAGGATCGCCCACGGTTGGAGGGGATAATGAATCATTAGCTCCTAAAGCTGTTATTGACTGGCTGAATGGAAGAGCCAGGGGCTACACCACCCGCACCGGAAATGAACAAGTAGAAGCATACTGGGCAACAGGCAAAGTAGGGATGACCGGCACATCCTATAACGGAACACTCCCTCTTGCTGCAGCCACTACCGGAGTTGAAGGACTTGAAGCTATTATCCCCGTTGCTCCTAATACATCCTATTATCATTACTACCGCTCTAATGGGTTAGTCAGAAATCCAGGAGGCTATATAGGAGAAGATGTAGATGTTCTCTACGATTTTATACACAGTGGATTCCCAGAATACAGAGCCTATGGCGATTCTGTATACAGAGATATTGAAATGGCCAACGGTATGGATCGAATTACCGGTGATTATAACGACTTTTGGGCTGGAAGAGATTATCTGAACGATCTTGAACCTCTTAAAGCTGCGGTATTGATGTCTCATGGATTTAACGACTGGAACGTGATGCCTGAACACAGCTATCGCATATATAAAGCCGTACAGGAAAAAGGAGTACCTGCTCAAATCTATTACCATCAGGGGGGACACGGAGGTCCACCCCCACTGGAGATGATGAACAAATGGTTTAGCCGATATCTTTTTGGTGTGGAGAATGGTGTTGAAGAGGATCCCAAGGCATGGATTGTGCGGGAAAATGACAATCGCCAAAAGCCAACTCCTTATGAGGATTACCCAAACCCAGCCGCCTCTCCGGTCACCTTCCATCTGCAGAAGGGAGCCCCCGAACGTGGCGGCCTCAGCCTTTCTGCTGTTGACGAACAAGGCACCGAGACCCTGATCGATAATTATTCTTTTTCAGGAGCGGCATTGGCTAAAGCCGAATGGACGAACCACCGATTGATGTATGTTACACCTGAACTCACAGATTCTGTTCATATATCCGGACTTCCTTCAATCACCATAAAAATGGCAAGTAATGAACCAGCAGCTAACTTATCAGTATGGCTGGTGTCTTTGCCCTGGAATGAAGGCCGTCGATCAACCATAACGGATAACATTATTACCCGGGGGTGGGCTGATCCTCAAAACCATCAATCCCTTACAGAAAGTGAGCCCCTGGAGCCCGGCACATTCTATACGTTCACTTTTGATTTACAACCTGATGACCAGGTGATCCCCGCCGGGCAACAAATTGGTTTAATGATTTTTTCAAGTGACAAAGATTTTACGCTGCGCCCGGAACCAGGTACCGAGTTAACTATCGACCTTGATGCTACTACTTTAAGCCTGCCGATTGTAGGTGGGAAAAAAGCAGTCACAATCAAAAATTAGTATCGCCTTCTGCTAATTAATGCTCGATTCCCACTTTATAAACCCAATATATTAAAACAAACTGGAGTGGGAGTCGGGCTATGGTTAACCATGTATAGAGAGTGAGTCCTATTTTTTTATATGCTTTCAAAAACATCTCAATATTAGCAGGAAATACAGCAATCAATAAAATGATAAGCCCCCAAGCTGCTATAAGCTTAAACTGAGGTAGCATAAAAAAGTCTTCTTGTGTAGGTTTGGCGGCGCTGGCAGGGGTCTGTGAGAAATGGCAAGGAAAATACCGGCGATTTGCCCCCTTAAACAATGAACCAAGATATCGGGCGGGGTTCACCTATCTAAACTACGGGGGTATTAAAGAATGACGGGGGGTCCCGCACGCATCCCGATTTGATCGGGAGAAGATGCGGAATCACCTTGTTAGGGCATGTAGCCATGGACAAGCGGTGCTACCGAAGAAAAGTACCCAATTAATACGATACGAATCTTTTTCCACCTGAGCCAGCTACCAACTAACTCAAAAAATAAGTACGTTGTTAACCTACACAAGCAAGACCTCCAGACACACTAATTGGGTAAGTACCCCAGAATCTCAGCAACCCCACTTATATATACCATTGCCAGGTGATACGGAATATAATCCGGCATGATCCTTACATACATATCAGGTTTTATAAAGTGAAGTAAACCAGCTGCTATAAAGAGCCCGCCAATTATATACAACTGAACCGAAATTGAAATGAAGCTCATTACAAACTGATGACGAAAATGAAAATTTAAGGAGAGGAATTCTTTTCAGCTTAGAATTCCTTTAGCTGTATACTTATTTCTTGAACATAGTACTTAACATAAACCAGACGTTTTCTTTACGTTCCATAAGGCGGCGGCTAAAGTAGGGAAACCAATCGGTGCCAAAGGGTACATATATTCGGGTGTTGTAGCCCTCCTGGGTAAGTCGAACCATGGTATCTTCCCTTAACCCATAAAGCATTTGTATCTCAAATTGATCTTTCGGGATATTGTTTTCGGTAGTATAGGTTTTCAACCATTCAATAAGTTCGTCATCGTGTGTTCCAAAGCGAGGAAAGGATGTTTTTTCGAGTAGCACCTTTGCCTCTTCCTTAAACGCTTCGCGAATAGCAGGCATATTCTGAAGAGCAATATCCGCCGGCTCTTTGTAAGCGCCTTTCACCAAACGAATATCGGCTCCTTTTTCAGCTAAAGCATCCACATCATCTTTGGTGCGGTGCAGCATAGACTGAACTACGGTTCCGATGTGGCTACCAAATTCATCAAAAGCTTCATTAAAAATATCAAGTGTCACCTGGGTATTTTCGGACCCTTCCATATCAATGCGAATAAACTGGTTTTGTTCGCGTGCCACTTCCATCAGCTTAAAAAGGTTGTCGCGGCAGTAGTTCCGATCGATATCCAGGCCCATCATGGTTAACTTAATGGAAATACTGCTTTCCAAACCATGCTCATCAATACCCCGGAGTAGTTTAATATAATTTTCTACAGTCTCGTCGGCCTTCTGTCTGTTCTTAACGTTTTCTCCCAGCAGATCGAGAGTGAGTTTAATATCCTTTTCGTTTAGGTGCTCTATTTTGGGAACAGATTCCGTGAAAGATTCCCCGGCCACAAAACGCTTTGCAAAGATAAAGGGTAATTTCATGTAAGTTAATTTATGGGTGCCAGTTTAAGTAGTTCATAAAAATAAAAGATCCCGCCTTTGCAGGATGTAACTCTTTGATAAATAGCTCGTCTAACCTTTGCAGATAAAACTAGTACTCAAAAAATGAGTGGTCAACAATTTAAAAATTAATGGAGAAAATAAAATGACAAGAGCTAATAAGTATAAACTGCATTTGGCAGTAACAAGCATCTTGTTTTTTGTGGGGATGTTATTCCTGGTAAAAGCAGGTTATGCGCAGTCGAGAAATGATGTGTATCAAACAAAAACATTTGATGTATCAGGTCCGGTTAGTCTCGAAGTACTGACGTCAGGCGGCAGTATTGAGGTAGAAGGACGATCCGGTAATGAAGTGAAGGTTGAAATGTATGTACGTAAAAGAGGCCGCTATATTGATCCCGGAGAAGCTGATTTGGATGATTATAATATTGAAATATCGCAAGACGGAAATTACATAACTGCAAAAGCTGAGCGTGAATCCAGTAGCGGTTGGTGGGGCAACGGCTACTCTATTTCGTTTATAGTGTATACTCCTCATGAAAGCCGTTCACGCCTTAAAACGAGCGGAGGTAGCTTATCTGCCTCAAACCTCAAAGGCACCCAGGAACTTCGTACATCGGGCGGCAGCGTAAACGTGGCTTCTATTGTAGGTGATGTTGTTTTGGATACTTCTGGTGGGAGCATCGGAATTGATGATGTGCATGGCAATGTTGATGCTGAAACCAGCGGCGGCAGAATTGAAGCCCAATATGTAGTTGGAAATGTTACTTTGAAAACAAGCGGGGGCAGCATCGGTGTTGAAGCTATTGAAGGAAATGTGAGAGCGCGAACAAGTGGCGGCTCTATCCGGGCAAGTATCGACCGACCTAAAGAATATATAAACCTCAGAACCAGTGGAGGGAGTATCAAAATTGAGGTACCCGGAGACTTGGGCTATGACCTGGATCTTGATGGAAACCGGGTAAAAGCTGAACTTAAAAACTTTGACGGTGAGTCTGAGCGAGATGAAATTGAAGGCAGAGTTAATGGAGGCGGAACAAGAATAGAAGCTAAAACCAGTGGTGGTTCCGTAACATTAAGCTATTTGAATTGATACCCCATATTGGGAAAACTCCATATATAAATAAAAAATCAAACGGCGGGAGATAGCATTTCCCGCCTTTTTTATGCTTCCTGAATTCAAGCAATAAGTGCAACACAACGAAATATCAAAAAAACCTGGACACGATCTGACGGCTGGACTTACCTCGGCCCTCCAAATCCTGCAAAGTGCCGTCTGATCGATAGATAAGGCACAGGAGTTCGAATTCACCCATCGGGTCAGACGGACTTGGAGCCGTCAGACCGAGGAGGTAGCAGAGACTCGAACAAAGTCTGCAAATCGCCCCGGTAACTGTGCTCCCACAAAAAATCAAGTGCCATCGCGAGGAGCGCACACGCCTTGGAGGCTTGGAAGGGGACCTGATGGCAGGCAAGACACATCAACAATAGACCTATATGAAAGTTTGATTTTCTTTCACCCATTCAACAAACCCTAAAACACCGCGCTGTTGCATTAATGACTTGAACACAGTCTTCATTTAAAAGAAAAAAGCAGTGCTTTTACTTTATAAGCACTGCTTTTTTTGATTCGTAAAAACCTTCAGCCTTGATGGTATAGAAATATACCCCGGAACTAAGTTGACTTGCATCCCAACTTATCACATGATTCCCCTGATTTCTGAAATCATCTACCAGCGTCTGTACCAGCCGGCCGGCAGAGTTATAAATTTTAAGACTTACCTCAGAGCTTTTTGGAAGATAGAACTCAATATTTGTTGTTGGATTAAACGGATTGGGATAATTTTGTTCGAGAGTGAATGACCGGGGTTCATCATTTTCCTCTGTACTGGTAACAGCATTTGGCTGTATACTAAGATCTTTCAGAGCCCATCCCCATCCGGTTACACCTGCATCAGAAAACAAACGGAAACGTATGCGAATGACATCTCCATCCGCAAACGTATCATGCAGGTTAATTGAATGTGACTCAAACATACTTTGTGAAGGAGATCCTCCATTATTATATAGCTGCTTCCAGTTTGAATTGTAGGAAGCGTCGTAACCATCGGCAAGTGGAACCCAGGTACTTCCATCTGCTGTAGCTTCTACAACTACATAATCCCAAAAATTTTGGTCCCCAAAAACTGATCCGCTATTTCCGGTCTCTACTATGGCAATATCCTGGTAGGTTAATATGGCATTCTCTGTTGCCACACGAATGGGATTTTTCAATACTGCTATATACTCATTGCCTGTAGCATATGGATGTGGAGAATGCAGCATAGCTCCCGAGAATCCCCCGGATGAAGCAATGCTCAACCCCTGTGTTTCAAAATCCTCAGCATTCAGGCTACCATCTTGGTTGCTTACATAAATATCTTGTACCTCAACAGCATATACTTCCACAGATCGTTTGGGGGATTTATACGCTTCTCCATCTTTGTATGCCACAACCGAAAAACTGATCACTGCATCTTCATTTACCGGAAAAGACTCCTCGATAGTCGTAGCAGATTCATTTGCGGCAATCGTCTGTAGGCGTTCTCCGTCTTTGAATACAACCGTGGAATCATACGCAGAACGCAGATCAGCATTTATAGCCACAGATCCCTGGGGTAAAAATATGGGATCTTTCAGGCGAGGACTCAGGGTAGCCATCGGAGGGCTATAATCTTGCAGTTCCGGAATTTCAGCCGTCCAGATCCCGCGACCATGGGTAGCCAGTACTACCTGTCCTTCAATCAGTTTGATCTCAAAAACACTTACATTGGGCAGGCTATCAGACGACAGTGCCCACGAAGCTCCTCCATCTTCAGATACAAATAACCCCACTTCTGTTCCTGCCCAGATAATGTCTTCATTATGTGGCATTACCAGTAAACTAAACACCCCAACATTCGGAAAACCATTATTACTGACGGAGCCTGTATTCTCGAATCCTGAAAGATCCGTCCAGGTTTGCCCCAGATCCGTTGTTTTTAAAATCTTGGGCTGATTTGGAGTAGCAAAAAGGAGGTAAGCGGTATTGGGTTCGGTGGGGTGCGTACCTACACCTGATGCTTCCACAAGGTCATAAGGGATGTTTTCAGAAATATTGGCAAAGGTAAGCCCGCCATCGTTTGAAACATGAATCCCCCCTTTAATTTCATTTAATGGCTCCTCCTGCAACCGAGAGGTAATCCATACTACCTGGGGACTGGCTTTTGATACTTCGACATTATCGAAGGCCCGGTATCCGTGCCAATTCGATGTTATAGGTGTGGTAGTCCAGGAAACCCCAAAATCATCCGATCTTTTAACTCCGGCATCCCCAACGGTGAATACGAGATCCGGATCCTGCACAGAGGTACCCAGTTTACTTATAAAAGGAGCATAATTTCCGGCCTTGGCTTTACTTGCAATATTCGACCAGTTATTCCCTCCATCTGTGGAGCGCAAATAATTCCCATATTGAGTTCCAGCCAGCATTAGGTTTGCATCTCTTTTGTTCCAGGCCACCTCTACTCCGTCTCCGCCAATAACATGATTCCAACTGGAAGCAGAGGTTGGTTCTATCGGTGAAATTGCCGTACCATTATCCTGCATCCCCCCTACGTACCGATCCTGGCCCGGCGCTTTATCAACACCGTAAAACTGAGTGGTAATAGCCCCCGACTTGTGATACCATTGGTTTCCTTTGTCATCTGTTATGGCTATGCCTCCATCGTTGGCGTTTACAAGACGGTAGGTTTCATTTGCATCATCCTTATTGGTAACTGCAAAATAGTGATGATCGGGATGGATAGGTGAGAGTCCCAGGTGGGGTTCATACTGAGAAGCTACAATGTAGGTATACTTTGTCTTAAACTGATCATTGATCTCACTTTTATACAGCTCTACGCCTCCCAGGAATACCGTGTTCTTATCATAGGGATCAACAATAATTGCATTATCGAACCATCCGGCTGTATATCCTTCAGCTCCTGATCTTCCATATCCCCCAAACCAGTTTCTGTTATCCGGATGTGTTTCATCCAGGTTAATCCAGCTATCGCCTCCATCATCCGACATGTAAAGCTGCCCTATCCCAAAAGGACGTTCTGCCGCCGCATATAAGCGGTTGGTATCTGACGGAGCCATTGCCATTTCAATACGCGTGCTGATCCCGGCATAGGTGTTGTCATTTTCTCCGATACTGTTTGGGTTTGCCATAGAATTGGAAGAAATACTCCAGGTTTTGCCTCCATCATTAGACTCAATAACTCCCACCTCATTTACCGTGGCAAACTGATTGTTCCAGTTTTCGGGATTGGCAATAATCTGCTGAACCCGATTATCGGTAGCAGTACCTAAAACTTCATCCGGGTAAAATGTCTGAGTCCAGCTTTCACCGCCGTCTTCAGACCGGAAGATTCCAGACTTGCGTTCTCCTCCCTTGGGGCTGTTCCAACTGTAAGAGTCATTACTGCACACCACAATACGATCGGGATTATCGGGATCAACAACCAAGCGGTTTATAGCTTGAAACAGTTCTCCATTCGCTGTTGAGGTCAGCTGCGTCCAGCTTTCTCCCCGATCAGTAGATTTCCAGATACCGGCTCCCGTAAGATCCAGGATCCGGCCATATCCCATTCCTGTACCTGCATATATCACATCACCCGACATTGCCAGAGTTGTTACTGAGAGACTCCCCATTTCATCCCCTTTGGGTTCCCAGCTTCCTCCCCCATCGGTTGTTTTCCAAATACCGCCCCCTACTGTACCAATAAACCAAGTATCTCCCGAAGGATCATTTTCATCAATAATAATAGCGCGGGTTCTTCCGCTAATGTTGTAGGGACCCCGGGACGTCCAGTCCAAAGAAGATTGCACAGATTTATGTCGGCTTTGCCTGGCCCGGTGAATAGCCTCTATTTTATAATTGAGGTTATAAGTGCGGCCGCTTTTCGTCGTTTTTAAAGCTGCCAGGGCTTCCCAGAAAGCACCAGGATTTTCTGCCATTAAAGGATCGCGTTCTTCCTCTTCTGCCGTTTCTTTAATCAAGTGGAGATATGCATTATACTTATCAGAACCATATTCAAATTGGGCCAGGTTTTGTTTAAGCTGGCGCAGCTTTAGTTCTTTTGCAGATAACCAACCATTGTTCTGTGATGTGTTGAAAGGCAAACATACAATCAGAACCAGAGATGTGAGCAATACCAGAATTGTAGCAGTTTTTTTCATGTTGAGCTAAGTTATTGTAAAAATGTAAGTGAAGGCCTACAATTACGGTATTTCCAGACAACAAAGTCAACTTATTTATTTTACTTTTTTTGATTTAAATGGCATTAACCCCATCCTCCCTTTTTGTTTAAAACCCATGTCGGTTCACTGCAAGTAATTTGGTATATTTGGGGTTGCACCAATTCAAAAATACTATATGCCTTCAACAAATACGGCTACCCAGAAAGCAAAAAAACAGGAAGAAGAGCGCCCGATTATTGTAAAGGGTGCACGAACTCATAATCTGAAAGAGATTGACGTTGAAATACCCCGTAATAAACTAACGGTGGTTACCGGCGTATCCGGCTCGGGAAAGTCGAGCCTGGCCTTTGATACTATATATGCCGAAGGCCAGCGACGATATGTGGAAAGCCTTTCGAGTTATGCCCGCCAGTTTTTAGAGCGCATGGATAAACCTGATGTAGATTTTATGCAGGGTATTTCTCCCGCCATGGCTATTCAACAAAAAACAACTTCTTCAAATCCACGCTCAACAGTTGGCACCACTACCGAGATTTATGATTACCTGCGACTGCTGTTTGCAAGAATTGGAAATACCATTTCGCCCGTATCAGGAGAGGAGGTCCAAAAAGATTCGCCCCGTACGGCTATAGAACATCTTTTTGAAAGCCAGGAAGAAGGCGGCCGGTTTTATGTATTGTACCCCATCCCTCATCACGAAGAAAAGAACTTAAAAGAGGAGATTAAAATCCTGAAAGAGAAGGGGTTTTCACGGTTGCTAAAACTAAAAGATGAGAGCATCCTGGACATCACAGAAGAAAAAATAGATGCACGCAGGTTTAAACGTAAAAGCTACCGGGTGCTGGTAGACCGGCTGGTGTTGAAGAACGATGAAGAGACACGAACAAGAATTGCGGAGTCATTGGAAACAGCTTTTCAGGCGGGAGCCGGAAGGTGTTCTATAAAAATGCGTAATGGGGAGGAACTTCCTTTTAGTGAACACTTCGAACGAGATGGAATGGAATTCCATGAACCAACACCCCAAATGTTTTCCTTTAACAACCCTTTTGGAGCTTGTAATAAGTGCGAGGGGTTTGGGAAAGTATCTGGCATCGATGAAGACCTGGTTATACCTGACCCTGAGAAGACCATCCGCGATGGCGTAATCGCTCCCTTCAACTCTCAGAAATTCAGCAAAAACCTAAAGGATTTAATTAAAGTATGTGCACGGGAAAAATACTCTATTGACACTCCTTACTCTGAACTTCCAAAAGAAGTGCAGAATGTAATTTGGAAAGGAAACAGCGAGTATATTGGAGTTCGTAAGTTCTTTGAAGAAATCAAAAGCCAATCCTATAAAGTACATATGCGGGTGCTGTATTCACGGTATCGGGGATATAGCCGGTGTCCGGAATGTGAAGGGTACCGGGTTCGCAAAGACGCTCTGTATGTAAAAGTCGGGGGAATGCATATCGGTGAAGTTTCGGAACTTACCATTGGCCATGCCCGTGAATTTTTTGAGGATCTTGAGCTCACTGAATTCCAGAAAGATGTAGCCGGACAAATTTTGTATGAAATCAGAAAACGCCTCAAGTACCTGGATGAAGTTGGGCTTGATTACCTCACCCTTAATCGGCTGGCAAATACGCTAAGTGGTGGAGAGTCGCAACGTATTAGCTTGGCCAATGCCCTGGGAAGTTCGTTAATAGGAAGTTTATATGTTTTAGATGAACCTACCATTGGCCTGCACCCCAGAGATAACGACCGTCTTATCAGCATTCTGGAGTCGCTGCGCGATATAGGCAATACCGTATTGGTGGTAGAACACGATCCGGAAATGATTAAGGCCGCAGATAATGTAATTGACATCGGCCCTTTTGCCGGTACGCATGGCGGAGAGGTTGTTTTTTCCGGCACCAAAGATCAGCTCATGAAGGCCGATACGCTCACCGGTAAGTTTTTGAGCCGCCGTAAAGAAATTCCGTTACCTTCAAAAAGAAGAAAAGGAAACGGCAAAACCCTACAGCTCAGAGGGGCTACCGAACACAACCTCAAAAGTGTAGACGTAGATTTTCCGCTGGGCAAAATGGTAGCCGTAACCGGGGTATCCGGTTCTGGAAAATCAACCCTTGTGCACGACACCCTTTATGCGGGCATCAAAAAGCACATTGGTTCCTATAACGACAAAGTCGGACGGTTTAAGGAGTTGTCCGGAATAGCAAATATTCATGGGGTAGAAATGGTAGACCAAAGTCCTATTGGACGCTCTACACGGTCTAACCCAGCTACATACACTAAAGCTTTTGACAAGATACGAGACCTGTTTTCAGACACCAAGCAGTCGAAGATTATGGGCTATAGCCCTGGTCATTTTTCTTTTAATGTACCCGGTGGAAGATGTGAAAACTGCCAGGGCGAAGGGGTTCAGCGTATTGAAATGCAGTTTATGGCAGACATCGAGCTTACCTGTGAAGTATGCAAAGGAAGTCGTTTTCGGAAAGACATTCTAAATGTGAAGTACCAGGGACAGAACATCCATAACGTCCTTGATATGCCGGTTTCTGAAGCCATTCAGTTTTTTGAAGATGAAACAACCATCATTAACAAGCTACAGCCGCTTGAAGATGTAGGGTTGGGATACCTGAAACTGGGCCAAAGTGCCACTACCCTTTCCGGTGGAGAAGCCCAACGGGTGAAACTGGCTCGGTTCCTCGCTAAACGCAATACCGATCATACACTCTACTTTTTTGACGAACCTACAACCGGGCTTCATTTCGAGGATGTAGCCAAACTTTTGGATTCCTTTAACGAACTTGTGAAACAAGGGCACTCCGTCATCATTATTGAGCACAACCTGGATGTTATAAAATGTGCCGACTGGATCATTGATATAGGTCCGGAAGGTGGATTTAGCGGGGGGCAGATTGTAGCAGAAGGCACCCCCGAAGCTATTATGGAACAAGAAGACAGTTATACGGGTAAATTTCTTAAAGCGTACCTGGAAGAATAAGCAGTATCCCGGCAGTTCTTGTGGGTAAACATAATTAACCCCTAATCAAGAAACTGTTTTTATGGATTCCCTAAAACTCTTACTACTACTGTGTGCTGTACTTACCCCGGATTATTCACCAAGAAATTTAATCGTACGCAAGGCGAAGTGGAAATGGGAACGGAAGGGTACTGTGGTACCCTGAGTACCCCAATTTTCACTTGAACGCAGCGTACGGGGAAATTTCGCCGCCTAATCCGTACCTCAAAATTGGGCTATTACATAAAGCAATTCAACGATAATATATTCAAGTATATAGATCGCCATTTTGCATCCATTCGTGAATAATTCGGGTTACTCTTTCTACTATTCATGCCACAGCGCAAACCGGGCCCTCATTTGGAGTTAAAGGCGGACTTAACTACTCTACCTTTAATAATACCGACAATCTTGAATATAAAGCGGGGGTACTTGCCGGCCTGTATGCCAGCATTAAGATACCTGACAGCCCCGCATCCATTCAGCCCGAAATACTTTACGCTCAATATGGAGCTAATATCGAAGATTCAGATGGTAAGTTTACGGTGAACTATGTGCAGATTCCGGTCATTGCAAAGTTTGGGTTTGGAGATCCGGCGCAAACCACCCGGCCTTCCGTATTTTTTGGACCTTATGTTGGGTTTAATGTAGGAGCAGAAGTTGAAAGTCCGGACTTCAGTATCAATGCCGATGATTATTTCGAAAATACGGATGCAGGTGTTGTTGTTGGAGCCGGAATAGACATCCGGCAAATCAGCATTAATTTCAGATATACCGCCGGGCTTACAAATATTGTAGCTCCCGAAGATTTTGAGGACGAACAAAAGAACGGGGCCTTTGCCCTGACGATTGGCATCGGTTTCTGATCGTAACTAAACAAAACCTGTCTTCCCTAACCCGGATTATACACGAATAGATCTATAAATCATTGATCATATTACTCATAACGCGTTTACCGGTTGGAAATTAGCTTAAAACAGTATTGAAAGGGAGTAACCTCGCAGCGTCCGTAGGTCCTGCGAGCGTTACGGGATTCTCGCTGGAAAGCCGAACGCTACGAGGACCTGCGGACGCTCGTAGGTTCTCTAAATGGTACTTCTAACCGGTAAACGGGTTCCTCATAGTAAAAAAACATAGTAGCCCAAATTTGAGGTGCCGGGAAAAACGGCATCGGAGCTTGGTGAATAATCTGGGTTAAAAGGGTATTGATTATTCAATGCCCTTTTTTACTTTTAAGCATGTTCAGGAATGAAAAGCTCGTGTATCGCATATTCAATAATACCGTACCTTCAATTCCTGTCAAGAGGAATAAGGAACTATACGCATACTGACGGCCTTACTACTTCTAAACAACTGATATTTTAATCAAGATGGTCAGTCAGTTGTTATCAAATATGTAATCCTGCTATTAACCCAGCAAAAGCTATTGTTTTCAAGACTACTCTTACTTAACTGGAGAATTTTTATCTCCAATCTGAACCGTTTTCAGTTATTGCTGACAATCGGCTACATCATGTTTTTAGGCATTATGCTGGTTAACCTGGTAGGTACCGCTATTATCGTTTCGGTTATGGACACTGACCCCTGGATGCAGATGCAGCTTCCTTGGCTTACCCCCAAGCTGTATATGTTCATTTTGCTGATATTTGCCAATGCATACTGGGTGATGCATTTCTCTTTTACCAACCTGCGTCTTATGAATATTGAAGAGAACCGAAAGCTGCTGGGTTTTGGGTTTCCTCTGCGGCGGTTAGCCAAGTATATGATGATCATCGGTTTTTGCCACCCGGTAAACATCATTTATAACTTCACCTGGGTTGTATTTTTAATGGTACAGGTTGACCGGGCATATCAAATCCCCGTTGCCCTTGTGGCTATTCTGTTTAATTATGTGCTCATATATTCCATCAAGCACCGATTTATTCAGATTGTTCAAAAGAGATTCATTGCTGTTGTCATCGGTTTTTTTGTGTTCGTATTTGGATTGCTTCAGGCAATTTCCATGTTCGCTTCAAACTCCAAGCAGTTTTTTGCAGACTTGATTCCCAAGGTTGAAACAGTAAACACCTTTCTCTCCTGGCTACCGGGGGGCATGTTAATCCAAACCGTAACCTCAGATTATGGGTTTTTTAATGCATGTATCATTGTGCTGTTTGGGGTGATCCTGGTTTCCCTGATCATTATAGATCATTACAACAAAACGAAGGAGGGTTTACTGAATCCGGGGACCAGAAAAACAGAAGAAGAAACCGGGAATTTATGGCCTGTACTTAAAAAAGTGCTCGGACTCAACGCAGGCAAGTATTATTACTATGTAATGACTCACCCCTATAACCGCTTGCAGGTGCTCACGCTCACCATCATTCCCATTGTATATGTTCCTTTGTTATTGAGTGTTGAGTACGAAGTGGCTAAAACAATACTGATACCCACTATACTGGCAGGTATCCCTGTTGCCCTGCTTGCAATGGGAATGGCCAATATGTATGGGTATGAAAATCGTGAGTTTTTACTGCACCTGCAGTTTCCCATAGATCTTGAAAAACAACTTAAAGAACGCTTTCTGGGAGTTATCACTTTACCTTTGTTCGTCTTTTATCTGATTACAATTTTCGAACTTATCCTTCTTCCCGGTATTGGTAGTGTATCTCATATTTTTGTAGCCAACACTTTTCTGTTCCTGATGTTTATGCTGCTCTTTGTATGGAGCTCCTATTTTCAATATCAAAAAGCCACTTATTCATCCTTCAGTTACAAACATCCCATCATACCGCAAAAAGTCACCTTTGCCATCTCTTTTTTGATTTTTTCGGTAGGCTACCTGGTTTTTGTTCCATTAGAAGAACTGGAATGGTACCGGCTCACTATTATGAGTTCGGTAATCATTATAATGGGGGTATACTTATGGCGACATATGGATGTATTGGTGAAATTATTTAAGAATCGAGTATTAATGAGATTATGGAACGAGCTGTAGAAATCAAGAAGCTGGTGAAATGCTATGAGAATAAGCCCGTGCTCAAAGATCTGAACCTGGCCATTCCCAAGGGTACTATCTTTGGCCTTATCGGGCCCAACGGCGCTGGAAAAAGCACGCTCATTGGCGTTATGACAGGCCTGCTGGAGTTTAAGGAGGGAGAAATAAAAATCCACGACATCTCTTTAAAACCGGAAAATGAGGCGGAAATTAAAAAATTCATTGCCTCTGTATTACAGCCCCCTCTTCTTTTTGAACAGTTTACCAGCATTGAGTTTATAGAATATGTATGCGACATTTACGAAGCTGGCGGGGATGGCATCATTGAGAAAGCCTATCATCTGATGGATTATTTTGATATCAAGGATTATGCAAAAATAAAAATAAACAAACTCTCGTCAGGCAGTCGCAAAAAACTCTCCTTTATTACTGCGGTGCTTATTAAACCCAAGCTTTTATTGCTGGATGAACCTTTTGAATCGGTAGATGTAATCTCCATTGGCCGTATGAAGAATGTGCTTCGCCGGCTTAAATCAAAAGGGGTAACTATTATCATCACCAGTCATATTCTGGAAGTGGTAGAAAACCTTTGTGATGACATAGCTATTTTGCACCAAGGACACATCAAAGCCTACCTGGATTCAGTGAGCCGCAAAGAACTTCAAAAAGACACCAGCCTGCATGAGATTTTTGAAGAGTATGTAGAAGTGGAGAAAAAGGATGAAATCCTGGACTGGTTGTAGGATCTAACCGATCCCACAAAGGAAAGAACATAAATAGGATAGATTAGTTGAAATAGGTTTGAAACATCCTTAGCTAAGAATTACTTTACGCTACACCCTACGCTAATTCGGAGCATACCATGTACTTCTATAGAATTAAGGATGAACACAACCGGTCGCCCATTGAAGAATTTCTGGATGCCCTCCCCGCCGCCGAGGCCCAGCGTGTACTATGGATGCTTAGATTGATCGAAGAGTCGGAATGGATGCCTGCCCAATACACCTACAGCCATAAAAAAGATGAGACATTGTGGGAATTCCGAATTAATGCCGAAGTCCAAAATTACTGGGTTCTGGCGTTTAAAAAAAACGGGCACTGGATTCTGTTTAACGCTGATTTTTCAACTCGCTTTCAGAAAGCTCCCAAGAAAGAAGTAAAACGAGCTATCGATAAAAAAGAAGGGTATGCGAAGTCATTTCATCTGCTGCCTGTGAGCGATGTGCACAAGTATATTACCGTCAGGAAGAACAGAGATGAAATATTTGGACGGGATTTCGAAAAGGGATACCTGCATTTTAAAATTGGAAGCCTTTTACGCCAAATCAGAGAAGCGGCAGAACTTTCACAAAAACAAGTGTCAAAAGAAATTGAGGTTACTGCTCCTGCTATATCAAAAATGGAGAATCATCCCGAAGACACCCCTCTTTCAGAACTGGAAGACTACCTGAAGAACCTAAAAAACACTCTGCTTCGGAAAAATTAATTTAATGAATGATGCATTTATTGTATAATTAACATGAATAAAACTAAATATGAGGTCGAAAATGAAAGGGTTTTTTCTGGTTACGTTATTTCTTATTAATTCAACCTTCCTCTTTGCTCAGCAAAGGCCGGATCCTAACATCCCCCAGGGTACAAATCTTGAAGTTCCCGAAGGCTGGCATGTACGCCTCGATCGACCTAACGAAGATATTGTAATTGATTCCAAACCAGACTCATCAGATATTTATTTCGTCAACATGACTCCGGGCTGGCATGTAACAACTGGTCCGGCTGGCATTTTTTACCATCCCGCCAATACTATTTCCGGAGATTACCAGGTTCACACCTCCATTCACTTTTTTAATCCTGAAGGAAGAAACCGGGAAGGCTATGGTATTTTCTTTGGCGGGAAAAACCTGGATGCAGATAATCAACAATATGTATACTTCCTGCTCCGAAATACCGGGGAGTATTTAATCAAAACCCGCTCTGGTGACGAAACAGCTGTACTCCAGGAATGGACCGCACACGATGAAATTAAAACGATTAAAAACGGGAATGAATCCAGTTCCGTTAAAAATGTGCTCGCTGTAGATGTGTCCGGGAATACGCTTTCATTCACAATAAATGGTGTGGATGTGGCTACCCTCAACAAAGATAATCTCAACACCTCAGGTATCTTTGGCCTTAGAGTCAATCATAGTGTAAATATTCACGTATCAGACCTCGGAGTTAAGTAGCCGGAAGCTATGAGGAGAGTATTTTCTCTTGGATATGAATTATGAAAGCGATGGTTTTTGTTGAGTTTCAAGAACGAAACCATGACTGCTTAGCCGAAAACAAACCGGTAAGATCAAAATGACGTAGCTGCATGGAGTAGAGCTCCACAGGTTTTAAAACAGCACGAATATGAGCAAGGCAATATGTAGTATTACAAACATACCGTAAGTGTAAACTCCCCTGGCCACAAAAACACCACACAGCTGTGTGGTTTGCTTTTTTCATACTACCTGGCTGTGGTGTGCGTTTTATTTTTGTATTAAATAACCCTTAAGTAATATTCAGCCATGAAAAACGCATTCGTCATTTTCTTCGCTTTTATAACCTTGGGCAGTTGCACATTAATTGATGGAAAGAGAGGGGAATCAGAACCCTTAAGCAAATTGGAACAGCTAAAAGTTCAAAAAGAGTTGTGGGAGTCGGCCAACATTAAGAATTATACTTACCTTGTAGACAAAATTTGTTTTTGCGGGTTTCCAGGGGAGGCATTAGTTGTAGTTCGCAACCACACTGTTTCAGACTTTTTGGATCCGGAAACCAGAGAATCCATTATGATTGAAAGAGAAGGAGAAGAACCTCAACCTTTGGCAGAGGTAATTCCAAATGCATATCCCACCATAAATGATTTATTTGATATTACAGAAGATGCTATTCAAGAACAAGCCGATTACCTGGACATAGAATATCACGAAAGCACCTACCACCCTTCTCAATTAATCATTGATTATTGGTACAATACAGTTGATGATGAGTTGACTATTATAACATCAAAAGCGGCCAGAAATTAAGAATTAAGCCTGTATACAAGCTGCCGGTTATTACAGACCCAGCTCATTTTGAAGATGTTCAAGCTTCTTCTTTTCCTCTGTTGATGGAGTACCATCACTGGAAGCCACAGAATACAATAACTGATATGTCAGCCGTTTGCCTTCATCAGAGAAATGTTTCTTAACGTATTGAATGGCCTCAGCTTCCACTTCTTTAAGGTGTTCAGTACTTAAAGCTCCCAAATGACTGATTGTCTGGTTAAAGGTCTTCATGGTATATTTCATGCTGGAAAGCACATCCTGTACGGCCTTTTGTTCTGAATAAGAGATCGTTCCATCAGAACTTTCAATCCAGAATATCAATACATCAATGGCGGTTTCGTCGGTAAGAGAAAAAGAGCTCATAATTTAATAAGGGTTTAAAATTCTTCAGCAACAAGATTACAAATTTCTTCTAAAAGTTCTTGCTGTTCTTTAGTAATGGAATTTTTTGTGTGAGAGTCAATATCTAACTGGGCCACAAAAGATTCTTCCTTTAAGATAGGGACCACCACTTCGGATTGTACATCCATACTGCAAGCCAGATAATTATCTTCGCTGTGCACATCCTGCGAAATATAGGTTTCACTGTTCAAAGCCACCTGTCCACAAATGCCCTTCCCATAAGGAATCCGTTTATGATTGGTAGGCTCTCCTACAAAAGGTCCAAGAACTAACTCTTCTTTTCCTTTGGGATCAGCAAGATAAAAACCCACCCAGTTGAAGGTTGGAATATTATCCGCAAGAAGTTCACAGACGGCAAAGAGCTTTTCATCTCTTGATTTATCCCGGCTCAGAATATTTTTTACGTCTGGTAATAAGGTATCACTCAAGGTGATTTCAGCAGTGTTCATATAGGTATTCTTAGTAAGTGAGTATCAAAATAAATGTTTACTGAACTAATTAAAGTTAAGCTTTGATAAAAGGTAATATAACGAACAAAGAAATTCGCTAAAAGCTTCTTATATTTATCGGCTCATGGAAGAATTTTTTAAGAACATAATTCCGTTTTCCACCAGCTTTATGAGCATAGCCTCATTGTTTGTGGCCAGTTTCACCTCCCTGTTTTCGGTTGTAAACCCTATTACAGCTATGCCCATATACCTCTCATTGATGGACGGACATACCGACCAAGACAAAATACTGACTGCACGAAAGGCCAGCACCTATATGTTTTCTGTTCTTATCATCTTTCTGATAGCAGGTACTTTTATACTAAGTTTCTTTGGTATTAGCCTTCCAGGTATCAAAATTGCCGGGGGATTAGTTATTGTGCAGGCCGGTTTTTCGATGATGAACCCCGATAAAAGAGGAAAAAAACTTACACAGGAAGACAAGGACGCGGCTATGGATAAAGAAGATGTTTCCTTTAGTCCCCTGGCTATGCCTCTGCTTTCCGGGCCGGGAAGTATTGCAGTCGTTATTAGCTTTGGCTCTCAGGCCCAGGGGATGACCGATTACCTGGTGAATGGAGCTGCCGTACTGTTGACGGCACTGGTAGCCTACGGAATTTTACGAATTGCCCCCTGGCTGGTAAAGTACATTGGCAAATCAGGGATGACGGTCATCACAAGAATGATGGGTTTTATAGCATTAGCTATAGGAGTACAGTTTGTGATTAATGGCATCGCTAACTTTTACGGACTGTAACTATGAACATTTCCACTCTTATTGAATACGATTCCTGGGCCAATAAAAAAGTATGGAAGGCCATTCAGCAAGCTTCCGGCAAACAAAAATTCAGTGAGCTTAAAAAGCATTTAGCTCATCTGTTTCACGCACAATTGGTGTGGGCTGCCCGCATTCAAAACTCAGCCTCGGAAATAAACGTCTGGCCCGAACTATCTATGCAGGAAATCAAAGAATTGATGGAACAAAGTCCCTCTATGCTCAAGCATTTGGCTGAAGAACCGGAGCAGATTATAAAATATGCAAACTCCAGCGGTGCCGTTTTTGAAAATTCCGTTGAAGAAATTTTGTTTCATATCATCATTCACGGTCAACATCACCGGGCGCAAATAGCCAAGCTTCTGCGCCAAGCCGAAATAACCCCTCCAGCTACCGATTTAATATTTTTTTTGAGGTAATTAGACAATTAACTATCTCATTCGTTAGATTTACGGCTGTTTTATAACCCTAACGGAGAATTACCCTGGATACTTTAGAACAAATTTTAGCAGCCTTTTCATCTTTTATGTGGGGAACCCCGCTTGTTATTCTTCTCTGTGGAGGCGGATTATTTTTTATGATTTATTCGCGAATGACCCCCTACCGCTACTTTTCCCATGCGGTCAATATCCTCCGGGGTAAATACGATGACCCGAACGATCCCGGAGATATCAACCATTTTGAAGCCCTCTCAAGTGCCCTGGCCGCTACAGTAGGCTTAGGAAATATTAGCGGGGTGGCAGTTGCTATAGTTATGGGAGGTCCCGGAGCCGTCTTCTGGATGTGGGTAAGCGCCATTGTGGGTATATCCACCAAGTTTTTTACCTGTACCCTCTCCATTATGTACCGCGGAAAAGACAGCGCCGGCGACGTACAGGGAGGAACCATGTACATGATTACCGAAGGACTCGGCAAAAAATGGAAACCTCTGGCTGTGATCTTTTCTGTCGCGGGGATGTTTGGTGCTCTTCCCATCTTCCAGGCCAATCAGCTTACGCAGGCTATTCGGGATGTGATTTTAATTCCCAATGGAATCCTCGAAGCTACACCTGGCTGGTTATCGTCTCTCTCAGAAGCTATTCCACAGGTCTTAATTCCCACCTATGCAGGCTTTTCAGGCATGGAATCCCAAATTCTGTTTACCTCCAGCCTCATCACTGGTATTGTTATTTTACTATTTGTGGGAACCGTTATTCTGGGAGGCATTAAACGTATTGGAAAAGTAGCCAGCGCACTGGTTCCATCCATGGTAGTGTTATATGTGGTTTCTGTATTGGTGATTCTGGGTATTCATATTGATGTGTTAGGCGAATACCTCTGGCTCATTGTATACGATGCCTTTACCGCCGAAGCAGCCCTTGGCGGAGTGGTTGGTTCCGTAATTATTGCCGGAGTACGAAGAGCCGCTTTCTCGAACGAGGCCGGTATTGGTACAGCTACCCTGGCACACGGTGCAGCCAAAACAAAAGAGCCGGTACGCGAAGGCCTTGTTGCAATGATGGGGCCTTTTATTGATACCATTGTGGTTTGTACTATGACGGCGCTCGCAATTTTGGTTACGGATGTATGGAAGAGCGGAGACCAAAATGGTATTGCCTTAACCGCTTCGGCTTTTTATGAAGCTCTGGGAACAACCGGAACCTACCTGTTAATGACTTGTGTAACTATTTTTGCTGCAAGTTCCCTCTTCACCTTTTCCTACTATGGAACCAAATGCCTTGGCTTCCTCATAGGAGCAAAACGAAAAAAGATTTACAATTTCTTTTATATAGGATCTATAATATTAGGAGCGGTAACCTCTATTTCTGCGGTTATTAACTTAATTGATGGGATGTATGCTGTAATGGCTATTCCAACTATGACGGTTGCTTTATTACTCTCTCCCAAGGTTATGAGTGCCGCCAACGATTATTTTGACCGTATGAAAAGAAAAAAAATTGTATAACGCTTGTGAGATAGCTCAACACTAATCAGTGCTCACAGCTAAAGCTTCAAACTTTACTAAAAAATAGATTCATGAAACGAACGCTAGTTTTTCTGATCCTTGGATTACTTATATCTGCAGTATCAGCACAGACTCCTACTATTGCCGAAAAAACGGAAGGGCTTACAAAAACGGAAGGATATTTCGACTACTATTACGACCAAGCCAAGGATAAGCTCTGGCTCGAAATTGATAAACTGGATACCGAATTTTTATATGTAAACTCTCTGACCGCCGGGGTGGGCTCCAACGATATTGGCCTGGATCGCGGTCAACTGGGAAGCAGCCGGGTCGTCTATTTTGAGCGCCGCGGGCCCAAGATTATGATGGTTCAACCCAACTACGAGTACCGGGCAGAAACTGATAATGCGCTTGAACGAAAATCTGTTTCAGAAGCTTTTGCCTCTTCCATTATCTACGGATTTAAAGTTGCTGCTGAAGAAGACGGCCGAATACTGATTGATATGAGCTCTTTCCTCCTGAGAGATGCACACGGAGTGAGCAGTAGGTTGAAGCGCGGAAACCAAGGCTCATACAGCCTTGATAAAGGACGTTCCGCTATCTACAAAGAGGGAACCATGAACTTCCCAAAAAACACGGAATTTGAAGTTACCTTAACATTTTCGGGAAGTAACCCCGGGGGGTATGTGCGTTCGGTAGTACCAACCCCTTCGGCACTTACGGTACGGCAACACCACTCTTTTGTAGAGCTACCTGATGACAACTACGAGCCCCGCAAAATGGATCCAAGGGCAGGGTACTTCGGTATCTCATACCAGGATTATGGAACACCCATTCAGGAATCGTTGGTAAAACGGTATATAGCACGTCATCGCCTGGAAAAGAAAAACCCGGAAGCTGCCGTAAGTGAACCGGTAGAACCTATCGTATATTACCTGGATAATGGCACTCCCGAGCCCGTTCGCAGCGCTTTATTAGACGGAGCCCGCTGGTGGAACCAGGCTTTTGAAGCGGCAGGCTATAAGGATGCTTTTATTGTGAAGGTACTACCCGAAGATGCCCACCCCCTGGATGTACGCTATAATGTAATTCAATGGGTACACCGGTCTACACGAGGATGGTCTTACGGTTCATCTGTCACAGATCCGCGTACCGGAGAAATTATAAAAGGACACGTATCCCTTGGCTCGCTGCGGGTACGTCAGGACTTTCTTATTGCTGAAGGATTGCTGGCTCCATATGAACAAGCAGGTGAAGAAAACTCAGCGATGATTGAAATGGCACTGGCCCGCATACGTCAGCTTTCTGCTCACGAAGTGGGACATACCCTGGGTATCGCCCATAACTTTGCTGCCAGCACCAACGGCGATGCTTCCGTAATGGACTACCCCCATCCACAGGCTACACTCAAAAACGGTGAAATAGATCTCTCCAATCCCTATGATGTAGGTATAGGCGAATGGGATAAAGTGGTAATTGCATATGGATACCAGGATTTTCCTGAATCAACAAATGAAGACCAGACGCTCAATAACCTGCTTGAAAATGCTCATGACGACGGACTTCAGTTTATTTCTGACCAGGATGCCCGTCCACAGGGAGGGGCTCATCCGGATGCTCATTTATGGGACTTTGGGAAAGAACCGGCTACACAGCTTCCGGTAGTAATGGATATTCGGGAAAAAGCACTTCAAAACTTTGGAGAAGCAAATATTGAACAGGGAACTGCCATGGCAAAGCTGGAAGAAGTATTGGTTCCAATTTATTTTTTCCACCGCTATCAACTTGAAGGAACTGTAAAACTGATTGGAGGTGTCAACTACACCTATAAAGTTAAAGGAGACAACCAGCCAACTCCTTCAATCGTTGATAAACGCATGCAAGAACAGGCTTTGTCCCAGATGATAGATGCTATATCACCGGAAGCACTGGCAGTACCTGAAAAGCTGTTAGATTTAATTCCGCCCCGGCCCTCATCCCTGGGTTACTCAAGAGAGTTATTTAGTGGAAACACAGGTCCCGCCCTGGATGCCCTTGGAATTGCAGAAACTGCCGCCGACATCCCTGTTAGTCTTATTCTTCATCCCCAAAGGGCCAACCGCCTTGTGGAATACAGCGCCCGGGAAAATAACCTCGGCCTGGAAACAGTCATTGATGAACTACTGAATGCAAGCTGGAATAAACAAGCCGAACCTGGATATATGGGAGCTATTCAAAGAGTGGTAAACCATGTTGTACTCAAGAACCTGATTGAACTGGAAGCCTCCTCGCAGGCTCATCCTGCTACCAAAGCAACTGTACATGGCAAGCTGGTTCAGCTACACCAAACTCTGAGTAATATGGATACACCTGACAGCCAATATGCTGCCCAAATGATAAAGCGGTTCTTTGAACATCCTGCTGATTTTGAAACTCCATCAGCCCCATCGGCTCCTCCGGGATCGCCCATTGGTACAAACCAGAGTTCATTGCTTAACTGCAGCTTTTAAGTGCTGCATTAAGCCAAGCATGAATTTTTTAAACCAAAAAACATCAGAGTTTTAGGGTAGCTATATAATGCGAATTATTCCCCCGGAGGCCTTACTGGAAGCATACTCTAAGGGAATTTTTCCTATGGCCGATTCAAAAGATGCCGAGGGGGTGGAATGGTATTCTGCCAGTCAAAGAGGTATTATTCCAATCAATGAATTTCATTCCCCTAAGAATGTGCAAAGGATTGTAAGGCAAGGCCGTTTTGAGATTCGCGTGAACCACAACTTCCGGAAAGTGGTAAAAGAATGTGCCAATCGTGAAACTACCTGGATTAATAATTTGATCCTGGATTCATATACCGTGCTTAGTCAGCTGGGACATGCCTATAGTGTAGAATGCTATCGAAACAACGAACTTGAAGGCGGCTTGTATGGGGTGAAGCTGGGCGGAGCTTTTTTTGGAGAAAGTATGTTTCGCAAAGCCAAAGAAGCTGACAAAGTAGCCCTTCAATACTGCCACCAAATTCTTGAACAGAATAATTTCATCCTCTGGGATACACAATTCTATAATGATTACCTGGGCCGTTTTGGGTGTATTGAAGTTGATACAGATGAGTATAATCAACTGCTTCAACAAGCATTAGAAAAGGAGTGCGAGTTTAAACTGGCTTAACCAAAGCTATCCTCATGAGGGAGAATTTCCCCCGTTCATACAATTGAATATTGAACAGTTTTTTACACTTTTTTTCCAGAGCTTCCCTCCAAATAAATATTCATCGCATTATTCTATGAAAATTAGCGCCTTTGTGAGCTTGTTATTGAGCTTAACTACAGCCTCAGTGGCTGTATATGCCCAAAATTCAACTACTGAATCAAACTCAGACCGCTTTAAGGTACGAGCCACTTTTACCGAAAACGCACCCAACATTGATGGCAAACTGAATGATCCTCTCTGGTCAACCATACAGCCAGTGACTCATTTCACCCAAATTTGGCCTGACGAAGGGGAACTTGCCACAGAAGAATCTGAAGTTCGCATCGCCTACGATCGTGACCATCTGTATTTTGCCTTTACCTTTTTTGATAAAAACCCTGAACTCATACGAGCAAAAAACCTGGAGCGTGGTGGACGAAACGACCGGGATGACCATGTGTTTATAGGGCTGGATACGTACCAAGACGGCCGAAATGCCTATCTCTTTGAAGTGAATGCCCTGGGCACCCAGGATGATGCATACATCACCGATGAAACCATGACGTTCGATAGCTTCTCCTGGGATGCCGTTTATAGAAGTGAGACCCGTATTACAGATAAAGGATGGACGTTAGAAGTATCCATTCCCTTTCGGCAGCTGCGTTTTCCTGAGGGAGATGACATTGATTTTGGACTCATGATAGCACGCATGATCAATCGTAAGAATGAACGGGTGCTTTGGCCCCCCATTGGGTTAGAACACGGCGGAAGTTTCCGGGCCCTGGCTGCTGTCTCACAATATGGAGAGTTAACCGGCATCAAAAATATCCGAAGAGGAAAAAACATTGAGATTAAACCCTATGTTATTTCAGGAGCTCAGGAAGTGCGCCCCGACCTGGAATCAGAAGCCACCGATATAGAATATACCTACGATATTGGGGGAGATTTTAAATACGGCATCACCTCTAACCTCACCCTCGACATGACCGTTAACACCGATTTTGCCCAGGTTGAAGCAGACGATGTACAGCTCAATCTCACACGCTTTAGCTTGTTCTTCCCTGAAAAAAGAGAGTTTTTCCTGGAACGTGCCGGCCTTTTTGATCATGGGAACCGCCGCTCTACCCAAACGTTCTTCTCACGCAGAATTGGATTGAATGAACAAATTTTAGCTGGTGCCCGCCTCACCGGACAAGCCGGTAAATTTTCCGTTGGGGCATTGAACATTGAAACTGGAGATGAAATGGCTGAATTTCTCGGATCCAGATCAACAAACAACACCGTAGCACGCCTCCGAACCGATCTATTCCCCAGGGCAACAGTGGGCACCATTTTTACGAATCTTGAAGATGAAACTGGTTATAACCGAGCTCTTGGTTTTGATGCCCAATACCGCTTTTGGGGATCCAGTGAGTTTTCAGCCTGGTATACTAATGTTTGGGATGATGACCCTGCCCATGCTGATGAAGCAGGTCACCTTTCTTTTTCTCTGCGTAACGATTTATATGGAGGGGAGGCTGAGTTCAACAGCGTAGGGGCAAACTACAATCCAGCTTTGGGATTTGTACAACGCCGGGATATGCGACAGTATAAAGGCGGGGGTTTCTTCAACCCAACGGTAAACTGGGATGCTGTTCCATTCATCCGCAGGTTTAACTTCCGAAGTTCCTATGATTATATCGAAGGTCAGGACGGGCAAAAGCAATCCACAAAACTTGTGGGGATGAGCCGTATTGAATTCAACCGAAGAGATCGTTTTCAACTAATTTATGCCCGGCAGTTTGAGCGTTTAACCGAACCCTTTAATATTCGTCCGAATGTGCAGATTGCAGCTGGCGATTATACCTTCAATCGCATTCGTTTAAGAGGAGAAACCGATTCCAGCAGAAGAACTTACTTCACCGGACAATTTGCCTTTGGAGAATTTTTTGGCGGCGATCGCTACGACTGGGAAGCTGAGATCGGTTTCCGTCAGTCTAAACATCTTCAAATGGAAGGCTCCGTTAAACATTCCGACATCAAGTTGCCCGTCGATAACGGACACTTCGACGCTACAACCATATCGCTTTCGGTGCTGGGAGCAGTAAACCGAAAACTCTTTGCCAAGGCCCTGCTTCAGTATGATAATTTTTCACGCGATTTTAACACCAATATCCGTATCGATTGGATACATACGCCCGGAAGTGACTTATTCCTGGTTTTTAATACTTCCTATCATCTTGCAGGAGACAATGAAGATCTCTTTGACCCCCGTAAAAAATACCTGATGAACAGCCAGGCAGCTATTGTGAAGCTCACCTACTTAATCTCTCTTTAAGCCATATTCCTGATTTCCAGCTTTTTCTAAGTTGATTTGGGATTGTTATTGGGAGAGGGGGTGAATATACGGTTTAGAAACAACAACCCTTCTTGAAGATTTTGTTCCCTGACCGCCTACCTCTTGCTCGCTTAGCAGCTACTCAGCGGAGTGATTTATGGCTTAACGCTTCATTACCTCAGCTTCTTACGCATTCTTTTCTAAGGTCAATACATTGGAAATTTATTATTACGCTGTGTTCAAGTCACTAATGCAACAGAGGCTGCGTGGTGTTTTAGGGTTTGCTGTATGGGGGAAAGGTACCCAAATTTTCGAATAGGTCTATTATTGAGGTGTCGTTCAACGATTTTAATGCGCCG
>VEMX01000029.1 GCA_009711805.1 Balneolaceae bacterium | reverse complement strand
GTACTGAGCGTCACAATATTAGAGCGTATGACGCTTAAACAGCTATTTTCCGATGATTCACTCACGGAATTCGACCCCCAACCTCGTAACCAATTGGGGCTCTTCGACTTTTAACCGGACACTACTGACATCAATTAGCTAATACTGAATCATCTGATATGAAGATAGTTTTAACGAGAATTACACTTTTTATAGCCTGTATTATCTTTTTTGCGGCTTTTTTAGTTTCCTGTACCAAAGAGAGTACTTCAGTTTCGGAAGGTCCTGATACAAAGCCTGATCCGAATGAGTATACCCCGGTTACGGTAACATCCGATTGGTATGAAGTAACCTATATATCCCCAAAAACATACGTGATTAAAGAACCTTCAAGTTCGCAGCTAAATAACAGCTATTTGCTATTGGGAGATGATGAAGCCTTTCTGTTGGATACAGGATCCGGAGAAAATACTCCCAAAAATGGTTCAAAGATGAAGCATCTCATCGATCAGATAACAGACCTGCCGGTTACCTTGCTCTTATCACATTTCCATTTCGATCACAATCAGAATATTGGAGAATTTGAAAGAGTGGCTTTTCCCGATCTTCCCTTTTTGCGGGATTCTGTTTCTGCTGATAGTATATATAATTTCACAAGTGAAGATCTGTTCTATGGATCACAGCCGGATAAAACCAAGGTGAGTAGATGGCTGCCTTTAAATACAGAGGTTGATTTAGGAGGCAGAGTAGTACAATTCGTGAACCTGCCAGGACATACTGATGAATCTACTATCATCATTGATAAAACAAACAGGATGGTATTCCTTGGCGACTATCTGTATAACGGTGCTCTGTTTGTCTTTGATGAAGAAGATTTGAGTATCTATGAAACCAGTGTAGCTTTTTTAAAAGCTAATATCTCTTCAGAATACCGGTTATATGGGGCTCATGGTACTCCCAAGATACCATACAACCGCTTACAAATGTTGGAAGGTTTATTGGGGTGTATCGAGACTAATGCATGTCAACCAAGTTCTGTTACCGTATTTGGCTATCCCGCCAAGTATTATACCTATGATATGGCTGGGATGGTTGTACTTGATATGAGTTCCGAATAATCAAAAATATCCAGCCTGTAAAAAACTATTGAATTTAAAGAAATGGAACGTAGTTTAGGGCAAACACCTTAGTGGTGATGCAATGATAACAAAGTTACTTTAAATCAAATTTTAGAGGAAATGGAGTATAGGTTTTTAGGTAGATCGGGATTAAAAGTATCAGCATTGTCATTTGGTTCGTGGGTTACCTTTGGGGAACAGGTTGATACAGATTTGGCGTACCAATCGATGAAAGTAGCATACGATGCCGGAGTCAATTTCTTTGATAATGCCGAAGCTTACGAAATGGGTAAGTCGGAAATTATTATGGGGAAGGTGCTCAAAAAAGCAGAATGGAAACGTTCGGATCTGGTATTATCGACTAAAATCTATTGGGGAGGGGAAGGTCCCAACGATCAGGGGCTTTCCTTTAAGCACATTAAGGAGGGGACTGAAGCCGCTCTGAAACGGTTACAAACCAATTATGTAGATCTCATTTTTTGCCACCGTCCGGATCTGTATACCCCCATTGAGGAAACCGTGTGGGCTATGAATCAGATGATCAGCGAAGGCAAGGCTCTGTACTGGGGAACCAGCGAATGGAATGCCTATCAAATTCGAAAAGCATATGATTTTGCCCGGCAAGAACATTTGAGACCTCCTTTGATGGAGCAGCCCCAATACAATATGTTTCACCGGGAACGGGTAGAGGCTGAGTACGCACCTCTGTATGAAGACATTGGGTTGGGGACAACCGTATGGAGTCCGCTGGCCAGCGGACTGCTGACGGGTAAATACAATGATGGAATACCTGAAGGTTCACGCCTGGATTTAGAGAAATACGATTGGTTGCGAAAGAAACTTCTGGAAACCGAAAGCGGAAAAGCCAAACTGGAAAAGGTAAAAAAACTGGCTCCCATAGCCGATGACCTCGGAATGTCGCTGCCTCAACTGGCCCTGGCCTGGTGCCTCAATAATGATAAGGTGAGTACGGTTATAACCGGTGCATCTAAAGTGGAACAAGTAGAACAGAATATGGAAACCATGGATGTTATCCACAAAGTAGATGAGGAAGTGATCCAAAAAATAGAAAGGATACTGGACAACAAACCTGCAGAGCCTACCGATTGGCGCCGATAATATGTCGGATTGAGAGAATTGACAGGATGTTTTAGGTGCACCGGATTTCGACTCGGTTTGACCGATTGTGAAATCCAGGCAAGCCCGCTTTCTCTTTTTCCCTAATTCAGAAAGTGTAGCCCTAACTCATCGGTCAGATCGGGTACGGGGTTGGTTTGATTTACCCCTCGGTCTGCCGGCTGGAGTCCGTCTGACCAATTGCTGGCTCCAGCAAACCCAGCCTTTTCTATTTACTCTCGTTCTGTAGCTCTGCTGCGTAACGTTTTATAGAGGCTCTGTCTCCAACTACAAAAGAAAAAAGGATAAACTAAAATTATGCTGGATTCAGCAAACCCAGCCTTTTCCATTTACTCTCGTTCTGTAGCTCTGCTGCGTAACGTTTTATGGAGGCTTTGTCTCCAACTACAAAAGAAAAAAAGGATAAACTAAAATTATGCTGGATTGAGAGAATTGGCAGGATGTTTTAGGTGCACCGGATTTTGACTCGGTTTGACCGATTGTGAAATCCAGGCAAGTCCGCTTTCTCTTTTTCCCTAATTCAGGAAGTGTAGCCCTAACTCATCGATCAGACCGGTGATCGGTCAGATCGAGTACAGGGTTGGTTTGGTTTACCCCTCGGTCTGCCGGCTGGAGTCCGTCTGACCGATTGTGAAATCCAGGCAATCCCGCTTTCTCTTTTTCACTAATTCAGGAAGTGTAGTCCTAATTCATCGACCAGACCGGTGATCGGTCAGATCGGGTACGAGGTTGGTTTGGTTTACCCCACGGTCTGCCGGCTGGAGTCCGTCTGACCGATTGCTGGCTCCAGCAAACTCAGTCCTTTCCATTTCCTCAATTCAGGATAGCAGAGATTTAAAACGGGAGGTCATCTTCATCGTTGGGTAAATCATATTCCTGATTTCCTTCCATGGTAAGACCGGGAGCGCTTGGTGGTGCTTCAGCTTCTCCGCCTCCTTGTTCTACTTTCCAGGCTTTAACATCGGTATACCAGTTTCCCTTATACTCCCGGCTCTGGATGTCGATATAAGCTGTAATTTCGCTGCCTTCATTTACCGGCTGCTGGTCAATGTTATCACCCCACTGGGTAATACATACTTTTTTGGGATATTTAGCCTTGGTTTCGAGAATAAAATCACGTTTCCTCCATTGGCCGTTTTTACTTTCCCCGGATTGTTCTTCCAATATTTTAACGACTTTACCAGTGAGTTTAAGATCCATGCGAACTACTTGTTTTGATTTTTGAGAAAGATAGGCATATAGCTGCTCAACTTCGAACCTTCTATGCTGAAGTTGCAGATGACCCCACATCAACAAGCACCATCTGTTAAACAGTACAGCATCAAATGCTAATAATTAGTATGCTTGCAGCATGTTCAGAAAGAAGAGAAAAAAGTACGACTTAGAGATTTCAGGAATTGGGATAGAAGTCCGCCGGAAAAATGTAAAAAATTTGAATATCCAGGTATATCCTGCTGAAAAGAAAGTCAAAATATCAGCTCCCATGCAGGCCAGTGACCGGGCTATCCAACAATTTGCTCAATCCCGCATGTCCTGGATTCAAAAGCATTTTAAGAACTATGAAGAACGCCCACAAGAGCAGGTAAAAGAATATAAGACAGGTGAAACACACTGGTTATGGGGAAAGGGACATGAGTTGGATATTCATATTGCGAGTGCCAAGCCGAAAGTTGTTATAGAAACAGAGCAGGCGAAGCTGCACTTATATGTGCGGCCGGGAAGCAGTACAGCTAAAAAGGCAAAAGTGTTAAAGGAATGGTACCGGGCACAACTAAAGCAGGAGATCCCCAAATTGATTGAGAAATGGGAGCCTGAGATGGGAGTTTCGGTAAAAGAGTTTGGTGTTAAACAGATGAAAACCCGATGGGGGACCTGTAATACCCGGGCTCGACGGATTTGGCTGAACCTGGAATTAGCAACGAAACCCCGGGAGGCGTTAGAGTATGTAGTAGTACACGAAATGGTACACCTGCTGGAGCGTTTGCATAACAAACGTTTTTATGCATTAATGGAACACTACTTGCCCGACTGGAAAGAGCGGGACTCCTTTCTCAAAGAACACCGCATAGATTAAAAGCCATTGTTAGGCACGTTCTGCCAGTTCCAGCCAACGCAGTTCCTGCTCTTCAATCTCATCTTTAAGTTCAGCGTACTCCTCAGAAAGCTGTTGTACTTCATGGTATTCAAGATCCGATGCAGCCATTTTTTGTTCTAACTCCGTTTTTTTCTGCCCCAGTTTCTCAATCTTTCGTTCCAGCGACTTGTATTCCTTCCGTTCTGTGTAGGTCAGCTTCTTAGATTTAGAAGATGAAGCCGGTTTGGCTTTCTTTATATTTTTTTTGGAAGGAGGATTTACTTTGGACTTCGTTTTATTTTCGGCAGCAAGTACCGTTTGCCGGTATTCTTCGTAGGAGCCGTTGAAATCTTTAACCGAACCCTGGCCTTCAAATACAAAATAGTAATCGACCAGGCTATCCATGAAAAAGCGGTCGTGAGATACGATAATAAGACAGCCTGCAAAATCATCAAGGAAAGCTTCCAGTTTTTCAAGGGTGATGAGATCCAGGTCGTTGGTAGGTTCATCAAGAATAAGGAAATTGGGATTTTTGATGAGCACTTTCATGAGTCCCAGCCGCCTGCGTTCTCCACCGCTGAGTTTGGCAACCGGGGTATACTGCATGTTGCTGTCAAAGAGGAAATGCTCAAGGAATTGAGATGCTGAAATCCGATCTCCATTTGCAAGTTCAATATACTCCGCTACCTCTTTGATGACATCAATCACCCGTTGATTCTCTTTTGGCTGAATACCCTGCTGGCTGTAATGTCCAAACACAATAGTTTGCCCGGTAATCACTTCTCCGGAGTCTACAGTTTCTTCTCCCATCAGTATTTTTAGAAAGGTACTTTTTCCTACTCCGTTTTTCCCAAGTATACCAATCCGTTCGCCTTCCTGAAATGAGTAGTCAAAATCATCCAGTATCACGAGATCGCCATACGATTTATTAATCTTTTTAACCTCCAACACCTTTCCGCCCATTCTGGACATATCAACTTCCAGCTTCATCTCTTTTTTTACTTTACCGGAGTGGGCTTTCTTTTTGGTATCATAAAAGGCATCAATTCGGGATTTTGACTTGGTGGTGCGGGCTTTAGGCTGCCGGCGCATCCATGCTTGCTCTTTCTTCATCAACTGCCGGGCTTTGGCTACCTCGGTAGCTTCAACTGCTTCGCGTTCCGCCTTTTTTTGAAGAAAGTATTCGTAATTGCCTTTATGGTGGTAGAGTTGGTTATCTTCCATTTCCAGGATATGATTACATACACGATCCAGGAAATACCGGTCGTGAGTTACCATCAATAAGGTGATATTACTCCTGGAAAGATAATCTTCCAGCCATTCTATCATTTCTACATCCAGGTGGTTGGTCGGTTCATCCAGGATTAAGAGGTCTGGCTCATCCAGCAATGCAAAAGCCAGGGCCACCCGTTTTCGCTGTCCACCAGACAGGGAAGAAATATCCTGTTCCAGGTCGTGGATGTTAAGTACTCCCAAAATCTGTTTTAACCGTTCTTCATAATCCCAGGCATTGGCAGCATCCATCTGAGCCATAGCCTTATCCAAAGCTTTTTGAGTGCTATTGTTATAATTTTCAGCCTGCTCAGCTACAGCACGTTCATAATTTTGCACAATCCGAACCATGTCGTTAGCTCCGTGCGACATATATTCGCTGATGGTTTGGGCATTATCCAGTTCAGGCTCTTGTTCCAGCATGCGGATCTGTATACCATTTCGAATCATGACTTCGCCTGTATCCGGTTTTTCTTTACCGGCCAGAATACGGAGCAGGGTAGATTTACCGGTTCCGTTTTGGGCAATAAGAGCCGTCTTTTCTCCTTTTGAAATACCAAAGGTTAAGCCTTCAAACAATGGCTTGAGTCCAAATTGTTTACTGAGATTATCTGTAGATAAATAGGTCATGAATAGCTAAAGTCAGAATCCTGATGATGAAAATACAATATAAGGCTAATAACAGAGGATGAAGATTCTTTTCAATTTTTTTTGATAACGAACATCAATCCAAAAGAGTTGGGCACCGATTTGAATGGGAGGATGGATTTGGCTGCTTTTCATATAGTCACTTTCAGATCAAATCGAGGCTTCAATGCATCAAAAATAAGGAGGAATAAGTTCTGTCTTTTAGATTAATATGCAATCCCCCGCAGCAGAATTGCCACACCATTAACCGTATTAAATCCCATCTTTCAGCAAGAAGTAGAACGCTCCAAAGAACTACTTTATGCTGCATAAAACCAGGAAACTGTTTCTTGACATCAGCCATTTTTGGTTTTTGAGATCATTTAGTTAGTTGAAAAATCAACAGTGATTCGTGTGCAGCTTATGCGTGGGGTCGGTAATAACGAGTATCTCCCATACCCTGCCTTACTTACAATACATATCGGCTTATAGATCGATACTCACTATTATCGGCTCAAGAGTAGATATTTTTAATTATAGGTTAATTATCCTATATTACGCCATGATTAGTGTTATAACCGGTGATATCATCAATTCAAGAAGCACAGAGGCCGAAGAATGGCTTAGCGTGCTAAAGGAAGTATTAAACCAAATTGGGGAAAGCCCCGAAGTGTGGGAAATTTTTCGGGGAGATAGCTTCCAGGTAGAGGTAAAGAATCCTGAAGATGCCCTCTTACGCGCCATCCAGATAAAAGCGGCGATCAAGCAGATAAAGAGTATTGATGTACGCATGTGTATTGGCATTGGAGAGAAAAGTTATTCTGCCAAGCGTATTACAGAATCGAATGGCGAGGCCTTTATACATTCCGGAGAAGGGTTTGAAAAACTGAAGAGCAGTAAGCAGACCTTGAGCATTGTGAGCCCAATCGTAGCGTTGGATGCAGATATGAATTTATATTTACGGCTTATTTTAATTGTGATGGATAACTGGACCTCGCGGACGGCAGAGTTTGTATATATTAGTTTAGGGGAGGATCTGTTGCAGGAAGAAATAGCGGGAATGCTGGATATTAGTCAATCGTCGGTAAGTGAGCGCAGGCAGCGGTCGCATATTGCTGAAATTATGGAGGTTGAAACTCATTACAGAGATAAATTGCGAGCATATAAATTGACAAAATGAATTTAATTCTAAAACTTTTACTGGCTCACCTGATTGGGGATTATGCGCTTCAGCCTAAAAGTTGGGTGCAGGCAAAAGAGGTACAAAAACTGAAGGCTCCACAGCTGTACATACACGTACTGTTGCACGGAGTTTTGACCTTCATGCTCCTGTTTTCGGAAGGTCCCCAGGTCTATCTTCCCGCCACCATCACAATCTTGATAACTCACTGGCTCATAGATGTGGTGAAGCTGCAATTCCAGGGACAGGGGCAGAAGAGCCGGCAGCGTTGGTTTATCGGTGATCAAGCCGCTCATGTATTGGTGATAGGGGCCATCTGGTACTATTTTAATGGAGGGCCGGTCATGTGGGAAAGTTTGTTTACAGAACAACTGCTGTTGGTGGTGGTGTGTATCGTCTTTTTGACCCAGCCTGCTGCCATTTGTATTATGGTGTTGATTTCTGGGTGGTCGCCTGAAGAAGAGGATGACGAGCACTCGCTGGAGAATGCAGGCAGATACATCGGGATGCTGGAACGGCTGTTTGTATTTGGTTTTATCGTTACGGGAAACTGGCAGGGAATCGGTTTTTTGTTGGCGGCCAAATCAGTGTTTAGGTTTGGTGATCTTCGGAAAGCCAAAGACCGCAATCTTACAGAGTATATCCTTATTGGAACCCTGCTCAGTTTTGGAATTGCCATAGTAACGGGACTTACCTACCTGGCCCTGGCACAGGGCTGAGAGCCCCTCAAAACTTTTTGAGTGGGCTTTGCACTACTTTCGACCAGAAGTGGTGTCGTTTACTCTTCTCTTATCCCACTGTTTGTATATCAATCAACCTTCCTCATTGCTTACAATTTCTGCTATAGCCT
Organism: Balneolaceae bacterium; assembly: GCA_009711805.1. Taxonomy (GTDB): domain Bacteria; phylum Bacteroidota; class Rhodothermia; order Balneolales; family Balneolaceae; genus VEMX01. The sequence continues at coordinate 45,932 of VEMX01000029.1, read as the reverse complement.
CTTGAAAAGCCGTGAGGGTAAAAGTGATATCTTCTATACTCAGGGCATTGGAGAGGAAGAAAGCCTCAAAAGGGGAAGGAGGGAGGTGGATTCCCCGATTCAGCATGCCATGGAAAATTTTCCCAAAAAGTTCTTTGTCTGTTTTGTTGGCATCATCAAATGTTTCCACCGGGCCTTCACAATAGAACACACCAACCATAGAGCCCACCCGGTTCACCGTATGGGGGATGTTGTGGCTTTCCAGGGTTTTGGCAATGCCATTGGCCAACACAGAAGCTTTTTTCTCCAGTTCCCCATAAATTTCAGGATTTTCTTTGAGCTTTTTCAGCATGGTATAACCTGCAGCCATGGCCAGGGGATTCCCGGATAAGGTGCCTGCCTGGTACACGGGACCGGTTGGAGCTACATAATCCATAATTTCTTTTTTACCGCCGTAAGCCCCTACCGGAAGCCCGGCTCCAATTATTTTTCCATAGGTAACCAGGTCGGCTGTTACATCATAGATCTTCTGAGCGCCTTTAAAATCAACCCGGAAGCCCGTCATCACTTCATCAAAAATGAGCACAATATCATGCTCATCACATAATTCCCGCAGGCCGGTTAAAAAGCCCTCTACCGGGGGAATACATCCCATATTTCCAGCTACCGGTTCCAGAATGATGGCAGCTATATTTCCTTTATTGGCTTCTACGAGCTTTTCTACAGAATCCAGTTTGTTGTATGCGGCGTTCAGGGTGTCCTTTGCTGTGCCTTCGGTTACCCCGGGGCTGCTGGGTTGGCCCATGGTTAAAGCCCCGCTTCCGGCTTCAATAAGGAAGGAGTCGCCATGACCGTGGTAGTTGCCTTTAAACTTTATGATTTTTTCTTTACCTGTATATCCTCTCGCTACACGGATGGCACTCATGGTTGCTTCCGTTCCTGAGTTCACCATTCGAATTTTATCTACCCCCGGAACAGAAGAGGTAATAAGTTCAGCCATTTCTACTTCAATCCGGGTTGGTGCGCCAAAGGAGGTGGAGTTTGCTGCTGTTTCCTGAACAGCTTTCACTACATCCGGCTGGGCATGGCCAAGAAGCATGGGGCCCCAGGAGCCAATATAATCGATGTATTTATTTCCGTCTTCATCCCAAAGGTGACATCCCTTCGCTTTTGTGATAAAAAGAGGAGATCCGCCTACACTGTTAAAAGCGCGAACAGGGGAGTTCACTCCTCCGGGAATTACTTTTTGAGCTCGTTCAAATAGATTGGTACTGTTGGGGTATTCCATAATCGAAAATATCTTTACGGCAGGAGTTTGCAGGCCGCATGAGCCCGGACAAACTGTCTGTTTTGATGAAAATTATTGGTTACTATTAATCAGCCGGGAAGCGGCTTTAGCGAAATAAGTAGCAATTAAATCTGCCCCGGCCCGCTTAAAAGCCAGCAGCGATTCCATCATGGCTTCTTCTTCATTCAGCCAGCCTTTTTCAGCTGCAGCTTTAATCATAGCATATTCGCCGGATACATTATACACTGATACCGGGATGTTAAAATTCTGTTTCACCGCATGAACTATATCCAGATAAGGGATTCCGGGTTTAACCATTACAATATCTGCGCCTTCCTGAATATCCAGTTCTACTTCGCGAAGGGCTTCATCGGTATTTGCGGGATCCATCTGGTATGTTCTTTTATCTCCAAAGCCGGGCGCCGAATCCAGGGCATCCCGAAAGGGCCCATAGAAAGAGGAAGCGTATTTAGCACTGTAAGCCATGATCCCGGTATTGGTAAAGCCTGCCTTATCGAGGGCCTTGCGCATGGCTCCTATGCGGCCATCCATCATGTCAGAAGGAGCTACAACATCAGCACCTGCCTTGGCATGGCTCACGGCCATTTGGGCCAGTACTTCCACGGATTCGTCATTTAAAATCTCTTCATTCTCTACAATACCATCGTGCCCGTAGGAAGAGTAGGGATCGAGGGCTACATCCGTCATTACCAACAGCTCGGGGTAGTGATCTTTGATAAAACGAACCGACCGCTGCATCAGCCCCTGGTCGTTAACAGCTTCGGTACCCTTATTATCTTTGAGTTCGTCAGGCACTTTCACAAACAACAGTACCGACTGAATGCCTTCACCTATGAGTTCTTCCAGCTCTTTGTCCAACACATCTAGGGTATATCGGAAATAGTCCGGCATACTTGGTATTTCTTCCGTAGAATTTTCCCCTTCCATAATAAATAAAGGGGCAATAAAGTCGCTGGGTTTAAGGTTGTGTTCTCGTACCATATTACGAATAGCAGGTGATTGTCGCAGCCGTCTAAGGCGAATGTTGGGAAAACTCATGATGCGTATTCCTTATTAAAATGTCTTCAATTAAAATGAGCTCTTTTATTCATTTTGATATCAAGATATCAGGGAGAGAAAGTAAGCATATTCAATCTGGAATATTAATAATTTATCCAGTCGATGGGTTTAAGATGTTCCACCAGTTTTGCTTCGGGCGAACCGGTTTCGGGTTGATGGTTGTACACCCAGCGTACTTTGGGGGGAAGACTCATCAGGATAGATTCAATACGACCTTTGGTCTTTAACCCAAAGAGTGTTCCGCGGTCATGAATGAGATTAAACTCTACGTATCGGCCGCGTCGTACTTCCTGCCAAAAGCGGTGTTCTTCATTCCATTCGTGATCTTTTCTCTTGGTCAGAATGGGCAGGTAGGCATCGGTAAAAGCATAGCCGGCCTTCTCCGCAAACTGAAATAGTTGGTGGGCAGAATGCTGTTCATTTGGCCGCATATAATCAAAAAAGAGTCCGCCAATACCCCGGCTTTCATTGCGGTGATGATTGTAGAAATATTCATCACATTCTTTTTTGAATTGAGGATAGAAACCGGGATCAAATTGATCGCATACATCTTTGTGAGTCTGATGAAAATGCCGGGCATCTTCAGTGAAAAGATAATAGGGGGTTAAATCCGCACCTCCGCCAAACCATTGGTCTTTTAGTTCTCCGGTTTGATGATCATACAATTCAAAATACCGGTAATTGGCATGTACAGTAGGTACAAAGGGGTTTTTGGGATGGATAACCAGAGATACCCCGGTTACAAAGAATTTGGATTCTTCAACGTTCAGTTTTTTCTGGAGAACTTCAGGAAGGGTACTTTTCACCACAGAAACATTTACTCCCCCTTTTTCAATAACATTACCTTCCGAAATGATGCGGGTACTGCCATGCCCAAATCCTTCTCGTTCCCAGTCTTCAATACGAAAATTATGAGCCCCATCTACGGCTTCCAGCGAATTACAGATATGCTGTTGAACGTTTGATACAAAGGCTGAGAAATCTTCTTTCTTAGAGTCAAGATATTGCTGCATAATCCTTCAGCTGTTAAAGAAAGCTATTCTTATTTATGGGGTGAAATTTTTAATGGTATCTACAAATGCCTTGGCATTTTCAACTGGTACATTTGGGAGTATGCCATGTCCAAGATTGGCAATATAGTTGGAATGGCCAAAGCGGCGGATCATGGCTTTTGTTTCTTCCCGGATGCGCTCAGGTGTAGACAGCAGTTTAGAGGGATCATAATTCCCCTGCACGGTTTTACCTCCGGCAAAGTTTCGGGCGTCTTCGGGTGTGCATCCCCAACTGATTCCAAAGCCTGAAACATTGGTATCGGCAAAGAGCGGGTAGCTCCACTCGGCATCTTTGCAAAAAATAATTAAAGGGACGCCATAATCCTCTGCGGCTATCTGTTGTAAATAGGGCAGAGCATGTTGCTTAAAGTCATCAGGTCCCAAAGCTGCCGCCCAGGATTCAAACAATTGCAAAACCTGGGCCCCGGCTTTTACCTGGCTATGAAAATAGCGAATAGTCTGCTCCGTCATAACCTGCAGTAATTTGTGAGCTGCTTCTGGTTCAGAAAACAAAAAAGACTTGGCAGTAGAAAAGGTTTTAGATCCTTGCCCTTCTACCAGGTAGCAAAATAACGTCCATGGGGCACCTGCAAAGCCAATTAAAGGTACGCGTCCCCCCAGGGTTTTCCGGGTGAGTGTGAGGGCGTCATATACATACGAAAGTTGTTCCTCTGCTGGTTTTATATTCAGCTTGTTTACTTGCTCTGCAGAACGAATGGGATCGGGCAAGTATGGGCCAAAACCTGGTTTTAGCTGTACTTCAACATCCAGACATTCTATTAATACGAGGATGTCAGAAAATAATATGGCAGCGTCTGTTCCAACAATATCTATAGGTTGAATGGTGATTTCACAAGCGAGTTCCGGGGTTTTTACGCGCTCAAAGAAAGAATACTTTCGTTTGATCTCCATGTATTCGGGCAGGTAACGCCCGGCTTGCCTCATCATCCACACGGGAGGGCGTTCTGTTTCTTTTCCATTCAGAACGTCAAGCAAAAGGGTATTTTGAAGTGGGGGAAATGACATCAGGAATAATAATTATGTATGGTTTGAACCAATGAGTCAAAGGTAGATTCTTCCGGCTGTTGGTAGTGATGAATATGAAAGTTCTCCATTGCTTTTCCAGTGGAAGGACCTATGCAAAATATGGTATGCTCGTTGGTAAGGGTATTTTTTTTAAAAAAAGACTCTACTGCGCTTGGACTCATAAAAACGAATCCGTCAAAATCATTCAGTTTTATCTGTTGCGGGGAATGAAACGTACGATACACTTCAACATCCTGTACTTCTATATTGTTTTCAGTGAGGTTTTTCTTCAATACATCAGACCTTAAGTTTCCACAGAAGTGGGTTACATGCCCGATATTGCATGTTGAGATGAAATCACTTAATGCAGCAATATTATAGGTGTGGGGAACAGTAGCTGAAAGACCAAGTTTATGAAGTTTTTGGGCGGTCTTTGGGCCTACGGCAAATACATGTGCCGGTTTTTCAAGCTGATTGATGACACTTTGTGTGGCTTTTATTGCTCGTTTACTCGTAAAAACCCAGGCATCGGTAGAGTTATTGAGGAGAGGTTCCCATTCTGCAGCATCAACAAAATCGAAAGAGATGAATGGTGTAAAGTGAAAACCAATGTTTGCAGCCTTCAGAGCCTCCGTGTGGCCGGCAGATAAAGCGGTAGTAAAAAAAAGCTGTGGATCCGATAGCTTACTCATCACCACGGGTATTTAGGAAATCCATGGCACCCTTATCTTTAAGTTCCCGAGCCCATTGAATACCCAACACAGGAGCGGCTTTTTCAATATCAACTACCTCCACTGTATCCATGCGCTGGCTTCCATCTATGGTGAGTACAGCCCCTTTAAATTGTAATTTATGGTTCAGGATTTTTGCAAAGCCGCCAACCGGTGATGAACATCCAGCTTCCAATTCATTCATGAAAGATCGCTCGATGTCTACGCATATTCGGCTGTCTGCGTCTTCAAGTTTGGAGAGTACTTCCTGGTGACGAGTGTTTTTGTGGCTGAGTATACCCATTGCTCCTTGTGAGGGGGCAGGTATAATCCAGTTAAGTACTTCTGAAATGCGATCCTGTAGTCCCAGGCGTTCCAGTCCGGCATAGGCAAAAATAGCCCCATACCACTCATTAGAATCAACTTTTCGGAGGCGGGTGGGGACATTGCCTCTCAGATCTACTACTTCATCGGTGGGAAAGCGGTTTTTCCAGAAAGCTCTCCGGCGGATACTTCCGGTAGCTATAATGCGATCGAAATTGTTATGGGGGGAAGAGGGTTTCACAAGGGTATCCATGGGGTTGGCCCGGCGGGGTACGGATGCAAGCTTTAAGTCGGGGTGCAGATCCGTGGGTACATCTTTGAGTGAATGAACGGCTATATCAATTTTACCCAGCAGCAAGGCTTCATCAAGTGCTTTGGTAAATACGCCTTTATCGCCGAGTTTGTGAAGGGGTAAATCCTGCTCTTTATCACCAAAAGATTCAATCTTAATTAGAGCTGTTTGCACCCCCAGTGTATTTAGCTCATTGGCTATATAGTTAGCCTGCCATAAAGCAAGCTTGCTCTTTCGGGTGCCAATTTTAAGCGTCATGATGTGTTTTTTCGAATTCTTTTTCCATTCGGATAATATGAGCCGCCAGTACTTTCTTTTTAATACGGTCGGTCACTTCTTCCAGGGTAGAAAAAGCTTGTTCATCAACAGTATATCGAACCCGGTCAAGTTCATCATTGGTGATGTTATCGAGCCGGGAAGTTATGTGTTCAATCTGCGGCAGCATAAACTCTGTACGCTCTTTGTTATGCAGGAATTCTCCTTTTTCTTCTGCTATAATCTGTTCAATTTCAGGAATTACCGCTTTTCGTTTTTTTAATGCTTCTTCTGTTTCCTGAATAATAGAATCCATGTCGATCAGAGTGATTCCCTTAATACTTCCAACCTCTTCATCCACATTCCTGGGTACAGAAAGATCGATGATGAGCTTGTTGTTCGGGGAATCGGTGTTTTCAAAATGTTCGGGGCGTATAAGAGGTTTTACCGCTCCTGTAGCTGTAATAATAAGATCGGCCTGATGTATTTCCTCATCCAGCTCGGAGAGAGCGTGAGCCTTAATATCAAAAGAGTTGGCCAGTTCTTTGGCTTTGTTGATACTGCGGTTAACTACCGAAATATGCTGGGCTCCATTCGAGATAAGGTTTTTACAGGACACCTTGCCCATTTTACCAGCTCCCACCAATAAAATATGGATGTTCTTTAAAGTGGAGAAATGCTCCAGGGCCCGCTGGGTGGCAGCAAAACCTACCGAGGCAGATCCCCGGGCAAAATCAGTTTCGGAACGGCTCCTTTTATGGGTTCTGAATACCGACTGAACAAGCTGATGGAAATCTCCATTAAGCCCTCGTTTTTTAGCTGCTTTGTAAGCTATTTTAACTTGCTGAATGATTTGTACATCACCCAAAACCTGGGAATCCAATCCTACAGCTACACGGTACAGGTGATTAAGGGCTGCGTCTCCGGTTTTTATATAGCCATGCTCTTTAAAGTAATCGTGGTCTGTTTGGGTCGACCGACATAAAGCATGGATTAATTGCTCCGGATCACAAAAACCATATAGTTCTGTCCTGTTGCAAGTATCCAGAACCAAAGCACCACCGGCTATGTTTTCCAGGTGTTCGCTCAAAGATCTCTTTCGCTTGCCGTCTAAATAAAATTGTTCCCTTATAGAAACCTCACTCTTCCAGTGAGAAATACCTACAATGCTAAACCTCATGAAACTTTATTAAAAAAATTTAGGCACAGTTCAACCGAAAATAATTTTTGAATATGAAGATAATGTGAAGACGCTCTTCATTAACTTAGGAGAAGCCGCTCAGAGCACTCTTTTGCACCCTTAATACAGTCTGGGACCGACGCCCCCCAGTTATAATTCCCACCAATATAAAGACCTTTATACTTTTCTTCAGCGATACTGAAAACTTTTTTCTTGGTTTGATATCCCACTTTGAATTGTGGTATGGCGTGTTCCCAAAGTTTGGATTTAGTGAAGATAGGGGAAACACTTATATTCATGATTGAGGAGAATTCGTCGATGACTTCAGCTTCTATTTGGTTAATGGGATCAGAAGTAACAGCATGATCGTGCTCTCCTCCGGTAAGAAGGGTGAAATGCATGTTCCCATCCCTGCTTTGTTCTGGAAATATTTTTGTTTTCCAGATGGCACCCAGCAGCCGGATTTGTTCTTGTCGGGGAACTAAAAAGCCAAATCCTTCAGGAATATTTTGGAGCTGATCGGCATTAAAGGTGATTTGGGTGGATAATACAGGGGCATAATCAACTTCTTCCAGGGTCTGCGTGAGCGTGGAATCGAAGCCAGAGAGTATACCGCACAATTGGTGAGCCGGTATAGTTGAGATAAGCTGGTCGGAGATGTGGGAGTCGTCCCGGCTGCTTACTACAAATTGGCCATCCATATAGTTCACCGAAGTGATTTCTTTGTGGATGATATGCTCTGATATTCTATGCTGAATTGCATAAGCAAGTTGTTGAATTCCTTCTTTAAAAGATAAGACCAGGGGTTTAAGCTGTTTTTTTTCTTTGGCTGATCGGAGAGCTCCCCAGGTGATAGATCCTTTGTTTTGTTCATACTCAGCAAGCTTGGGCAGAAGGGTACGTTTGCTGAGTTCATATATATTGCCGGCATAAATACCAGAAAAAACGGGATCTATTACATAGTCAACGATTTCTTTGCCCAGCCGGCGTTCAAAAAAATGCCCGATGCTTTCATCTCTATCCTGTCCAGAAGAAACAAACACTTCAGCAAGCATACGCAGTTTTGCTTTGCCGCTGATAATATTGCTTTTGATAAAGGACAGTGGGTTAGAGGAAATACCCTCAGCTTTCCCGTTACGGACAATGTAGCGGGTTTTAAAGGCGTGCGAAGCTGTTATCAGTTCATCTGTTAACTGAAGGTTTTTAATCATATCGCGGATGTTGCCATCGCGATCACGGATAGTGTTGGGACCAAAATCGAGGGTAGTACCCCGGTGGACCTCTGAGCGAATGACCCCGCCGGGTTCTGTTTCTTTTTCGAAGAGGGTGAAGGGAACACCGGCTTGCTGGAGATACCAGGCCGCACTAAGGCCGGATATCCCGCCTCCAAGAATAATAACCGGTTTTTGTGCTTCCTTATTCAATGATATGAGATCTTAAACTATAGCTTCATTTATTGTGGAGATGTCCTTGCTCCATTTTTCAAGCGTATCTATCCACAAGTCACTATCATTAACGCAGGGTATAAGCACAAGTTCCTCGCCGCCGGCTTCAATAAAATCTTCTTTGCCACGAATCCCTATTTCTTCCAGAGTTTCTATACAATCGGAGATAAAGGCCGGACATACAACCGCTATTTTCTTTTTGCCTTCTTTAGCCAGGCGAACCAGTTCATTGTCGGTGGCAGGGGTAAGCCAGGGATCAATCCCCAGTTTGGATTGAAAGGCTATACTGTAGCGATCTTCTTCGAGTCCCAAATACTCTACAGCTTTTTTGGTGGTTACTATATCCTGGTGGCGATAGCAATAGTTGTGGGCGGGGGAAGTTACTTCACAGCAATTTTCACATTTCAGGCAATGGTCGCCGGTAATATCTCTTTTCTTGATGTGGCGTTCGGGAACTCCGTGATATGAAAACAGGACGTGATCAATATCGTCTGTGATATAAGGTTTCATACCCTCACTCAAGGCTTTGGTATACAGAGGGTCGTCATAAAAAGGATCCTTGATAATCATGTTGAGGTGAGGATATTTATCGAGCACAACCTCTTTTGTTTTTTCGATTACCGTCTCCGAAGTAGCCATTGCATACTGAGGGTAAAGCGGTATAAGAAAAATTTCATCCAAATCGGGGTTTTGATCCAGCATGCTTTGTATGCCGGCCTCTATTGAAGGGTTTCCATAGCGCATCCCCAGGCCTATGGGGATATTGTCTCCCAACCGGTTCTGGAGCTTCTCAACTACACTTTCGCTAATCACAATTAAGGGAGACCCTTCATCCCACCAGATAAGTTCATAAGCCTCTGCCGATTCTTTTGGGCGTGTATTCAGGATAATTCCTTTTACAATTGCTGCGCGCAATGGACGGGGGATGTCAATGACTCTCTTGTCCATCAAAAATTCTTCTAAGTATACTTTAACATCTTTAGGCTCAAAGGAATCGGGAGAACCAAGGTTTACTAAAAAAATACCTGTATTAGATTTTGCCATACCTCAAATTTGATCTAATTTGTTCATTCACAGCCTGATAAAAAACGACTTTGATATGAATAGTTTATGAATTCGAAAAATAAAGAAACTGTACTGATTGTTGGTTGCGGATGGTTGGGTAAAAAACTGGGAAAATCCCTCGCTGAAACAGGATACCAAGTATATGGCACTAGCCGGTCAACTGAAAATTTTTCAGAAATTAGAAAATACGGTATTCATCCCATACAACTCAAGCTCACAAAAAAACAAAATGAAATTCTTACCGAATTACCCTTAGCCGATTCGGTAGTGATATCACTTTCACCCGGTCGCGGAGATGATCGTCAATATTATCCGCAGATTATGAGCCGCCTTGCACAGTTTCTGTCAAAGACAAACGGTCAGGTGATTATGTATAGTTCCACATCTGCATATAAAAATCTAAAAAAAGTTGTAAGGGAAGAGGATGCTACCCCAAACAGGGAGAGTGAGAATGTATTACTGGCTGCAGAAGGGGCTCTGAGGGAACATTGCAAAGATTCAGTAATTATGAGGCTCTGTGGTTTGTATGGGAAAGACCGGCATCCGGTGAAGTATTTAGCCGGCAGATCGGACGTCTCTGATGGGGAAGCACCGGTAAATTTGGTGCACAGTACAGATGTAGTGAGAGCAACTCAGTTGCTGATAGAAAGGAATATCCGGGATGAAATATTTAACGTGTGTGGAGACTGTCATCCACAGAAACAACATATCTATGCCCGCATAGCTGAGCAGTTAGGCCTGCAAAAACCAACCTTTAAGCCGGGAGGCAATGATAGCAAACTCATAAAATCCGAAAAAATAAAGCAAGAGGGATTTTCATTTATGCACCCGGATCCCCTGAAATATGAAGGAAACCCATTATAGTTCTGTATAAAGCGGTAAAAGAATTTGCATATAAGCAGGCTTAAGCTAACTTCTATGCACCAATTCCATTCAATAGAAGGAGGTTAACGGATGAACATAGTTAAGAGGCTCTGCCATTTAATGGTATTACTGATTTTTGTGGGAAACCTAATTCCAGAAGCACATGCCCAATCAGAGGATGTAAAAGAAGTAAAGAAAACAATTCAATCTCTTTTTGAGGGGATGAAGAAAAGTGACAGCGCCATGGTAGCTGCTGCTTTTGTGAAAAGTCCAGCAATGCAAACGGTGGCTCAAAACCCTGCCGGAGAGACCATGATTCAGCACGGAGACCTGGAAAAGTTTAAGCAGGCGGTAAGTATTCCCAAAGAACAACTTTGGGATGAGCGGATTAACAGTTACGATATTAACATTGACGGAAATATGGCTTCGGTATGGACTCCATACGAGTTTTGGGTGGGGGATACTTTTTCCCATTGTGGGGTGAATTCCTTCCTGATGGTGAAGTTGGGAGGAGTCTGGAAGATATTATCGGTAACGGATACCCGAAGAAAAGAGAACTGCGGACAGAAATCGAAAATGGATATTAAACACTAAATATATCACCTATGAGATTTTTAATTATTCTGATATTGCTAATACTGAGTTCGGTTGAAACGGTTACCGCTCAAGATCGAGATTACAACGCTGATGTGGAAACCATTGATGGCATGGTAGAAGCTCTTTATGCTACCATATCCGGAGAGAAAGGAGAACCCCGACAATGGGAGCGGTTTCGAAAGCTGTTTATCCCAGAGGCGCGCCTGATTTCTACAGGCAAGAATCAAAGCAGAGAGCTGTCATACTCCGTTTCTAGCCCTGAAGAGTTCATTGAGAATGCCAATGACTATTTTGTTCAAAATGGGTTTTTTGAATACGAAACCCACCGATCGGTTTAGGACTATGGCCATGTGGTACATCTGTTCAGTACCTATGCTTCCAAAAGGAGTAAACAAGATGCCGAACCTTTTAACCGGGGTATCAATAGCATTCAGCTTTTCAACGATGGGGACCGTTGGTGGGTGGTAACGATCTATTGGGCTCATGAAACAGACTACAACCCGATTCCTGAGCAATACAAAGGAAATGATTCTCCCAGATAATAATGAATAAGGGGCTGGAATTAGTGCTCGGTTTTTTTACTTGTCTGTAGAAGTTTATCGATAAGCTTTGCACGACTGCTGTCGGCATACATACCGTAGGAAACTATCAGCGTACCTTTAATACCGGTATTGGATTCTATGGCGTAAATTGTAGACTCGCTGCCGGGATCAGTTCCCTCATCATGTGTGTATGACTCCTTGATTTCAAGGCTCTGCGGGCTGAATTTCATATTCAATGTTTTGCAGTTGATAATGTCATCAACTAATTCGAAGGTATGGTGGTATCCTTTGTTTTTGAGTGATTCGATGGCATCAGCTAAATCTTCATACATGACAGTCGGGTTTTGCTTAATAGTTATGTATAAAACCCGATTTAGTTTCAAATTCATTCAGTTTCATTTCGTGATGGAGCACCCCTTCGTTTGAAACCGTGACCAACCGGAGAGTATCTGAATATTTAATTGAACGATTTGTGATTTGTCGATGTAGCGATTTCCGATCTGTTTGTGGGAGTATAGCGGCACATTCTACCCGTCTGTTTTCGAGCTCTTTTTTTTATATGCCATCTGCTCAACCTTGAGAGAGGATGCCGGTAATTTATTGAAGGCATAAAAAAAGCTCTGTATTGGACATATACAGAGCTTTAAAATAGTTTGCTGAAAAGGAATTATCCGTTGTTCTTGATATCTTGTATTTCAAGGCGGATTTCCTGAGCTAATTTTTTAAGATTTTGTAGACCCTTACGAGCACGCGTGCCAGCAGCTTTGTTTCCTTTTTCGTAGAATTTGTCCATATCTAATGCTGTTTCGTCTACAAGATTTTTAATTTCTTCAACTCTGCTCATTTAAGTAGCTCCGTTAAATTATGTTTTGATTAAAATTTATTTCTGAATTTCAGAAGTCTGAGAAGCTATAGATTCAGCGCTATTGAGTCAAATTAAAAAGTGCTTTTTCTGTATTAGGAACGAAGATTTCAGGAATCATCAACTTAAACGAGTCATATTTTTTAGATTTGGCCAGTTGGAAAAATCGGTGGCAGTGGCAAGTATAGCTGGTTTTTGAAATTCCCGAAATTCTTCAGGTATAGAAGTTTCTTTAGCATCTTGATCCAGTTCATTCCATTTTAATGAACTGTTATTATTTGAGATAAAGATTTCTGCTTTCTCGTTGGCAGAAAATAAAACGAGCTTGAAATCTTCAAGGCTTTCCGAGAAAAGGGAAGCAAAAGCGGGGATGGATACATAGGAAGAGCCATTATTATTGCTGGCTAAACTGGATATTAAAATACAGGGGACATCCGGTAAATTTGAGAGCTGATTGGTGTCTAAATGCAGAGAGGCTTCTTTTTGAACCACTAAATCTTTCTGGTATCCGTGTATGCCCACCGTGGGAACCCCCTGATCTGCGAGTAATCCTACCAAACGTCTGTTCAAATCTTTAATGGCTCGTTCGCGTGCATCTTTGCGCATCATTCCGGTTTGGATAAGGCGTTCGGTGTATTCACTGTCGCCATGAATGATGATCCCTTTATGGGTGCTTAAGTTTGCCACCGACTTGGCAAAAGCAGTCATAAAAATTTTATTCTCAAGGTGTTCACGATCCAGAACCGCAATATAATTACTCACTATGGATGTATTTATTTGTTTAAAGAAGTTGATTTAAAACTAAAAGGAAGCAAGTCTACTGTAAGGTGCTCCGATAAGCTTCCATCCGCGTGATGCAGTCTTACCGTGTGGTATGGAAGGTGTTCGAGCAATACTTGCCTGCAAGCCCCACAGGGACTACTGAACTCGCCCGAACGGGTATGTATATCTATGGTTGAAAAAGTATGGAAGCCGGCTGCTACAGCTTTGGCCAGGGCAATACGCTCAGCACAAAGGCCCTGGCTCCACTCGCTTATTTCAACATTTACCCCTTCAAAAAAGCCTTTATCTGTAAATAAAAGTGCTGAGACGGGGAAATCGGAGTTGGGGATTACAGCCTGGTCAAGTAATGCCTTCAGTTTCTGTTCAATATCCAGCTTCTCTGATAATTTCAGCAGTGATTCTGATTTAATGGAGGAGATATCATCAGTTACCGCCACCTCCATATCAAACTCAGCCGCCCAGGTATTAACTTGCTCGTACTCTGAGTTTTTCAGGTAAAGAACGGCGGGTGTTTCGCCTTCGCTTAAGCAGATACAACAGGCCGCCTGTATAGATGATATTGTAAGTGGAAATGATATATTTTCAATTCGGACGCCGGTATAAAACTTTCCGGAGTTGCTCTCAACAATACATGCTTTGGGTATTCCTGAGTAGGGAGCATGGCTGTGTCGCTCTAAGGTTTGCCAGTTATTCATTTATTTATAGTTGCAGAAAAAGCAGCATCAGCCACACGAGCCCTGATTTTGCTAATTCTCTTTCCATACGATCGGTACGGAAAGGTTCGGTTGGTTAGTAATATAACGGCCATATTCTTTTCTCTGTCGATCCAGAGGCTGGTTCCTGTAAAGCCAAGGTGACCAAAGGTATCTTCACTTGCAAGCTGACCGGCTGTTGTAAAACCGGGTACGCTTTTGCGATCAAAGCCGTATCCTCTACCACTAAATTCTGATTGTGCAGTTGTGAATTTTTTTATGGTTTGGGGTTTCAGGTATTCAACACCGCCATAACTTCCACCATTCAATAACATCATGCTGTATTTAGCTAAATCTGTTACCGAAGAGAAAAGGCCGGCATGTCCGGCAATACCATCCATATAATAGGCTCTTTCATCATGAACCCGCGCATGTACCAGGCCCCGGTCGTAGACGGTATCAATTTCGGTGGGAGAAATACGATTAGTCAACCAACTGCTATTGTCGGCCGGGTTAAAATAGGTGGAATACATATTCATGGGATAATAGAACTCATCGCGCATAAAACGGTCGATACGTTTTTCAGTAAGCTGGCCTACGATTTCAGCCAGCAATATCATTCCAAGATCACTATACACATAATCGGTGCCCGGCTCGTAGGTGAGGGGTTCGTGCTTAATAGCATTAATGATTTCAGCCCGGGTCCTGATCGAATCAACATAAACCCTGAAGGGAGGCAGCCCTGACTGATGGAGTAACAGATCTCCAATAGTTATTTCTCTTTTCTTTTCTGTATCAAACTCGGAAATGAAATCTGAAACTTTATCCTCCAGGGATAACTGTTTCTGGTCGATTAATTTCATTGCGGCAGTAGTGGTAGATACTACTTTTGTGATAGAGGCCAAGTCGAATACATTGGTATCTTTCACTTGTTTGAGTTTGGAATAATCCTGATATCCATAGCCTCTGGAATAAGCCAGTACGCCGTCTTTCATCACCCCCACAACAGCTCCCGGAAATACGGAATCCCGAATAGCTTCATCAATAATATCATCAATTTTGTAAAGGTCGCGGGTATCTATTCCAACTTCTCCGGGATTTCCAAACCGAAGGGTGGTGTGGCTCGTTTTTAATCCGCTGCCCAGCGTATAATAGCCCGGAATGTTGATGGGAAGTTCTCCCTGTATAGCTGAAGCTCCAAATAAACCTGCAGCAACGGCTTTTAACTGATCAGAGGAGTTATACCATCCCAGCATCTCAATTTCAGAATTGGGAAGCTCAGAGTATACATAAGGGTTGCCAAATGAGATTAAAGCAGAGGGGTTCTTCAGTTTCTGCAAACGTTCCAGGAAGGTATGCTGCTCATCAGAAAGCTTAATAGACTGCAGGTAGCGAAGATTAACGAAGGAACCTATAATTACCAGGTCGGCATTTTGGGTCCTTCGGATAATAGCTTCCTGTTCTTGTTGGGTGGTGCGGTTGTCATAGAGATGATAAGACACATCGGGATGATACTGGCGGAGGTAGCGTACAAAACTACTGCCTGTACTGCCCGACTCATCATCTGCAATAGAAACATAGGCAATTTTGGGATATTCGGTAGGCCTGAGGGGCAGCAGGTTCTCTTCATTTTTTAGTAGTGTGATGGATTCCCGGGCTATTCGGTTGGCTTCAGACTGGTGGAACGAGTTCCTGATTTTGGCATCCAATTCAGCTATATCAATTTGGTTTTGCAGCTCAAACAGGCCATGGTTTTTTTTCCAACCTAAAAGTTTTCGAAAAGAAGTGTTGATGCGGTTTTCGGTAATTTGTCCATTACGGATGGCGGCTTCAATCTCGTTGATGGCCGTATATACATCGGGACTAATGAGCATGATATCGGCTCCGGCTTTCAGGGCTTTAACAACAGCTTCTCCCGGCGAATAGGTGGATGAGATTCCACGCATTTCCAATCCGTCGGTAACAATCAGGCCCTTAAAACTAAGCGAGTCGATGAGGAGGTCGCCAATAATGGCACGATCGAGAGTACCCGGAGTAAATCGCTGGGTTGTTATAGTGGGAAAGGCAATATGAGCGCTCATAATACTATTGATGCCCCCATCAATAGCGGCCCGGAAGGGAACCAGTTCGAGGCTGTCGAGGCGGCTGTAATCGTGATCTACCACCGGAAGGGCACTGTGAGAATCTACATCGGTATCCCCGTGCCCGGGAAAATGTTTAGCAGTTGCCACTATGCCTTCACTTTGAACACCCCGGATAAAAGCCGTGCCAAGCCCAGATACGATATCCGGGTTGGCGGAAAAGGAGCGAACATTAATAACCGGGTTATCCGGATTGTTATTTACATCCAGCACCGGGGCATATATCTGGTGTACTCCAAGGGCTTTAGCTTCAAGGGCGGTAATTTTGCCCATCATAAAGGCATTTCGTTTATTAGTAGAGGCTGCAATTCCCATGGCTGGTGTAAAACGGGTAGTTCCCGATACTCTCATGGCAGCGCCATATTCCATATCCTGGGTTATCCAGAGCGGGGTCTTGCTCATTCTTTGCAGCTTGTTGGTTAATACAGCCTGGCCGTAAATATCTCCCTGCATAAAAATAATGCCGCCAATTTTTTGTTCTTCAACCAAGCTGGTGAGCTCCCGGTATGAGCGACTGTCTTTATTGGTGAAATTGCCATAGGCCGGGACAATAAAAAGTTGGGCAATCTTCTCTCTGATGGGAGTGTGGGTGGTGAGAGAATCGAGCCAAAGCGTATCTTCTTTATCCATGATAACAGCTTTGTCGGGAGTATCCCCGGATGATGAAGCCGGATAATGCTGAGCAGCCGTTCCAACCGGATGGAACAACAAGAACAGCGTGCAAACGAAAATTGTAAAAAGGCTTTCCTTTATAAGCATAGATATGTAAGTGTAGATGAACAATAGAAAGATGTTGAAAATAAAATGTACATCAAAGTAACCCTCTTCACTAATAGATTATTTTTAATAAGGTTTAATTATCTGCGGGAACCAGCATCATCTTCTGATAATGCTGCCAATCAAAAACGGAACTGTCTTGTTCAAGCCAGCGGTATTCGCCGTTTATCCAAAGCTCTGTTTGATCTCCATAATAATCGGAAAGCGGTGTTCCTGACTGTCCGGTTGGAAGTACACTTTGAGAACGACTCAAATCAGATAAATCAACAATACGGCGGATGGAAGGCCCCAATACCATTTCAAAGGGCTGCTGCCAGTTGTATTGGCCATTGTTTACACTCATACCATGACTGATGGCCGGGTAAGGCCCTTTTTGCATCAGGTTTTCTACGATCATTTTTAGGGAAGAGGGAGCATCCGGAGCTTCAGCTGCCATGCCAAAAAGGGGAGGGGTTAGGGTAAGCGTATGAAGCTGTTCCCACCGCCACTCATAAGGTTCATTCCCCAGGGAATCGCTGAGGAAATATATGGCATCCTGCATGCTTTTGAGTACCATATCCTTTTTGTCTTCGGTTTCCGGTGTGGTTACATCATCAAAAAAGGAGCTGCTGTCTTGCATAAAACGGCTTAGCGTACGCACTGGAATACTTTCGTGGTGGATAAAATTGGAATAAGCCGCGGCTCCAAAATCATCCTCAAGGGTGTTTCTTGAGAGGTTTAGCATAAAAGCATCAAAGATGGAAGCGGCAGTAGAAACCCGGCTGTATTTATAGTCCCAATTCTCGAGGTAAGAGACAGGCAGGTCAAAGTTATATTCATTTTGCCGGCGGATTATATTCAGTATATCCGGCGTTATTTTTGCAGCATAGGCAGAGTACGAATCACTTTGCAGGGCTTTAAAATCTTGATGAGTCAGTATCTGTTTTTCAGTAAGTTTTTGGGTGATTCGCTCTATGCGGGAAGGGGGTTCCCAGAAGGTAGCAATGTAATGAGGGTACTCATCGGTTGTGAGTTTATTGTTGGCGTTAGCAATCCATCCTTTTTCCGGGTTAATGGTTTTGGGCATTTCATCAAAAGGAATAAATCCCTGCCAGTTATCTTCGGCCACCCATCCCCGGCGCATGCTTAGGGGATCTCCTGAACGTACCGGCAGTTTTGCTACCGAAAACATGGCAATATTATTTTCTACATCACCATATATAAAATTAAGCCCCGGTACACCAAAATGCGGAAGGGCGTCTTTAAATTGCTGGAAGTTTTCTGCCCAGTTGATTTGATAAAGTGTTCGGAACTCATGGGTCATTTCGTAACCGGTCCAGCGAAGAGTGATCACCTGTTCATCCACAAGAGCAGGTACTGGGTAAATATCGGATATAACAGGACCGTTTTCGGTGTACCTGATTTCCAGGGATATATCATCCCCATCCTTCACTTTAATGATTTCTCTTTGTTTTCGGAAAGGCTGATATACTGTGGTACTGTCACTGAGGGAATCGGCTACATATCGCCCCCGGTCTTCGGGATCGGCCTGTTCTATGAAAAAGTCGGTATCATCCGACATAATACTGGTGAAACTCCAGGCCATTTCATCATTTTGTCCGATTATGACGGCAGGTACTCCGGCAATAGTAGCACCGGAAATATTTTTACCGTTTAGGTTAAGATGCACCTCATACCATTTGCCGGGCATATCCAGGCCTAAGTGGGGATCTCCCGCCAGGAGGGGATAACCGCTTTCGGTTTTAGAGCCGTCTACTACCCAGGCGTTACTTCCTACATGGGTTCCCTGTGTTTCCAGCAATCTCCGCTTTTCAATTTCCTGTTTCAGCATAGGCATAAGTGAGGCTGAGGCGCTGTAACGGGCAGATGCAGCTGAATCGAGAGTAGTAGGAGCTTCTTCAGGAAACCGAAGTTTAAGCTCTTCAAATTGTTTGGGGGGTAAAATGGATTTCAGGTAGCCGTAGGTAACTTCACTCCACCATCCCATATTGAGTTCCCATCCCATCAGGCGGGCAATAGCAAGTGACCGGCTTGGGCTCCACCGGATGGGATCCATCTCTGCCATAGAAAACTGGACGGGCAGCCGGTTTGAGTTGTCATCTATAAAAGTGTTAATACCATCAGAATAAGCCTGAAGGATACTTCGTTCTTGATCGCTTAGGACTTCCTGTTCCAGCTGTTGTGCTGCTTTCCAGAAACCGAGGGTCCGCTGGTATTTGTCAAGCTTGATGAGCTCTTCATTATCGCCAAAAAATTCAGCAAAACGCCCCTGGGCCGCAATCTGAGATAGAGTCATTTGCCATAAGCGGTCCTGCGCATGTACATAGCCAAGGGCATAATACAGATCAGTTTCATTCTGCGCATAGATGTGGGGAACACCATATTCATCCCATTGAATATCTACCGGCTGCTGGAGTCCGGCCAATGTTATTTCAGCTTGGTAATCGGGAAGCGGTTTATAAAAAGTCCAGTAAAAAGCCAGGCCAACAAAGCCGGCAATTAGAATGAGGACAAAAATCAGCAGCTTGAAAAATGTATTCATAGACGGTCTGGAGATTCAGTATGATTTGATCGGCTAAATTTAAGGAATGTAGGGCTTAAAGTTGAGCAGTGAAACAGGCAGGCTTATTTGTTATCAGCTTACTATTTTTGATCGATTCATACCAACCTCAAAAGAGATTAAATTACACAAAAGTCCGAATGCAATCCGAGGTCAATGTACTGGAAAGTCCTCACCCTGCGGGAATGGCTGTGTTTGGTGTTCAGCTTCACTTGTTCGGGGCTGCCACCAACCCCGACCTCCTCTGTCTCCTCCTTCCCCGTGGAGGCTGTGAGAAAATATCTTTTCAACAGGGATTTCATAAATGAGCAACATGTATAGTTATCTGAGTTCGCTTTAGGCGGTTGTTGCTGTTCTTACCGGATTCCAACTGGCAACCTCTTCGATAAGTTCTCCGATCGGGGCCAGGCTTGCATATCGTTTCATATTATACCCTGCAGCATACAGGTTAATTTCGGTTTGCACCTTCCTGAGGCCTCGCAACTTCAGCGGAATCTTCCCCATCCAGTGTTTTAAGGTGCCAAAGACATGCTCGACAATGCTCTTTCGCTCTTTGATGCGCGCTTGCCCGTACCGACTGCCTATTTGCCAGGCATAGGCAGCCCGCCACCGGGCCCCATGGAACACGGTCAGGTTGCGCACCCCGGATCTTTTCAGTCTTCAGCGGAGCGGTGACTGAAAAGTAAATGAGTGGGAAGTCTCTGACTTCCATCCGGGCATCGCACCATGTATTGCCCCTAACATTAAATGAGATAGATTTACCCATAAGCGATGCCCACGGCAGGAGGCGCACGTACAACAACTCTTCCTCCTAAAACAAGTCAGAGACTTGCAAGGCTACTGCTCTTAAGTCAGCGCTCGATGGGTTTCGTTCACTGTAATGAACCCCGCTACTCGCTGTAAGACTTAAGAGAGCTTTATGAGGGTTCCCCGAGGGGATGCCTTCAGCAGGGTGAGATCGGAGGGAAAGGCAGAGCTTTGGGTACGTATTTTGACTTTATCTTCAACCTAAAAGAGCAGCATATTTTAAGGTGAAAAACCTTTCTCAGCGCCTTGAAAAACGCTTCCAAAACCGCTAACCTCAAGTCAACATTTTTAATTATATAAAAGCCCTGAATTAATGGAAGTAAAGAAAGTTGCAGTAATAGGCGGTGGAACCATGGGCAATGGCATTGCTCATGTTTTTGCTATGAATAGTATTCCGGTTAACCTGATCGAAACAAAGCAGGAGTTTGCCGATCGTGCGCTGAGCACCATCGAAAAAAACCTGAACCGAATGGTGAAGAAAGAGAAAATCACCGATGGCGAAAAAGTTTCTACCCTGGATAGCATAGAGGTATTTCTGGATGTAGAAGAGGGAGTAAAAGATGTAGACCTGGTGATTGAAGCCGTACCTGAAAATTATGACATCAAGAAATCAGTATTTGAAAAAATAGATAAGGCAGCACCGGGCCATGCTATCCTGGCTTCCAATACTTCCTCCATCTCCATTACAAAACTGGCGGCTATCACATCCCGTCCTGAGAAGTGCATTGGGATGCATTTCTTTAATCCCGTACCGGTCATGAAGTTGGTTGAGGTGGTACGAGGTCTGGAAACCGATGATGAAACGTACGAGGCTACAGAAGCAGCAGCTAAACTATTGGCCAAGGTACCAGTACCGGTAAACGACTCTCCCGGATTTGTATCAAACCGCGTGCTGATGCCTATGATTAATGAAGCTATTTTCTGTGTGGGAGAAGGAGTAGCCACTCCCGAACACGTTGACGAAGTGATGAAACTGGGTATGGCCCATCCAATGGGACCTCTTCGTCTGGCTGATTTTATTGGACTGGATGTATGCCTGGATATCCTGAAAGTACTTTATGATGGGTTTAAGGATCCCAAATACCGTCCGGCTCCATTGCTGGTTCAAATGGTAGATGCGGGCAAATTGGGCAATAAAACCGGAGAGGGATTCTACAGCTACGACTGATCCCGGTAGTCCGGTTTATAGATGAGATCTTAGTTTTAAAAGGCAGGCTGTTTTCCCAAATGGTCTGCTTTTTTTGTTTGCGGATTAGGGAGGTGTTTAATGGGATAGGCGCTTAACCCGAATTATTCACGAATGGATGCAAAATGGCGATCTATATACTTGAATATATTATCGTTGAATTGCTTTATGTAATAACCCAATTTTGAGGTACGGATTAGGCGGCGAAATTTCCCCGTACGCTACGTTCAAGTGAAAATTGGGGTACTCAGGGTACCACAGTACCCTTCCGTTCCCATTTCCACTTCGCCTTGCGTACGATTAAATTTCTTGGTGAATAATCCGGGTTAAATAAACAGTATGGATCTATGGGGAGATGGATTGAAGGTCAAAGAATTGCCAAGGCTGAGTATTAAAATATTATAATTTTTTGGGTTGAGGGTTATTATTTGATTGAGATATCGTTTTTTATAGTTCCTTCATGCAGGTTAAACAATTTAATAATAGTACTACTGCAAGAAGATTCGCATACTTAGGTTGCGAAAATAAAAGTTGGTTTATCGATCTTAAAGGGGTTTTAGATGAAGAATTGTACGATACCATTTCTTTTAATGGTTCTTATTGGGTTTGGGTTTTTCGGGGTAGCGGAGGCGCAAATCTATTCGGAGGATTTCACAGGACAGGATGGCCAAGGTGCGGTAGGGCCTGGAAATACAGTAGATGTAAGTAGCGTGGACTGGACAGTAGATGTAGATAGTGTAACCTTATCTGCATCATCAGATTTTTTCCGAGTGGAGTCAGGTGTTTTTACCGGACAGGATTTAGATGGTCAATCTACAAATAGTAGTGGAGCGGGAGCTGTTTGGATTAGCCCTGCTATCGATATAAGTGGATATACTGAGATTTCTATATCATTAAATGTTGGGGGATCCGGAACGTTTGAAGGAGCGGATTTTATTAAAGCTTCTTATAGTATAGATGCAAATGATACTACAGATTTTGGCTCAGCAACGGATGATGACATCAAGACAGCTTCTTCATTTTCAGTATCCGGATTATCGGGATCTTCTCTTAAAATTTTTGTTGAGATGGATAATAATGCTGGTAGCGAAGTGATTACTTTCGACGATGTTCTTGTTGAAGAAGTAACGGTCAAAAGTGAACCGTCTGAGCATGCCGGTAGTTTTACAGCGTCCAGTTCAAGTATTTCTCAGGTGGATTTGTCCTGGACTGATGGAGGAGGAGCCACTTCCCCGGAGGGATACTTGATCCTTGGGAATACCACAGGTTCTTTTACAGCTCCTTCGGATGGTACGGCTCAATCAGATGATACAGACCTTTCGGATGGATCCGGAGTGTTAAATATAAATCAGGGAGTACAATCGGCCCAGTTTACAGGTCTAAACTCCAACACGACCTACTACTTCGAAATTTACTCCTACACAAATTCAGGATCAGACATAGATTATAAGACGGATGGCACTATTCCTTCAGATAATGTCTCAACCCTCGATGATCCTGATCTGGTGCTAAATGAAATATTAGCTGATCCTGCAGACGGTTCAGCTGGCGATGCCAATGGAGATGGAACAAGAAGCGGCGATGATGATGAGTTTCTGGAGTTCGTAAATACCGGTTCATCGGATCTGGATATAAGTGGATGGGAGATATTGGATAGTTCTTCTTCCAGACATACGGTGTCAAATTCTACCATACTTAAACCCCTTCAGGCTATCGTTATTTTTGGTGGCGGGACTCCAACCGGAGATTTTGGTGGATCTATTGTGCAAACGACTTCTTCTTTAGGTCTTAATAATGGGGGAGAGCAAATTACCGTGAAGGATGATGAGGGGAATACGTTGATTGAGTATACCTATTCAGGTGCCAGTGACCAATCAGAAACCAGAAACCCTGATTTAACGGGAAGTTTTGCGGATCACGAAACAGCTGATACTGATGATGCTTCTTCATTTTCCCCCGGAACCCGCCTCGATGGAACCCATTTTCAGCCTTCGGTAGAAATTAGCGGTACGACTGGCTGGCGGATGTTATCCTTTCCGGTAAGTGGCGGAACCGTTGAAGATATTTCGGATGACACTTTTATACAGGGAATAAGCGGAGGGGATGAAGCAGATGCAACTGATGCGAATTTTTATCTTTATGACGATTCAGGAGCCTTTGAAGAACCCACCGATGTAACTGCCGCTTTTGGAGACGGAAAAGGGTTTATCGTTTACTTCTTCAATAACGATTCGGGCTTAAGTTCTTCATTGCCTATTACCTTAGAGGCCTTTGGAGTTGAGCCCTCTTCGGAAGTGAGTGTTTCATTAAACAAATCTACCCTGTCTTCGGGTAGTTATTTCACTCTGGCGGGGAATCCTTTTAATTCGAATTATGACCTGGGCTCGATGACAGTTACAGGAGGTGCTGTTCAAAGTAATGTGCAATTTTGGGATAATGGAGCTGACAGTTATGTAGCCGGGGATATCAGCAGTTCTTATATCACTCCCAAATGGCAGGGATTTTGGGTAGAGGTGTCTGATGGCAACGGGGCTACTTCTATTGAGTTTCCAACTTCGGGTAAAAGTAGTAGCTCGGCTACTGCCAGCTACTTCTCCAAAAAAAACAATGCAGAATTTGATATCAATTTTAAGCTGTCTTCTGAGCAAACCTATGATAAAGCTATCCGGCTGAGCTTCAGGGATGATGCCGAGATAGCTTGGGATTTGGGAGATGCATCCAAACTGGTTCCCCTGGTAAGTTCTGGGACTCCCTATGCAACACTGGCCTTTGCATCAATGAATGGAGATAATACCAAACTCAAATCTGTTGAATCCCTGCCGTTGGCTCTTGAAGGAAGACATGAGCTGTATATGGAGCCGTCTGTTTCAGGTACAGACGGAACTTTTACACTGAATTGGGACGGGCTGGAAAATATGCCGAAACATTGGACGCTAACCTTCCATGACTACCAGGAAGGGGAAACTGTAGATATGAGTGAAGCTAATTCGTACAGTTTTGAGGCAACGGCCAATGTAGCGGCTAAAACTTCTTCCGTATTTAGTGGAATTCATGCTTCACCGGCACAATCGAATGAGAATCACCGCTTTGGGATAACGATTAGTGCGGGGGATGTGGTCAGTAATGAAGGGGAGCCGGGAATGCCAACAGCTTTTAAGCTGGAACAAAATTATCCCAACCCTTTTAACCCAACAACAACCATCAGGTACTCAATTGAGCAGGCTGGAGCTGTTAGTCTGACAATTTATAATATGATGGGACAAAGAGTAGCTACCCTTCTGGAGGAGAATAAGTCACCGGGAATTTACCAGGTTAATTGGGATGCTACGGGCATGGCCAGCGGAGTGTACTATTACCGCTTACAATCTGCCGGTCAGGTTGATACCCGCCGGATGACACTCATAAAGTAATAAACAAAGTTTTAATTCTTTAAGTACCGAAAATAATGAAATTCAGAATCGTTGTTATTCTTATTGCTTCTGTATGTATAGCATCAGATCTGTTTGCACAGCCTGGTTTGCCCGGAGACCCAGCTCAGGCACCCATAGATGGCGGGCTGGTGATAGCAGCAATTGCGGGTGGAATATATGGAGCCAAAAAGTTGATTGACCGCTACAAAGAACATTAAAAGCTGTTTAATCAAAGAACTTCCAACCCTGCACAAGCGAGACGCTTGCGCTATGTAGTGTTTAATCAAAGAATTCCCCGATGGCTTTGTCTCGGGGTGGTTTAGTCGTGCAAGTCCCGGCAGAGACGCTACACATAGCATCATAAAATAATTGTGGGATGAAACTTTCGTTGGTTTGTACTATCCCTTTCCCACGGGAGAAGGAAGCTTTTATTATTTTTTTCTTGCCCTCCAATCAAAGAACCAAAGATATATTGCAAACCAAGTAACGATAGCACAGATATTAACCTACACCAACTACTCCGTACTCGATTTGACTGTTTGCGGTCGATGACCAAAGTCCGGGTATCTAAATTCATGGTCATCTCTCGGGGCCGGGTGGCGGGAATATTATTCAGGATTGTTTCCCGATACCAATTCATCATAACCATCCAGTCCATCACACCCATGGCAGTTAAGCCGGGGAAAAGAAACAAGCTTTATTACAACCTTCCGGTTTAAGCTCATGCTTGCCCATTCACAGTTCGGTATTCCAAAAACATCTGCGCAACTCAGCGGTTCATCGGCGGGCCTCTGCGAGAAAAAAGAGATTGGGAAAAGGCTGGAAGGCTGGTTTGGATAGTATAGTTTTACGCAGATTTTCGCGGAGAGAGCCGGGGTTATGTGCAAGATCTGATGATGGATATTGAAGTTCTAAACGAAAAGTCTCATAATTATACAGAATAATTTATAAAGCATATTATCACTTAAGCTCTCTATCATTTACATTAGGGCATGATTTCAGCCCATAACATCTCCAAATCGTTTGATGAAAATCAGGTATTAAAGCAGATTTCGCTGGAGATCCCTCAGGGAAGTACCGTTTCGCTCATCGGTCCCAGTGGTTGCGGGAAGTCTACTTTACTACGCATTATGATAGGCCTGGTGAAAGCGGATACAGGCTCAGTTCGATATAATGAAACAGAAATCAGTGAAAGTAATATCAACAGCATCCGGCATAATATAGGCTATGTAATTCAGGAAGGAGGATTATTTCCACATCTTACAAATGCCCAAAACATAGCATTAGCCGCGAACTACCTGGGGTGGGCGGCATCCAGAATTCAAGAGAGAATAGAACAGCTAAGGGAGCTGGTGAATATTGAATCGGATATACTTGAACGACAACCGGAACATATATCAGGTGGTCAGCGGCAACGCATTAGTTTGATGCGGGCATTGATGCTGGATCCCGAATATATCTTAATGGATGAACCGCTGGGTTCTATCGATCCGCTGGTTAGATATGAACTCCAGAATGACTTGAAGCGGATTTTCCGGGAGCTGAATAAAACAGTAGTATTGGTTACCCACGATCTTGGAGAAGCTGCTTTTCTTGGAGATACCATTGCATTGATGAGGGCTGGAAAAATTATACAGCGTGGAGATATTAAAACCATCATGGAAGCCCCGGCCAACCGCTTTGTAGAAGAGTTTATCACCGCACAACGCAGCCCGCTTGCAGATTTGAAATGAAATTGAAAAAGGATTACAAGCTGATAATCATGTACAATAGCACATTTAATATGGTGAGATGCAGAAGCAGTGTACTGCATTATCTGTTATGCTTTTCTATCATATGCAGCGTTATGGTTCCTTTTCAGCTGCAAGCCCAATCTGCTCAGGATGAAATGATTATTATAGGCTCTAAGCTATTTACAGAATCAGTTATTCTTGGGGAAATAGCTACTCAGTTGGCAGAGCATGGGGACATAGAAACAGATTATTATAGTCAGCTTGGGGGTACCCGCATCCTTTGGAACGCCCTCCGGGAAGGAGATATAGATGCCTATCCCGATTATACAGGAACCCTTATTCAGGAAATTATTCAGGATTCCAGTATTCAGCATATGGATGAACTACGGCAGCGACTGGTAAAATTTAATGTAGAAATTACGCAGCCGCTGGGGTTTAACAACACCTATGCATTGGGGATGAGGGAAAAACATGCCAAAAGATTGGGCATAGAAACGATTTCTGATCTGAGAAATCACCCTGAACTCAAACACGGATACAGCAACGAGTTTATGAATCGCGGCGATGGCTGGAAGGGGTTGCGGGAGATATATCAGCTTAGCCCGGATGAAGTGACAGGCCTGGATCATGACCTGGCCTACCGGGGGTTGGAATCAGGGGGGATTGATGTTATCGATCTTTATTCCACGGATGCTGAAATCGATTATTATAATTTGAAAGTATTGGAAGATGATCTTCATTTTTTTCCCGAATACCAGGCAGTTTTTGTGTACCGTTCAGAATTGAAGGATAAATCTCCAACTGCTGTAAAAGTGCTGAACCAAATGGCGGGAACCATCCCGGAACCCCAAATGATAAATATGAATGCCCGTGTGAAGCTGGATCAAATCCCCGCCCAGGAAGTAGCTTCGGATTTTATCCGGCACACATTTGATATAGAGACGGAGGTAAAAGCAACCGGTTTATGGCAACGCCTGTGGGTAAATACCCTGGATCATTTATATCTGGTAGGGATTTCACTGGGATTGGCTATCCTGATAGCCATCCCCCTGGGGATTATAGCTGTGAAGGTCCCGGTGATAGAAAACACGGTGCTTGGGGTGGTAGGAGTTCTGCAAACAATACCCTCGCTGGCATTGCTGGTGTTTATGATTCCGCTTTTTGGAATAGGGGCACTCCCCGCTATGGCAGCTTTATTTTTATATAGCCTGCTTCCGGTGGTTAGGAATACACATTCGGGCATCAAAAATATTCCAACTCCAACGATGGAGTCAGCTTACGCATTGGGATTACCGAAAACGGTGGTACTCAAAAAGATTGAACTGCCTTTGGCTATGCCTACCATTCTTGCAGGTATTAAAACCTCAGCCGTTATCAACGTAGGTACGGCCACCCTGGGTGCGTTGATAGGAGCCGGAGGGTACGGTCAGCCCATCCTGACTGGAATTCGCCTGGATAGTGTCCCCTTGATCCTGGAAGGAGCTATTCCCGCAGCCCTGCTCGCCCTGGCCGTCCAGGGATTGTTTGATTTGATAGAAAAACAATTATCGAATTGAACATGAGGTGTGAGATTAGATGTGAATTGCTTTGTCCCATCCCGCCGGGATTCAAAAGTGTTTGGCGATGTGCTCCTCCGGAATAAATTCCAGGGCTATGTTCTTCGTCACTCCATGACTTGGTCTGACTGATTGCTGGATTCGATCGGAAATCACCCAATCAAATATTCAGATACCCTCTTTTGAGGATGCGGGGCTGGATACCGACATCCTATAAAGGAGCAGATCATAAGAAAATGTATCCTGATAACCTTTACAGGAGAATGGAGTATCTCTGAGAAACCGATGTGTTGGGGAAGAATGTACGGTGTCTCACAATCATTTTGTTTTTGCCGTCATCAGCTCATCCCAGCAGGTGGTGTATCGCTGGCTCAGAAAGTTTTGGTTCATCGCCCATGTGTTATGATGGCCTTCCTTTTTGTGGAGACCGGTTGCCGCAAAAGCAGCTGTATTTCTGCCATGATGTGAGTTGATATGATCCAGACATTCCATGAGCCGGTATTGGCGCTGGGTGTATAATTTAGGATCAAAGAGGTCTATTTGTACTTCATCATTGGGCACTATGCCAGTTAGCATTACGGCGGCCTTCTTGTACTTGGTCTGTTCCATATGTAATGACTTGACGAGCATTTTGCCGGCTTTGATCATTTTGGGAGTATTAGCTGTAGGTACTTGCAAGGGAAAGCTGCTACTGTATTTATACTTACTTCGGAGGTTATCATATTTATCGCCAATGAGAGTGACATGCAGGTTTGAAGCTACAGAATGCTGAGCTCTCAATTTCTCTGCAGCCCTGGTAATATAGGTTGCTACGGCTTCCTGTATAGGTTCCAGTTCATACAATGGTTTTCCAAACATGCGGGAAGTCAGAATCCCTTTTTTACTGTTGAGGCCATCACTCATCTTCATACAGGGGAAACCATTTAGTTCGAGGACGGTTCGCAGCCCTGTAACATTCAGATGTTTTCGAACCCAGCGTTTGTTGTTAATGGTTCGTTTGAGGCCGAGCGCATTGTTGATGTGATGACGATTGAGCCTGACCGTAAGTCCGCGGCCGATTCCCCAAATATCCTGAAGAGGTATCTTATCGAGTATTTGATCAATAGCCGGATGATTACAGAGATTCAGTACACCCCGGTATTGATCGTGATTTTTGGCAACCTGGTTCGCCACTTTAGCCAGGGTCTTGCTGGGGGCTATTCCCACAGAAACGGGCAAGCCGGTCCATTGGTGAATGGTTTTCTTAATATGCAGGCCATATTCATCCAGGTTTGAAAAAATGTTTTTTGATATTTCTGCAAAAGCCTCATCAATACTATACACTTCAATGTTGTGGGTGAGCTGCCGAAGTATCTCCATGACCCGGTGCGACATATCCCCATACAGCGGATAATTAGACGACCGCACAATCACTCCCTGTTCGTTAAAAAACTTGCGATACTTGAATTCCGGGGCCGTCATGGGGATTCCAATTTCTTTGGCTTCCTGTGATCGCGCAATTACACATCCATCGTTATTGGATAAAATGACAATAGGTTTTTCATTCAATGAAGGGTCAAAGACCCGTTCGCAGGAAGCATAAAAGTTATTGCAGTCAATCATGGCATACGCAATACCTTCGCCTCGCTTTTCAAAATTTTCAAGTTTATGGATATCCATACTTACCACCCCTCATCCAAACACTGGAAATTCATGCTCATCCCCAAGCCGGTGAATGACATGCGTAACCACTCCCCATATCATCCAGCTGGTATCCGGGTAAATACAGATAGGCTCATACTTGGTTAAATCTGAAACTAACATGATCCGGCTGCCGCGCTTTACCAGCCGGCGGATGACAGGTTCTTCCGCAATGGCTGCAATTACAATATGGTTACTCCTGGCATTAATGGAACGATCTACCACAAGTATATCTCCATCGTGTATGCCCGACGTTTGCATGGCATTGCCTTCAGCACGCACATAAAAAGTAGCTGCCGGATGATGCACAATCAGCTCTTCAAGGTCGAGAGCTTTTTCAAGATGATCGGCCGCCGGAGAGGGGAAACCGGTTTCCATTTTACGCGTGAGTGTAAGATCATTCTTTGCCGGTTTTATTGCTGATCCCTGATAAATTTTAAAATCTTCCATAAGCTGCTCCTGTTGGTCGAAAGAATATATGTATATAATATGTGTATTACTTGAAAGAGTAAACTATTATCTCAAAAAATCAGTTTGGATGTCAGGAATTTGAGCAAGAGCTTAATTGCTAAATCCTGGAGCGGAAGTGAAAGTTTGATTGATAGGGTAGAAGGGTAGAACAGCAGTGTTTCACTCAAATTCTTTCTTGATGTTTTGTATTTGTTCTAAATGCCTTCTCTGGTGAGCTTCTACAACTGCAAAGCATGAGCTGACAGGCATATTGATAAATTCAAAAACCGGATTCTTTGTTTTCAGTGTGCCAATATCAATACTGTGGGATTGTGCATGGGTGAGAAGCATAATAAATGCCTCCTGAATAATGATAAACTCTTTCAGTAATTTTTGTCTGTCGAGTACCGAAACATCTTTGGGCACAAAAGAGGCTACTGTAGGTATAGGTACTTTGTTTGCCGGACTTACAATCTTGATAAACAATTCAAACATAAAGCTATGTGTAAAAGGCCCGGAGCCTTTGGGAAGTTGTTCATGGGGTTGTTTAAGGGCACTTTCTACCTGCTGGAGGTATGAAATTCCGGCCTCAATCAAATGACTCATGATCTCAGCAATACTCCATTTATTTTTGGACGGGGGTAACATGAACAGCTCCTCATCTATATTCTCAAGAAGATTGCTGGCCCTTTTCTTGGCCACTTTAAATGAAGTGATATAAAAATTGAACGTATAATTGGTTCGGCTCATAGTGAAACCCAATTAGAAAGCTTTGCAAAACCGGTCTTTTGCCCAATATCTGCGTTATCCGTCGATTGAAATCCTTGAATAGGGGTTATACGCTGCGGGTTCAACCTCCTTCCGCCCTTCACATTGAACAAAATCCTTGGTTTTTTCAAAGCCCTCTATTAGTAAAATATTTCTAAATAACGCATATAATATTTGAACTAATCACTGAATGCACGTTATTTGCGACCGTTAATTATAATAAAAAATTTGCTATGCATAGGTGTATTAAACGAGTTTCTGCATTGATACTAATGTTCATGCTAATATCTGTATCGGCAGCAGCTCAAGGGGTATTGACGTTCGAAGACGTAATGAAATTTGAAGATATCGGATCCATTGAATTATCTGAAAATGGAAGATGGGCTGCTTACGAAGTGGCTCCCGAACGCGGCGATGGCAGGGTGGAAATTATAAGCACCAATGGGCAGAGCACATACACTTTGATGTTGAGCAAAAATCCCCGGTTAACTACGGAGGGATATTGGGTTGGTGCCATACGAAGCGTGCCATTAGCAGAACAATTGAAAGATCACAAGGAAAAACCGGTGCAGGGGTTTAAGCTGTTAAATACGGAGGATGGATCCGTGTTGGAAATGGATAGCGTACGATCGTTTGAATTTTCGAATGATGGAAAGTGGCTGGCGGTTCGGCATCATCAATCCAAAAAAGTAAAAGAGTTGAAATCAAAGAATAAGAAACTAGGTGCTGAACTCCGGCTACGCAATTTGGATTCCGGAGAAGAATATACCCTGCCGTTTGTTGCTGAGATGGGGTTTGACAGCCTTTCCAGGTATATGGCTTATACCGTGGTAGATACCTCCGGCGAAGGAAATGGGGTTTTTGTGTTTGACCTGGAATCGGAGTCTTCGATGGCTGTAGACCATCTAATGAATGGATATTACACTAATTTGAGCTGGGATCATTCCCCACAGAAACTGGCATTTACAAAAGCTGAATTTGATACTTCATATCAACAGAGTGATGCCTCACTGCATTTGTGGTCTGCTGGAGAAGGAGAGCTGACTACCTTATTGGAACCGGGAGCCGGGGATGATGGTTTTGTGCTGAGGTCAAACAACAGGCTGAGATTTACCCACGATGGGAAACGGCTCTTTTTCGGCTTTATGGATCAGGAGATGGTGGATCTTGATCAGCACAAGGAAGAAGAAAGTGAAGAAAGCGAAATTGATATGTATGATATAGAAGAAATCAGGGGCGACCGGGAGCTGGATTTGTGGCATGGCGATGATCCCCGTATTAAAACTCATGAAAAGAATACCTGGAATGAGCGGAAGAATCATTTGTTCATGGCGGTATATCACCTGGACAAAGATAAATGGGTGCAGCTTGCAGATCACGATATGCCGGAGGTAAGGATGGCTCATAATCCCAGGGTTACATTGGGAAGTTCCAGCAATCCTTATTTGAAAGAAATGACCTGGGAAGGATTTTTCAGCGACTGGTATACGGTAGATCTGCAAACAGGAAAACGCACGTTAATTGCTGAAAAATTATCAGGCAGTGTAAATATATCTCCCGGGGGGAATTATGCGGTTTATTATCATGAGCTGAACTGGCACCTTTGGGATGTGCAAAAAAGCATCAGCCGGAATTTAACCCAGAACATGGATGTGCCCTTTTACAATGAAGATCATGATTACCCATCCCGCATCCCGGGCTATGGTGCCGCCGGATGGATTGAAGATGACAAAGCCGTTCTGATATACGATAAATTTGATATCTGGCGATTTCCTGTGGATGGAAGTGCTCCCCGCAATATAACCGATGGAGAAGGAAGAGCGGAAAACCGAATTTTTCGCATCCGCACCCTGGACAAAAAAAGGGAAGAAGCCTTTAAACACAACGAAGAAATATTGCTGGAATCCTATCACGATCTGAAAAAGAACTTTGGGTTCTATTCTGCAAAAACGGGGCGTTCGGGAGTTAAACGTTTGCTGGAAGCAGACAAGAAATTCAGCTTTGTAGCAAAAGGAGAGGATTCCGATAAAATTTTGTATAAACGGGAAGCCTATGATGAGTTTCCCAATTTATGGGTGGCAGACAACTGGAAGTTTAAGGATGTGGAAAAGCTCACACACATGCACGAAGATCTGCATAAGAAGTGGAACTGGGGGAAAGCCGAGCTCATCGACTGGCTAAGCCTGGATGGGAAGTTTATACAAGGGGTGGTTATTAAGCCGGATAATTATGATCCTAATAAACGATATCCCATTATGACCTATTACTATCGTTTCTTCTCAAATCGCCTGCACGATTTTAATGAACCAAGGACTAACCACCGCCCGGTGCTTGCACAGTATGTGAGCGATGAATACGTGGTCTTTCTGCCGGATATCCGCTTTGAGATTGGCCGGCCGGGTTTTGCTTCTACCAAGAGTATGGTTCCAGGCATACAAAAACTGATAGAGTTGGGCATTGCAGATGAAGATAAACTGGGTTTGCACGGACATTCATGGAGCGGGTATCAAACCGCATTTATGGTTACCCAAACTGATATTTTTGATGCAGCAGTCTCAGGTGCACCGGTTGCCAATATGACGAGCGCATACAGCGGAATTCGCTGGGGATCGGGGCTGGCGCGTCAATTTCAGTATGAGAAAACCCAAAGCCGTATTGGGGAATCGCTGGTGGGAGCGCCCGAAAAATATATTGAGAACTCCCCGGTCTTTTTTGCTGATAAGATCAACACGCCCATGCTTATTCAGCATGGGGATGATGATGGTGCTGTGCCCTGGTATCAAAGTATAGAGATGTACCTGGCTATGCGCCGTTTTGGAAAGGATGTGGTTTTTTTACAGTATCACGGAGAGCCTCATCACTTGCGGAAATTTCCCAATAAGCTGGACTATGCCATCCGGATGAAAGAGTATTTCGATTATTATCTGAAAGGGGAAGGAAATCCCAAATGGATTAAGGAAGGAGAAGTGTATATAGGAGATTAGGGACCAAGGCGGTTACCTGTTGGAGATTAGCTTAAAACAGCATTGAACGGGAGTAACCTCGCAGCGTCGGTAGGTCCTGCGAGCGTTACGGGATTCTCGCTGGAAAGCCGAACGCTACGAGGACCTGCGGACGTTCGTAGGTTCTCTAAATGGTACTTCTAACCGGTAAACGGGTTAGGGACTATATTTTACCAGCCCATTCATCCATAAATTGAGCTAAATAGTTTTGCATAAACCGGTGGCGCTCCCTGGCTAGTTGGAGGCCGGTTGTTGTATTCATGCGATCCTTTAACAGTAATAGTTTTTCATAGAAATGATTGATGGTGGGACCGGAGCTGTTTTTATAGGCCTCAAATGAATCGTGTGATTCCAGCTTAGTATTTGGATTGTGCAGTTCACGCCCTTTGTGTCCACCATAGGCAAAAGCCCGGGCAATACCGATGGCACCCAGGGCATCGAGGCGGTCGGCGTCTTGTACTACTTTACCTTCAAGGGTGGCCATTGGGGTTTCGACTTCGGATCCCTTATATGACACATTCCGGATAATATCGCACACATGCTTGGTGATGGAAGGTTCTACTTCCAGATTCTGAAGCCACTGCTGAGCAGTCTTTGAACCTATTTCTTCATCGCCATCGTGGAATTTATGATCGGCGATATCGTGAAGCAGGGCTGCCAGTTCCACTACAAATAGATCGGCTTCCTCCTCACGAGCCAGCTTTAGAGCGGTATTTCTAACCCGGTGAATATGCCACCAATCGTGCCCGGTGCCTTCTCCTTCAAGGGTTTCATGTACGTGGTTTTCGGTTTTAGAGAGGATTTCTTTTTTATCCATATAGGAAAGATAGATTTTTTAAGGTCTAAAATCTTGGAGGTTGGAGAGGGGCATATACAACAAACCCTGGAAGGTTCTGCCCCCTTCCAGGGTTGAGGCAGTAGTTGATATGGAGCAGGAATTATTTTATAAGCGTCATTTTGTTGACGATTTCCTGCCCGCCTGCGCGCAGCTTGTACAGGTACATGCCATTGGATAGATTGGCAGCGTCAAAAGGAACCGTCTGCTGGCCTGCAGATAATACTTCATCCACCAGCGTGGCTACTTTTCGTCCAAGCATATCATACACCACCAGGGTTACCTGGACTCGCTCGGGCAGCGTAAAAGTGATGTTTGTAGTGGGATTGAACGGATTGGGATAATTGGAAAGTGTTACATTTGTATTGTTCCCGTCAACTTTTTCCTGTTTAGCATATGGCTCTGAGTTTACCTCCGATGATTTGGTGTTCAGGTAAAATTGCAGGCCGGATAGCAACTGTTCTTTTTCTTTTGCCTTCAGAGAGACCGAGTGTAGCGTTGACGCCCGCTGAAGGTACTCTTGAGCTTGCCGGCGATCTCCTGCGTTTTCAGCCACATATCCGGCCAGTACCGAAGCTTGAAAGGCATGTTCGCTTTTGGGGTATTTTGTGTACAGTTCATCCAATTTTTCTAAGGCTTTACGGTGTTTTTTCTGGTTGAAATAGATGGTCGCTAACATACTCATTACCGTTGCTTCCAGGTCGCCCCGGTGAAATGTTTCTTCTTTGCTTTCAAGAAACCCGGTATAGGTTTCATCGCTCGACATCCGGGCCAGCCAGCCATACTGAATCAGGCTTTGTCGGATAATATGCTTCTCTTCTGAGGTCGCTATAAGGTGGCCGAGTATGGCTGCGGCTTCCGGGTACTTGCTATCATATCGCAAACGCATAGCTTTCGAGATTTGCTGCTGCTCGTTCTCAGCGGTGGCCACCGATTTAAAGCCGATGTTCGGATTGGGGTCGCTGGTCAGCCAGGGTTGATAGCTGATGGTGCCTCCGCTACCGGTAATGGAGGGAGCCACCCCGCCGGAGCCATTATAAGGTTTGTAATAATTGTATTGGCCGTAGGTAGTGGAGCCTGATCCAGACCGATAAATATGAGCCCAACCGCTGCCAGTTTGATTGGCGATACGGTTTTCGCTGGCAAAACTGGAGGAACTGCCCGCATTCAAGGTGGCCTGATAGCCGGTACGAATGCCGTATTTTCCTCCTGCAATCGTATTTTCTCCTTTGTAATAGGGGGAGCTGGTGCTGCTAAACACCACATCGGCATAGCTGGAGGCATATACTCCCGAACCGGAATAGTTCTTGATAAAATTGTTAAAGATTTTTGCATTGGAATTATATACCTCAATGGCGTTATTGGTCAGGTCCTGTATATCGTTGTTGTAGATATAAACGGTTCCCGCATTGCTTAAGTAAATTCCCTTGGCTGCCCCGGTAATATCGCGCAGAACATTGTCATGGAACACAATGGTATTGGTGGTGTTGTACACCCGAATGGCTGCCCCGCCATAGGAGTGTACCTTTTCGATGAGGCTGTTTTTTATGTGGCCGTCACTGCCGGATTGAAAAGTGATACCACTCCAGTTGTTGTCCATGGCGGTAAAAACCACGTTATCGGTGGCAAGCTCCCCATACACATTAATGGATTTGCCATCGGCCAGATATACCGTGGTATTGGGTTTGATGGTAAGCTTGTTCCCCGACTGTACCGTAACATTATCATCCAAAAAGATGTGCCCGTCCCATGTGGTGTTTTCGGAGATGGTGTAGGGGTCATAACTTACATCAACATCAAAAGTTATTTTGTTCCCAGATTGATTTTTAACATGCAATCCAAAATCCACTTCACTTCCACTCCAATCTTTTGCAGCTGGATTAGTAATTGAACTGAATAAGGGGCTCGAATCTTTATTGAAAGTACTGATAAAACCATGGCCCTGAAAAAAAGCGGCGTTAGTTGTATCTCCATCTTCTTCATAGGCAAATAGTTTTTCGTATTTACTCTGCGTTGATGAGTATAACATTTGAGTAAAATTTATCCCATTTTGGGATGGATAATCTTTATAGAAAACAGATAACTGAAGGATTCCATTACTCGGATCATTATCCCACGGACTATCCATTGTCCCATCTTCATCCCAGATGTAATCACCATCGGACACGAGCATTCTATTTGATGATGAATTGTCTGTTGAATTCTTATCATGCAAAATAAACAATCCTGTATCAGAAGTATTATTAGTAGCATCATCGTAGATACTATTTTTTTGATGATTGGTTATATAGTAGAATTCATCATCTGATGAATTGGTAGGAGTTGCATCATACTTGTAAGCTTCTCCGGTGGTAATGAAATTGTCCAGTTCCAAACCAGTCGTGGTAGAGGTAATTTCTGGCACGGTAATCCAACCCAACCGCTCTCTTTCAGCAGCGGTTGCCGATAATCCTTGGTTTTGTCCATGCTGCATAATACTTGGAATACGATAATCTAGTCCATTGTTACTGGAGGTACCATCCGTGTAAGGATGATTTCCACCTAATAACCAGTGGCCGAGTTCATGTTTGGTTGTATTTAATGTTCTCTGGATATTGTGATTATCATGAATAGTTACACCGGAACCAATATTCCCAGAACCAAATCTAAACTTTATATCCACACCGTCAAGAGTAATTGTTGAGCTGCCACCTCCCAAAGAAGCTTCCCCTGTCCAATTTCCAAACCAACCCCCCCCCTTTCCATATCATGAATATCATATCCACAACACCATCAGAGGTATTATCATTAGAAAATGTGCCGCTATTTGTCCAATTATCATAATGTGAAAAATTGATTGAAGTGGTTGTATCAATATGATTTAAGACATCTATGGTAGCTTCTCTTCTTTTTATATAAGAACCAGATTGTTGATAATCAGCATGTGTGGAGGCTTTTGGAGCCGTGACCTTTACAACGTCACCTATAACCTGAAATTTACCTGCCTCCTGTGGGTCATCAGAAGACATCTGATCAAAATAATGGGTAATATTCGCATAGTTGGTGGAACCCTGTGAGACCGTTGCATCAATAAATTCATCCGCCATGCTTGGAAAACCGGACGATTCCCAATGATAATGCTCACTATTGTCATCAGGAAAACGTACAAACACAACCAGTACTTTTAACGTACCATTAGCAGTTATATACTCTCCGTAGATATCGTCTGCGGTCATTGATTTATAGGCAACTGACTTGCTTTGGATATCTTCTCCTACCGTTCCGCAATATAAAACCGGATCGGTTTCCTGGCCAAAGACCATTCCATGAATACATACTATGCAAAGTAAGGACCATGTAAGTTTTAGCTTCATGACTTCTTCTCATATTTAGTTATTGTGGTTTTATTTAAGTAAAGTCATAGGCTTTATCTGTACACCATAGGCTGTTCTCAGCTCATAGAAATACACCCCCGAGGCCCATGAGTTTATCTTCTTTGATAGGTTCAGCGTTACTGTATGGGTACCTTCAATAAAGTGTTGCTCGTCAATCAGCTTAGATACCAGTCTCCCCTGAATGTCATAGATAATGAGCGAAACGGTAGAAGAGTTAGGTAAGTCGAATTGGATACTTGTTGCTGGATTAAAAGGGTTAGGATAATTCTGAAATAACTTAAAACCAGAAGGAACATATGTTCCCGGTTCATTAGAAGTAATTACAACAGAGGTGTCTCCGAAAACGAAACCACTTATCACCCCTCCTTTTAGATCATAGGTTAGCCCCGTATCGTATTCGTATTTCTGAAAGATCCCGAAGTCTTTGTCCCATTCGGCATAAGTTCTGAACTTTCCTTCATAAGTGTCAAATCCTTGTGTTGTGCTATCTTCTGCCAAGTAGTAATTAATTGTAAAAACATTATAGAGATGTGCTACCCCAAAATTTCTTCCAAATACTGACCGTATTTCGATTCCCAAAACCATTCCTAATTCAAAAAAGGCCTCTTTCTTTAATGCAATCCACGGAACAGACTGTTCATTATAGGCATCATAAATCATCCAGAGCTCTTCGTTATTTTCCCACCAGCCGGTACCATATACGTTCCGAGAGGTATCTACTTTAAAACGGGTTATAAATGGGGTATGACCTTCAGCCTCCACCGAATACCATACCGAGCCAGCGGTATCTACAGAATCTTGCACCAGCCTTATTTTGCTATCCGAAAGTTGATTTCCCAGCGAATCCGTAACAGTGTAGATCAATACGTCTCCATCCCGATAAGGAAAGTAGTCTTTTTGTACTTCTGAAGGCGGAGGAGGAGTATACACGGTAGTATCCCCATAGACTTCTCCATTCAAAACCGCCCCTTTTAGTACATTTCTGTTACCTCCTTCATAATCAAAGGTCCGAATCAACCCAAACCGGTACGACCAGGTTAATGCTGCCCGTTGCAGTCCCGAAGTTGCTACACTGTCTTGAGCTAAATAGTATTCTACAAGGGCAAGTGTATCCTGTACTTCAAAAGAGGTGCTTGGTTTAATCTCCCTTTTAATAGCTAATTCAAATTGCTCTGAATCCGTTTTTTTTTGAATCCAGGGCGTATTCACCGATGCC
Source organism: Balneolaceae bacterium (assembly GCA_009711805.1). Lineage (GTDB taxonomy): Bacteria > Bacteroidota > Rhodothermia > Balneolales > Balneolaceae > VEMX01. The sequence goes on along the minus strand of VEMX01000029.1, from coordinate 6,401 downwards.
TTGTGGTCGAACACCTTAGAATCATCAACTCCATAAAAATAGCTTGAATAGATATTTCCTATACTATCTATGGAGTATTGCTGTCCATCGAGAAAGGATTGCAGATATCTTATTCCGTTCGGTCCCACACTATCTATAGTGATCTCCAGTTCTGTATCTTTTAAATAATTTCCATCAAAGTCATACACCGAATAGACCAGAATATCTCCTTGTTGATAGGGAAAAAAAGGGGTAGTTAAAGAATCCTGAGCGTGTATATTTATAACAAAAAAAGAGAAGAAGATTGTCTGTGACAATGATATGTAAAATAATTTTTGCATAGCTTAATTAAATAAAATAGCAGCTTAGATACAAAAAGAGCCATTATCTATATACACGCTACATCTCGTTTAAAACTATAATAAACTGTGGTTGAGTTACTCTTAATATAGCTGGGGCTTTTTTAATAGCCTGCAAACTTTCTAAGATAAACTTGGAGGTTGAGGGATTTTGGTGACGTATACAACAAACCCTGGAAGGTTCCGAACTCTTCCAGGGGTAAGGCAATAGTAGATATAGATCCGAAGTTACTCTATAAATTCAGGCAGGTACAGAGTTCGGCTATTACATCCTTTTTTAGTTTGTCGATGCGGGCCAGCGATGCTTCTACTGTTTCTTTTTTGAGCTTTCCTTCCCTGAGTAATTTTTGAATGATGTTAACTGCCCGTTCTGCGATGTCTTCCTCATACACCAGGTTATTCCCAAATACCAGGATGTCCACCCCGGCTTTGATGCTCCGCTCTATAGCAGTTTCCAGGCCGTATTCATCCCGGATGGCTTTCATCTGCATATCATCGGAAAAGACTACGCCTTCAAATCCCAGCGAATCCCGTAACAGGCCGTTGATGGTTTTTTCGGAAAGGGTGGCCGGCCATACCGAGTCGATATGGGCATTGTAGATATGGGCCGTCATTACGGCATGTATGTCTCGTTCAGCAAAGATTTTTTTGTATGGGATGAGTTCTTTTTCATGCCAGGTGTCGGTTACATCTGTAACTCCAAGGTGGCTGTCGGTGGTAGAGCTTCCGTGGCCGGGAAAGTGTTTGAGTACACTTAAAATGCCTTCGGTATCGTATTCATCAAGCACATAACCGGCGTGTTCAACAACTTCATCGGGATCAGCAGAAAAACTGCGTTCGTAACGCGCTATCACGGGGTTATCGGGATTGGTATTTACATCCACTACAGGTGCAAAATTGGTATTCACGCCCACCACCATAAACTCCTGGGCCATTTTCCGGGCATAGTGCCGGGTGGTATCTTCATTATCAACCGATCCCAGGTATTCGGCAGAAACAGATTTGGGAAAGCCTTTGCTTTCTTTCAGCCGCGATACAATGCCTCCTTCCTGGTCGATAGCTATGATGGGAGGGGTGGATGCATTTCCTACAATATCACTGGAAAGCTGAAGCAGCTGGTCGGGATTTTTAATATTGCGTACCGTATCCCCCGTTTGCACATCCCGGCCAAATAAAACCACGCCCCCTATATTCCGTTCTTTGATGTCGTAGTAGATAGAATCATTTTTGGTAACCTCGGTTCCCCGAAAACCAATTACAATCATCTGTCCGAGCCTTTTGGAATCAATGATTTCTTTTTGTGGTTCTGCTTTTTTGGCACTGCATCCAAGCAGGAGGAGGAATACAGTCGGTATAGAAAGAGATAGTTTTATTGAAAAGATATTATAAAGTTTCATTGGCAATCAGGCTGTCTAAAAGAGTTTCAAGGTTAAAAGAAGGACGAATATCGTTATAGCGTTTTATATTTCCTTCGCGATCTATCAGAATATAAAAAGGGATCCCGCCGCCTTTATAGGCTTTAAAAGTTTCCTGGTCAAATCCATTGCCGCCATATAGCTGTGGCCAGGGATTATCGAACCGCTTAATATCCTGAACCCAGACCAGGCTGTCAACATCGGTTGAGATCCCGAGGATTTCCAGATCTTCGCGGGAATATTTGGAATAGAGTTCGTTCATATGAGAGAATTCTTCCAGGCAAGGCTGGCACCATCCGGCCCAGAAGTCAAGCAGTACATACTTTCCTTGGTATTCCTCCATGGTATGAAGGGTGCCATCTATATCCGGAATACTGAATGGGATGGCGGGCTGTCCGGGAGAAACTGATTTAATTTCATTATAGAAGTAGGTGAGAAAATCAGTGTATTCAGGGAAATCGGCGTATTCGTTGAGGTAAGCCTGATACGAGGGACGGGCAATTGCCAACCCCTGTTCGCTAATGCGTTCGGCTACCAGGTACATTTGGGCATAGGCCCGGGCTTCCCGACTTTCGATATGTTCCAGAACTTCCAGCCGTTTTTGGTTGAGCTCTTTATATGCCAGCCGTTTGATGTCATACTCGGACAATTCTTTACCATAAGCGGTCTTCACACTGTCGTAAATCCCAAAGGTGCGTGCGTAGTAATGGGCAAAATCGCGGATACCGGCGCGCTGTGCTTTCAGGGATTCAAGGGTGAAAAAGTCCAGTTGATCAGCTTTTTTAAATACGGCTTTACGGGCAGAATCAGCATTAAATTCTTCAAGGAAGCGGTTGTTATATTCTACTGCACGAATCTTAAATACAAGATATTCACCAACGGCTTTCTGATAATAGGCCTGCAGGGGCGTGTCGTTTAAAAAATGTTCTGCTTTTTTATACTTATATTTGCTGAGCGAATCCACGGTGTTAGGCTGGGCCTTTTTCATTTTGTCTTCTTCCTTCTTTAACGAATCGGAAAGACCATCAATGGATTCCAGGTATTGATTATAACTTTGATCCCAATGTTCAGGATAACCTTGAACGGTTACATTTTTTGGGAAATCGGAACGACTAATAGTAAGCGTTAGCTCATAATCGGGGGATACAACAAGCGGGTATTTTTCGTCTCCCACAACCACTTGTTTAATTTCATGTTTTTTAGCATTAATGAATCTATTAAAACGTCCGTTGTCTTGCACTGAGAGTGTTTCTCTTTGTACGGGCGCATATTTATAATGAACCGGGGTATCTTCAATAAGAAGGCTGGAATCGCCGAGATAGTCGATGGTGCCGTTGATTGTAACTTGCGGCTTATTGCATGAACTAATAAGTAATATACTGAGTGCCAGAAGGACAGGGGTAGCAAAATATTTCATTTGGATGTAATTAGTATGAAGGAATATTCAAAATGTACTTTAATATTGTAACAATTTCGGATTATTAACTCTTTATTAGTGAAGTCATTGTTATGGAAATGAGATTATGGAAATAAATTTAATTTTTGTGTAACAAAATGGTAATCCATAACTCTTTCATATGATGACATGGAAGTTAACAGATAAATGATAATTGTTTAATATTTTTAAAGTGGGTTGGCAATTATTTGTTATATCGAAATAAGTAACGTTTAATATACACTGGTAATCATAATTTATTAATCAAATGATTGAGAATAACTACAATAAAGACCTTGAGAGGAAGATCGATCTTTATATAAATGGTGGGTTAAGTAGAGACGAGGTCGATGATTTATGGGCAGAGTTGGTACAAAATGAATACTATCTGGACTATATGAAAACGGTTGTAAACGTAAAGGCGGTGATAGATCGTCAAAAAACAGCCAAACCAGCTTCACGCGTGTACAAGCTTAAAACGTATATGAAGTATGTTTCTGCAGCGGCAGTTCTTATCGTAGCGGGTGTTATTGGAATTGTAAATTATAATGGCTCTAATAATCTGGGCATTGAGCCTGTTGCCGACATTGGACTGGATGTAGTACGAAGCGCTGACGGTGTTTCTGATGATGTCACCAATGAAGTAATTAAGAAAGCTATCCAGCTGGCTACTTCCGGAAATGTGGAAGAAGCGATGAGCTTGTTAAAAGAAGAACTCAATACAACTGAAAAACCAAAAGAAGTAGCTGAAATCGCTCTTAGTTTAGGTTCCATTCAGTATAACTACGGAGAGTACGAATCTGCTCTTGAGAGTTTTAACCTTATTATTAAGCAGGAAGGAATTGACAATCTGACACTTGAAAAAGGATATTGGTTTCTCGGGAACACTTATTTTCAGTTAGACCGGCTGGAATTTGCTGAAGAAGCATTTCAAAATGCATATGATCTGAATGGCGCTTATAGCAGAATTGCTAAAACGTATGTTGAAGCTCTTAAAAAAGTAGCCAGCTAAATAAGATTAAAGAAGTTATAGGTTTGTTTATCTCTATTTTTGTTTGGAGGGGAGGCTGTCACAGCCTCCCTTTTTTTGTTATGAAATTATTTTGTAATGGTTAGTGATGCTTCAAGCTCCAAATAGAATAATAGCTTTTATCTTTCACCTCACCTTGCCGAAGGCACCCCTTATGGGGAAATCCTCTCCTGGAGGAGAGGACTTGCTGGCTCATCTATAGATTGTTTACTTACCTTTAGATTTAGGAACCTGGATCTTTTCAGTCTTCAGCGGAGCGGTGACTGAAAAGTAAATGAGCGGGAAGTCTCTGACTTTCATTCGGGCATCGCGGGATCGGGGATAAGGCAACAAGTTTTGTTTCTTATGTCCCTAAACCTATCGGATAAAATCATGTGCTATACTAACAATATTTTTATTAATAAGTTAGTTAAAAAAAATTTGCGATTATTATATATATATATATATTAAAAAACACCTTAACATTAAATAAATACTAATCTCATGAAAAAACGATCTCTATTTATATCAGGTTTGTTTATTGCATCAATATTCTTTATTAGTAATGTAGGAGCTTCTATGGAGTGTACTACTACATGTCAATATAATGGTTGTTCTGTTTCCCTTGTACAAACTTCTTCAAGTTATACTCTTTCAGCATCATGCGATGACGGGTACTCAGGTTCCGACAGTGGAAGCGGAGACTTTACGGGTACTATCTGTGGTGGAGTTGAACCCTGTAATGTACCTCACTAATGCGAAAAGCAGTATATTTACTTATAATAGGTGTATCGATCATAAGCTGTAGTAATGAAGGGGATCGATACACCTTTGTTTATGAAAATTATGGGGTCCAAGAGCCCGAAATCATAGATATGGACAAAGATATTGTTGATTTATCTCCCAATGACTTCGAGTTTTTTATCAGCCAGTCCGGTCAGGATTATGAAATAGGGAATGGGAACTTCCTGGAAGCCATCAATGATTCTATTCTTGTGGTAGTCCGGCAAAAAACATTGCTAAAAAAAATAAATTTATACTCTGGGGTAATTGAAGATGAAAAGCGATACGAAGGAAATGGGCCGGGAGAATACAACCAAATCGACAACATAGTCCGGACCGATAGTTCCTTATTAGCTATTGACCGGCAAATGGGTAAGCTGATAGAATATAATTTTGATCTTGAACACAAAAAAGACATCATGCTGGATAATACCGACCTTTTAAATCCATTCAGTAATATGGCATATCATGCATCCAGGTATTATTACCCAATCCGGCAAAATGAAAATTTTTTGTTTTCCCAAGCAGATATAGAAAAAGACTCTTTAACACATTCTTTATTCCATAAACGGTTTATTCCTGTGGGTAAGCAACCGAGGCTTTACAACGAGTACCTAATCGATGCATCAAAAGAAGGGATACTTCTCACATCTGTAAGAATGCCTTTGTTCTTTATGTATGATCAAAACCTAAATTTACAAAACCTATATAAATTAGGGTCCTCCACTATAGATAAAGTAGGAAACAGCTCCGACAATAGAGGCGGTATTGATAAGACTTCATCTGGAACAATTTTAAATCCTCCCCCAAAAGTTTTAGAAGAGGAAAATCGAGATGTAAGTTTTAACGGCTTTGCAATCGCGGATGCGGTGTATGCCGATGATAAAATCTTCATCTATTTTTCGAACAGATATATAGAAGACAGGTATCTCATTACACTAAAAAAAGAAGGTAGTACCTGGGTACATTCAGGAAGTTATAGGTTTGTTAAAGATGATGGGGAATTGTTTACAGTTTTCGATTTGGCATACTCAGATCCCTGGCTGTATTTATCCAGTCAATTTGAAGAAGGCATTATCCGAATCAATACGGAGGAATTATAATTGTTAGTTAGATTTTGACGAACCCCGGATCTTTTCCGTCTTGAGCGAAGAAGGCGCTTCAAGCTGTTAATAGGATAGTAGCTTTTATCTTCCACCTTACCTTGCCGAAGGCACCCCTTATGGGGAAATCCTCTCCTGGAGGAGAGGACTTGTCTGGCTAACCAATAGATCGGTTGTTTACTTTTGAGATTTGGACTTGCTACATTTTAATGGACACGGAGTTAAGGTATATTGTAGTGAAAACAGAAAAGGATAAAATGAACAAAAAAGAACGAAGAACCTTTACCAAAGCATTTAAGCTGGATGTGATTCAACAGA
>VEMX01000031.1 GCA_009711805.1 Balneolaceae bacterium | reverse complement strand
TTAATCGCGACATTTACCATATTATTTGCGTGAAGATCTATTCCTACATAGGTCATGGGGTCCTCCTTAGTTAGTTATGGTTGATTACCACTAATCTAAGTGAGGACTTCCTTTTTGGAAAGATCCCGCGCATTAAGCAGACGTGCCTCGCCCTTCCCTGCCAGTTTTGGGTTACTCAATTTCTGTAGTACATTTGTTTTTAAATCAACGTTGACCTGCCCGCCACCAACCTTCCGTTTGAAGGAATATCTGCGAATCTAAAATACCAGTCAATACCAAGTGCTTTAAACATAGGATGTCGTTATACTGTCATTTTAATTATGAAATCAGAACTCACTCTGCGAAAAGCAAAATTAGAAGAAGCTCCACGTCTCACAGAGATTGCTTTTAACTCTAAAAAGTATTGGAAATATTCAAAAGAATTGATGAGGCTTTGGGAAGATGACTTAACAATCACTTCCGATTTTATATCCGCTAATTTTGTTCAGTGTGCCGAAATAGAATCAACTATAATCGGCTTCTATGCACTTTCAAGGTCAGACTCACATTTTGAACTTGAGCATTTGTGGGTATCTCCAAACCATATTGGAAAAGGATATGGATCTGAGCTTTTTAATGATGCTATAAGTCAGGTGTCTAATAGAGGAGGCGATACATTAAAAATCTGTTCGGATCCCAATGCTGAAGATTTTTATCTCAAGAAAGGAGCTAAGAAAATTGGAACGGCGCCATCTAAACCTGCTGGAAGAACACTCCCCCTTTTAGAACTAAAAATTAAATAAGTGGCAGCATTACCTCGCATAGCCGTTATGCCTTCACAAAACAATAATTAAAGAATGATCAAATCATTTGGAGACAGAGCAACATCAGATCATCTGGATATTCCTATTCAGCGTATTAATGAAATTGTGCGATGAAAAAGAGGAATTTCCTCTGATACGGCTTGGTTGTAGTTGAAGGTACTTAACCCGGATTATTCACCAAGAAATTGGGCTATTTCATAAAGCAATTCAACGATAATATATTCAAGTATATAGATCGCCATTTTGCATTCATTCGTGAATAATTCGGGTTAATGTCCTCTTTCTTGTTTCAGTAAAGACAGAGGAGCGGAAACGTTAGTTTTTGGCTCAATTTTGTTATTCCCTCAAAATAAAAAAGGGAGATAGAGAGCAGCTTGTTGCTCTTTATCTCCCGTCAACATTATAGTCTGATTCAGTTAGTTTCCTGTCTTAGAAACCCGGCAATAGCATTACGGCATTTTGCACCATCCTGGAAGGACCAACCCAGAACATCCGGTATTGTGTGTTATCCAATAAGAACACTACTTTTCCGCTGCCCATATTCTCTACTGCGGCAAAAGCCATGCCCGCTGCTTTTTCTTTGTTTTCAGAAGATGCATAACCTGACGCCAGTACTTCCGCGGCATCTTTCACATAATACCCTACCGTTTGGAAAGATTCATCTGGTTGGAGGGCGTCATCCCCAAACTTGAGCGAATACATCTTGTCAGGCATTCCAAAAGCCAGTGGATTAGAGTTATCCAAAATGGCTTTGAAGGCAGAACCGGGTATCCTCCTCAATCCGGAGGTATCCGCGCGATTTTCATAGCGTGTATAGGCTACAGGCTCTACTTCTTTATCATCCTTCTCTCCTTTCTCATCTGATTGAACCAGTTCTACATTGGTGAACTCAGAACGGCCTTTAGTCAACCAGGAACCGCTGCCTTCTGTGCCGATTAACACGCCTCCGTTTCTAACCCAGGCTTTAAGTTCTTCAATTTGTGATTCACTCATCACCCCGCTGAGTCCTCCCCAAGAACCCGGCATCAACACTACATCATATTCGGTTAAATCCAGCCTTGAAAAAGCATCAGCGCGGATTCTTGAAATACCGAATTCGGTCCATTGATCAAAGAGAAACCAAAGCTGTCCAGCGGTATACGAGTTAAAAGGAGAGTCAACCAATAATGCAACTTTAGGTTTGGCAACCGGCTCCATACTGGATGAACCAAGATCAATGCCTTTATCCATGCGGCCGGTATCAAAACCAACAATTTTGACATCTGCTTCTTCAGCCAGTTTTTTCATATCACTTTCGATCTGATCTTTCCTGGCATAGTTTCTGCCCACTAAAACCACTAAACTCCCCCGGCTAAAGGTTCGGTTGCCTGAAGTAAAGGTTTTGCCTGCGCTTCTCACCTTATACTCCATGTGCCATAATTTGGACAAAGCTTTAGGGGCATTCCGCTGCTTCCAGTCAATAACATAGGCGTATTCCGCATCGCTGTTTTCAATATTTGAAGGATATTCCAGCTTATCTCCTACTGCTTCGGTAGTCACACCGGGCTCATCCGTAGTCCAGGCAGCATCCAGATTATAAGCCATCGGTACCGACCAGGTTGCCATATCATACATCACAGAATCTTTGATTTCTAACTGGCGGCGCATTAGTGTATTTATAAAAAGATGTGCGGGTTGATCGGTTTTTATAATAAAATCACCTTTCTCAAAATCCCTGGAATCTTCTTCTCCATCCCAATAGCTGTATGCGTCCACATCAAAATCTTCGGTAGCCCGTTCTACCTTCACTCTGTGATCCAGCAACAGGTTTACCACATCATAAGTATAGTTATCAGAATTATCCGGCAGGATATATGCTTTAGTATTGCCTTTTTGGGATGATTGAGATCGGGCATCTTTAAAATAACTCAACAGCCCTTCCCTGTTTTCTGCCGATGTTTTAACAATTGAAACCCCATTCGAGTAGTGATCAAAAACACGTTGCCTGAGTGTAAGTACGTAATCGTCATTGCTGGTAACGGCGCGGCCTCCCCGGCTATGTCCTCCCTGCTCGGCCAACATACCAATACTGCCCATCACGCTTGGGTACGAAGATCCATAACCGGGATAAAAGAAATCGAATGCTTCCCGTGTGGCATAATTCACATTAGCTTCGTCAAACTTGGCGATAGCACCTCTCCCAAATGTATCGGCCCATTGTTCATAATCTTCGGGGAGTTCATGATTTCGGGGAGTAGTACCCGGCATGGTGAAATAGTTGTTGTTATATCCTTGCTCGTGAAAATCGATATGAACCTGCGGCATCCATTGCTGGTAGGCTGCTATACGTCCCTGAGATTCGGGATGTACCAACCAAACCCAGTCGCGGTTCAAGTCAAACCAATAGTGGTTGGTTCTGCCACCCGGCCATATCTCGTCGTGCTCCAGGTCAGAGGCATCGGTATTCAATACATTGGCCCGTGATGATTTATACCAGTATACATACCGATCGCGTCCATCGGGGTTAATCATGGGGTCTATAATCACCACTGAATTTTGCAACCACATTTGGGTTTCCGAATCGTCAGCTGCGGCCAGGCGGTAAGCCGTCTGCATCGCAGCTTCACTACTGGAAGCCTCATTGCCATGTACATTATAGCTCATCCATACTACCACGGGCTTCCCTTCAACTGAAGTATTTTCGGGCTTGTCGGCCAGTTCAACATTACCACTTTTAAGTTCCTCAATCTTTGACTGATTCCCCTCGGAAGTAATTACTGCATAATAAAGATCGCGGCCTTCGTAGGTGGTTGCGTATTTATGCAAAGTAACCTTGTCTGATTCTTCTGCAAGTTTTTTAAAATAATCCATTACCTGATAATGGAATGTATACTCTGCCCCTATTGGATAATCCAAATAATTCTTGGGGGAAGTGATTTCAGAATCATATGTTAACTCTGAATCAAACTGAAATCTTTCAAATACATCCTGGGCTGTAGCAGCCGATGCCATTATGAATAGGAAGGCAAATAATCCTGTTAGAAATCTCATAAACGTATAGTTAGTTATTTAAATAAACATGATATGATCCATAAAATAGGGCAAATGTTAGAAGAATAAAGTTTTTTTGTTTACTGTGATTCCTATATAATCTCTTACTCATGAACAGGAAAGTTAAATTATCAATCTCTGTAATCGGCGGTATACTGCTCTTTTTGCTGATTCTGGGAATTACCTCCTCTTTTTTTCTGGAAGATTACCTTAAAAAGGAACTTGTAAAAGAATTTTTCGCCCAATCGAAAGGTGAGTATAAACTTACTTTATCCAACATTGAGTTATCGATATGGAACCGGGCGGTTTCGGCTCATCAGATAACCATCGTTCCTACTACAGAAGAAAAGGAAGTCCAGCAGTTAACTGCTCAATCCATACAGCTTAGTGGCATTCAATGGCTGAGCCTGATCGATCAGCCATTTCCTGCATTTAAAGCCGTCACGGTTCATCGTCCAATCGCCAGTTTGCTTTCCCGTCCTATATCTCCCTCAGAATCTGAAACTGACAGCAGCAATAACGATTTTGAGTTATCCATTTTTGATGTCCATATACTCAATGGGGCGGCTATCATTAAAAAGGAGGACGGCGCTAAAATTTTTTCCTTAGATAATTTCAATATGAAAGCCCGGCAAGTAAATCTGAATATGGTGTTAAAAGGTTCTTATGTGCCCTACCTGGAAGAACTCACCTTTACCGGCTCTCAATTATCATGGATGCTCGAACAGCAACTGTATGAATTATCTATTGAGCAATTTGAATTCAGCAAGCGTAAACAAAAGGCCCAAATCACCAATCTTCAGCTTAATCCCCTCGCCCCGAAATATCGGTTTTCGGAACTAAAAGGGAGACAGTTAGACCGCTTTGATGTAATAATTCCAAGCTTGTCTTTCACCGGGCTTAACCTAAACCGCATAACGCAAAATATTCTCAGCATCGATTCTTTGATCATAGAAAATGCAACACTGGATGTCTTCCACGATAAGCACATGCCCCCGGCCCACGGTAAAAAGCTAAAGCCTCTGCTCAATAAAGTAGCCCGTGAAATTGAACTGACCGCCAGCCTTAACCATACCGTAGTTTCCAATACCGACATTATATACGGGGAACATCTTCCGCAATCCAATAAAGCCGGATATATCAGCTTTAATAAACTGAATGCTACTATAGATAACTTCCGAACTTCTTCGCACCCTCGTTTTGGTCAGGATACACTTTCCATGCATACAGAAACTATGTTCATGGATTCCAGCCCGCTTACGGTAGACCTCCGCTATCATGTCTTTGACGAAATGGAAACACATTTTATCGAGGCTACTCTTGAAGATCTGGACGCAGCAAAGGCGAATGTTATGCTCGAGAATACTGCTTTCATAAAAGTTAAAGAGGGATATTTAAACAGAATGCACCTCAACATGAAATTAGATCGGGAAAAGGCTACGGGTATCATAAAACTGGATTACAAAAACCTGAAAATACAGGTGCTCAAAAAGGATAAATCCAAGAGCCAAAATATACGAAGCCGTTTATCTACATTCGTGGCAAATAATTTAGTTATAAAATCTGATAATACCGGAACAGATTTACGGCAAGGAGAAATAGACTTTGAGAGAGAACCGGATAAAGGTATCTTTGGCTATTGGTGGAAATCCACCCTCAGTGGTATCAAGTCTAGTATTAAGTAACACTATGAAAGAGCTTTTAGAAATTCCCTCTCCCTCTGATATCGATCAGGCATATCAACGCATCCGTACCTTTGCACACCGAACACCTGTCTTAACCAGCAATAAGATAAATGAAAGAGTAGGCTCAGAATTGTTTTTTAAGTGTGAAAATCTGCAGCGAGTAGGGGCCTTTAAATTCCGCGGGGCCTGCAATGCTATTTTTTCTCTCCCCGATCACCTTACCAACCAGGGCGTAGCTACCCATTCATCCGGGAACCATGCACAGGCCGTTGCATTAGCTGCCCGGCTGAAGGGAGTTTCCGCTCATGTAGTGATGCCCGAGAATGCCCCCACCGTTAAGGTAGAAGCAGTCCGTAATTATGGAGCCAATGTCACCTTTTGCACCTCCACATTAAACGCCCGGGAATCTACCCTGAAACAGGTAGTGGCAGACACCGGAGCTATGGAAATCCATCCCTACAATAATAAACTGATTGTTGAAGGACAGTCTACCGCCTCCATCGAATTATTGGAAGAATATCCCGACTTAGATATCATTGTGGCTCCGGTGGGTGGCGGAGGGTTGCTAAGCGGAACTGCCCTGGCAACCAAATACAATAAACCTAATGTTCATGTAGTGGGCACTGAGCCCGAAAATGCGGATGATGCATACCGGTCATTCCATTCAGGAACATTAATCCCGGTCAAAAACCCGGATACTATTGCTGACGGGCTTCGGACTTCACTTGGAGAACTCCCTTTTCGAATCATCTCGAACAAGGCGGATGACATTGTTACTGTTTCGGAGGCTGCCATCATTGCGGCTATGCGGTTTTTGTGGGAGCGTATGAATATTATCATTGAACCCTCATCTGCTGTTCCCCTTGCTGCTATTTTTGAAGGTAAGATTCAGGTATCAGGCAAAAAAACCGGTATCATTTTAACTGGCGGAAATGTAGATTTAACTAATCTGCCTTGGCAATAACTTCTACGGAGTTCAACACACTCCATTTGTAACTATACCAAAGTTCAACCGTCTTTAACATGACCCATTGTCTAAAAACCCCTACAACTAAATGAAGTACCGAAACAGAACACATTCAGAAAAGGATTCTGATGCTGATTTTGATTTTGACGCCTATCTTGAAGAACAGGCTCAGGGGGGCTCAGAATCCGAATTTGATTATAAGCCTGAGCCAGAAAAGGGACAGTTGAAAAGAAATATAATTGCGCTGTTGATTTTTGGAATTGTTAGCGTCCTATGGTTTTCCAACGACTTGCCAGGCACATTCTTTGGTTCCGACCAGGATGACTCCCGTGAACTGACATTCGAAACCGATGATTTTTCGGTTCCTCAAATTGCCCCCCACCTTCCCCGGATTTTCTTGAAAGTGATTTTCCTGAATATCTTCAGGAGTTAAGAGCTCTCGATCTCGAAGATGAATATCCGATGTCAGGAATGCGGGCGCTGTATACCAGTGGTGTTCCTGTAAGCTATATAGAACAGTTGAATAATTCGGGATACCAGGGAGAGTTTTCCTACTCTGCAGTTCTGGGAATGTACCACTCTGGTGTTACTATGGAATATTTAAGTTCGCTGGATGAAATCGATATGCTGCAAGATTTATCTTATTCGGCCATTATAGGACTCTATAATTCAGGAGTAACTATCGATTACCTGAATGAATTGAGAGATGGTGGTTACTATGACTCATACTCCTATAGCCAGATTATTGGACTGTACTCTTCTGGTGTACCTGTAAGCTTCATTCGTGAACTTGAAAATCGGAATTTACTGGATGAGATGAGTTTAGGTGACATCATTCAAGCTTACAATATTGATAATTAGCAACAGTACAGACGATAACACCGGTATATATTTCTTGAGTGGCGAACTCTCAAAGCAGGCTTAGTCCCCATTAACGCTGGTGCTCAACTGCATCATCCGTTCCATTCCTTTAAAAACCAAAAACGGACGTATACGCCCCTGCATGCCAAGCAGAGATTCTATCTTCCGGGCATCTCCGCCTGTTATAAATACGTCAAAAGAATCATACTCCTCTTCGTAGCGTTTCAATGCCGCCATAATAGCGTCTCTGTAAAAACCAGCCTGTCCCCAGGCGAGGGAAGCAATGGTACTTTTTCCGGGCCATACTTCAGGTATCAGCGTATCCGATTCAATGAAAGGAAGTACTGGGGCCCTTTTCGAAAGCAATGCATTGAAAGCAGAAAATCCCGGGGCTATAACTCCCCCACGGAACACTTCATCCGCACTTATAAAATCGATGGTGCAAGCCGTTCCGGCATCAATTACAACTGCAGATTTTGAGGTAAGTGCCACAGCGCCGTAACAGGCCAAAAAACGATCAATACCCAGCGTTTCGGGAGTTGCATAATCCAGCATCTCATCCGGAATATCACCTACACTCAGTGTAATGCATTCCACCTCTTGCAGTTCCTCTTCAAAAGCATTGCCTATTTCTTTGCGTACACTAGACATTACAATAGCCTCAAAGTCCCGGATATGACTTTTGATCCACTCGATTAAATCTGTAGCATGCCCTTTCCCTTTATGGTGTACTGATGTCCATTTTCCCTTTTGACGGTATACCGCTTTTACGGCAGAATTACCCACATCCAGGAATAAAAATTTTTCTGTATTTAAGGAATCAATATTGCTCATCTTTTTGTAGTATTCATATATCAAGTGAATAAGAATACAAAATACATCCATCACAATGAATCTAAATTCGAAAATAGCCATAGTAACCGGAGCAAGTAGTGGTATAGGCGCCGAATTCAGCAAAATGCTGGTAGAACAAGGTGCCATTGTCTATGGCCTTGCCCGCAGCGAAGATAAACTTGATGCTATTCAACAGAACCTGGGGCAGAACTTTAAACCGGTACTTATGGACATCTCGAATGCCGAGGCGTTGGAGAAATGGGTTCATTCAACATTTACAAACAAACACCAGCCCGATGTACTCATCAACAATGCAGGAGTCGCCTATTTTGCTGAAATTGATCGGTTAAAGCTCAGCGAGTGGCGTGCCATGATTGATGTAAATTTATCAGGTGTTTTCTACCTGACCAAGCTCATGGTCCCCCTGATGAAAGAGAATACAAGTCACTGTCATATCATAAACATTGCTTCTATAGCTGGGTTGTTAGGGAATCCTTCTATGTCGGGATATAACGCCAGCAAGTATGGAGTACGTGGTTTTAGTGAGGCTCTGTTTAAAGAATTAAGGTATCACGATATTAAAGTGACCGCTGTGTTTCCGGGCTCAATTGCTACAAATTTATTTAGTGATATTGACAGTGTGGAGGAACATCCCAATATGATGCAACCTTCTGAAATTGCTGACACCGTTAAGTTTCTACTTGAGACCCCGGATAATTATCTTATCAATGAAATTACCATGCGGCCTTTAAACCCCAAAAATCCGGAACAGTAATTCTCTTGAAAGATCCATACCTGCGAATCAAACATCTATTATTGGTTCCTGTTTTAATCGCCTCCTTCTTTATTCTTGGAGGGGGGTGCGATCGTTCAACTCCTGAGCCACCCGAGAACCTTATCACAGAGGATGTTTATATCGACTTGGTTGTTGAGATGCAGCTGATCCGTGTGTGGCACAACACCAAAGGTGACAGCGTTAATGTAGATTCACTGAAACAAGCGGTATTTCTGAAATATGAAGTTTCGGAAGATCAGTTTATATCATCCCATACCTTTTATGAGCAGCAGATTAAAGCACAGAAACAACGGCTTAGTAAAGCAATAGAACGATTGGAAGCGGAACTGTCCCAGCTTGAAGAGCAAATAAATCAAGCCGAAGAAAATACTCCTACTCCTCAAGAGATGCAGTAATAACCAGGAGCCGAAGGATTTAGCTGAATTTTATTCTCCTTGATCAGGTGCTGAAGTATATCCACAATGGTGGCTTTCTTTAGTTTGGTTATGGTACACAAATCTGGAATAGTCTTCTGTTCTTTCGCAAGTAAATCGTAGATGGTCTGTATCTCAAACGTCCCATAACTCTCGGCTTCAGTTTTGGCTGATTTAAGGCAATTGTCGCAGTGCCCGCATAGGGTAGCTTCTGTATCGCCAAAATAGTTCCTGAGGTACACTTCCCGGCAGGTGTCGGTAAGGATATACCCATGCATATATTCAAGCTTTCGAAAAAGGTTGTTGCGATGAGCTTCCACTTCTTTTTTGTTTAGCGGGAGTTTGGAAGAACGTGCATTCAACACTTTTACCAGGTTTCGTTCTTTCAACATTTCAAATACCAATACATGATCGTTTACCATCAGGATATTGAGTGCTTTAACCAGCGTATTTCGGTTCAGCCCCAATTGTTTAAGTATATACTCCTCGTCTTTTCGTATTAACCGGTGAAATGAATGATGCCCAAATAGCCGTTCCAGTTTGTCTACAAATTCTGCCTTTTCGGGGTTATTACATCGCTCTTTAAATTTAGCCAGCATTTCCTGTTCCATAGTAAAACGAAGCTCAACCGCAGGTTTTACAGCTTCCTCAACAGCCAGTATATCAAACTGATCGAGTATCCGGAGTGCCGCCTTTGACTTTCGGTACGAAAGCTTCCCCCTTTTCTTTATCTCATCTATACTAAAAGAACCAGCCTCTTCCATTTCAGAACCTACTGCCAGGTTCAGGCTGTCGCATATTACCCGGTAAGCATGTTCCAGTTCATCGCGGGTAGGATAGTTTTCTTCCAGTCGGTTATCTGCCTTTTGGTAATCGGAAGGACGGTATAACAAAATGGGATAACACACCTGCCCGTCCCGGCCTGCCCGCCCTGCTTCCTGGTAGTATGCCTCCAGCGAATACGGCATTTCCTCATGAATAACATACCTGCAATTTGGCTTATCGATACCCATCCCAAAAGCGTTGGTAGCTACCACCAAAGGAGTTTCTCCTGAAATCCATCGTTCCTGAATCTCTTTTCGTTCTCTGGATTCTACTCCTGCATGGTACGCTTCCGCAGTTATTCCCAAACCAGAAAAGCGTTCAGCCAATAGTTCACAATTTCTGCGGCTTCCCCCATAAATAAGTCCGTCTCCTTTCTGGGATGCTTTTTGTACAGACTCTATCAGCTTTTCCCGCTTTTTAGCCGATTTAACGACCCACCACTTCAAATTTGGCCTCGAAAATCCCCTGGATATAACATTGGGATTATCAAACTCCAGTGATTCCAGTATATCCCTTTTAACTTCAGGAGTAGCTGTGGCCGTAAGTGCAATCCAGCGGGTTTCTTCGGCAACAGGCTCTAAAGCCGACCGTATCTCCCGGTAGGAAGGCCGGAAATCGTGCCCCCATTCGCTTACACAATGAGCCTCATCAATTGCCACCAATTCAATATTTAAAGCATTCAACTCGGCTTGAAAAGCATGGCTATGCAACCGTTCCGGAGCACAGTACAATAGCTTGTACATACCATTTCGTGCGTTTACCAGCCGCTGTTCAACCTCAAAAGAGGGGATTGTGCTGTTTATAAACGTTGCTGATATGCCTTTTTCCTTTAACTGCTGTACCTGATCCTGCATAAGGGCAACAAGAGGAGATATTACCAGTGTAAGCCCTTCGAATACGGTCGCCGGTACCTGGTAGCATAACGATTTACCACCCCCCGTTGGAAAAAGGACCATGGTATCTTTACCCGCAAATATAGATTCAATAACTTCATCCTGTCCCGGACGAAATGAATCATACCCCCAAATTGTTTTCAGCCTGTCTTCCGCCTTTTGTAACAAATTCTGCAACGTATAGCCGGTGAATTTATCTTATATTTGAAACCAAAATACAAAGCAATGCGCACATTTTTACCACTTATTGTTTTTATACAGATAGCCGGGGCTTACCTGCTCCCCTATGATCCGGAAGAACCGATTGACTACAGGCAGGAAATGCGTTTTTTTGTACAAGAGATTGCGGAATATAGCAGAGATCAACACTCCTCTTTTATTATAATCCCCCAAAACGGACATGAACTTGTAATCAACAATAAAGGACCTGCCCTGGAATACCTGAATGCCATAAGCGGACTGGCGCAAGAAAGCCTTTTCTACGGATATCCCGATGACAATCAATCAGCAACCTCAGAAAACACCAACTATTTATTGAACTTGCTGAATGTGGGCCATGAAGCAAACTTGCCCATATTTGTAACTGATTATTGTTCTACCGCCTACAAAATATACAGCTCTTTCTCCCAGAACCAACAGCAGGGGTTTATATCTTTTGCTGCTCCTCAAAGAGAGTTGCATGTTATCCCGGATATACCGGATCCTCTTCCCAATCAAAACGATGATGACATTCATAAACTATCTGAAGTAAATAATTTCCTGTATCTGTTAAACAAAAAGGGGTATGAAACCAAGAAAGCGTTTATACAAGCCATTCAGGAAACTAACTATGATTTGATCATCATTGATGCATATTATCGCGAAAAGATGTTCTCTCCTGAGGATATCGAACAACTCAAAATCAAAAAAAATGGCGGTAAGCGGTTAGTGGTAAGTTACCTCAGTATTGGTGAAGCAGAAGACTACCGGCCTTACTGGCACCAAGAGTGGACAGAAAATCCTCCCGAATGGCTGGTAGCTGAAAATCCTGATTGGGAAGGCAATTATAAAGTTAAATACTGGCAGCCCCAATGGAAGCAAATTATTACCGGTAATGTAGAATCCTACAATCAAAAAATTCTTGATGCCGGTTTCGATGGAGTATACCTCGATATTATAGATGCCTTCAATTATTTCGAATAACCTTCAACAATAAGAGCCAGCCCCACCCCCATTCTTAATTCTTAATTGAACAATTAAAAAAACTAAATCACCGGCAACTTGCCTTCCAGCATATTCTCGAACCGTATATCGGATACATTCAGATCGAGAAGCAAACTCATTACATCCCCTACCTTGGAGCAAGAGATAAAATGAAGCGGGTCCAGATCCTGGGTAATCAATCCTTTATTGATGAGCAGAGTTACGTTGGAGCGCACCAGTTCAGCTTCCTCTTCCATGCCAAACTGATCCAGCATCATAGCGCCGGATAAAATAGAAGCAATGGGATTGGCTACATCTTTTCCAGCCGCCTGTGGGTAACTCCCGTGGATAGGCTCATAGAGAGCGCTCTCCTCCCCTACAGATGCTGATGGGAGAAGGCCAATTGAGCCAGCTATCACGCTGCTCTCATCCGATATAATATCTCCAAACATATTTTCAGTTAAAATTACATCAAACTGATTGGGGCGGATAATTAACTGCATCGCCGCATTATCCACGAACAAATATTCAACCTCCACTTCCGAATAATCGATGGCAATACCCTGTACGGTTTGTCTCCACAAACGAGAAGTTTCCAATACATTGGCTTTATCAATAAGAGTGAGTTTCTTTTTGCGCGACATTGCAGCTTCAAAAGCCATACGGGCAATGCGTTCGATCTCGTAGACCGAATATTCGCAATGATCGAAGGCTGTGGTTCCATCTTCGCTACGCCCTTTCTTCCCAAAATAAATACCCCCGGTAAGTTCCCGGAACACGACCATATCGGTATTTTTAACCCGTTCTTTTTTAATGGGAGAATGATCCAGCAGAGACTCATACACTTTTACCGGACGGATATTTGCAAACAGCCCCAGTTCTTTTCGCAGCCGAAGCAACCCCTGCTCGGGACGCATGGTGGCGTCGGGATTGTTATCGTACTTGGGATTTCCGATAGCCCCGAATAATACAGCGTCCGATTCTTTGCAAAGATTTAGTGTTTCTTCCGGCAGGGGATTTCCTTCTTCAGCAATTGCAGCAGCCCCAACTAATCCTTTTTTAAATTCAAAATTATGGCCAAAACGTTTCCCTATGGTATCCAGTACTTTTAAAGTCTGTTTGGTAACTTCGGGGCCTATGCCATCTCCGGGTAGTACAGCTATCTTTTTATTCATTCCTAAAACTCCTCATATTGCTGTTCAAACTTCTTAATGCTTTCCTTTTTGCTAAGCAAAAAATCGATATCGTCATATCCTTTAAGTAAGCAAGCCTTCTTAAATGAGTTAATATCAAAATGTTCGTGGTGGTTCATGCCCTTAATTGATATAAACTGTTGTTCAAGATCTATACCAATTAATTGATCGGGGTTATTTTCCACTTTCTTAAATATTTCTTGCAGAAAATCCTCACTTACCTGCACGGGCAATAATCCATTGTTAAGTGCATTCCCTTTAAAAATATCAGCAAAGTAGCTTGAAACCACCGCCCTGAATCCATAGTCATAGAGTGCCCAGGCAGCATGCTCGCGACTAGACCCGCAACCGAAATTTCTTCCGGCTACTAAAATTTTTCCGGAATATTGGTTATTGTTCAAGACAAAATCCGGCTTTTCATTCCCTTCTTCATCATATCGCCAGTCCCTAAAAAGGTTATCTCCAAAACCTTCCCTGGAAGTTGATTTTAAAAAGCGTGCGGGTATTATCTGGTCGGTATCTACATCTTCCGCATCCAGTAACACAGCTCGCGATTGTAATACTTCAAATTTTTCCATCTTAAACTGCTGTCTCCTGCATTAAAAACTCCCTGGGATCTACAATACTTCCCTTAATGGCTATAGCTGCTGCGGTAAAGGGACTCACCAGCATGGTACGGGCGCCGGGCCCTTGCCGTCCTTCAAAGTTCCTGTTGGAGGTTGAAACACAATATTCCCCTTTAGGTATTTTATCTTCATTCATCCCCAAACAAGCCGAACAGCCCGACTGCCGCAACTCGAATCCGGCTTCTTCCAGTATTTTATCAATGCCTTCTTTTTTAGCCTGCTGTTGAACCTGGTAGGAACCCGGTACAATCATCACATCCACATGATTTGCCTTCTTTTTCCCTTTAACCAGAGAAGCTACCAATCTCAAATCCTCAATCCTGCTGTTGGTACAACTACCGATAAACACATGGTCAACTTTCTTCCCAATCATATCATCGCCTGGGTTAAAATCCATGTACTCCAACGATTTACTGAGTCCACCGGGATTATCCACTTCATCCATTACCGGTATCTGCTGGCTGATCCCAACTCCCATTCCCGGATTGGTTCCATACGTAATCATGGGTTCTATATCGGAAGCATCGAAATTGTATTCTGTGTCAAAAACCGCGTCTTCATCGGTATATAATTCTGACCAATGGGCTACGGCTTGTTCAAATGCTTCCCCTTTTGGAGCAAATTCTCTGTCCTTTACATAGTTAAAAGTAGTTTCATCAGGTGCTATCATTCCGCCCCTGGCTCCCATTTCAATGCTCATATTGCAAATGGTCATCCGGGCCTCCATCGAAAGTGAACAAACAGCCGAACCGGCATATTCCACAAAATGCCCTGTACCTCCTGCCGTACCCAGTTTGGAGATGATATACAGGATAATATCTTTGGCATATACCCCTTTTCCGATCTCCCCATCAATGGTAATGCGCATGGTTTTAGGCCGTTCCATCAACACACATTGGGTAGCCATCACCTGCTCTACCTGTGAAGTTCCAATCCCAAACGCTATGGTTCCAAAGGCACCATGGGTTGAGGTATGGCTGTCGCCGCAAACGATAGTCATTCCGGGCTTGGTGATTCCCAATTCCGGCCCAATAACATGTACAATACCCTGGTATGGATGACCTAAGCCGTAGAGTTCAATGCCAAACTCTTCGCAATTTTGTTTAAGCGCATCTACCTGGATACGCGACAATGCCTCTTTTATGGGAAGATGTTGGTTTTGGGTGGGTACGTTATGATCTGCGGTAGCTACAATCTTATCTTTTCGGAAGATGTCGATACCCCGGTTGCGAATTCCACTAAAAGCCTGCGGACTTGTTACTTCGTGAATGAAATGCCGGTCGATATACAATATCTCCTGGCCTCCTTCCACTTTTTCTACAATATGCTGATCCCAGACTTTTTCGAATAGCGTTTTGCCCATAGATGGTTTTTAATTTCTTATGCTGTTGCTGATACCTGAAATAACTGAACTAAATCCTGATCCTGAATGACTTTCTTTTCATCCGCCAGGGCTAAAAAATTCTGGTAGTGTTTGTCCAGTTCCTCTTTACCTAATTCATAGCCTAACTTTTTGGCTCTGTAGTTAAGTGCCGCCCTGCCGCTTCTTGCGGTTAACACAATGGATGAGTCCAGTGCTCCTACTTCTTCGGGATCAATAATCTCGTAGGTTTCCCTGCTCTTAATAACACCATCCTGATGAATACCGGATGAGTGTGCAAAAGCATTGGAGCCTACAATTGCTTTGTTTGCCTGTACCGGCATATTCATTTTACTTGATACCAGCGCACTTATCTTGCAAAGATGTTTGGTGTCTATACGGGTATCGAAATTAAGGTCGTTGTGCTTGCGCATAATCATAACAACCTCTTCCATGGAAGCATTTCCTGCTCGTTCTCCGATGCCATTTACCGTACATTCAATTTGTCCGGCACCATTCATCACCCCTGAAATCGAATTAGCCGTAGCCAGTCCAAGATCGTTATGGCAGTGGGTAGATATCGTCGCTTTGTGAATCCCTTTCACATTCTCCTTAAGGAACTTGATTTTTGCTCCATATTCCGATGGCAGACAGTAGCCTGTAGTATCGGGGATATTAACCACGGTAGCGCCTGCTTTAATTGCAGCCTCAATCACCTTTGCCAGGAATTCATTGTCGGTGCGTCCGGCATCCTCGGCATAAAACTCAACATCTTCAACAAAGGTTTTGGCGTATTTAACAGCCTCTACTCCCCGCTCAAGTACATTTTCACGGCTTGTCCTCAACTTGTTGAATACATGGCTGTCGGAAGTTCCTATTCCGGTGTGGATGCGAGGGCGTGCCGCAGATTGTATAGCTTTTGCCGCGGCCTCAATATCTTTCTTTACCGCCCTGGAGAGTGCACATACCGTCGACTCCTTAATGATTGCCGCAATTCTACTGACGGATTTAAAATCTCCGGGACTGGATATTGGAAAACCAACTTCCATAACATCCACTCCCAGTTTTTCCAGATACCGTGCAATCTCAATTTTTTCGTCACAATTAAGCTGACATCCCGGGACTTGTTCCCCATCGCGAAGCGTGGTATCAAAAATCTGAATTTGAGTATTTGGCATTAGTCGAATGATTTCTAACTTACTGCTGGTCAATTACTTTCTCTGGTCAAAGTTCAAGTAATTAGCAGTAAAAGTAGACTGCTCACGGATTCTTGCAAAACCTCATTCATGGTTAATTACGATATCCAAGCAGATATGACTTACTCACAGATTAACTAAGCACATATAATTATTACATCTAAAGACATTTCTTTTTTACAATGGCCAACCAACCCAATGACCATTTATTCCAACTCATAAAATCGTTATCGAAGGCTGAAAAAAGGGGATTTAAGATTTATGCCACCCGAAACAGCAGCGACGATGCTAAGTTTATTCAACTCTTTGATGCCATCGATAAAGTGGATAACTATGATGAAGATCAGCTCATTAAGAAACTGAAAGGGGTAAAAAAAAGACAGCTTTCTAATCTTAAAGCCCATTTATATAAGCAAATTTTGACCAGCCTGCGGCTTACCGGTATCAACCAGAATGTTGATATAATGCTGCGTGAACAAATTGATCATTCCCGTATTTTGTATAATAAAGGTTTGTACAAACAAAGCCTCCGGCTACTGGGCAAAGCCAAAGGATTGGCAAAACAGCACAACCGGATTACGCTTGAGTTTGAAATACTTACGTTCGAAAAACTCATTGAGTCTCAATATATAACCCGCAGCCTTCGAAACCGGGCTAATGAACTAATAGAGGAAAGTGGCAAAAGCCTTCACACACTTTCCAACTATACCAAGCTTTCGAACCTGTCGCTACGGTTATATGGTATTTACATAAAAGGAGGGCATGTCCGCACCAAACAGGATTATGAAAGCATCAGGCGGCTTTTTCGAAGAGAATTGAGAGAAATTGACCGGAGTAACCTGGGGTTCTTTGAAAAGCTCTATTTATATGTTTCCTACTCCTGGTACAGTCTTATCACCCAGGATTTTTTGCTTCAATACCGCTATGCACAAAAGATGGTGAATCTCTTCCACGACAATCCGAATATGCTGGAGATAGAACCCATCTGGTATTTAAAAGCAAAGCACGTATTACTGGAAGCACTCTTTGTACTCGGGCATTTTAAAAAGCACAAAAAAGTTGTTAAACGGTTAGAAAATTTTGTAGATAATCCGCCTACACGCAGTAATGAAAACCTGGAAACCCTCGGTTTTATTTACCTGGAAACATCCCGGATCAACTCCCATTTTATGGCCGGTACATTTACCGAAGGAACCAAGATGGTACCTCGCCTAAATAGACAAATAGACAAATATGCCCAGCAGGTAGATCCCCATCGCATCCTTATTTTTTACTACAAAATTGCCTGCCTGTATTTCGGTGCCGGAGACAACGAAAAAGCAATTGAGTATCTCAATAAAATCATCAATTATCCCGATCCTCACCTGCGGGAAGACATCCATTGTTTTGCCCGCATTTTGAATCTGATTGCTCATTATGAATTGGGGAATCAGAATCTTGTTGAGTATCAGATTCGGTCGGTATATCGCTTCCTCAGAAAGATGAATGATTTGAATCTGGTACAGGAAGAGATTTTGAATTTTCTTAAAAATCTGGACCCGAAAAACCGAAAATTCATCAAAGAACAATTCCGAAAACTCAGAGACAGGCTACTCGAAATTGATAAAATGCCCTACCAAAAACGACCTTTTTTATATTTGGATATCATATCCTGGTTAGAATCGAAAATGGAGAAAAAACCCGTTCAGGAGATTATACAAGCTAAATTTGAACAAAATAAAAGAAGATATTAATGGTTGGATTTCCCATCAATAAAAATAATTTCTTCTTTTTTTATTTGGATTTAAACCCAGACCTCCCGTTCTTTGTGATCAACAAATACAAAACGAACTTTACCTAATGCGTACAATTATTATTTCTCTGGTCATTATTCAAATTATCGGTATTCCATACCGGCCGGGGGAAGCTTTGTAGCATTAAAAAGAATGTGATTCTTAAAAGCCTTCCCAAATCGGGAAGGCTTTTTTTTTGGTTAATAAAATTTTCAAATGTCAGAATTAAACAAATACAGTAAACAAGTAACTCAAGATGATTCTCAGCCTGCCGCCCAGGCCATGCTCCATGCCATTGGCCTGTCGGATGAAGATATGCAGAAACCCTTGATAGGAGTAGCCAGCACCGGCTATGAAGGGAATCCCTGTAATATGCACCTCAACGACTTGGCCCTGCACGTAAAAAAGGGAATTGAAGCCTCTGGAATGAATGGGCTTATTTTCAACACTATAGGCATCAGCGACGGCATCTCGATGGGAACTCCGGGAATGCGTTATTCCCTCCCCTCTCGCGACCTCATAGCAGATTCTATGGAATCGGTGGTAAAGGGAATGTCCTACGATGGGATGGCAGCAATCGTAGGTTGTGATAAAAATATGCCGGGAGCCATGATGGCCATGATTCGGGTAAACCGCCCGGCTATCCTGGTGTATGGAGGAACTATAGCCCCGGGTTTTCATAATGGACAGAAGCTGGACGTTGTATCTGCTTTCGAAGCGTGGGGACAAAAAGTAACCGGAAAAATCACCAAGACCGAATTTAAAGATGTGATAAAACACGCTTGCCCCGGAGCAGGAGCCTGTGGTGGAATGTATACCGCCAATACTATGTCTTCTGCGATAGAAGCATTGGGAATGAGCATCCCCTATAATTCATCCAATCCCGCTCAAGATTATACTAAAACCCTCGAGTGTGAGATTGTTGGAAAACACTTACTCAATCTGCTTAAACACGATATTACCCCTTTGGATATACTGAGCAAGTCTTCTTTTGAAAATGCCATACGGCTTGCCATAGTTCTGGGAGGATCCACCAATGCGGTACTGCATTTGTTGGCTATTGCTAAAACGGCCAACATCCAATTAACTCTGGACGACTTCCAACGCCTCAGCGACACCACTCCTTTCCTCGCAGACCTGAAGCCCAGCGGTCAATATGTGATGGAAGATTTGCATAAATCCGGAGGCGTGCCTGCCGTAATGAAATATATGCTGGAACATGATCTTCTGGATGGGGACTGCATGACGGTAACCGGAAAAACCATCACAGAGAACCTGAAAGACATCCGCCCGGTAGACATCGGGCAGCGAATCATTTTTCCTATAGAAACTCCCATTAAAGAAAATGGGCATATACAAATATTGTATGGAAATTTAGCTCCTGAAGGTGCTGTTGCTAAAATCACCGGTAAAGAAGGAGAATTGTTCGAAGGTACCGCCCGTGTTTTTGAAAGTGAACAATTAGCCAACGAAGGCATCAGCAAAGGAGAAGTTAAAAGCGGAGATGTAGTTGTGATTCGGTACGTAGGTCCCAAAGGCGGTCCGGGTATGCCTGAAATGCTCAAACCAACCTCTGCCATCATGGGAGCCGGACTTGGTAAAGAAGTTGCCCTTATTACCGACGGTCGTTTTTCTGGAGGGACCCATGGATTTGTAGTTGGGCATATCACCCCTGAAGCACAAACAGGCGGTCCCATTGGCCTTCTGCAGGATGGAGATCCCATCAAGATTGATGCCCGAAATAATACCATAGACGTTTTAATCCCGAAGGAAGAACTGCAAGCCCGCAAGAAAGAATGGCTTCAGCCTCCACTTAAAGAAACTACAGGAACCCTGTACAAATACGCTAAAACTGTTTCATCAGCTTCGAAAGGCTGTATAACCGACGAATAATAACCCTAAGCATCTGATTTAATCAACAAATGGACACTCTGGCCACCCCCATCATCAAAGAAAAAAGTACAACTCCCACCGCTAAAAGACTGAGCGGAGCTGAGGCTATTATTGAAATCCTCAAAGAGGAGCAGGTCGATACCCTTTTTGGATATCCCGGAGGGGCTATTATGCCGGTCTATGATGCCCTTTATGACCACGGCGAACATATTAACCATATACTTTCGCGGCATGAACAGGGATGTATTCATGGAGCCCAGGGATATGCCCGCGTTTCGGGAAAAACAGGCGTGTGCCTGGCCACATCAGGACCGGGTGCCACCAACCTGATCACAGGTATAGCCGATGCTAAAATAGATTCCACCCCCCTGGTATGTATAACCGGGCAGGTACCTTCTTCTCTGCTGGGCAGTGATGCTTTCCAGGAAACCGATGTCATAGGTATCTCAATGCCTGTCACAAAATGGAACTACCAGGTAACAAAAGCGGAAGAAATTCCCGAAGCCCTAGCCAAAGCTTTTTATGTGGCAAAATCTGGCAGACCCGGCCCTGTGCTTATTGATATTACCAAAGATGCCCAGTTTCAGGAATTCGATTTTGAATATCGCAAATGCAAAGGACTGCGCAGTTACCGGCCTGTCCCTGTAGTTGATCATACCAAAATTGAAGAAGCCGCAAAGCTCATTAACGAAGCTGAACGCCCTTATGTGCTGTTTGGACAGGGAGTGGTTCTGGCTAATGCCGAAACAGAGTTTAAACAGTTCATCGAAAAAGCCGGCATTCCCTCTGCCTGGACCATTATGGGACTTTCTGCCCTTGAAACCGATCACCCTCTTAATGTAGGAATGCTGGGCATGCACGGTAATTATGGACCCAATGTGCTTACCAACGAATGTGATCTTTTGATTGCCGTGGGCATGCGTTTCGATGACCGGGTTACCGGCAGCCTGGATCACTATGCCAAACAAGCTAAAGTAATACACCTGGAAATTGATCCGGCTGAAATAGATAAAAATGTAAAAACCGATGTAGCTGTTCTTGGAGACGCCAAAGAAACATTGCCAGCACTCACCAAATTGGTGAAACCCAATACGCATACAAAATGGATGGCGCAATTTCATGAATGTGACCGAATGGAATATGAAAAAGTTATCAAAAATGAGCTTTATCCCTCCTGCGATGAACTAAGCATGGGAGAAGTTATCCGGATTATTTCCGAACAAACAAAAGGTGAAGCTATTGTGGTTACCGATGTTGGACAACACCAAATGGTAGCCTGCCGATATAGCAAGTTTACTAAGTCAAAGAGCAATATAACCTCTGGAGGACTAGGTACCATGGGATTTGGTTTACCTGCTGCTATCGGAGCTAAACTTGCCGCTCCCGACCGGCCCGTGGTTAGTGTCATTGGTGATGGTGGCTTCCAGATGACCATGCAGGAATTGGCCACTATCTATCAAAATGAACTGGATGTTAAGATCCTGCTTCTCAACAATGAATTTCTGGGAATGGTGCGCCAGTGGCAGCAGCTCTTCTTCGATAAACGATATTCATTTACCGAGATGAAAAACCCGCATTTCCAGAATGTAGTGGCTGGTTTTGGTCTCAAAACCAATAAAGTAACACAACGCGAACAGCTGGAAGATGCTATCAAAGATTTCATCAGTTACAAAGGATCTTATTTCCTGGAAGTAATGGTGGGTAAAGAAAATAATGTATTTCCGATGGTACCCAGCGGACACTCAGTTTCAGACATGATATTGGAGCAACAATACAATGACTAAAGACTTTACAATTACAGTTTATACCGAAAACCAGGTGGGATTGCTCAATCGCATCACCATCATTTTCACTAAACGAAAAATAAACATCGAAAGCCTGACCGTCTCGGCGAGCGAGCAGGAAGGAATTCACCGATACACGGTTGTGATTCGCGAACCCAAAGAGGTGGCCGACAAAGTGGTGAAACAAATTGAAGGGCTGGTGGATGTATTATGGGCTTACTCCCACGAAAATGATGATATAATCCAGCAGCAGATGGCTATCTATAAAATCCCTACCAAGGTATTTGCACACGGCGGTAAAGCCGAAAAAATTGTTCGGGCACACCATGCCAGGGTGCTTACTATGGAAAAAGATTTCACGGTAATAGAAAAAACAGGTTATCACGAAGAAACCCTTCAGCTTTTCGAAGACCTGAAACCATACGGCATTATTGAGTTTTCCCAATCGGGCCGGGTAGCCGTATCCAAAAAGCAGAAAGGTATTTCTGGTTTTATGAAACAAAACTCAACAGAAGAATTAATCTCAGATATATAAAAACGACCTAATAACATTATGGCAACACTAAATTTTGGCGGAGTAGAAGAAGAAGTTGTAACCAGGGAAGAGTTTCCCCTCGACAAAGCGCGGGAAACCATGAAAGAAGAAACCATTGCCGTTTTAGGCTATGGCGTACAGGGCCCCGGGCAAGCTCTCAACTTAAAAGATAATGGATTTAACGTAATTATAGGGCAACGAAAAGATTCCCCCACCTGGGATAAAGCCGTCGCTGATGGCTGGGTTCCCGGCGAAACACTTTTCGAACTTGCCGAAGCAGCCCAGCGGGGAACCGTTATTCAATACCTGCTTTCTGATGCCGGGCAGATTGCTGTTTGGCCCACGGTTAAAGAAAACCTTAACGAAGGTGATGCCCTCTACTTTTCGCACGGTTTTGGTATTACATATAAAGACCGTACAGGCATCATCCCTCCTGAAAATGTGGATGTTATATTAGTAGCTCCCAAAGGTTCAGGCACCTCCCTCCGGCGCATGTTTCTGGAAGGCAGGGGCCTGAACTCCAGCTACGCAATTTTCCAGGACGCTACAGGGCGGGCTAAAGAAAGAGTGACCGCTCTGGGTATAGGCGTTGGCTCTGGCTATTTGTTCAAAACCAGCTTCAGAAACGAAGTATATAGCGATCTTACTGGTGAACGCGGTACATTGATGGGAGCTATCCAGGGTATTTTTGCTGCTCAGTATGAAGTACTGCGCTCCCACGGACATACCCCTTCAGAAGCCTTCAATGAAACCGTAGAAGAATTGACACAATCACTGATGCCGCTGGTTGCAGAAAATGGCATGGATTGGATGTACGCCAATTGCTCTACCACCGCTCAACGGGGAGCTCTCGACTGGTGGAAGAAATTCCGCGATGCTACCAAACCGGTCTTCAACAACTTGTATGAAGAAGTAGAATCAGGGCGTGAAGCACAACGATCTATCGATTCTAACAGCCAGGACGATTACCGTGCCAAGCTGGAGAAAGAACTGGCTGAACTGCGTGATTCTGAAATGTGGAAAGCGGGTGCTACCGTACGACAGCTGCGTCCCGAAAACAACAAAGCGGAAACTGAAGCTGAAGAAGTAGTAGCTGAAGAATAAGTCATCATTGGGGAGTTGGATTAAACATGGATCTGACTCCCCTTTTTGGATTCAAGTAATATATACCCCTCAAAAATATTTAGAACCTAAATGTCCCAAGTAGAAACGTTGCCTACAGTATCTGTTCAAAATATCAGGAAGGCAGCCTATATCCTGAAAGGAGTGGCTACACGTACCCCCTTGTCCTCAAATGCACAGTTGTCGGAAGAGTTTAATGCAAATATATCTTTGAAAAGGGAAGATCTGCAGATAGTGCGTTCCTATAAAATCCGGGGAGCTTTCCATAAAATTCAAAGTCTTTCGGAAGAAGAACTAAAAAACGGAATTGTATGTGCCAGTGCAGGAAATCATGCACAAGGGGTAGCTTTTGCCTGCTCCGAAAAAAAGATGCACGGCACTATTTTCATGCCCATCCCTACTCCCGAACAAAAAGTAAAACAGGTAAAAATGTTCGGCAATGAGTTTGTTGATGTAGTACTCCACGGAGATACTTTTGATGACTCCTTTTATGAGGCTATGAAGTTCTGTACCGAACAAGATGCCACATTTATCCCTCCTTTCGACGATCCTAAGATTATTGAAGGTCAGGGAACGGTAGGTCTGGAAATACTGGAAGACAGTGACGCCCCTATCGATTATCTCATCCTTCCGGTAGGCGGAGGGGGACTTGCCTCAGGAGTAGGTACCTATTTTAAGGAGATATCTCCGCATACCAAGATCATTGGTGTGGAACCGGAAGGAGCGCCTGCAATGAAACGGTCGTTGGAAGCCGGCAAAATTGTCACCCTTAATGAAATCAACAAATTTGTAGATGGAGCGGCTGTTAAACGGGTAGGTGATCATACTTTTGAAATATGCCGTAATGTGTTAGACCGTGTGATCACCATCCCGGAAGGCAAAGTATGCAGCACCATTCTGAAACTTTATAATGAGCAAGCCATTGTGGCTGAACCTGCCGGAGCTCTATCAGTGGCGGCTTTAGATCTGCTACAGGATGAGATCCGGGGATGTAATGTCACCTGTATATTGAGCGGCAGCAATAATGATATTATTCGAACGGCTGAAATTAAAGAACGGTCGATGCTGTACGAAGGACTAAAGCATTACTTTATTATAGAGTTTCCTCAGAGGGCAGGTGCTTTACGAGGATTCCTCAATAATGTGCTGGGGGAAACGGATGATATTGCACACTTCGAATATTCGAAGAAAACAAACCGGGAACAGGGACCTGCTTTGGTAGGGATTGAACTTAAATCCAGGGATGACCTTGAGCCTCTTATGCAGCGTATGGAAGCCGGAAATATTCGCTTTGAGTACATCAACAACCAACCCTCGCTGTTTCGCTTTTTGATATGACCTCTAATGATAAAAAGTCGACTGCTTTTGACAGCCGACTCTCTCTATCATGTATGTATCTATCTATCATGCCCGTTTTGTACGTAACCTCCGTTATATATGGTTTTCCAAAACCGGTGTACTTTATTTATCGGCCATAATTTATGCATGTTAACTTTTTTTTGTAATGACCTGCAGTTCTTCTTCTGTAGTTTTGCACAAATCATTTGTCGACAATCTAATCACCCTTGCAATTCCCAGCATCCAACACTATAACTCTTTAACCTGTAACGAAACTCTTTTTTTTCCGCCCTCGGTATCGTGTTGGCCTACTTCTTTAAATCCCATCCTTTCGTGAAATGCCAAGGATCCCTGGTTTCTGGGTTTTACATTTACTTCGCAACACACAAGTGGCGCCGATGAGTGTTCAAACAACCAGCGATACAAAGCTGCTCCATACCCCATGCTCCTGTAAGCCTTGTCAATAACAATACGATCTACATAATCAAAATTATCATAATGCGTTGAAAAGTAATCATAATTGAGACTGTCATACTTCAACTCTGGTCCAAGTACAATTAAGAATCCGGCTATTATCCCATCACCTTCAACAGTCAAAAAGAACCTGGCATGTTTCAGAAACCATTCAAACTCTTCTATAGATATACTATTTACATGAGGGAGAGCACCTTCATTCATCTCACTTATAAGCTGTAAATCTGCCTTTGTAGTCTTTCTAATATCCATAAAGCAATCTTTTGAGCGGCACTGTTTGTATTAGCGTGTTCAATATATATACTTTTTTAGTAAGCCATCATTTTAATACATTTATCGTTCTGTATTTTCTGTGTTGTTTACTGTTACTGCTTTTAATTATAATTCACAAAATTTGTTATGGAATGCCAGAAACATCTATTTCAGTTCAAAGAATCTGTAACCTATTTAAACTGTGGTTATATGTCGCCACAGTTAAAACGTGTTGAAGAAGCAGGTATAAAAGGGCTCAAAGCCAAGCGTAATCCATTCAACATCAGTACAGATGATTTTTTTGGGCAAACGGAAAGATTAAGAACCGAATTCGCAAAAACTATCAATGCTGCAGAAGCCAACCGAATAACAGTAATTCCTTCTGTTTCTTATGGCATGGCCAATGTAGCCCATAACCTTTCCTTGTCTTTCGGGGATGAAATTGTAGTAGTAGGTGAACAATTTCCCAGTAATGTATATCCTTGGCAAAGTCTGGCACGGAAAACAAATGCAAAAATCATAACCGTATCTGCACCGGATACACTGAAAGACCGAGGACGTATCTGGAATGAAGAAATCATTGAGGCCATCAACCCCAGAACCAAACTGGTTGCACTTGGTAACATTCATTGGGCTGATGGTACACTCTTCGACCTAAAATCAATCAGAAAAAAAAGTCGGGAGTATAATGCATGGCTGGTTATTGATGGAACACAATCGGTGGGCGCCCTTCCCTTTGATGTACAAGAAATTGAACCCGATGCCTTGGTATGTGCCGGGTATAAATGGTTGATGGGCCCTTACAGTATGGGATTGGCTTATTATGGGTCTGCGCTTGATGAAGGAACCCCGGTTGAAGAAAACTGGATCAACCGTTATAAAAGTGAAGATTTTGCCAACCTTGTGAATTATAATGATGGCTATCAGCACGGAGCCCTACGCTACGAGGTAGGCGAGCACAGCAACTTCATCCTGGTGCCCATGATGCTGGAAGCCATCAAGCAGATTAACACCTGGGGTCCTATCAACATTCAGGCCCATTGCCGGCAGTTAATTGTGGACCTGGTACCAGAACTTCACAAGCACGGATTTTGGATTGAAGATGATAAATACCGGGCTTCCCATTTATTTGGGATCAGGTTAGCAGAACATCATGATATGGAACAGATTCAACAGGCCTTGAAAGATGAAAACATTATAGTATCGTACCGTGGGGATTCGATTCGGATTTCTCCGAATATATATAATGAAAAGTCGGAACTGGATAAACTGGCAGAGATTTTAGTTGCTCACTCTTCATAAAAAAGTAACATCTGATTTCGTAAAGACTAACAACCAGCTAATTAACCTTTCATCATGGAAAATAAAGCCAACGTGTGCTATCGGTGTGGAGCTGAGGACGAAAACTCAAACATAAACCTGTACGGGCATACTATATGCCTGGATTGTAAATCCAAACTGGGACTTTATAAGGACAAAACTATAAAACGACACTTTCAGTCGTATGGACAGAACCCAAAGGATGAACGTGACCATTATGAAGATGAAATTCTATATCGACTGGATTTCATCAAAAAGGATTACATCAACAAGAAAATAAAACTCCTTCATATCCTGGACCGGCTAAAGGAACTAAGCTAATTTATAGACATGGGATGAAATCTCAGAAAACCATATACCTGTTTATCCCCTATTTGTTTATGTGGAGTGTATCTTTTTTAATTGCCCTTCTTTAGTGTAGATTTCTATTTCATTGTAAAAAACACCACCAGCCATCTGGGAGTTCAATACTCGCCCCATGCCTGGATTATGAATATCACCTTTGCCGCTTTAGGCTTGGGCAGCATTGCAAGTGGATGGAATTATTATAAAAGATATTGGCTCCACCGGATGCTATTGCTTCTTTTCGGAACTGCCCTCGTTCTTGCAGCTATCTACCGGCATGCCCCAATAGAAACAGGGATCACAAACTACTATGTCCGGCATGATGAGCTTTACTCCCTCTTTGCCACTATAGACCGGTTTTACCTTTACATTTTTGGTAGTGTCTTCTACTTTTATACTAAAGAACATCACAGACCAACTGATAGCCTTTGGGATAGGCGTGTTCGTCACAGTTCTTTCTATTCTTATGTTCGAGATTTCGGATTATATGGGAATATGGCAGCGTATCATCTTTATCTCTTCGTTCGGATGGATGGTTTATGTATTCAGCGATAGAGAGAATCTTGGGTAATTACCTATTCTTGAAAATCAGATCTATTCTGCCAGCATTAATCAAATTTTAAATTAAATAAAACTAATCGCTTGCTTTAAAGTTATACTTGCATTGTACGGCATATATATTAATTTCTGATACAAGAGAAGTTGTTACTACCTCTTGCTCCAACAGTACCAATAGTTATCAGGAGAATACGTAAACACTGCTTTGGAAAATCCCATTTCTTAGGTTACCGAAATAGTCACAGAGGAAGGATTGATAACATTTTATTGATGCCACATGACTAAAATTTTTCTATGGCATTTCAAAACCATAATCAATCAATGTCTCACTAGCTATGAAAATCTCAGAAAACACCTCTCCAAACAAAGGTAACATGCTTTATGGAAATAGGAATCAATCTATGATTCCTAATGATTACCTGGAATCCAGCAACAAAGAATACAAACTTATTTACCAGACAGATGGAAACCTGGTATTATACAATGCTAAAGGCAAAGCACTTTGGAGTTCCGGAACAGCAGGCCAAACTGCATGGAAAACCTACATGCAACCTGATGGAAATTTTGTTGTTTATAAAGCCTTTCATCAGCCTGTATGGGCATCCAATACAGAAAAACATACCAATTGTAAACTGGTATTAGAAGATAATGGAAGCCTTGTCATATACGATGAAAACAATATGAAACTATGGTCTGTATTAGATAGCAAAAGCTGCGGAAATGCATTTTATGCAGAGGCCAATTCTTATTTAACACCTCATGACTATCTTCTTTCTCTCAACGGCAAATATATGCTTTTATATCAGGAAGACGGCGA
Organism: Balneolaceae bacterium; assembly: GCA_009711805.1. GTDB lineage: Bacteria > Bacteroidota > Rhodothermia > Balneolales > Balneolaceae > VEMX01. The sequence goes on along the minus strand of VEMX01000031.1, from coordinate 27,301 downwards.
CCTTGTACTTTATGACGAAGAGGGAAAAGCTTTGTGGTCGTCCAAGACCAAAGGACAACCAGCATGGAGAACTTATATGCAGCCCGATGGAAATTTCGTGGTTTATAAAGGTTTTCATAAACCAATTTGGGCATCTAATACAGAAAACAATCCGAATAGTGAATTGGTTCTTGGGGATGATGGCGGTCTTGCTATTTTTGATATTAAAGGAAATAAAATTTGGAGTAAAGGGAATGACAACTCAAATGTAAACCCTATAGAGAGAGAAATTGCAGATCATTACATGTTCAATCGCAGAGAGTTAACACTCGGTCATACATTGGTTGTTGACTACAGTTCCAAAACTGTTGGTGGAAAAGTGTCTATGAAAGAAGTTGACACTGGAGGTTATGCCCCAGGTAAAAACCCATTTCAGCATTGGGAAATCTTACCTATAGATGATCAATGGTTCTATTTAATTAATCAGGTCTCCAATCTTGTACTGGATTATAGCAGCAACGATGGCTTGATGTGCAAACCTAAGCCTGCGGACTATGCTTCAAACCCAAACAACTATCAGCTTTGGTCATTGGAAAAATGCAGCAATTCACCTGATTTTTATATCATACATAAACAGTCGGGCTTGGTTCTCGACTATAGTGGAGATGATCTCACCTGTAAAAAGAAAGACATTAATACTCCAAATCCAGGAACAAATAAATATCAACACTGGTGTTTTTCTGACTCTAAAAGCTCCCATAAACCATCGCCCGTTCTCAAATCGAATTGGATGAATAATATAGATGACGGAAAATCTATTGGAGACATTAATATACCGGGTACTCATGATTCTGCCGCTATAAACACATTTTCTTTATCGCCCTGGGCCTGTCATTGTTATACCATCACCGAACAATTAAACAAAGGGGTAAGAATGTTAGACATAAGAATTTCTATTTCCCTTGAGAAAAATAAGAATTATAAGTTCATGACCTGTCATGGAAGTTTTGGCACTAACGAATTCCAAACATTGGATAGTTTATTCGGAGAATGTCAGCAGTTTTTGAAAAAAAATCCTTCGGAGGCTATTATCGCTTCTCTTAAAGTTGATGATTGGAACAATGTTACCAAGCAACAAGAAGCTTTGGAAAAATTAATTGACCTCATCAATAAATATCCCATAATAACACAACCTCATTTACCTGCAATGGGCCAGGTTAGGGGAAACATTTTCCTCTATAACCGAATAAATGAGGACATAAAACTTGGTACCCCTATTCATTGGGAAGATAACTGCACCAATTGGACAAGCAACGGCTCTCCTGAATACAGTGTATTTGTGCAGGATAAATACAGAGATTACACACTTTTTTCGTTGCCTTCAAAAGAAAGTCAAAAGTTTAGTTATGTTGAAAAAGCTTTTGACGAAAAAGGTTCTGGAAAATATGATGTAGTTTGGAGCTTTGCCTCCGCCACATGGGGTATTAAAGATCTGTGGGGGATATATATCATAAATAAGATCATTAGCTACCTCGGACAAGAAGATTCCACTACAAGACCTGACAAGCTTGGATGGATTCTATTCGACTACCCATTTAATTCTTTCCGCAACACTGCTGGTTACAATCCAATGACTGTTGTAGATTTAATTATTTCATCCAACTTTGGATATACCGGGTTTAACCACTCATTCGAGCTCACCCATCCCCATGTTGATTCACCTCAACATAATGTTCAAAAAGAATAATACCTGTCTGTATCAGACTATGTGATGATGTATGATATCAAAACAAAATATGTGGCAGTATCAAACATTCAGATTAGATGACATGCATTAGTTTCTCAGATTTCAACAACCAAAATGATTGAAATAATAAGACACAGAGAAACAAAAAAACCCCGGAAGTAATCCGGGGCTTTTTAACAGTGAGTATTACCTTAACTATTTGATCAGGGTCATTCTTTTATTGACTTGTTGGCCGCGGTAAGAAATTTTGTAAATATAAATACCACTGGCTACTCCCGAGGCATCCCATCTCAACGTATGTTTACCTTTTGGATACGATTGGTCGGCCAGTGTTGCCACCAGTTGTCCCGAAACACTGAAAATGGAAATGTTGACATGTCCTCTCTCCGGAAGGCTGAATGATATATTGGTATTTGGATTAAAGGGATTAGGATAGTTATCAGATAAACTGAATTCGTATGGAAATTCCGGCTGATCAGGTTCATGGGATGTAACTACCTTGCTTTGTGGCAGGCCGGAAAATTCACTGGCAGGCAAATAGACTGAAAAATCACGGGCAGGTGCTTCTACATAAACACGGCCATCTCCATAAACATAAGTGCTATCGCCGGTTTCTGCATTAACAAGGTACGAATCGGACCACAACGATGAACCTGTTGTATGATCTACCCATAAGCCTTTGGTAGAGGAGCTATTGTCGTTGATGACAATTATAGCACCCGTTGTAGAGCCATTTCCGGAACGCCTTGCTACATACACATCATCAGTATCACCGGATGGGTAGGGATTTCCGTCAGCACTTAGCACTTCTAATCCACCACCGAGATAATTTTTTCTTATATGAATTAGGTTGTCGATATCATCTCTCAGAGATGAAGGTGCCTGAGTGGTATACGAGCCGTCATGGGCATCCTCCTGTTCTATTCCATAATAGTGAGAATAGAAAATACAGGGACGGCCCTCGTGTGTAAGAGTGTATGCATAAGCCATATCCCAGTCACTAAATACCCATTTGTCGTGTTCCTTTCCGGTGTCATGGTTATCAACAAAAGTGACAATATCAGTTCCGGAGAGTGAGTAGCCACTGCTATTTCTTATCATTCCTGCATGATCTAAAGTTGCAGTAATGTCAGCCGAGCCCGAGGTGTTATTCACGATATCATTCAAAGCAAACTTAAGGGGGAAATCAAAGGCATCCGCATCTGCCCCGGTGGTAGTGGTTGATGTAACCGTAGAAGTTCCGTTTGCCACATTGGTTACCCAGGAATGGATAGATTCCGCATCCCCCCAGTACTCTCCTACAATGAAACGCTGAGATCCACCAAGTGCAGGGAGCTGGTTAACCCAATCAGCTACAAAGGTTTCCTGGAAACCGCGAACAAAATCGAGACGAAACCCATCAAAGCCGATTTCATCAGCCATCCAATATCCCCAGTCCTCAAGCCGGCCGGTTACGGTGGATGAAAAAGAGTTTAGATCGTTACCAAAAAATTTGGTGTTTGTGATTATCTCATCACTGCCGGCATATCCGAGCCAGTCATTGGAATCAACCGGATGAAAGTCATCATGATCCCAACTATAATTTGCTTCGCCTGTGCCTGTATGAGTTGGATAAGAAATTGCTGTGGGAGTCTGAGCTTCCAGAGTAGTATTAGCCAAATTACTTCCATTATGCCAGATGGCCATTGGGTAGTATCCGTTATTTTGATCAGCCCACTGCCATTCCCAGTTATTGTTCGAATCAACCCCTTCCCTGCGGGCTGTTAATTGAATAATGATATCAGCGGATGAACTAAGCGTAATTTCATATTCATCTATATCAGAACTACTATTCATATGCCCTTGTACGATCGTCCCTGAGGTGGAAATAGTATTATAATTTCCGCTCCCATCGTTTGGTTCGCTCTCCCAGGTTGTTGAGCCAGGCCCCGAACCAGTCCAGTCTACCATAACATCATACCCCCGTTCGGTATAACTTGTCCCCCAATCCAGATTATATCCATCAATCTGGATATAATAAGTTCCCGCCGAAGCATTAGGGATTACCCATGATATTTCGTTAGTGGGATATGACTGATATTGATTTCCATTAATGAAGGCTTCGGATAATACATATTCTTTTACATCAGGATTAGCTTCAAGGTCATTATTGGAATCATAATAATCCCCATTTGAATAGATGTGATTCAGCACCATATCCGCATAAACTTCAATTCCATTTGTATGCATTGAATCGATCATCGCTTCCAGCTCGGCTCTGCTCCCAAATCGGGTTTCTGTAGTACCCTTCTGGCTGTAATTACCTAAGTCATAATGATCATAGATTCCATATCCCATGTCATATATCCCAAAATTTCCTTTTGAAGGGGAGGGAAGCCAAAGGCCGGTAAAACCTGCTTCAGACATGGCTTTCGATTTAGTAGCAAGTGAATCCCACCAACTACCATTTAAGTTAGCTGCATCCACGGGTACATCCCAGTAGAATGCCTGCATCATTACATCATCCTGGGCATTGGCCAGGGATGGTAACCCACATATTATTAGTATTAAGACGATGATTGTTTTTTTCATTGTATACCTCTCTGTATTAGTTAAGAAAAATGTAAGCGCTTACATAGAAAAGAGTAGCTTCCTAAGCTATTGTTACAATTTTAGAAAACGCTTCCTCTCGCTCCTAACCTGAAATATCATCTTGATATTAGCGGTAGTTCAGGCGTTATTGGAACTACAGCAGAAGATACGATAGATTCTCATTCCACTTTTAATACATTAAAACACTGAAATCAAAAACATCCATAACATGAAATATATCCTTGCTGCCCTCCTGTTTTTCGTAATCTTTATTGCAATTATGTTTGGAGTATTCAAAGAAAAAGACATTGACAGGCTGTTGATTCTGGGAGGAGTCTCAAGTGTTATCTTTTATTTTTTATACTCCTATTTAGAAAACCGAATTAAAAGAAAACAACAAGAAGCCTAAATTATTAGAGTCCCGATTCATTGCAATTGGGACTCTTCTTTCACTCCGGTCAGAAATATAGCTGACAACACCTTCTCACTCTAATACCCAGGAACTCAATCCCTGCCCCACAATAACCAATACACTTCTCAAGGTATGCCTGCGGTACATTAACCAACCCGGAGATGATAGCCTTAATATCGACTGTGTCAGTTCATCCAATCCAGTTACTGCTTCGCAAATTAACCTCAGAGCATTATCCTCCATTCTTAATTGAACCATTTCTCATTCAACTATTCCCCAAAAACCAAAAAAACCTCCGCTGGTTTAATAACAACGGAGGCTTAATAAAATTAACCTACTGTAATGTTTTCCCGGAAGGTTAGTCTCCTTTAAACACGGCCTTTATATAGTCTTTACGCATCTCAGCAATAGCCGTAATGGAGATACCCACCGGACAAACAGCTTCGCATTCGGCGTAGTTGGAGCAATCGCCAAAACCTTCTTCTTTCATCTGGTCTACCATATTTACCACGCGGTTGGTACGCTCAACTTCTCCCTGTGGGAGTTTATTGAGGTGAGCAATCTTGGCACCGGTAAACAATGATGCTGAGGCATTGGGACAGGCTGCTACACAAGCTCCACAGCCAATGCAAGTAGCATAATCGAAGGCCTTGTTGGCCTTTTCCTGCTCTACAGGAATGGAGTTCGCTTCAGGAGCCGCGCCTGTTTTAACCGATACATATCCACCGGCTTCAATAATACGGTCGAAAGCACTGCGATCTACTACTAAATCCTTAATCACAGGAAATGCAGCAGCTCTGGGTGGTTCAATGGTAATATGATCGCCATCGCTGTAATTACGCATGTGCAACTGGCAGGCAGCAACCCGTTCCTTAGGTCCATGTGCCTGGCCGTTAATCACCAGGTTACAGGAACCGCAAATCCCTTCCCGGCAGTCGTAATCGAATTCAACCGGAGCCTTGTCCTTCAGCATCAATTCTTCGTTGAGGACATCCAGCATCTCCAGGAACGACATATGCTCGTTCACATTGTCGAGCGTGTACTCCTCGAAATATCCCCGGGCATCAGGACCGTCTTGCTTCCAGTATTTAAGATGAATGGTCATTTCTTTGCTCATAATATCTTCCTACTTGTAGCTTCGTTGTTTGAGTTCAACGAATTCAAATTCGAGATTTTCTTTGTGAAGGGTTTCTTCCAGTTTACCGTTTACACCGCCGTATTCCCAGGCAGCTACAAATGAGTAATCTTCATCGTTTCGGAGGGCTTCTCCTTCTTCGGTCTGATGCTCTTCACGGAGGTGACATCCAGCAGATTCATCCCTGTTGAGTGCATCTTCGGCCATTAATTCGGCTAATTCGAAGAAGTCGGCTACCCGGCCAGCAAACTCAAGGTATTTGTTGTAATTATTTTTATCTCCGGGCACTTTAACATTCTGCCAAAATTCCTCGCGGAGTTCCCGAATTTCTTCAATCGCTGATTTCAGATCTTCTTCATTTCGGGCAATACCAATTTTGTCCCATACAATCTTACCAAGGCTGCGGTGGAAATCAATGATGGTGCGATCTCCATTCACATTCAAAAGCTTATCGATTTGGCCCTGAGCTTCATTCTCTGCTTCAACAAATGCACCATGGTCGGTTCCGTAGCGTTTGCCTGGAGCCTGGTCAGCCAGGTAGTTACCAATCGTATAAGGGAGCACAAAATATCCGTCTGACAGTCCCTGCATCAATGCACTGGCTCCCAACCGGTTAGCGCCATGATCAGAAAAATTAGCCTCTCCTGCAACAAACAATCCGGGGATGTTACTCATCAGGTTATAATCAACCCAAAGCCCCCCCATGGTGTAATGAACCGCAGGGTAAATCCGCATTGGTTGCTTATATGGATTATCGCCCGCAATATTTTCGTACATCTCAAAAAGGTTTCCATACCGGGCTTCAACCGCTTCTTTACCATCGCGTTTAATGGCATCACGGAAATCGAGATAAACTGCCAGTCCGGTTTCTCCTACTCCGTAACCGTCATCACATACATTTTTGGCATTTCGGGAAGCCACATCACGAGGCACCAGGTTACCGAAGCTGGGATAGCGTTCTTCCAGGTAATAATATCGTTCTTCATCGGGAATATCATTCGGATGACGCTTGTCTCCTTTCTTCTTCGGAACCCAAACACGTCCATCATTTCTCAGACTCTCACTCATCAAGGTGAGCTTCGATTGGTAATCACCAGACACCGGAATACAAGTTGGGTGCACCTGCACGTAGCATGGATTGGCAAAATAAGCTCCTTTTTTATGAGCCCTCCATGCGGCAGTAACATTCGAATTTTTGGCATTGGTGGACAGATAAAACACATTCCCGTAACCACCGGTAGCTAATACCACAGCATCAGCTTCCCATCGTTTTAATTCTCCTGAAACAAGGTCTCGGGTTATAATACCCTTAGCTTGTCCGTCTATCACCACCAACTCTAACATTTCGTGGCGGGGATGGTATTTAATATTTCCTTTGTGAACCTGCCGCATCATCGCCTGGTAGGCCCCCAGTAATAACTGTTGCCCGGTTTGGCCTTTAGCATAAAAGGTTCTTGATACCTGTGCTCCTCCAAACGAACGGTTGGCCAACTGCCCTCCATATTCACGAGCAAAAGGAACACCCTGCGCTACCGCCTGGTCAATAATTTCGTTCGACACCTGGGCCAGGCGGTACACATTGGCTTCGCGGGATCTGTAGTCGCCCCCTTTAATGGTATCGTAAAAAAGCCTCCAGATACTATCCCCATCATTGGGATAATTCTTGGCGGCATTAATCCCTCCCTGGGCGGCAATACTGTGAGCGCGCCGGGCCGAATCCTGTATACAGAAACTACGCACGTTATATCCCATTTCTGCGAAACTGGCTGCAGCAGCTCCACCGGCTAATCCGGTTCCCACTACAATTACTTCGTATTTTCTTTTGTTATTGGGAGCCACAAGCTTGATATCCTGGAGATGTTTGCTCCACTTCTCCGTTAATGGCCCTTCAGGTACTTTCGAATCTAAACTCATAATCTGTATGTACTTTTAAAAACTCTTAGTATGCTATTAATGAACCCTGTCCGCCGGTAAAATAGATGTACAGCGGAATAAAGATGAATCCTACCATCAGGATAATCCCAAAGGCATATGCTGCCATCTGCATTTTCTTCGAAAAATCTCCGTGCTTCATTCCCAGAGAAGTGAAAGCACTCCAGAATCCGTGCGACAGATGAAAGATAAAGAGCAGCAACACGAATGTATATCCAAAGGTATAAAGTGGATTTTGGAATTTATCCAGCACCAAAGCTCTTAAGTCGCGAGCTTGTTCTCCCTCAAGCATAACCGTTTCGGTGGCCCCAAACTTGAAAGTAATAAGGTGAATAATCAGGAATACAAAAATAATGATTCCTGTGTAGATCATGCTTTTTGAAGCCAGCGACTGATGGCTTGCTCCACCTTTACTCTGGTATTTTTTATACCCTCCGGGACGAGCCTTCTTCTTATTTCTCCAAATTGAAATACCAAGGATAGTGTGATAAAGGAAAAAGAAAGCAAGTCCGGCTTCAATCAGATATAGCAGCGGGCCCAGGCTTTCGAGTTTTTTGGTATAGATATTGAAAGCTTCGGGGCTTCCAAAAATTGTAAGGTTACCAAGAAGGTGGCCAATTAAAAAGAACATCAACCCCACGCCGGTTATCCCGGTCATTACCTTCCGCCCTACCTGTGAATTCAATGCTTTTAAAAATGAAGGCATAAACGATGATATTAGTTATTTCAGATTCTCCAACGATAACAGCTGGCGTATAGAATAGTTCCAACAAAAATTGAAATTTCTAACGTAGCTTGTTTGCGGCGGGAAAATCGCTTTTTCCATCAATAATAACAAGATTGAATAATTCTAAATACTCTCTTTTTACTCCATCTTACATCAGATGTATTATAACTGCTTCCCCGAATGAATTTTGCATCACTAAAGTATAACTTCTATAAAAAATAATCTCCTTTATTCTGAAAACAATAAATCAAACAACAGACATCAGTTTCAGAGAACAAGGCTCTAAGTTTATGGGCTATCTTTTCCCCTGCCGGTCGGAAGATGAGTTCTCTGCAGAACTCGCACAACTTAAATCCAAATACCCCGATGCTACTCATCATTGTTATGGTTGGCGCTTAAACCCTGCTCAGATCCGGGAATTCAGTACTGATGACGGCGAACCCTCTGGAACGGCAGGCCTTCCTATCCTGAATCAACTAAAATCTTTTGAAGTGGTAAATGCCGGTATTATAGTTGTGCGGTATTACGGAGGTACTAAATTGGGAAAACCCGGTCTTATAGAAGCCTATGGAGGATCGGCAAGGTTGTGCCTGGAAAAAGCTCGGTTGTTTAGCATTGTGTCGGTGCATGAATTTGAAATTTGCTATCCATATTCCCGGGAAAACCAAATTTCCAAACTAAAAAACGACTTCGGACTGCAAGTGGTGGCCTCTGAGTATATGGAAGACGTTACCCTCAAAGTAGCCTGTCCTGCGGATAAAGCTGAACGTTTTGAACAACAGCTTCAGAAACTGGAACACCTGAAAATTACTTTTGAAAAGCTGGGTAAGAGTTTTGTGCGGTCGTAGGTGAGGTTTTGAGAATTAAGTTTTTTAGCTGTATGTGCTAAGCTTCTGCATGTTTGCTATCTGAAGCCGGAAAGTAATTGGCACTGGACCCTTTAGTTTGTCTTTTCTTAAAATGAAGCTGAAAGACAACTCCTTCTTCTCTTATAATTTCAAGTTCTCCTTTTAATTGATTTGTCAGGTTTTGAACCAGGGTAAGCCCTAGTTTAGTAGATTCTTTCAAATTGAACCCAGGGCTTAAACCAATACCGGTATCCTATACTTTAATGAAGACCCATTCATTTTCTTCATACATTTCTATCCCAATGGTACCTTCTTTTCCATCCGGGAAAGCATGATTCAGAGCATTTATAAACAGTTCATTAATAATCAAAGCCACGGGGATGGCCTGATTGATATTCAGTTTCAAACTCTGAATCTCTATTTGCAGCCTATTTACCTAATGACTGATGAACATTCTCTGATGAATTTTGGCTATCCCCCTACTCAATTACCAGGTAGTTGCCGCAAATGTTTTGGGATTAAAAATGTCAGCATCCAGAGTATCCGGAATCGTAATTTTAGAATACTCTTCCAATAATCCCCTTTGGCCATTCACGAGAAAGATCACCTCCGGGGCAATCCATCCACCGCCCAACCGCTCATATTTGTTAAACTGCACCTCCTGAACCGTATTCTGTCTGCCCGCAGTAATTGACCGCACAAAATAAAGCCGTTCTTTGTCAATCCAGAACTGAGGTTTCCGATTATCCGGTAAATTCACTCCCACTACATAAACCTCTCTGCCTTGCCACTCGTCTTCATACATCTTTGCCAAATCATAGCCCACTGCTTCAAGCTGTTCCAAAGTTGAATCCACCGGCTGACCATATACATCAAAACCCAACACCAGCAGTTCGTGCACCCGTGCCGACTCCTGTATCATTTGTCCATTGGCATACCCATACTGAACATTATTGTTAAAAAGAATCCCGTTGTTACTTCCCTTCTCATCAAACTTAATGGCCAGGCTGCCGGGAATATGCATAGCCTCATACCAAGCCTGAGTGCGCTGTATTTTTTCGCCGGGACCATAAAAGGTCGTTTTTTGTTCAAAGGTTAAATACTCATACCAAGTATCCTGGTATTTTTGATGCATCGCTTTTATCACATCTACTCCTGTAGTTAACTGCGCCGCAGCCTCTGGCATTTGGAGATTAAATAAGAAAACGCCCAGGATAACTATAGTTGTAAGGGATGATGATTTATTCATTATTAAAAAGTTCTTTTACTAAACTAAAGGGGCCGCAATCGCGGTTAATGGTTTTTTAAAATTCTACTAAAAAGGAAGATAAAGATTCTTTATTCTACAAGGGCAAAAACAGACTCATTTTTTTATGAAAATATATACCAAAAAAGGTGATACAGGAGAAACCTCTCTTTTTGGCGGCCAGCGTGTCTCCAAAAGCTCGAAACGGATTAATGCGTATGGAACAGTAGATGAACTAAATTCAATTCTTGGTACTGCTGTAGCTTTTGGAGTATCAGAAAAAGGAAATGAACTGCTGGAAACCATACAGCAACAGCTTTTTGTACTGGGAGCAGATTTAGCCACTCCAATATCCAAGAAAGTTAGAATTAAACGCATTGGCTCTGATGAGGTAGACTTTTTAGAGCAACATATCGATGAGATGGAAAAAACGCTGGAACCTCTCAAAAATTTCATCCTCCCCGGAGGCTCTAAAGCCGGAGCTACATTACACTACGCTCGTACTGTTTGTCGCAGGGCAGAACGTATATCTGTGGAGTGCCGGCAAGAAGAAGACATCTCCAAAGCCGCCATCACCTATATGAACCGTTTATCAGACTTTCTTTTTGTGATGGCCCGATATGAGAATAAGCAAGCCGGCACCGAAGAAAAATCCTGGGTTCCCAAAAAAGTATAACATGGCCCTTTCCAACAAGGCAAAATCATACATAGAAAAACATTACAGTAGCAAAAGTGCTAAAGAAATAGCTGACACCCTCAATATTGAACAGGACGAAGTTCAACAATATATAAATGATCTTAAGGAGCCCATTTCCCTCCGTAAAAAGGCTCTGTTTTATGTAATTACCTGTTCTGTACCAGTACTTTTTTTTGTGATCCTGGAAATTGCCCTTCAAAGCGTCGATTACCTCGGTAATACTGACCTCTTTGTAAATCCCCGCATACAGTCGAATGAATACCTGATTCCCAATCCTAATTTTGCAGCCCGTTACTTTTTTTACACCAATACCATTCCCAACCCCTCCACCGATGTATTCCTAAAAGACAAGCCAGATAATGGTTACCGGGTATTTGCGATGGGAGGCTCAAGTGCCGCCGGTTATCCGTATGGGTTCAATGGAACATTTTCCCGCCTGGTGGATGATGTGCTGACTGATGCCATGCCACAGCAAAATGTAGAAGTGGTGAATGTGGGTATTTCAGCCATTAGCAGCTATACCCTTTTTGATCAGGTTGACGAAATTATTGCCCAAAAACCTGATGCCATCATGATTTATGCCGGACATAACGAATTTTATGGAGCTCTTGGAGTAGGATCGAATGAAAACCTTGGCGGCTTCCCGGCTTTTGTCCGTTTTTACCTGAAGCTCCAGCGTTTAAAAACGTTCCTGTTTCTGCGAGATCTGATTGTGGATTCAGGTAAATGGCTCGCCGACATGTTCGGAAGTGCCGAAAATAAAGCCAAACCCACTGCCACTCTTATGGAACGAATTGTTAAATCCAGCTCCATAGAAGTGGGAGGCCCCAATTATGAGTTGGCTATGATTCAGTTTCGCAGCAATATGGAAGCAATTATTGAACCTTTTGAAGCTAAAGGGATCCCTGTTTACATCAGCACCATTGCAAGTAATACCAAAGATCAGCCCCCCTTTGTCTCTATCCAGGATGGCAATCTCCCCCCGGCTCAGTCTGTGTATGAAAAGGCAGAATCAATATTACAGAATGGAGATACCCTTTCAGCAAAAAAAGAATATATATATGCTAAAGACCTGGATGGTTTAAAATTCCGGGCTCCTTCTCAAATAAACCAGATTATTACCGAATTATCCCAGGCGTACGATCATGTAAAACTGGTACCCACTCTTTCAACATTCGAGCAGCATTCGCCGGAGGGTATTGTCGGTAATGAGCTCATGCTGGAACACCTGCATCCTAACAGTGAAGGCTATTTTTTGATTGGAAAGTCCTTTGCAGAAATTATGCTGGATGATCTCAACAAGTCTGCAACCTCTAACCTCCGCAATATAGACTGGGAAGACTATCGTGATAGAATGTACCTGAGTTCTTTCGACCATCGTATGGCCTGGCACAGAGTACAAACCCTGAAACAAGGCTTCCCTTTTGTAAGGGATGGAAGTCAGGCAGCCTATCAAACAAATTATCAATACCGGGACTTTGTGGATAGTCTTGCTTTCATAAATGTACATGGCAATGCGCGTTGGGATGCATCCAAGGTTGAGTTGGGCCAACATTATAAGCAGGAAGGAAAAGACCAACAGGCAATTTATGAGTACCTTGGATTGATCAGAAATCAGCCCTGGAACGAATCTCCTTACATTTTTGCCGCCCGAATCTACCTGGATAATGGCAATTTTGAGGAAGCCAAACCTTTACTTGAAAAAGCATATGAGCTGGCTCCCAAAGAGGCTTATGTAACCAAAATGCTTGGTGCTATAGCATTGAATGCCGGAAATACCGAGCGGGCTGTCAAGCTGCTGGAAGAGTCCTATGCTGTGAACCCAAATGACCCCCAGATGTTGTACAATTTATCGGGGGCTTATGGCACCAACCGGAACTTTGAAAAGGCCCTGGAAATCGCAAATCACGTAACTTCCATTAACCCTAACTTCCCTGGTATTCAAGCCTGGAAACAGCGATTAGAAACTATCATCAACTCAAGAAACAACAACTAATATGGCTTTAATGATTTCTGTCTCTGGGATACGAGGCATATTCGGCACCGACTTAACCCCTGAAAACCTCACCCGTTTTACTGCAGCATATGGAACATGGCTGAAGGGGGGCTCTGTTGTACTTGGCCGCGATTCCCGGACTACCGGTTCAATCTGTGAAGATATTGTAGCCTCTACCCTGGCCAGTGTGGGCTGTGATGTCATAAAAGCAGGCATAGTACCAACTCCAACGGTTGCCATGGGAGTGTTGAAACACCAGGCAGCCGGCGGTATTATCATATCGGCGAGCCATAATCCGGCTGAATGGAATGCTCTTAAACTTTTGAATGCCAAGAGCGAGTTCCTTGATGCCGATGAGGGGCAGCAGATGCTTGACATAGCTGATTCCGGTGAATTTGCTTACCAACCCTACAATAAAATCGGGACCGTCTCTACTGACAAAGAGCTACTCGATTATCACATTCAAAAAATACTGGATCTTCCTTATATAGATACCAACACTATTGCAGCAAAGAATTTTTCCGTCGCTGTAGATGCTGTCAATGGTGCAGGCTCCGAGGCCATACCGGCATTATTATCTAAGCTGGGTGTACAAACAATCCATACAATCCATTGCACTCCCAATGGTCTGTTTCCCCATAACCCAGAACCCCTGCCTGAACATCTGCAGGAAATTTGTGAATTGGTCCAAAACAGTAATGCAGACCTGGGCGTGGTTACTGATCCTGATGCCGACCGACTTGCCCTTACCGATGAAAATGGAAATCTATTTGGTGAAGAATATACCCAGGCTGCAGCCTTCGATTTTATTCTATCTAAAAAAGCCGGTTCTTGTGCTACTAATTTATCCTCCTCACGTGTAGTTGATGATGTAGCCCGTACCCATGGCCAAAGCTGTCACCGGTCGGCTGTTGGTGAAATTAATGTTGTTAAAACCATGCAGCAATTTGACGCCGTTATTGGCGGAGAAGGGAATGGCGGCGTTATCAGTCCCGATTTGCATTACGGGCGTGATTCTCTCTTTGGCGTGGCTGTGATACTGCAACTGCTTGCAGAACGGGAAGTTAGCGCATCCGAATACAGGGGCAGTCTGCCTGATTATTATATGAGCAAAAATAAAATTCAGTTGGCGGACCTGGGTAAGAAAGCGGATGATGTGCTTGAAATGATCCGAAATCACTTTAGCAGTCTGAATCCCAATACAATAGATGGGGTCAAGATTGATTTTGCTGAAGGATGGGTACACCTCAGAAAGTCTAATACTGAACCCATTATCCGGATTTACTCGGAAGGAAGAAGTCCTGAAGCCGCTGAAGGTTTTGCAAAAAAAATAATTGGTTTGGTTCAGCCCTAAGCGCCATATCATTTTTCACAAAAAACCTTTTTACGGGGAACGGTACGCCAGCACAGCAAATTCATTGTAGTGTATCATTAAAAACTGAAATCATCGTTTCCCATATTTCAGATCTCATATAAACTATTGTAATATGCTCAAGTGGCCCGACATACAATCCTTTGCAGAAAACGAAAACCCCGAACCGGACAAGCGGGTAGAAAAATCCGAGGAAGAATGGAAACAGGAACTAACGGAAGAACAGTATACAGTTACCCGGCTGAAAGGGACAGAACGCCCTGGCAGCAGTGATATGTGCCATCGGTTTGACCCCGGTATATATGCCTGTGTTTGCTGTAACACGCTCCTGTTCGATGCTACCGAAAAGTTCGAAAGTGGTTCGGGATGGCCTTCTTTTACTCAGCCTGTGAATGAAAATGCAGTGAAGTATAAGGCTGACTACTCGCATGGCATGAGCCGGATTGAAGCCCTGTGTAATACCTGCGATGCCCACCTCGGCCATGTATTTCCTGACGGCCCCAAACCCAGTGGTCTTCGGTACTGCGTCAATGCTGCGTCTCTTAAGAAGAAGGAAGGCTGAAGTAAAAAGTAAAAGCTAAAAATCCCTAATCCCTAATCCCTAATCCCTAATTCTTAATTCTTAATTGAATAATTGGCATCTAAAGCCTCCTACCATGGATTTTTCAGATCTTCCTTTTTATAGGTATGCTCCCTGAAAGTATAAACGCTCTTTTTCTTATCCTTCAATAACAAGGGATCATTTCCAAACAAGCGAAACAGAAATCCAATTGGAGTCACTACTACATAGTACACCAGTGAGAGCAATACCCGGGCATTAAACCAGCCCAAATACTCTGCCAATTTATACCATCCCCATACCATGCGATTACCTGCCGGGGGAATAAAACTCAGCAATGCAACAGCTCCCGCTGCATACACCAGATAAACCGTATCAAAAAACCAGGACAGAACTAACAGACCGGTCACGATGACAAGCTGAGTTTTAGCTGTTTTTGGGTCTTCCTGTATCTTCTCGTATTCAATAGCTTCAAACATATCAGAACAATGTATAAATAAACGGTGCTATAGAGGATCCCCCTCCTATCACTATAAGTAAGCCCAAAAGTAATAGTACAACAATCACAGGAGCCAGCCAGAATTTCTTCCGCTGCCTCATAAAATTCCAAAGATCCTTCAGTGTTTCCATATTGTCACCTTCCTTAAAGTTTAGGCTTCCATAGTATCCGGCTTGCAGTACCGTTATTATTACTATTTCCGGGGCATGTAATATGCACAATCTTGCAATTAATCTTTCTCAAAAGAAATAGTCTCTTTCCATTCCGGCTGGTGCTCTTTCGAAAAAACATAATCACCAATTACCAAATAATCCATTCCGGTGCTCATAAAACATCTGTATGCATCCTCGGGAGTACAAACAATAGGTTCTCCCCTCACATTAAAACTGGTATTTACCAACATCCCCAAACCCACCCGGTCATTAAAAGCATTCAAAAGTTTCCAATAACGGGGGTTGGTCTCTTTGTGAACGGTTTGAATTCGTGCCGAAAAATCGATGTGAGTAATGGCCGGTAAGTCAGAACGAACAAAGGCAAGTTTATCCCGCAACGATTTCCGATGGTAATCGTCCGGTAGCGTTTTCCTGAGTTCCTCCCTTATGGGCTGTACCAATAACATGTAGGGTGAATCGGAAGGCAACTCAAAAAAATAACGAGCCTGTTCAGCCATAACCGAAGGTGCAAAGGGACGAAAAGATTCCCGGTATTTAATGTTCAAATTCAGTTTTTGTTGGATCTCCGGGTCTCGTGGATCTGCCAAAATACTGCGGGCTCCCAGGGCACGTGGTCCAAATTCCATTCTCCCCTGGAACCATCCCACAATATTACCTTCATCAATAAGCTGGGCCACAACCGGATATATTTCATCCTCCTGCAGCTTGGTAAAAGCTGCATTATACTTTTTCAAACTGTGAAGTATTTCATACTCCTGGAAGCTGGGGCCTAAATAAGCACCGCTCATGCCATCCGGTTCGGCATAATTTCGGTCTTCCCCAAAATAAATATGATAAGCGGCCAAAGCAGCACCAA
This sequence comes from Balneolaceae bacterium, assembly GCA_009711805.1. Classification (GTDB taxonomy): domain Bacteria; phylum Bacteroidota; class Rhodothermia; order Balneolales; family Balneolaceae; genus VEMX01. The sequence continues at coordinate 10,552 of VEMX01000031.1, read as the reverse complement.
CAGCACCTCCGGCGTCTCCCGCAGCTGGCTGGATAAACATATCTTCAAAAATTCCTTCTTTCTGAATCCTCCCATTTGCCACACAATTCAAAGCTACCCCGCCGGCCATGCACAAATTATCTGATTTTGTAAGCTCTTTGGCCTGACGGGCCATTTTAACCACAATTTCCTCAGTCACTTTTTGAATGGCCAGGGCCAAATCTGCTTCGTGTTGTTGAAGCTCTGCTTCCTCTTCCCTCTGGGGGAAACCAAACAATCGCTCCCACTTATCTTCCTTAATCATCTTAAGGCCGGTGGTATAATTGAAATAATCCTGATTGAGCCATATAGACCCATCCTCCCTGATATCTACCAGTTCTGTTTTTATTTTTTGGATGTAGCTATCCAGAATTTTGGAGTTGGGATCGCCATAGGGAGCCAATCCCATCAGTTTATACTCTCCGGAATTCACCCTAAAACCCAGAAAATAAGTAAACGCCGAATAAAGCAAGCCAAGGGAATGAGGGAATGTAAGCTCTCGCAGTATTTTGATATCGCCCTGACTTCCAAAACAGATTGATGCCGTTGCCCACTCTCCTACCCCATCGATCGTTAATATCGCCGATTCCTCAAAAGAAGATGGATAAAAAGCACTGGCTGCATGACTTAGATGATGTTCAGGGAAAACAAGTTCTACCTCATCTTTGCTGTATTCTCCTATTTCTTTAAGCTCATCATATATCAGTTTTTTCAAAAACATCTTTTCCTTCAGCCAAACAGGCATGGCGGTAATAAAAGACTTCAATCCCCGCGGGGCCGTAGCTAAATACGTTTCGAGCAAACGCTCAAATTTTAGCAAAGGTTTATCATAGAAAGCAATGGCATCCAGCTCATCAATCGATAATCCAGTGTATTCCAGGCAATATTCGATTGCTTTAATGGGAAATTGGTCGTCATGTTTTTGGCGGCTGAAACGTTCCTCTTGCGCTGCGGCTACTATTACCCCATCCTCAAGAAGGCAAGCGGCAGAGTCGTGATAAAAAGCTGAAATACCCAGAATATTCATAAACACTGATTAATTGGCGCAAAAGATACTAAAATTCAATTGCTTTATAAGTACTCATCTTCAACCGAACAAAGAAATATTAAAACCCCAGGTATAACATTTCTAAATTTGAGGGTATTTTTTTCTATAGGAATGAGACTTTTGTATTTTCAGTTTTTCTAAATTTACATCTACGAGAACAATATGGTTATTTCAATGACCGGCTTTGGCCGAGGAGAAGCCACTGAAAATGGCATCACGGCAACTGTCGAAATAAGATCCCTTAATAGTCGGTACCTGGATATAAATATACGACTTCCCCAGCGACTGCAACATAAAGAGCTTTCATTAAAAGAGTTAATACAGGCAAATATCAGCAGAGGTAAAGTTAACGTATCTGTGCATGTGAACGAATCCGAAACCGGAGAGCCGGATATTGCCGTTGATAAGAAGAAGGTGAAGGGGTATGCCAAGATATTAAATGATGTGCGGGAACTGGCAAACATAGAACAACCTGTCACTCTTTCTGATATCACCCAGTTTAATGACGTTTTCATCAACAAAGAAGATGATGAAGATACGTTGGTAAAGAAGTGGGAGATTACCAAAAAAGCTACCCAAAAAGCGATTGAGTCTCTTATTAAAATGAGAAGCCAGGAAGGCACTCAACTCAAAAAAGATCTGATAGAGCGTGTTGAGCTGATTGATGAAAGTATTCAGATTATCAGGTCAGCATCTGAAGGCCGCGGAGATGAAGTGCGTACTAAACTTCACGAACGCATAGAAGAGCTTATTGAAGATGAAAAAATTGATGAAGAACGACTGGAGCTGGAAATAGCTATTCTGGTAGATAAAATGGATGTTACGGAAGAGATTGTTCGTCTGCGGTCTCACTTAAAATTCTTTCTGGAAGCTATTGAACAGACAGAACCGGCCGGCCGGCGCCTTAACTTCCTAACCCAGGAAATTAACCGTGAACTCAATACCATAGGCTCCAAAGCCAACAACTCGGACATTGGCCAGTATGTGGTAAAATCGAAAGAAGCACTCGAACAGATTCGGGAACAAGTACAAAACGTTGAATAAAGTATAGGTTTATTAGGTATGAGATATAAAATTTAGGACTCAATAGCTGAGGATTCCATAAGTCTGCCCTCTACTACGTCGCATATCTTTTATCTCATGTCTATCATCTCATATCTTTTATCTAATACATATGAAAGAAGGCAAAGTAATTATATTAGTAGCTCCGAGCGGTGCAGGCAAGACCTCAATGGCACGGCGCTTATTCCAGGATTTTGAACAACTTAAGTTTTCTGTTTCTGCAACCACACGCCCCCCGCGAGAAGGAGAAGTTGAAGGCAAACATTATCACTTTATTTCGGATAATCAGTTCAACCAGAAAATAGAGGAGGGAGACTTCCTGGAGTGGGAAGAATTTTATGGAGGAAAGAAGTATGGAACTCTGCGTTCAGAAGTTGATATAAAACTAAAATCGGGGTATTTTGTCGTTCTTGACATCGAAGTGAAAGGAGCTATAAATGTGAAACAGGTTTATGGAGATAAAGCATTGAGCCTGTTTATAAAACCTCCTTCACTTGAAGTTTTAAAAGAGCGACTTGAAGCGCGGGGCACCGAAGATAAAGAAACACTTAAACTTCGTCTTGAACGTGCAAAGGAAGAACTTACTTACGCTGATCGATTCGATCAGGTTATAATCAACGATGATTTTGAAACGGCTTATCAGGAAGTAAGAGCAGCCGTTGTTAGATTCATGAATACCAATTGAACATTATGGCAATTAAAACACTTGACATTGAAAATCTAAAATTCAAAACAGGTAACAAATACGAGTTACTTGTAATTCTTTCCAAAAGAGCCCGGCAGTTAGCTGCTCAGGAAAAGCTCGAACTGGATGAGAAGCTTCAGTACTTTGAAGGCTTTGAAGATGATGATGAATTTTCATTCAATGAAGAACAAGAACAGATATCAAAAGCTTTTGAAAAACTTCCTCATGCCACCCAACGAGCGGTACATGAAATGGAAAGTGATGATATCTACTATCGCCGTCCTGACAAAGAGGATTAATTATGCTCTCCGGTAAGCGCATAATTCTGGGTGTTACCGGAGGTATTGCAGCTTATAAGGCTGTGTTTTTATTACGAGAATTTCAAAAAGCGGGAGCAGAAGTCCGTGTTGTAATGACACCTTCAGCTACCCGCTTTGTTGGTTTAGAAACCTTTACCTCCCTTTCGGGCCATCAGGTTGCCGTGGAAATATTTCCCGAGGAATCCTCAGCTAATGAATGGACCCGGCACATCAACTGGGGCGAATGGGCTGATTTATTTGTTATAGCTCCCTGTACAGCTAATACCCTCGCCAAAATATCTAACGGTATATCTGATAATATGCTTAGCAGCACTGTGCTGGCTGCCCGTTGTCCGCTGTTGATATGTCCCACCATGGACGGAGAGATGTACGAATCACCGGCGGTAAATAAAAACCTAAATGACCTTCAGGATAAAGGATATCACATCCTGGAACCCGAAAGCGGCTACCTGGCCAGTGGCTTGGAAGGAAAAGGACGGCTACCTGAAGTTGAAACTATCCTTAAAACCGCCTCTGATATCATCGGTTCGATTGAAGGTCCTTTACAAGGTAAAAAAGTGGTAGTAACTGCCGGGCCCACCCGTGAGTTCATTGATCCGGTTCGATTTCTTTCTAATCCCAGTTCCGGGAAAATGGGGTTTGCCATGGCTGAAGCCGCTCGCAATGCCGGAGCTGATGTAACGGTTATACACGGTCCGGTTTCCATTCCTGTACCTGAAGACCTGCACACCATAAGCATTACCTCCGCTGCTGAATTATTTGAGCGCGTTAAGGAATATGCCCAGGCCGATATCATTATCATGGCAGCGGCAGTAAGTGATTTCACCCCAAAAAAAACCTATACCCAGAAGATTAAAAAGCAACTGGATAACAGTTCTTTGGAACTGAAGCGCACCCAGGATATTCTTAGCTGGCTTGGAAACCATAAACAAGAAGGACAGATTTTAATCGGTTTTGCTATGGAAACCGAAGCACTGGTTAAAAATGCCACCTCTAAGCTTGAACAAAAGAACCTGGACTGGATTATAGCTAACTCCCTGAACCAAGAAGATGCAGGATTTGAATCTGATTTCAATACCGTTCACCTCATCAACGCCGATGATAACATAAAATTTAAGGACCGGAAGAAAGACCTGGCCATCCAAATTATAAACAGCATTTTTCGGCAGAGAAAAAACCACTGAAATGGTTTTCAAACATCTCTCCTACACCATCCATTTATACACCCGGTAAGTTTTAGCAATCTTGCAGCCGAGCGCTTCCAGACTTCGACGCATAATCCAGTTTTTTTCGCTTACGAAGCCCCCTTCCAATACTTTTAGGTTGGGATAGTGTTCCCGGCTCCACTTTACACCTTCGGTAAATACCAAAGCTTCTAATCCGCGTCCTCTAAACCGGGGATCTGTTCCAAAAGCCAATGGCCGAAACTTTCGGACTCTCCCCTTAAAACCGAATAAACGGGGTAACTGCCACCACTTTAAGGTCCCTCCTGTTTTCGCCGATATCTCATGCAAATCAGGTACACTTACCAGAAACGAGGCAGGCTCCCCGTCTACAAATGCTATGGGAGATGTATTCGGCATCAATACGGGCTTTAATTTTTTAATCATCTGCCGGATTGTTTCCCGGCTGATCCCTATAAATTCGTCTTGTCTTTCTTTTACTACCTGATCGCTAAAAGCCCGGTTATAAATCTGGCGAATATACTCTCCATCCCTTTGCAATTTCTTTTTATTAACCGGCCGGATGGTAATTCCTTCTTTATTTCTGATTCTGTCCGAAATTCGAAGCAACCGTTCAGGCAACGGCTCATCTATCTTCAGCTGATACATGAAAAGGTCATCGAATTTTTGCGGATTTGTTTGCTCAATCAGTTCTTCATAATAAGGTTGATGACTGAGCATCCCGTATACATTATAATCCTCAAATCCGCTGATCTGAACCCCCCAAAACATATCATTTTCTCCAAAATTTACGGGCCCCCGAACCCCGCTGTATCCTCTTATGTGATGCCAGTCCCTGGCAAATTGTATCATCTTGCCGGCTATTCCTTTTCGGTTCTCCATTTCGATGAAACCAATATTTCCAAGCTTTGGATCATAACGCTTATCTTTCTCAGGATCTATAAAAAGTGCAAATCTGCCTACTGCTTTACCTCCCTCATATACCAAAAAACGCTCGCACTCTCCCCCTTTATGAAAGCGTTCGTTTTTTTGAGGATCGAAAACCTTCTCTACTTCAAACCTAAAAGGCGGACGCCAATATTTCTGATTCCCATGCAATTTAAAAGGCAGTTCATGGAAAGCTCTTATGTCTTTCTTATTTTTAACCTTCGAAATTGTAAATGACATGCCTTTTGTCTGTAGAAGTTTTTAGATTCAGGATAAGGTAATTTCAATCAACCTTTGTTACCAACCGATATATTTTGGCTAAAAAGAACGGAAAAAAATACATAACAATCCTCCTTGTTTTATCCTGTGTAGTCAGTGGCATCATACTGGCATCTTCCCCGGCATATAAAACAAAGAGCTTGCGGTCATTCAGTACGCTGGATTCTTTAATTAACTTAAAACTGGAAGACGCCCGGATATTACCCGCGCACATCCGCCCCTATACCATTCGTATAGACTCTTCTTTTGAGCGAAAAGTATACAGGGTCAAAGTTCCATCGCGGTTTTCAAAAACCAGGTTTCATCTTAATCTTCATGATGCACTCTTGCCTTATGGTATAGAAAGTCCGGCCAAGGTTACCCTGCCTGCACATGATATGGATATTTATGTGTATGAAGAAAATACCATATTCCGCACCATTCGTCTCCAAACCGATTCCAGCATCGATTCGCTGTATTATACCGAAGAATAGATATGTCTGAAAAAAAATCGCTTCTCACCAGGTTTGCTTTAAAGGAATTTCCCCAACCCGAGATTGTACAATTGAAGTATCCCGTGTTTTTGTGCCACGGCTACGGGGCTATCAGTTCGTTGGTTAAACCCTCCCCGCTCCACGATCCCTGTATGCTGATGCGAGAACATGGTGTAATGGCTTTTGCCCCCAACATTGTACCATACGCCTGTATTGAAACCAGGGCAAAAAATTGGGCCCGGTTGATCAGGCAGGTGTGCAATCAGCATCACTTTGAAAAAATAAATATAGTGGCACACAGTATGGGCGGATTGGATATACGCCATGCAATTGCTCATATGGATATTGAGGATAATGTAGCCTCCTTCACCACGCTGGCTACTCCTCATCGGGGAACATACCTGGCCGACCTGATTTTAAAGACTCCCGAAACTCTTACCGAAAAGATCAGTGAAGTGGTAGACTGGTTCGGCAACAATGTATACCCCCAGGAAAAAAGTGATGCCATAGGATCGGTGGAACAGCTTACATTGAACTATGTTCGTACAACTTTTAACCCTGCTACCCCTCCCCCCGAACATATCCCTATTTTCTCTTATAGTGCTGCTGTAGGAAAAGGAACGGAATCTTCTTTGAACCCAATATTCAAATTCCAGAACACCCAAATTTATGAACATGAAGGAATCAACGATTCTTTTGTCTCTGTGGAAAGTGCTACTTGGGGCGAGCATCTTGGCACGGTAAGCCTGTCCCATTTAAATCAGATTAATGTGCAGGTAAATAAAGAAAACAGACCGGTCTACTATAATTTTTGGGCCGGAGTAGTCAAGAAACTGGCTGAAATGGGTTTTTAGTGAAATAAGTATAAATACACTCCTGATAACTTCAGGGAATCAACCCAACTTATTTTGCCTATCACAATAGCGTTTTTCGAGATTATGTGATCGCCTCTTATCACAGATAAAAATCGAACCTGTCATTCCAGGTCTTCATCCTCAACATCTCCCAAAAGATCATAAGCAGTAAGGTCGTATTGAATGGGAGTTACCGATGCTACATCGTTTTTAAGTATATGGATATCTGAGTCATCGCCGTCATCAAGGAGCTCAAATTTTCCGGTCAGCCAGTAGTAGGCCCTGTTAAACGGATCTTTTCTTCCCTCATATTCCTCCACGTACCGGCTGTCGGCCATGCGTGTCCACTTAATTCCCTTAAACTCACCGGAGGCGGCATTTACGTTTAGAGTAATCCCTTTGGGCAAGCCTTTCTCAAGTACAAAACGGATAACCCGGCGGGCTGATTCTTTACAAGCATTCAGGTTGGCGTTTTCATCAAAATCGGTGCAGCTTACAGCAATAGAGGGGTAGCCAAGGATGGTTCCTTCAGTAGCGGCGCTTACCGTTCCCGAATACAACACATTGATACCGGCATTACTCCCGTGATTAATTCCGCTGACTATCAGGTCAGGTTTATGATCCAACAACTGCCCATGGGCCAATTTTACACAATCGGCAGGCGTTCCATTTACTGCCTCCCCTTCGAACTTATCGGATACGGTAAACTTGCTGGAGCGGAGTGGTACTTGTACGGTAATCGCATGGCCCACTGCGCTTTGTTCCCGATCGGGAGCTACTATATATACATCTCCAAATTCAGCAGCTACCTCGGCAAGCGCTTTTATTCCCGGTGAAAAAATTCCATCATCATTGCTTACCAGTATAAAGGGCTTATCTGTTTGTGAGTTATTCATCCGCCGTATTGTTCGTCTTTATTTGGGAAATTTTTGTTTTTAATATCTGTGATAAACTGTTGTACAGCATCCGTCATTACCGTTTCTATGTCGGCATATCGACGCAGAAAACGCGGGTTAAATTCTTTATTCATTCCAAGCATATCATGGATAACAAGTACCTGGCCATCACATCCGCCTCCGGCACCTATGCCAATAGTTGGGATCGATATTTCTTCGGATACTTTTTGTGCAAGGTCGGCTGGAATTTTTTCCAGAACCAATCCAAAACAGCCCGCCTGTTCTAACAGTTTAGCATCACGGATTAGGTCTTCCGCTTCCTTTTCTTCGGTTGCCCTGACTTTGTAGGTACCGAATTTGTAAATGCTTTGAGGGGTAAGCCCCAGATGTCCCATAACGGGAATTCCGGCTTCCACTATTTTTTTAACGGAGTCGGCAATAGCTTTACCGCCCTCCAGCTTTACCGCATGAGCTCCCGCCTCTTTCATCATGCGGCCTGCACTCTTGAGCGCTTCCTTGGGGGTCAACTGATAGCTCATAAAAGGCATATCTGCAATCACAAGGGCACGATCTACCCCTCTCACTACACAAGAGGTGTGGTATATCATTTGATCCAGTGTGATGGGGACGGTAGTCTCATGCCCTGCCATTACATTGCTGGCCGAATCGCCCACCAATATCACTTCGATACCCGCCCGGTCAATGATGCGGGCCATAGTAAAATCATAAGCGGTGAGCATAGATATCTTTTCACCCGCAGACTTCATATCCACCACGGTTTGGGTGGTAACTTTTACCGGCCGTTCCGATTTCTTTTGCGTACTCATGACTGATCCCGGTCTACGATAGCAGCTGAAGCCTCAAGCTCACACGCTACTTCTCCATCTACTGTGGCCTTTCCTTTCATCACCACAAAATTTCTTCTCATTGAAGATAATTCAACTTCAAGCACCAGTTGATCACCAGGCACAACCTGCTTTCTGAATTTTGCATTTTTGATGCCGGTAAATACCATCAGTGATTTGTCCACATCCTCCACCTGCTGGGTCATCAGCATAATGGCACCCGCTTGTGCCAGGGCTTCTACCTGGAGAACCCCCGGCATAATGGGTTGTCCCGGGAAATGTCCATTAAAAAATTCTTCATTCGCCGTTACATTCTTGATGGCTTTTATCTTTTCCTCTTCTACCTCCAGTACTCGGTCAACTAACAAAAATGGGTATCGGTGAGGTATTACTTTTTTAATTTCTTCTATGTTCATAAATCTGTTTTAATTATCAGGCGGCTGAATATACAATTATTGAACGATTCCAACATATACCCAGGCAATGCCTCCGGTTAATTTTACTCCTCTTCGGCTTTCGTAAGCCCTGCTTTCATCCATCAAAGCTAAAAATTTATCTCCAGCGGGAAAAGCTGCACTGGTACGCGGAAGGTAAGTGTATGCCTCGCGGTTTCCACTCAACAAACCGCCGACAGCCGGCATAATGTGCTGGCTGTATAACTCATAGGGATACTTTATAAGCCCCTTGGGTTGCCCAAATTCCAGAACTACCACCCGCCCTCCGGGCTTTACCGCCCGGGCCATTTCTTTTAGTGCTGTCACCGGTTCGTCTACATTACGAATGCCAAAAGCGATACTCGCTATATCGAAGGTATTATCTTCATAAGGAAGATTCATAGCATCGGCTACTTCAAAATCGATATTCAATCCTTCTTCGGCGGCTTTGGCCGGGGCAGATTCTATCATCGGGGCGCAGAAATCGGTTCCCATTACATAGCCGGGATCACCCACAGTTTTCTTGAATGCGATGGCCAGGTCCCCGGTTCCGGTAGCGCAATCCAACACATGATCGCCTTCATGGGCTCCACTTTCCAACACGGCTTTTTTTCGCCACGCATGGTGCACGCCAAACGATAGCACGCTATTGATGCGGTCATAATCGCCGGCAATATCGGCGAACATGGTTCTTACTTTTTCACTCATTACTGAATCTATTTACCGGTTTAAAAATCGCGAGTGTGAATATAACCCGAGATTTATTGATTTGGTTCTTGAGTGTTGAAAGGTAAAGAATTTATTGCAGTGAGATGATCTTGTTTGTTTATAATTTTTCGATTGGGAATTGTTCAATTAGGAATGCATGTCCTCCTTCTGCCTTTTCACATGTTGGCCATTTGTTCATTTGAGACCTCGCATTGAGCTTGGTTCTGCCCCTCCCTCCTTGTTTGCAGCAAAGCAAGACCAAGGAGGCTCCGATAATCGGGGTAGAGTCAGGGTGGGTTCGGTAATGGAAAAAAATTGGTTGTACAAAAAAATCCACAGGGAGATTTCGCACCCTATTCATCTATGACCTCTTCTCCCGAAGTGATCTGGAGCACGCGATCCTATTTCTATCCTCCACCCGATAACTTCGCGCTCAGGGTGACAGCCTTATGTAGTGGGCAATCCATCGACAGATTCAGCTAATAGAACGTTGATAAAGAACTATATTCTTACTTGCACAGCTATGGCCAGATACTGGAACATGGGTAAGTACCCCAATCAAAAACCTTAGAAATGCTGTGAAACAGAAAATGAATTACGTCTATTTCATTCAAAGTCCAGAATTGAAATTGTTAACTTACCAAAATCATTCTCCGCCATTGTTCCGTAAATACCCGTTCGGTTCACACCAACCATATAAAAATTTGGAGGGATTTCAATCCTTTCCATTTGTCTTGTTTCAATATTAAACCGCAAAACATGCCCCTTTTCATTACCATAATTAGTTAATGGGATGTATAAAAATTTATCACTTGCGTA
>VEMX01000015.1 GCA_009711805.1 Balneolaceae bacterium | reverse complement strand
ACGATCTTGTAGGTCAAGTTGGTTGTATTTTTGCATGATAACACGAATATACCACGCTTGGCCGAAAACCCTGGGGGGATCCCCTCAGGGTTATTTTTTCGTGTTGCACTTATGACTTGAACTCGGGCTTTTTATCCGAATTGTAAGGTCTTTCTTCAACGTCTTTTTGTATTTGTGGACCTTCTTGAAAAACAGATTTTCCATATCCTCCAGTTCTATATGGGTGTATCCCTCTCGTAATATCACATAGATTTCCAAGAGCTGTACCTGAGTCTTTAATTTTTCGCAATAGATTAGCTTGATCTTCGGAAACTTTCATTGATATTGGAGTATCTCCACTCAGGTAATACTTTTTATCATGAAAAAAGGCATAATTCAATTGTTGTTCATTGTCTATACCTTTTAAGTGTAAATTATCTGAATGACGTAAATCTGATTTACTAATCACGAATAAAATAGTGTCAACATTAACATCATCAAATGTATTAGGAGGTGTCTCTATCAAATTTATTTCAGGGGAATTTTCTAAGATGTATTTCCTGACTACACTTGCATACGTATTATTTAGCCAAGTATTAGGTACAATCAATGAAACCAGACCTATCTTCTTAGTTAATTGAAAAGATCGTTCTATAAATAGTATATATAGGTCCAACTGATAAGAGGCTAGATCGTATTTTTGGTTATAATAGTCTTTCAATGACTCTGGAAGTCCTAGTCTTTTCCAATCTCGACCAAATATATAAGGCGGATTCCCAATCACCACATCAAAACCAATATACTTCCCCTCCTCATCCAACACTTCCGGGAACTCGAAGCGCCACTCAAAGGCTTCCCGGTAAAAGGCTCCGGCTTCTTCTTCGGCTTTCTGTTCTTCCAGCTTGGCTACTTTTTTCTCCTGTTTCTTTAATTCCTTTTTGGTGGCCTTGCCTTCCCCAAACAGATCCTCGTTCTGCATCAGCTCCAGCTTACCACGGGCTTTACTCAGCTTTTTATTAATGGGCTTGTTGTTGAGCAGGCTTTCGCTGTATTCGGCTTTAATATCATCAATGAGGGTTTGTAGGCGCTGTTTCTCGCTGCGGTCGCGCGTTTCTCGGTAGCTGCGGACGGCCTGTTTGTAATCTTCCAGCGAGTGGTCGCTTTTCTTAAAGATGGAGCTGAGGTCTTCATCCAACCCAAACCGGCTCACCAGCGAATTCCCTTGTTTAATATTTATATCAATATTCGGCAATACCTCCAGCTCCGAATACGCCTCATAATGCTCCTCGCTGTCTTCACTAACCCGCCCTCTGATTTCATCGCTAAAGCGAGAAATCGGTCTCGCTCCCGCAAGCGTGGAGGGAGGTGTTGGAGATTCTTTATAGTATGCATTTTTCAGCAGCTCAATCCACAGCCGCAACCGGCAGATCTTCACCGAGTTGGGATTGATATCTACCCCAAACAGACAGTTTTCGATCAGGAATTTCTTTTCGTGGAAAAGGGCAACTTGTACCCGTTGTCGGTCACTCCCGGCCGGTTTTCGGATCACCTTATCATTCTTCCACTCATGATTCAGCTTATACTCAAACAACTCTCCTTCGTGCTCAATGGCCAGCTCATCGTTTTCCACGGCGATATCCAGGTACGGAATGCGCTTACCTTCGTGGTCACATAAGATCTTCAACTCCGACTTAATGGCGATCAGCTCATTCAGGCAAGACACCAAAAAGTGTCCCGATCCCACAGCCGGGTCGCAAATAGTGATGGAGTTCACCACTTCATTGGCTTTCTTCAGATCCACCGTTTCCAGCTTACGCTTCAGCTCATCAAAATCGGAACAGCTCCAATCAAACGATTCGTTGAATTTATCCAGCACGGACTTCCGCAACGTTTCCCTGGCCATATATTCGGTGATAAAGCCGGGCGTAAAGAAGGAGCCATCTTTGTAGCCGTTGATCTTCTCGAAAATGAGTCCCAGTACCGAAGCATTAATCAACGCTTTGTCCTCGGTTTGAATACCACCTGAACTTTCCGCACTGAAATTGTAGGCCTCCAGGAACCGGAGCAGGTAATCCAGTGTATTCAGCGGCCCATCCGGGGGATTGGCTCCTTTCTTGAGTACGCTTCGGGCATACAGGTCCATCGTGGATTTATCATCCAGACCCGAGATTTGTGTGGTCTGCTTTTCCAGCTTGGTGGAATCAAACAGCGAAGAATTCAGGTAGGGAATATGGCCATACCGCTCCTGCAATTTGGGCGGGCGTTCTTCATTCCTGCGGGCCAGCACGCGAAAGAACAGTTTATTCAGCTCATCATATTCATCTATAGAATCATAGCTAAGAAAATTGAATTTCTCATCATGGTTGTGATAGGCGCCCAATTGCGCTTCCATAAGCTTCAGGAATAGTACCCGATTCATCCAGGTAATGACCAGTTCCAGGGCTACTCCAAATAATTGATCATCTTCATTGGTCCCATATTGCACCTTGGCTTCGCGCACCTCATTCATGTGTTGATCGTAGCGCAGGGTATCAATGGTAATCTCAATCAGAGATCCACGCTGGCGCTCTTTTTCCGGCAAACGTTGTATGAGCCGGTTTCCTTTTTCTTTCACTTCCTGAAGGCCAAGGATGTGCAGGAACTCATTATAAAATCGTTTGTCGAGCGAGTTGCTATCATTGGCAAAAGGCTTTTTCACCAAATGTTCTGGAGAGAATAACTTGTACAGTGGAATCAGTTTTTTGTCGTCGTCCTCAGAAGGCGGTGCGGCCAGCTTCTTCCTGAACTTTGACAGATCTATATGCACCGCATTCAAGTTGGCATCTGAGTTCTTAATAAACTCCTCAAACTTGGAATACATGAACTTGGTATTCGAAGACACTTTCTGGTCGTCCTTCCAATTTCGGAAGGTTTTAACCAATGATTTTTTAGAATAGAAATTTCGTTCAATTTCCTGGGCATCAAACAAAAAGAACTCGTTGTAATTGGTAATAACGACCTGCTTTAGATCATCATTACCAGACTCCCGTTTTTCGAAATAATAGAGCAGTGCTTCATGGAGGGCCTTCCCGTTTGGGTTGTCCGTAGTAATCATTCCACGCAGATTATCTGGCTTTTTAGCCTCAATAACCACTTCTAAGGTAGAAGAGGTGGTCTTGCCGGAATAGATGCCCAAATCCACATTCCGGCTGGTATTAACTAACCGCTCTTCTTTTGCATAAAAAGTGTTTTTTAAAAAGTCCCGCAGGTAGGCTTTGTGATGTTCTTCATCCTTGCCCTTAGCCTGGTCCAGGTTATTCAGATAAGCCGTGGCTTCCTCTTTAAACCCATCAAGATCGGCCCGCTTCACATTTACTTTCAGATAAGCTTTATTAATCCCCTGCCGAACCGTCTTCGTCTGTAGTTGTATCATTAATTACCTGCTTGGTTTGTGCTCAGGCTAATAAAATCACCGCTTAAGTACAAAAATGAATTGGATTATAGTTGTATGAAATCCTGCTTTTTCGGGAAGCTGCTCCTTATTTACAGCCTTTTTTCTTAAAAGTATAAACTGGCTGAGCACGAAAAAAAAGCGGGGAAGAAATTCTTTTGCCCCACCCTCATCCCGGAACAAACACCCTTGTCCTGTATTTAAGTTTGTGTATCTGGTTAAAAATTAAATACTAACTAAACAGGAGAGAAATGAAAACTGCTAACATAACAGGCATATTACTCGCATTGACTTGCATGATGTTTGCTATGCCTCTACAAACAAATGCACAAACAGTTGAGAATAAAACCTGGATGAGATTATTTATTGGCCACCAGGAATATGATGGTGATTATGTAAATGAAATGCTTCAATTTGGGGTGGGCCATGATGTTGCAGGCGGAGCAGGGGTACAGCAATATTTGTCCCCCTCTTTTGATGCCGACCTGTCTGTTACACTCGGCCGGCTGGACGATGAGTATGCCCCAAATCACTTCAGCATGTATATGATTAATACCAACCTGATGCTGAATTATAAACTTGCCAATGGCTACATCTTTAAAGAGTATTCCAAAGTGCAGCCTTTTATAGCGACCGGAGCAGGGTATTCCTTTTTTGTAAGAGGAACAGAACCTGATGCCAGTGCTTTTCAACTTCCCGCAGGTGCAGGATTCGATATCCCCATTAGTGAAAATGTAGGGTTTACTTATCAGGCTACCTATAACCGCACCTTCAGCGATCATAATGTTGACGGAAGCTTTCAGGGAGATAATTCAGATCACGATGACTTCCTGGTGCACACCGTCGGATTGAAGTTTCGATTGGGGGCTGCCCAGGATACCGATCAGGATGGTATTGCGGATAGTAAGGATGAGTGCCCTAATGTGATTGGAGAAGCTAAAACCAACGGCTGCCCTGACCGCGACGGAGACCTTGTTATAGATTCGGAAGACCGATGCCCCAACCGGGCGGGAATGGCCAAATTTAACGGCTGTCCCGACACTGATGCGGATGGTATTGCGGATTATGAAGATGAATGCCCCTCAATTGCCGGAAGCCGTGAATTTGATGGGTGTAAAGATACAGATTCGGACGGCATTGCAGACAATACAGATGCATGCCCTAAGCTTGCCGGAACCGAAAAAACGGATGGTTGCCCCGATAATGACCGTGATGGAGTTATGAATAAGGCAGATAACTGTCCTGATAAAGTTGGAGACAAAGTCAACAACGGCTGTCCGCCGGATGCAGATTCTGATGGCGTGCTGGATGCATCGGACGAATGCCCGCAATTGGCAGGAGTTAAAGACAATAATGGTTGCCCTGTAGTTACACAGGAAATGAAAGACACCATTAACCTGATTTTTCAGTAATTTGATTTTTGCTACTGATAAAGCTCATATCCACGAATCATCTTATGATGAGATGGATCAGCTGGTTAAACTCATGGAAGAACATCCCGGCCTTCAGTTGAGAGTAGAAGGACACACCGACAGCCGGGGAGCAGAAGTATACAATCAGAGACTTTCGGAAGATCGGGCTAAAGCTGTAAAGCAATATCTTGTTAAAGCCGGTATCAACGGTACACGGATTACTGCCATTGGTTATGGCGAAAGCAGGCCTATAGCCTCCAACGATACTTCCGATGGCCAAAACCGGAACCGCAGGGTAGAGCTCAAAATCAGCTACGAAAATTAAAGAATAAGTAATCTCATACCTTAAAAGTCTCCTGAAATCCAGGAGGCTTTTTTTATTGTGACAAGGGATTCAGTACTTTTACCAAACCACATATTCTATACACCCCTTAATTACAGAATCCTTGGCAAAGAAAGACCAAAAAAAGAAAAAGAGCACATTTTCATTTAAAAGAGAAGCTATTGAGTGGGGTGTCATCCTGGGTATATTTGGCATACTCTACTTTACCGGCTTGCATACCGAGGTAATAGGAAAGCTGCAAAGTGTATTCCTCTATACCGGCCTCATCAGTCCTGATACAGAATTAGCCGAAGCACCGGCTAGCCCGGCCGATTATGACATGCCCCTTCTTTCTTTGGATGGAGAACGCACCACTTTAGAAGCTTTTGAAGGTAAAACCATCTTTCTGAATTTTTGGGCCACCTGGTGTCCTCCGTGTATAGCCGAAATGCCCAACATCCAAAGCCTGTATGAAGATATAGCCTCGGAAGACATCGTTTTTGTAATGCTTTCACTGGATAAAGACCCCCAGAAAGCCCGGGATTTTATTGCCCGTAAAGACTTTACTTTTCCGGTGTATTCCCTGGATGGAAGAAGACCCATTGCCTATAACAGCGAGGTTGTACCCACCACTTATGTTATATCACCGGATGGCAGCATAATGCTGAAACACCAGGGCATGGCTAATTACGACAGCCGGGAGTTCCGGACCTTCCTGCATAATATTTCATCTGAATAGCCATTCTTCCTTTTCTTTCTATTGTGCCTTCCCTCCAAAAACATGTACCTTTGATTGGTTTTTTAACTAACTATGTGTTGAATCAGAAGCCCTTTTAAAACAAAAGAAAGGCCGGCTTCTCAGGAGATTTTTTGAGAAGAACTCATTTTGAAAATTTCCTATATCAGCTATTTTAGATTTTACAAAACTCACATAAAACAGGGTTTTTCATGGAAAAAATTATTTCGGGTATTCAGCAAATCGGGATCGGGATCCCGGATGTACATAAAGCCACTGAATGGTATCGGCGGCATTTCGGGATGGATATTAAAGTATTTGAGGATTCGGCTACTGCAGAACTTATGACCCCTTATACCGGAGGCCAAGCCCACGACCGAACCGCTATACTGTCTATGAATATGAAAGGTGGCGGCGGTTTTGAAATTTGGCAGTATACCAGCCGTACCCCCCAGCCGGCCGACTTTGATTTCATGATGGGAGACCTTGGCATCAACTGTGCTAAAATAAAATCCATCGATGTTCCCGCTACATTTGATGAAATGACAGAATCAGGACTCAACATTCTCACTCCGCTGGAAAAGAACCCGGCGGGTCAGTATAACTTCTTCGTCAAAGATTTGTATGGGAACATCTTCCATGTGGTAAAAGGACTCGATTTCTTTAAAGAAAACACGGCTGCACTAACAGGGGGAATTGCAGGAGCTGTAATCGGCTCTTCTGATATTGATAACTCGCTGAAGTTATACAGAGACATCCTCGGTTATAATGAAGTAGTGTATGATGAGACCGATGGCTTTAAGGATTTTAAAGGACTCTCCGGGGGAAACCGCACATTCCGGCGTATTTTACTTCGTCATAGTAAACCCAGGGTTGGGGGATTCAGCCGGCTATTTGGTCCCACAGAAATTGAACTTGTTGAAGTAAAGGCCCGCAAGCCCCGCAAGTTATTCGAAGACCGCTACTGGGGTGATTTAGGCTTCATTCATCTTTGTTTTGATGTGCAGGGAATGGATGCTCTGAAAAAGGACCTGGAAGCTGATGGCTTTCCTTTTACTGTAGACAGTGCCGAGAGTTTTGATATGGGAGAGGCTGCCGGGCGGTTTACCTATATAGAGGATCCTGATGGTACGCTTATCGAGTTTGTGGAAACCCATAAAGTGCCCATCATGCAAAAAATCGGCTGGTATATTGATATGACCAAGCGGGACCCCAGGAAGAATCTCCCCAATCTGGTTATTCACGGGCTGGGATTAAACCGAATGAAAGATCCGGATAAAACCGGCGGGCTTTCGGCTGCAGCTAAAACCGGTTTGGTATTTCTGGCTCTTTGGGCAGGCATTAATATCTATATATTTACCAGGGAGCCTGAGGTTTCCAGTGTTGAAATTGCTAACTGGCCGGTCTTTTTATTGATCACAGCTGCTGTTTTTGGTATTCCGTATCTATTGGCTAAAGCTTTTTCTGCGTTGATGAACCGGTTCCGTTCTTAAAACATGAAGTGATGGAGGAATAGAAATCTGGCTTCTGCTTTTGCTGTAATGCATATCCTTTAATCAAAGTATCGGCTTCTCATACACCCTCATTTCATACATGATGGTTATTCAGATTTGCATCCTGAAAGGGTTGTACCAAGAATCTGCTTCAAAGCTGTAATAGAATAATAGCCTTTATCCTCTACCTCACCTGAATCCTCTCCTGAGGTCTCGTCACTTACATAAACCAATGCATTAAAAACCCGGTCATCCCCGGCCCAGGCCAAGTATCTTCCGAAGCGGTTTGGGATGTTGAATCAGGGAGATCCCGCATCTTCGGCTTCGCTGCGTGCGGGATGACTGCCCTGGTTGTTTAAATTTAAACAACAAGCCATCGAGGGCCCAGACCCGCGATCTCCCTGGTTGGGGTAATGTGGGTGAACAAGGCGGCAATAGCCAATGCCGGGTCCCTTATATAAAATAGAAAGTCAAGGATATCGGTTTCCCATGACGTTCCCGAGAAGCTTTTTGAGCTTTCAGGGCGTCCTCTTTTTTATAATACCTTTGGGAGATGCGTCTCCTTATGATCTGCTCCTACACCGTTTGTCGGTATCCAGCCTCAAAACTACCCATAAACCAACCTTCAGAAACAACCACGGGTTCTACAGTCACCCGGGCGAAGGCGGACCTTCATAACGAGAACAAAAATGAACCCATAAACAATGAAGGGGCAAAAGCCCTGCATAAGGCAGAACCTCACCCCTTCATCTTTGTATCACCTGTATCCTTGTATAACCAGGACTATTTAATCAGCGTCATTTTGCGGGTTTGTGTAAAACCACCTGCCTGCAGCCGGTAGATATACATTCCGCTGGATAATTCGGAAGCATCAAAGCGAATCGTTTTTGAGCCGGCTCCCATTCGTTCATGTATAAGTTGAGCCACTTGCTGTCCCAGCATGTTATACACTTTAAGGCTCACCAAACCAGCCTCCGGAAGATTAAATGAAATAGAAGTGGATGGATTAAAAGGATTGGGATAGTTTTGATTCAACCTATATCCTTCCGCCAAATCCTCTTCTTCCTTAGCTGTTGTTGTTTCCATGCTGGTTGTGTAGATACCTTTACCGGCTGTTCCTACATACACCTTATCTCCAGATACCTGCATATCGGAAATAGCGCCGGCGGGTAGATTCCCTTCTCCGGTCAGGGTCCAGCTTGCCCCTTCATCTGTTGATATATACATGCCTGCTGGATTGTTTACCGGATCATTGGAATCTGCTGAAGTCACATTCAGTAATAACGATCCATTTACCGATACAAAACCAGATGGATCAATATTGATAAACATTCTGCCATTAAAATCACTTTGGAGCTCAGTCCATGATGCTCCTCCATTTTCTGATTTGCTCAACTCCTGAGTTCCTATGGCATACATGGTTCCCTCAGCTGTAAAAGCCACCTCCAGTAAATTGCTCACATCTCCAAGTTGATTCCAGGCATCGGCATCCGCTGGCAAGGCATATAAACCCGATGCTTTCACATACAACTGGTCGTTATGTGGGTTAAACCACAACTTTTTGATCGAATTATCGAGCAGATCTCCAACCTTTGTCCATGTTTCTGCATCATTATCCCATCGAAGCAAGATATCCAGGTAACGGGTATATACTATGTTGGTTGAAGTAGTATAAATATGAGATGCCCGAATGGAGGTGCTGGATACCTCTGATGATTCCGGAAGCTCCTGCCAGCTTGTGCCGCCATCTTGAGACCGGTAAATGGAAGTATTTGATCCTAAAAAGATATCTCCGTCAGCACTTACATTCATCGCTACAAACGACTCATTTGGCCGGCTCTCTATTTCTGTCCAGCTGGCGCCGGCATCAGAAGACATATACAGTCGGTGCCCAAAAAGCCCATACAATCCAGAATCGGTTTCAACTATCTTTCGGCTTACATGTCCATATAATCCCGAGGAGCTAAGTCCGCTCCATATACCGGCATCAGAATCATATTGATAGAATGTGGAAGCAGCAGAGGCCTTCGCCGGTCCCGATTGGTTGACCAGCAATACTTTCCCGGCTCCATCAGTAACAAACATTCCGCTTATAGCTCCAAATTGAGGCTTATATACTCCCTCGCTTTTTTCTGTCCAACTCTCTCCGCCGTCGGTGGAAATAAGCACCCCTATATTGGCCCCAATACTATACAGCCTTGAATTGCCGTCGTAGCTTATGGCGTTAAAGAAAAAGTCCTGTTCAACTACTGTCCAAGACTCTCCTCCATCATCAGAATAGCTAATTTTTTTATCGTTTACGGCAATCAGGCGGCCATCGGCTGCTGTTGTAAAATGCTCTATTTTGGTATTCAGTATGCTGGTCCAGCTACCTCCCTGATCTGTGGTACTTTGTACTCCGAAGTCTCCGTATACATACACATTGTCTGAAGAATCAATAAACATACCGTCTATATTATCTGGCGGGGATAGTACTTTTGTCCAGTTGGCGCCGGCATCTTCACTTAAGAAAAGCCCCTTGTCACTGTCTCTTCTCAGGTATAGTCGATCCTGGGAATCAATTTCAATTTCTACCTCATTGTCGAACAGGCCCCGTCCTGTGTTCAGCTCTTGCCAGCTGGCACCCCCATCTTCACTTTTAAGCACATTCCGGTCTACATGATATACATTCCCATTGCTATCTACATCGATGTCTTTGCTGATATAATTTGTTCCCGGTTGCGGATCAGAACTCACAAATTCCCAGGTAGTTCCAAAATCCACAGATTTGTAAAAGCCCACAATTCCAACATTGTGGTTGTCATTGGCTATTACATATAACGTTCCGTCACTGGTTGCAGAAGCAGCAATAACGGTACTTGGTTCACCCGGAACCTGAAGCTGATCCCAGGTAATATTTTGACTGCTCACTTCTGGCTGAGCCACCATAAATAATAATGCTATCACACCCCACGGTAGAAGTTTTTTCATACACACCTCTTTTTTAGTTTTGAATTACATTAATAGATAAAAGGTGTGTGTACAGTCTTCAATACCCGCATCAGGGTATATTTTGGGTAGATTAGCCCTGGATTGGGTTTTAGACCCCTTTTTCAATTAAAAAGGGCGCATTATATTGCGCCCTCTGTTTTGATGTTTTTTTGTTCAATAATCTGATTATTTAATCAGGGTCATTTTTCGGGTTTCGAGATAGCTGCCGGCCTTCAGTCGATAGATATACATTCCGCTGGATAATCCAGAAGCATTAAACTGAACTGTTTTGAGGCCGGCCCCCATTCGTTCATTCACAAGCTGAACCACTTCTTGTCCCAGCATGTTATACACTTTAAGGCTCACCAAACCAGCCTCCGGAAGGTTAAATGAGATAGTGGTTGTGGGGTTAAAAGGGTTGGGATAGTTTTGATCCAGGGTATAGTGCAAGGGCTTATCCGTGGGCTCTTTATCCACGGTTATTTCACCTGCTATAAAATCTACTGTTGTTCTGGATGTGTCTCTGTGATCATACGCTTTTACTGTCATGGTTGTATTAACGGCTTCATCAACAGGCCAATAAAAACGATTTGTTTCAGCATCAAAAGAAGCCCCTGCGGGAAGGTTTTCAATTTCCACCGTTGGCCGGCCCATCTCCATAGTGCGGGCGCTAATATAAAACAGGAGGGTATCGCCGCTGTTAATATACTGGGGTCCATCATTTAGGACAGCTACTTTTTTTCCTGAAACACCGGAGTTGATGCCCCTTGTTTTATACCCCCCCTCGGTTACTGTATAGTTGGATACCTGCGAAATGGATTCTCCTGCATCCAAACTATTGGCATAATACCTGATTAACAGCCAATCACCTGTTTCGGTATCCCAGCTAAAATATTTATACCCATCGTAACCGTCATGTTCCAGTGTAGCGGTTTCATCACGCCTTCCATTTGTAATATTTCCTTCTCCGTCAAAGTACAGCCGCTGGCTTAGTATTCTCCAGCCGGTTTCATCATACTTATACACCAACTCATAGCTTTTAACCAAACTGCCCTGATTTGCATTATATCCTATGGTTTTGATGACTCGCCCCTCGTTGTCATATTCGTTTATTGTTTCATTGGTCAGCACCAAACCATTTCCATAATCGCTGTAATTGGTACTTCGAATTTGATTTCCCTCGCTGTCATATTCAAATTCAGACTTCAGGCGGGCTTCTCCTTCTTCATAGGTATTGGTTTCCTCATTGAGTTCCACGTAATAATAGATTACGGAATCTGTCAACTGTTCTTCATTAACCATACTGTAATAGGTGTCATATATGCCATCAAGAACATACAAACTGTCCTCCCACTTATACTGATCTCCACCTACTACTCCATCTACGCTATAGTCATATACCAGGCTGTCCTGAGGCACCAGCCCTGTTTGTTCATTATTAAGGGTTTTAGATATAGCATAGATAATTCTCTGATCCTCCCCAAGCTTGGTATACTGATAACTCCAGCTGTTATATTTTTGGATATCATCGCCTGAGTTGAGGTACCATCTGTTTTCCTGAAGCCAATAATTATCTTCGCGAATATAACGCCTCACGCTTGATTTGTATTCTTCCTGGGTTTGGGAATCAATACTGTATTTGACGGTAAGGGTGTCATACACTTCTCCTTTGTAGTATAGGGTCCGCTCTTGCCGTTCCCATTCGTTTGTCTGTCCGTTATAGGCATCCCAAATAGATTCTCTGTCGGCTCCTTCCGAAGGGGTTTCCGGATAACTAAATCGGCTGCCGTTATAGGGCAGGTCTTCTCCATAATGATAGTACAAACTGGTTGTGGTATCTGTATGGTCGCCCGTACGCCGGGTGAGCTGTTCCTGGGCAAGGTACATGGTGGTGTCATCTTCAAATTTATACTCGTGATAGTAAGAGAGACTTGTCTCCCCTTCCAGCTCCTCGGAAAACAGATAGTATACATTATCGGGGTGCCACACAGAGTCTTCACCTACTTTTGACTCATTATATCGCCAGGATGTATCGTTGATTGCAGTGTTAAGGCCAGCCCTTGTATCAAGGTATTGCTGTTCTAACACCTGCAGGTGATATCTATTCAGCTGTTTTGTTTTTGGGGATACCTGATAGATATAATTTTTATACAGCTGATTGGTATACTGGCGGTCTATTTTCAGTTGAAGGGTTGACTGAGCCAGAATGTGGGTCGATTGCAGTAAAAAAATTGCGCTTAATACTAATAGTAACTTTCTCATCTCATTAAGGATTTAGGCTGTGTGCAGCTAAAGGCACAAAATTGAACTTATTACTCGTTCTTAATCTTGTGATTTTACAGCCCTTTAGGTATCACCCTAACGAGGTATATTTTAGCCTATATCTCTTTTTAATGCCTTTCGGACGGCGGCTGCCCGTGAACTAACCTGCATTTTTTTATAAATATTTCGAATGTGGGTTTTAACCGTCCAGGGACTCAAATGAATATCACCGGCAATCTCTTTATTGGTTTTTCCTTCAATTACATGATCCAGAATCCGAAGTTCTGCCGGACTTAGGTTAAAGGGTCGCACTTCTTTTTCTGTAGCCGGTTTTTTGTTTTTACGATCCATGTCCTGCACCATACTCATTACTTTACGTGCAATAGACGGTGAAATAGGAGAACCACCTCTCTGCGTCTCAAGGATGGATGTAACCACCTGGTCAATCGGTTCATCTTTAAGCAGATATCCCGAGGCTCCTACTTTAATAGATTCAAAAATACGGTCATCATCCTCAAACACTGTAAACATGATGATATCTATTCCCTCATAGTGTTCTTTTATTTTGAATGCAGCTTCTATCCCGGATAAACCAGGAAGCTCAATATCCATAAGTATCACATCCGGAAGACGTTCTGTCTTCTTAAGGTACTTCAGGCATAATTCGGCACTCTCTACAGCAAAACCCAATTCAATTTCCTCATAAAAAGAAAGCAACTCCGATATCCTTTTCCTGAAGATTCCGTGATCCTCGACAATTGCTACATGTATTTTTTCAGTAACTGTTTTTCCACTCATAATACTCCTTTTTTATAAAGACTCCCTAACACTAACAAATGTACCCACTCATTTTCTGCTTTCATTAGCTAACCGCTCATTCCTGGTCTCTAAAAGTTGTGTCTTCGCCCTTTTCACTGGCAGCCAGTGTTATCGTTTCTATAAAATGATCTGAATTTACTTCTTAACCAATACTCCGAAATTGGTATTTATAGAGGGCTTTGAAAAACCAGGGATTTAAATATCAAGACCTGAAAGAGGCTGAAGCCGCAGCATATACCCTATATTCGAGGATTTCAACCGGCGGGTAACACATACATAGGGCAAAAGACCGACTTTGCATAGCTTTCTTATACTTTTATTGTCAGTGTTATTTTTGTTCCATTACCTGTTGCTATATCTAAAGTGCCGTCCAATTCTTCCGCTCTTTTCTTCATATTTCCTAAGCCGTAACCTCCATTTTGTTGGTTGTTCTTTTCTTTAAAGGTGCCGTCATCTTTAATGGCTACATTCAGCTGCCCGTTTTCCTTAATTAGAGAAATCTTTAGGTTTTCAGCATCCGCATATTTCAGTGTGTTTTGTGATGCCTCCTGGATAACCCGAAAAATATTGAGGGCCTGAGTGGCAGAAAGCTCTATATCCTCATCGGCCTGTAGTTCGTAATTTATATTCAGGCTTTCATGCAGTGTACTTTGGTTGCCGAAATACGTTTTCAGGTGCTGAATGAACCCTTCCAGGCTAATCTTGTTCTGGTTGAGTGCCCAAATGGTTTCCCTCAGCTGTTTGATAGTCACCTGGGCATCACTTTTTAGAGAGTTCATTAACTTTGAGCTTTTCCCTTTTTCTTCTACCTGGTTGTATTTATCCGCCAGAGAAAGCCCGGATATAATATTAGCCAGTTGTGCCCCTACATGGTCGTGCAGATCCCGGGAAATACGTTCCCTTTCATTCCGCAACTTATTCTCCATCTCCATCTGCCGTATTTGTTTCCGAAGCCGGCGCTGCGATAAATATCGGATACCGGAAGCAAAACTCACTACAAGCAAAACGCCCATTGTTAACCTAAACCATATGGTTTGCCACCAAGGTGGGGTGATAACCACCTGGATAGTGCTGGCTTTTTCATTCCACACGCCATCGCCATCTGCTGATTTTACCCGGAAGATATACTCGCCTGGTTCCAGGCCGGGGTAACCAGCATAGGTTCGGTTTCCGGCAGTCACCCAGGCTTCGTCAACCTGATCCATCTTGTAGGCATATTCTACTTCCGAGGGGTTGTCGTATTCCAGCGACACATATTCGAAAGAGAGGAAATTCTTGTTATATGGCAATGTCAGCTTATCGAGAAACAGATGACTGGTGTCGGATGGCAGCGGCTCGTTAAACAAGTTTACCTGGGTAATGTACACCGGAGAGGCGGTATCGGACGGCTCCAGTTTCTCAGTGTACACTACATTAAGCCCTCCAATACCTCCATATATCAACTTACCGTCACTCATTTTATAAAAAGCGCCGGTATTAAATTCCCGGTTCTGCAAACCGTCATTCTCGGTATAATTAGTGAACCGTAGAGTTCTTGTATTTAAGCGGCTCAAGCCGTTATTGGTGCTAATCCAGATGTAATCTGGGTTGGCATCCGGAAGAATACCATAGGTGCTATTATTGGCCAGGCCATCCTTTTCATCCAACTGAAGAATCTTTCCGGTATACTTATTCCACCGGTTTATGCCCCCTCCGTAGGTTGCAAACCAATAAGTAGAATCATTTTGTTGAAAAATGCTCCTTCCATCATTGAAGGAGATCGAATTTGTGTTGCCTGCATTGTGACTTAAATTGGTTATTTCCACAATCTCATTTTTACCTATTGTGATTTTGTTGAACCCGCTTTGCATCATAGCCAGCCATATATTGCCCTCTTTATCTTCGTATATTTCTCTTATCTGATTTCCTTTTATATGCTGACTTGTTTCGGGATTATTAAATTCTATGGCATGCACCGGATTCCCATTTAAAAGCCTGTCGGGGTCTTTTATCAGTTGTATACCCTCACCTTCATACCCAACCCATAGCCAGCCTCTGCTATCTCTTTTTACCTGGTGTAAGTTATAGGATTTCACAAAGCTGTTAGCTGGTTTAAATGTTTGCAGATTGTCAAACTGAGGCTTCCCGTCTACAATGGGCAGATACCAAAGTCCACGGTTTAGGGTAACAATCCATAATCCATTTTCATCTCGGTCCATCGACCATACAGAAGTAAGCTCTTCACCTGGTAAATAACGATTAACGTTGGTTAGCCGATTTCTGCTTATATCCCAAAACCCAACGCCTGCTGCTGTACCCAGCCATACGCCTTTGCCTGGTTCTTCTTCAAAAGCCAGCATAAACTCTGTTGGCAGTTGTGGATAGTTCATAGCATTGATTAAGCGAAATAGCTTCTGTTCTTTTAGCCGGGCGAATCCATTTCCCCATGAAAATCCCCAAAGGCCTCCATGCTTATCTTCATAAAGCGTATTAACTCCTATTTCTGAGGTTTCATCTACGGGTTTATGGTAACTGATCTTGTTCGTTTCTGTGTTTATTACGGCTATTCCCGGTTCCCCGGCACCCGTATATAAATACTGTTCCCTTTGTGCAAACCAGTCTTCGGCGCTGTTTTTATAAACACCCTCATCTGCCACATCTCTTAAGTAATCCGGATAATCTTCTTCACTAATGCCGACAACCGGGGAGCCTCCCCCTCTTATCCAACTCCCTTTGTCTTTTATGGTATATATCTGTACCAGGTTTTTGCTCTTCTGAATTGCAGGATGGTTAAGCTGCCTGGCATATAATTTTTCTCTTGATGGTGTCTTTATAAATGCCTGTAATGTAGAATCGGGAAGGAAATACAAGCCATCGAAGGAAACTGCAAGCCATCCTCCGTTATTGAATTCTGTTACTGCATTGGGAGAGGCCAACCGCTCTCCACTTTTCTTATTTAGAATCTCACCTTTCTTGAACTTTCCGGTTTCTTTGTTCAAAATACCCAGTGTCTCTCTTCCAAAAGACACCCAAAAAGTATTTTGCTGATCAGTATGGCTCAGGTATACCGGGCTGTTTGGGATGCCATTATCTGCCGTTTCTGAATACTTGAAGTGCACAAACGTTTCCGAGACAGGATCAAAACGGTTTATTCCTCCATCCCGGGTAGTGATCCACAAAAAACCTTCTTTATCTTCTGAGATTCCATGTATGAAATCGTTGGATAAGGAGGTAGAATCGGTAGAATTATGTCGGTACACCTTTATGTGTTTGCCATCGAAGCGGTTTAACCCATTGATGGTACCCACCCAAAGAAAGCCTCTGCTATCCATGAACAGACTGGTTACGGTGTTGTGAGATAGTTCGGTGTTATGTACAGTGTACTCTGTGAAAGTAAATGAGTGGGGCTGTGCATATCCCTGCCCTGCTGATAAAACCAGAATAAGCGATATTATAAACCCTCTAACTGTTTGCATAGCTGAATAAGTGGTTAGCTACTACAAATATGGGGATAATTTAAAGAGAATAACTCCTCTTAAATAAATTTTAACAGTACGTTAATTGCCCCACCCAAAATGCTATTGCTGATTTGTGTTCAGCGGCTTGGAGCCTTCCAGAATATCTTGATCTTCTTTTTTTACTTCTTCCAGGTAGTACCCTTTTTCATCCCCGTCATGTTTTATGTAGTACATATAATCTTTGCTGTAGATATTCACTGTACCTGAAATTTTATTATCTCGAAGAATTAAAGAAGCCAGGCCCGTTTCCTTGTCTTCCACATCAGCTGCTATCGAAGTTGTTCCCGGAATCTGGCTTCGTACGGTACGAACTTTAAGGTGTACTACTCCGGAATCGCCCAGGGACAAGTTGAATTCATCTCCCTGACTTAAAGCAGACACCTCCTCGAAGGATAAGTCTACATATATTTTCGGAGCAGCTTTTTCCTTCTCTTTTTTCTCAGAAGAACAAGCCCACATACCGCTTACCAAAAAAATCATCAATATAAATAGTGAAGTACAAATACGCATAATTATTTAATTAAGACCATTTGTTTTGTGATAACCTGAGAACCGGAACGGAGACGATAGAGATACACTCCGCTTGAAAGGGCTGAAGCATCAAATGTGATCTTGTGCTCACCAGCCTGCTGCAAACCATTATACAAAGTAGAAATTTTTTGTCCCTGAATATTGAAAACATCAATTTCTACTTTTTCTGCCTGCGCTAACGAATAGCTGATCGTAGTAGTTGGATTAAAGGGGTTTGGATAATTTTGTTCCAGGCTAATACGACTGGGAACCCCTGGCGACTCTTCATTGGAAACCGTTTCATTTACTGTGAATGTTATTGGCACTTCAATCTCTGGTTCAGTGGGAGAGTTGGTAGTTATTACCATAGTTGTCTCATAAGTTCCCGCAGAAATGCCTTCAGTATTAAACACCAGGTCTATGGTGTCACTATCTCCTTCGAATACCGTTCCACTCTGAGTTTCTACATTGAGCCACTTATAAGGAGCTGCATTTTTCTTTATTTCCAGATTATCTATATCAAATAAAGAACCGGTAGATTGATTCCGGTTTAACATTTTCACCAGTCCCGGGGTCGATCCTTTTAAGTATGAGTTTTGTGTCAACAGTGTTCCATCAAGATAATAGTCGATGGTTTGATTGGTGTTGTTATACACAATGCGAAGCGTTGCCTTCTCATTTTCCTCCACCTGGCCAGAAGTAGAAAAGAAAGACACTTCATCCAGTTCCGTTAAATCAGTAGCATATATAACACCCCGGCTAATTATTACACCACTTGAAAACTCTCCGTTTCTTCCATCATATATATAGAAGTCATACACCTCTGACGTATCAGATACCATAAAATCTACACTAAATTCGTATTCCCCAAATAACTGGTATCCTAAAAACGGAGAAGCTAAAAATTGTGTGGATCCACCATCCGATTCCAGCCGCATATGCTGGCTCCCTGATAATGGATTTTGACTGGAGATTGTAAAACCGGCTCCGGATTGTATTCTCCATTCCGACATTCCATCGTAGTCGCCACCCGTGAAAAACCCTTCAGCACTCTCAAATGAGGTGCTGTATATAACCTCTTCGTTATTCACCGTTTTGCTTCGCGCAGGGGCTCCTGAATAGTTTGCCACTCTTTGGGCTTCCTCCATTAACTGAAGGGGTTTTATTTCTTTACGGTCTGCTTTTTTTGCCTGTGAATTCTTATTGGAGATATTATCGGCTTTAAAATCCACATACCACATAAGGCTGTTGCCTTCTTCTGCCACATTCGAAAGATCAATACTGACCGCTTCTTCATCTTCTCTGTTCATTTGTACGGTCAACTCATTGGTAGACACTTCCGGATCAGGAGAATCAACCATTGTAGATCGATAAGATGCAATTGTGCGTTTTGAGATTTTCATGCTCCGCACATTGTCTGTCGCTTTCCTGTTGTCATCCGTTCCCGCCGACCGGCCTTCATATGTTAAATCCGGACTGGAGAAAAGTGGAACACGGTTTAAACCATCTGAGTAAGCCATCACGGTGTGAAAACCTCCCGTAAAGTCCTGGTAACCCGCTGAGTACTGAAACAACCCCCCACCGTTATCTGAAGCCGAAGAGGTTTGTGTTTTTGAATGGGCATTCCCCATATTGTGACCTAATTCGTGCACCAGGGTATAGCCAAAAGCTATTTGCTGCACTCTGTTTACCGAAAACCCCCAAGCCGGCTCCCCTCCGGTATCCGTTAGCATCCAGGCAATACCCCCGGTATTGGGCTCGCTCATAACTAAGGCTACAAGATCGGCTCCATATTCATTTCTGAGCTCATGCACTTCCTCCATATATCCGTTATAGGTGGTTGTTTGAAAGATCGGGTTAGCTGGGTTTTGAGTAAACCTCCGTAAATGAGTACCGGCTTCCGTATCCGAATTGTCGTCGGTATAATCATTTTTATAGGAATGTGCCACTCTTAACTCTATTCTAAGACCACTGTTATCCATTGCTGTTTGGGAAAAGTTCATTGCCTGAGCTAATACCCCTTCAATACTTCCAAAACTTGAGCTGTTGGCCCAGGTTACCGCTGAATCGGTATAGGCAATTAGAATATCAATGGTCACACTGTCATCATCAGCTTCATTGAGCGGTGCTCCACGAAATGTGTTTGCTGATGCCTGTTTATTCTTTCTAAGTTGGTTTCCGGTTGAAGGGGTAAAAGAAGGCGTTCTAAAATCCCCCTCATGTACGCTACAGCTTAACTCTTCGGTTCCAATAGGAGCTTCTTTTGTCACATAGTTATGGCTTAGCTCATTGTCATAAGAGAGGAATACACTTTGGTTGTGAGACTGATGATATTGTCCGTTTATCCGTCCCTCTTTATAGGTAAATAAAAATATGTTTTCTTTGCTTCCTGCTTCCCTGGCACTATATGAAATAGTTCCCGGAAGGAAGTGGCTTTTTCTGGATATCTCAAACTCTTTTATATCTTCGTTATCCATTCTAAAGTAAAAACGGTCTCCTTTTTTAAGTTCTCCCTTTCGAATTATTTCTTCATTGAAGGTATAATAACTGCGTGCATTACCGGCAGTTGTTTTATTTGCCTGTATGCCATTTGGGGACGGGTCTACCAATTCGTTTAAAATAATACTTTTGCCTTGCTGCCCATAAGCTACAATTGGAATAAAAAGAAGAGCTAATACTTTTAAAAATTTATTAAACATGGAATCATTTATTTATTCATTGAGATCGATAAAAACAATATGATAAAACTATTATTAAGAAACACCTGCTTATGAAAATCTGTCGGCCAGGCGATTAATTAAGTATTCACTTTCCTGAAGAGCTTGCGTGGCAAACTTTCCGAAAAAATCTGTAACTCCCTCAAATTCCCGTATAAATCCTTCCCGGTCATTTTCTTCAACCATTTGTGCCAGCTTTTGGTGATGCTTAAAGAAACGGAGTAACAGCTCCCGTCGTTCTTCATTGGCAAATACGATATCGGCATAGAGCTCTGCACTCTGAGCAAATATTCGGCCGGTCATCATTAATTCTGCGCGGTATATTGGAGAAGAATAATCCAGCATATCGTTGGGGTTCAGGTCGTAATGTTCCATGAAAGAGCCGTGCAGTAAAGCTACAAAGTGCCGCAACCCCTGTACCAGGTGCATTACATGGTCATGATTTTCGGGGTCGGCCTCAATAACGCGCATCCCCCAAAGCTCACATTGTTTGGCAAACCACCGGGCTTTGTCTCCATCCCGCGCCGGGCATACTACCATTAATTGTTTAGAAAGATTTTGAACATCCGGGCCATGCATAGGGTGAAGACCAACCACAGGACCTGTATGAGAATTTAACATAGCCAGCATGGGTTCGGTTTTGTTACTGGTGAAATCGGCCAGTATGGTATCTTCGTGTAACCGCCCTGAAAGGCGTTCAATAACAGCCTGTGTTACATTAATGGGCACGGTTACAATAACCATATCCAGCTTGGGAGCCAGTTCCTCCAGTTCGTACCAATTTGATTTATCGATGGAATATGCGTGGTGCCCTGTTTGCTCAGCTATACCTTTATATAATTTACCCATGCCCCCTTCACCTCCTATAAAAAGAATGTGCCTGGGTTCTTCCGTGGCAATAGGAAATTTTTCCTGGGATTGGGTATGCCGCGATGCTGTCATAATCATTCGCAAAAAATCTTCGGCCCAAACCGGGTCTATGCCTTTTTGGGCAGCCATTTTCTTAAAAGCTTCCGACTTCTCTTCTTCCCGCTTTGGTACAAAAACAGGCAATTTGTTTTTGACCTTTCGTTTTATGACATCGCGTACTATATCTCCCCGCTCCGAAAGTAAATCAAGGATTTGTTCGTCTATTTCATCAATTCTCTTTCGGGGAGAAGCTAATTCTCTGTTTTGGTGTGGCATTTGGCGTGTTCAGTGGTTTATCGTATAGCAAACACACCAAAGTTAATATTTGGACTAACACCATCACAATATTTTCTTCCTGCTTTGTAATGCGTGGCCTTTTTTACTTATGACTCAATATTTCGTTATAAACTGAGGTTTATATACCTGTATTTCTTTTTTTCATCACAAAGTTCTCTCTCAGCACACCATTTTGTATATCATTCAAATAATGTGTTCATCTTCGGGTCGATGTCATCGCAAGTGTCGCTCCATTGATTGCTTCATAATTTCCTTCACCTTCGTTGAAAGGTTTTGGCAGCTCCAAAATCCATAGAGGGTGTCAAATGAGAGAGATTCGAATCGCTCCTTAATCCGTTTCACTTCCTGACGGGGCAACGGTATTCTGTTGGGATAGCTGTACATCACAGAAATATGTTTTTTGCTTGGTGCTATGAAAAGAGTATCTCCGCAGAATATACAGCCCTCCGGAGAAAGAGAGAAAACATGAAGAACACTGCTTCCTGAAAAGTGTCCACCAATATTAATGAGTTGCATGCCATTCCAGAGAGTTTGTTCATCTCCACGCCAAAGAATGATCTGCTTGCCCTTATCCATTATCCATTGTTCATCTTTTTGATGAATATAGATGGGGCATTCGAAAACTTTAGCCCAGTCATTCATATTACTGTAATAATGGGGATGGGAGAAAGCAATGGCATCCAACCCCCCTTTGGATTTGATAAACGCTATAGTGGCTTCATTAACCCGGATTATTCACCAAGAAATTTAATCGTACGCAAGGCGAAGTGGAAATGGGAATGGAAGGGTACTGTGGCACCCTGAGTACCCCAATTTTCACTTGAACGCAGCGTACGGGGAAATTTCGCCGCCTAATTCGTACCTTAAAATTGGGCTATTACATAAAGCAATTCAACGATAATATATTCAAGTATATAGATCGCTATTTTGCATCCATTCGTGAATAATTCGGGTTAAGCAAGGGTATACAATCCCACAGGATATTGCCCTGATCAGACAGAATGAACAAAGCCCGCTAGCCGATGGCGAAAGAAGGAACCATCTTTAATTCATATATCCGGTCTTTCACCTTTAGGATACGGTTGCTGTGGGCTTTTAACAGTTGATTGTGAGTGGCCCATTTTTGCCCCTCTTCCGGCGGAATATACTGCCGGTCTTCCTTACAAATAGTGCAATATTCCGGTACTACTTTTGAAGGATACTGTGTCCCACAGGCTATACATATCTTAGGTTGTCCAATATTGTTTTGCATCATCATTTATGTTTAAAACGCTCCCAAAATAATAGATTGCAGGATTGACAGAATAATCCAGATGACACAAATAAACTAATCCAGGCATAATTCTCCTATAGAGGATCTACAACTACTAATCGCAACACCAATCAACCCGGTGTATTTGCAGAAGAAGGGTACATGTATTCCAAGCACACCCAACTACTTACTACAAAAAGAACGACTATTTCCCTTCTATCTAATCAACAAATAATCAAATCACTATAGAATGATTATTCTTATATTCTGTTTTGTGATTCTGCCACCGTTTAACTTTTTTATTAGGATAACATCATCAGGCAAAACCTATTTCATCAGCGGCTGTATTTATAGCCTAATTTTATATGTCCCAATTCGAACTTCATTCTCCATTTAAACCCGCCGGCGACCAGCCTAAAGCTATTGAAGAGCTTACAGAAGGTATTGAGGCCGGAGATCAGTTTCAGACTCTGCTGGGTATAACCGGTTCCGGGAAAACGCGCACGGTTGCCAATGTAATCGAAAATGTGCAAAAGCCTACCCTGGTCATGAGCCATAATAAAACTCTGGCCGCACAGCTGTACCGTGAACTCAGTGATTTTTACCCTGACAACAGGGTGGAGTTCTTTATTTCCTACTACGACTACTATCAGCCTGAAGCGTATATGTCGACCCAGGATAAGTATATTGAGAAGGACCTTTCTATAAATGAAGAAATCCAACGTTTGCGACTTCGTGCTACCAGTTCGCTGCTATCGGGCCGACGCGATGTGATTATTGTTTCTTCGGTCAGCTGTATTTACGGTATCGGATCTCCTTCAGAGTATGAGAAGCTGATTGTCAACCTGGAGACCGGGATGAATATCCCCCGAAATAAACTGCTGTACGATCTGGTGGATCTGCATTACAATCGAAATGATATTGATTTTAAACGCGGCACTTTCCGGGTTCGTGGCGATGTGGTAGATATTTACCCTGCTTATTCCGATGAAGGGCTGCGAATTTCCATGTGGGGAGATGAAATTGAAACCCTGCAGCTGTTTAATACCGACACCGGCGATATTATTGAATCTGTTGATGAATTCAGGGTGTACCCCGCTTCCCACTATGTAACCACCAAGTCACGCCTTGAATCTTCCATCGAACAAATCCGTGAGGAGCTGCAGTGGAGGACAAAGGTGTTAATTGATGAGGAAAAATTTTTGGAAGCCAAGCGCCTGGAGCAACGCACTCTTTTTGATATTGAAATGATCCAGGAAATAGGCTATTGCTCGGGCATTGAGAACTACTCCCGCTATTTGAGTGCCCGTAAGCCCGGTGAGCGCCCCTATTGCCTTATCGATTATTTCCCCGATGATTTTTTGCTGGTTATTGATGAGAGTCACCAGACGGTCCCCCAGGTTTCAGCTATGTACGGAGGGGATCGTTCCCGAAAAGTTGAGCTGGTTGAACACGGATTCCGACTACCCTCGGCCATGGATAACCGCCCTCTTACATTCGAAGAGTGGGAAAGTCTCATTAACCAGGCTATTTTTGTGAGTGCAACCCCTTCCGACTATGAACTGGAACAAAGCGGTGGTGTTTATACCGAGCAGATTATTCGTCCTACCGGACTGATGGAACCTGAAATTGAAGTCCGCCCGCTGGGGAGCCAGGTAGATGACTTGTTGGATGAAATCAGAGAAAAAGTTCAGAATAAAGAGCGGGTATTGGTTATCACTTTAACCAAGCGATTAAGCGAAGAACTCAGCGAGTATTTAAAAAACCTGGGCATTAGTGCCGCTTATATGCATAGTGAGTTAAATGCCCTTGAAAGAATCGAAGTTTTATATAAATTCCGCCGCGGAGATTATGACGTATTGGTTGGCATTAACCTGCTGCGAGAGGGGATCGATATTCCTGAATTAAGCCTTGTGGCTATTATGGATGCTGATAAAGAAGGCTTTCTGAGGTCTGAGACTTCCCTTTTCCAGATTGTGGGGCGCGCCGCACGGAATGTGGGAGGAAAAGCCATCCTGTACGCTGATAAAATCACCAAGAGCATGCGTAAGGTTATTGACGAAACCAAGCGTCGGCGAAAAATTCAGATAGAGTATAATAAGGAACACGGTATTACGCCACAGACCATTAAAAAAGAACTTAAACCATTAGTTGATCCTGCTTTGATATCCAATCAGAGCTTTGATTTTGGTGAACAGAAGGATAAAAGCGAAGAAGATTATCTTGAAGTAATAAAAGTGGCCGATGAAGGTGTAAAATATAAAGCCAGTCCGGCCATGAACGAAGTTACATTCGAAAGTAAAGACAAACTTATTGAACATCTTCGGGATACCATGTATCATGCTGCAAAAAATATGGAATTCGAAGAAGCCGCGCGTATTCGGGATCAAATTGCACAATTAGAAGAACAGATATAATATGTCGTTAAAAGGTACCATTACTTTTTTAAAATCATTTGCCACAGATAAGGATGTGGCATCTATAACCCCATCATCTCAATACTGTGTCCGCAAGCTTTGTTCGTTAATCGATTTCGATGAAACAAAGACCATTGTTGAATATGGGGGAGGTACCGGCGTATTTACCAAATACCTGCTGGGCAGAATGAGGGATGATGCCCAACTCTATGTATTTGAGACCAATGATAATTTTTATAAGAAGCTCAGCTCTATTAATGATCCGCGGCTCACGGTGTTTCACAAGAGTGTGGAGGAAATGATGGATTTACTTCCAAATGATACCGTTGGTAATGTAGATCATATCATCTCGGGCATCCCTTTTTCCTTTTTTAACTGGGATCTTAAAATCAGTATTCTGGATAAAACTATTTCCACTTTAAAGCATGACGGTTCGTTCCTGGCCTACCAAACAACCGGGCACCTGAAAAAACCTTTAATGACGGTTTTTCAGAATTACGATACTACTTTCTGCTGGAAGAACATCCCACCCTATTTTATATATGAGGCGGTTAAGAAAGCTGGATAGTGCTATTATTTTTTAAATTCTAATAGCACTGCTTAATCATTTTTGCTTTAATCCTCCTGTACTGCTGTACACTTTAAGCTCTTGAATATTAGACCTGCCCAAATCACACGCAGGTACTTACCCAATTAGTGTGTCTGGAGGTCTTGCTTGTGTAGGTTAACAACGTACTTATTTTTTGAGTTAGTTGGTAGCTGGCTCAGGTGGAAAAAGATTCGTGTCGTATTTAATTGGATACTTTTCTTCGGTAGCACCGCTTGTCCATGGCTACATGCCCTAACCCGGATTATTCACCAAGAAATTTAATCGTACGCAAGGCGAAGTGGAAATGGGAACGGAAGGGTACTGTGGTACCCTGAGTACCCCAATTTTCACTTGAACGCAGCGTACGGGGAAATTTCGCCGCCTAATCCGTACCTTAAAATTGGGCTATTACATAAAGCAATTCAACGGTAATATATTCAAGTATATAGATCGCCATTTTGCATCCATTCGTGAATAATTCGGGCTAACAAGGTGATTCCGCATCTTCTCCCGATCAAATCGGGATGCGTGCGGGAAACCCCCGTCATCCCGGACAAGGCGTAACGAAGTGAAGTCGCCGATCCGGGATCTCCCGCCACATGGGTTGCACCTGCCACGGCCTCCTTGTTAACCACCTTGCCCGTACCAGGGAGATCGCGGGTCTTCGTATACACTTCGCCCGCGATGACTCCTTCTTTAATACCCCCGTAGTTTAGATAGGTGAACCCCGCCCGATATCTTGGTTCATTGTTTAAGGGGGCAAATCGCCGGTATTTTCCCCGCCATTTCTCACAGACCCCTGCCAGCGCCGCCAAACCTACACAAGAAGACTTTTTTATGCTACCGGAAGACACACTTTTCTGGGAAGTACCCACACGCATTTAACCTACATATGTATAAGTATATATTAGATCTTACAGAAATATATCATATTGGGATGGGGTAAAAAACGAGATGAGCTTGATATATAAAATAAGGGGCAAGCTAATCAGGCTTACCCCTTGTAGGATTTAATGGAGTCACAATAATAAGTCCAATATCATTGAACCTATTTTGTAAACTAATTCAACATCAAAATATTATTTTTCCAGGCCGAGTTTCTTACATATTTCTGCCAATGATTTTTTTTCTTTTTCGGACAACACTGATAACTCTTCCATTATTTTTTCAAGATGTTGTGGAAAGAAGTCTTCAATAAATGCTTTTCCCCTGGAACTGAGCTTAATAATAACCGCCCTTCGGTCGTTGGGGTCCCTGCTTTTATTTACCAGTCCACTTTTTTCGAGGTTATCTATTACAAACGTAATATTACCACCACTCTTTAATATTTTTTGTCCCAACTCTCTCTGGTTAAGAGGCCCCAGGTGTAGTAAAGCCTCGAGAATACCAAATTGACTGGTTGTAAGATTTGCTTCTGCAAGGTGCCTGCTGAGACGGCCCGAAACACTTTCAGATGCACGCATTAATTTTATAAATGCATTCAGTGTGTTTTTCTCTTTTTCTGTACCTGGGTAATGCGTTCCCATATATTGCCTAACCTTTTTTAGCCTTAATGAACCACTTTATCCTCTGCTAATCAATATTGTAACTCACGCTTACAGGGGCATGGTCGGATAAATCCCATTTCCGTTCTATCTCGGCGTGGTTTGCTTTGGCCATTAGATCATCTGTAGCAAGATGATAATCAATTCGCCAACCTTTATTCCTTTCTTTTGAAGCTGCCCGGTAACTCCACCAGCTGTATAAGTCCGTTTTGTCTGGATGTAGTTCCCTAAACACATCACGATATCCCTTGTCTAAGAAAGATGAAACCCACTCTCGTTCTTCAGGCAAGAAACCGGAGGTATTCTTATTTCGTTTGGGATTATGAATATCAATGGCTTTATGGCAGATATTGATATCGCCACAAAAAAGAGTTGGTTTTTCGTCTGCTACCAAATCCTGACCAAGCCGGATAAAATCATCCAAAAAACTCATTTTCATATCTTGCCGAACATCTCCTGTCGTTCCACTGGGGGCATAAACCGAAAAAAGGCGGAATTTATCATACTCTGCCATTATAATCCGGCCTTCGTTGTCTACCCATTCAACCCCCATCCCTCTAACAATTTTTTGGGGTTCTATTCTGCTCAGGATAGCAACCCCCGAATAACCCTTTTTCTCTGCATCATGGTAGAATTCATGATAACCCAGATCTTTAATCTCCCTGGGTATCTGTTCTTCAGTAGCTCTCAATTCCTGGATACAAATTATATCAGGATTGCTTTCAGCCACCCAGTCCGTGAACCCCTTCCTGTGTGCCGCCCGAATTCCATTTACATTATAAGAGCTTATTTTGAGCAAAATGGATTACCTGGCTTTAACGATTCCAAAATTCCGTTTTCCAACCTTAAGAGTAAATTCTTCGCCTTCCGAAAGGGTTACTGTATGATTTTTATTGGTGACTTTTTTGTCATTAATACTTACACCGCCTTGCTTTATCATTCGTTTCGTTTGGCCGTTACTCTGGGAAAATCCCGTTTCCGCAATAATATCCAGCAAGCGTGTTTCTTCGCCGACATCAACAAAAAACTCCGGGGCATCATCCGGTATTTCTTTTTTAATT
The DNA here is from genome assembly GCA_009711805.1 of Balneolaceae bacterium. Taxonomy (GTDB): domain Bacteria; phylum Bacteroidota; class Rhodothermia; order Balneolales; family Balneolaceae; genus VEMX01. The sequence goes on along the minus strand of VEMX01000015.1, from coordinate 28,009 downwards.
ACCGTTTGCTCGAAATGCTTTTTAGCCCCTTTAGCGGCCTCTTCTCCATGATATAACTTCACAATAGCCAACGCTAAATCATGCTTGGCATTCCGCGGGTCTTTTTCTGCCTTTTCTTTCATTGCCGGCAATTCATCCAGGGGAATATCGGTAACGAGCTCAAAGTATTCGTAAATCAGATTATCTGGTATGGAAAGAGCCTTTCCGTACATATTATTAGGCTCCTCATTAATACCAATGTAGTTATCGTACGATTTGGACATTTTCCTGGAGCCATCGGTTCCTACCAATAATGGCATCATCAGGCACACCTGGGGATCCTGACCATCTTCTTTTTGAAGTTGGCGGCCTACCAATAAATTAAATTTTTGGTCTGTTCCCCCAAGCTCCACATCCGATTTCAGGTGAACGGAATCCTGACCCTGTGCAAGTGGGTATAAAAACTCGTGCAGCGAAATAGACTCGTTATTATGAAACCGTTTAGAGAAATCATCGCGTTCTATCATTCGGGCTACGGTGAGCTTTGAAGTCAGCTTTATCACATCCATAAAGTCCATCTCGCCCAACCAGTCGTAATTGTTGGTGAGAGTGAGTTTTTCAGGGTCCAGAATGTTTTTGGCCTGATCGATATAGGTTTGGGCATTTTCTTTCACTTCTTCCATAGAAAGAGGCGGACGTGTTTTATTTTGTCCGGTGGGATCTCCAATCATGGCTGTAAAACCGCCGATAATCAAAATAGCCTCGTGTCCCAGATCCTGAAACTGTCTCATTTTTCGCAGAATAACCGAATGCCCTAAGTGAAGATCTGGCCGGGTCGGATCTACCCCCAGTTTAATCTTAAGCGGCTTATTCTCTTTTTTCGATTTTTTGAGCTTTTCAACCAGCTCATCTTCGGGTACAATTTCAACCGTCCCTCGTTTTATGACTTCCAGTTGTTCTTCAACGGGTAAAAATGACATTGTTCGTTTAGTTATCGTTTAAAAATGGAAGGTTTTCAATTGGGTTATGCTCCTTAAGATTTTCCTGAAGAGTCTTTGTATAATCTTCTGCCCCGGGATATATAAAAGCTACTGCATTGTAGGTCCAGGGAGCGAGGTAAATTACATAAGCATATGTATAGGACTGATTTCGTGCTTCCTTTGCCGGGAAGTTGAAACCTGCCAGAATCAACAGTATAACACTTACTACTATCCCGCTTTTGAGAGCGCCAAAAAGTGCCCCTGTAGAGCGATTGAGTAAGCCAAGATTTGCTGCTTCTAATAATTCTTTTGTTCCATAGGCAACCAGGGCCACCATCAGCAGTGTACCCAAAAACAGAATAGCTCCCGATACAAACGGCACATACGAGGCGCCTTCTTCAAAGAGCGGGGCAATAATGTCTGTAAAGGCATTCAGGTAATTGAAGGTAATAAAGACACCCAGCACCAAGGCAACAATATTTAATATTTCCGTGACCAGACCATTTACAGCACCTTTATATGCAAAGTATAGAATGGGTACTACAATAATCAGATCCAGAATCAGCATTTATCCGTTGAGTTCTTCTTTTACAATTTTGCTAACCAGCGAGCCGTCTGCTTTTCCTTTCAACTGCCCCATGAGCGGGCCCATTACCTTACCCATATCCTGCATGCCGGTAGCTCCAAGATCTGCTATCTTCTTTTGAACCATTTCCCGTACGTCTTCCTCGCTCATCATCTCCGGAAGATACTTATCGATGATTTCAAGTTCAGCACGTTCATTGTCAGCAAGATCACCTCGGCCACCTTCTTCGAACTGGGTAATAGATTCGTTGCGTTGTTTAGCTGCTTTCATAAGAACTTGCACGGCTTGTTCGTCCGAAAGTTTAGCATCGCCGCCTTTTCTTTCGCTGATTTCTTTTTCCATCAGCTTAGCCTTCAGCGATCTCAGTACACGGAGTGTGTCCTGATCTTTGGCTTTCATTGCCTTTGTTATGTCTGCTATAATCTGTTCTTGTATATTCATGATATGTTCCTCAAATAAAAAATAAGCAAAAAAAAAGGTTACACAATCAACTTGCGTAACCTTTAACAGAATTTCTTAGTTATCAAGCCTTGTTCTGCTGAATGTATTCTTTCACATCATCCTGCTCAATAATAGCCTCTTTGTAAGCATACTTGCCTTTATCATTCTTAGAGGCAATAACTACTTTTGCCATACGGCGGTGAGCAGCTTTCGCTTGTAATGCTTCTTCTCCAAATGCTTGCTTCTTAGCCATTGTTCTACCTACTTAATTTCTTTATGAATTGTGTGTTTCTTGAGAACAGGATTGTATTTTTTTAGTTCAAGTCTCTCAGTGGTGGTACGTCGGTTCTTAGTAGTCACATAGCGTGATGAACCCGGTTTTTCAGTACACTCTAAAATTACCTGAACTCTGTTTCCTTTAGCCATGACTTATACTTCTTTTAAAAGAGTTCCTTTTTTACGCGCGTCTTTAAGTACCGCAGAAATACCTTTCTTGTTAATAGTTCTGAGCGTCTTAGCAGACACTTTTAGTGTTACCCACTTGTCTTCTTCAGGTACGTAGAAACGGCGTTTCTGTAAATTCAACTGGAACCGGTGTTTCGTCTTGTTGTTAGACTTCGAAGACCGATAACCGTTTAATGCTTTCTTGCCTGTAATATCGTCTTTTCGAGACATCGCGTATAAATTATTATTTCTGAATAAAAATAGACTCCAAAGATAAATGTATAATCCGCAAAGATCAACGAATTTAGCTATGAAATTTCCATTTATTCACATTTTCTCAGAATTATCCACATAATCGACTCTTTCAACTTCTCAAATTTCCCTCCAGATAACTTATCTCACAAAAAATGAATAAAACCCCTCCCCTTTTTTGATTTTGCCTCTGTAAGCTCTATTTTCAGGCGTTAATAAACTCATCTTACTAAGCTATCACTCCATTTTATGGCAAAAAATAAAAGTTCTGACTACAAGGCTTCAAATATTCAAGTTTTAGAAGGTCTTGAAGCGGTTCGCAAGCGTCCCGCAATGTATATTGGTGATGTTGGACAACGCGGTCTTCATCACCTTATAAATGAAGTTGTAGACAACTCCATTGATGAAGCGCTTGCTGGACACTGCGATCACATCATTGTAAAGATTAACAAAGACGGTTCACTTACGGTAGAGGATAACGGACGAGGTATTCCCGTAGATACACATGAGAAAATGGGTATACCTGCTGTAGAAGTTGTGCTTACGAAACTTCATGCCGGGGGTAAATTCGACAAAGACACCTACAAAGTATCTGGGGGGCTCCACGGAGTGGGTGTGAGTTGTGTAAATGGCCTTTCATCCCATTTTAAGGCCGAGATTCACCGGGATGGCAAGATCCATGTCATGGAATTTGTGCATGGGGGAACTTTAAACCCCCTGGAAGTTGTCGGAGATACTGACAAAACCGGTACCATTATCACTTTTACACCGGATGAAACCATCTTTACTCAAACTACCGAGTTTAAGTTTAACATCATCGCTGACCGTATGCGTGAGCTGGCTTTTCTTAACCCAGCTATTACTGTTGAGCTTATTGACGAACGGGAAGAGGACGAAGAGCTTAATAAAGAAATATTTCACTATGAAGGCGGTGTAAAAGATTTTGTGCAGTACCTGGATGAAAACAGGGAAACCATGATGAGCACTCCAATATATATTTCAGGTGAACTTGAGGATGTACCCGTAGAGGTGGCCATTCAGTATAATAACTCATACTCTGAGAATGTGCACTCCTATGTTAATAACATCAACACCCGGGAAGGAGGAACTCACGTATCTGGTTTTCGCCGAGCCCTTACCCGTTCACTCAAAACTTATGCCGACTCTAACAGGTTGATAAAATCTAATAGTAGCATCTCCATATCAGGAGAAGACTTCAGGGAAGGTATCACTGCAGTACTAAATGTAAAAGTACCTGAGCCACAGTTTGAGGGACAAACAAAAACAAAGCTGGGTAACTCAGAAGTTCAAAGCGCGGTAGAAATTGTTGTTTACGATCAGCTTAAAGAATATTTAGAACAGCATCCTAAAGTAGCCAAGAAAATCATTAATAAGGTTGTTTTAGCTGCTGAAGCAAGGGAAGCAGCCCGCAAAGCCCGACAGCTTGTAAAACGCAAAAGTATTATGAGTGGCGGCGGACTCCCCGGTAAACTGGCGGATTGCTCCATAAAAGACCCTGAACATTCTGAGGTATACCTGGTTGAGGGTGACTCTGCGGGTGGTTCAGCCAAAATGGGCCGAAACAGAAGTTTCCAGGCCATTCTTCCTCTTCGGGGTAAAATCCTGAATGTAGAAAAGGCAAAAATAAATCGCATCCTGGAGAATAAAGAAATTCAGGCGATGATTACCGCTTTAGGTACCGGAGTTGGACACGGAGAAGAAGACTTCGAGCTCGAAAAACTTCGCTACCACAAGATCATTATAATGACGGATGCCGATGTGGATGGGTCTCATATTCGGACGTTACTGCTCACTTTTTTCTATCGCTATATGCGTCCTTTGGTGGAACAGGGCTTTATTTACATAGCCACTCCGCCCCTGTACAGAATTACAGCCGGTAAAACACTTGAGTATGCCTGGGATGATGATTCCCGGGATAAAATCCTGAAAGAGCTCAAGAAGTCCCGACGCAAGTTCGATGTTTCACGCTATAAAGGTTTGGGAGAAATGAATCCTGAACAGCTTTGGGAAACCACAATGGATCCTGAAACACGAACACTGCAGCAAGTAACAATTGAAAGTGCTGCCGGCGCAGATAAGCTTTTCTCTACTTTAATGGGAGGCGATGTTGAACCCCGCCGAGCATTTATTGAGAGAAATGCCAAATACGCTACATTAGACATTTAATTTCAGATATTTATATAAAGTTTATACCTACTGATTTATGGCCAGAGAAAAAATTATACCAATTACCATTGAAGATGAAATGCAGTCTTCCTACATCGATTATTCGATGTCGGTTATTGTATCCCGGGCTCTCCCGGATGTTCGCGATGGCTTAAAACCTGTTCACCGGCGTGTGTTATATGGAATGAGTGACCTGGGAATGCTTCACAACCGGGGTTATAAGAAAAGCGCCCGTATTGTTGGTGAAGTATTAGGTAAGTATCACCCCCACGGTGACACTGCCGTATATGATTCTATTGTTCGTATGGTGCAGGATTTTTCCCTGAGATATCCCCTTGTGGATGGACAGGGTAACTTCGGTTCTATTGATGGTGACTCTGCAGCGGCTATGCGTTATACAGAAGTTCGTATGGATCGTTTGGCAGAAGAACTTCTTACAGACATCAAGAAAGAAACTGTCGACTTCCAGGATAACTTTGATGATACCCTCCAAGAACCAACGGTACTGCCAAGCCAGCTGCCTAACTTATTGCTTAATGGAGCCTCCGGAATTGCGGTGGGTATGGCAACCAACATGGCACCTCATAACCTAAGTGAGGTTATTGACGGCGTCATAGCCTATATCGATAATACTGATATCGAAGTGAAAGAACTCATGGAGCACATTACTGCTCCCGACTTTCCTACCGCAGGTATCATCTATGGATACGATGGTGTAAAAGAAGCTTATGAAACAGGAAGAGGCAAAATCACCCTCCGTGCACGTGCAAGTACGGAAGAGCTTCGCGGTAACAGAGAACAGATTGTAATTACCGAGATACCTTATCAGGTAAACAAGAGTACGCTAATACAAAAAATTGCGAAGCTTGTTAACGATGAAAAAATTACGGATATCAGCGAAGTTCGGGACGAGTCGGACCGAGAGGGTATCCGCATGGTTATTGTGCTCAAGCGTTCTGCGAATGCAGGGGTTGTATTAAATCAATTGTACAAATACACCCAGATGCAGACCACCTTTGGAGTCATTAGCCTGGCTCTTGTGAAAGGTCGGCCTAAGGTGATGTCCCTCAAAGAGCTCATTTATCATTATGTAGAGCATCGCGTGGACATCATTATTCGCCGCACTATCTACGATCTGGATCAGGCTGAAGCCCGGGCCCATATACTTGAAGGTTTAAAAATAGCCCTCGACAATCTGGATGAGGTCATTAAAACCATCCGGGCCTCAAAGAATCCAAAAGAAGCAAATCTTGCATTGCGAAAGCAATTTGCCCTGACTGATATCCAGGCTAAAGCTATTCTGGATATGCGTCTGCAAAAGCTAACCGGACTCGAACGAGATAAAATTGATACGGAGTATGCAGGAATTGTAGAAGACATAAGCACCTATAGAGGAATTCTTGCTGACCGGTCCAGACAAATGGGTATTATCAAAGATGAACTTTTGGAAGTAAAAGAACGCTATGGTGACGAACGAAGAACTCAGATTGTTTATTCAGCTGATGACTTCAATGTTGAAGACATGATCGCCGACGAAGATGTGGTTGTTACCATATCTAATAAAGGCTTTATAAAGCGTATGGCCGTTAGTGGTTATCGACGTCAACGACGTGGAGGAAAAGGCATGAAGGGTACCACTACCCGGGATGAGGAATATGTAGAACATTTATTCGTGGCTACAAACCACAATTATATTCTTTTCTTTACTGAAAAAGGCAAGTGTTATTGGCTCAAAGTATATGAAATCCCTGAGGGAGGCCGATTAGCCAGAGGCCGGGCTATTGTGAATCTTATCGAGCTGGATAAAGATGACGCCATAAAAGCTTTTGTCCCTGTAAAAACACTTGATGATGAAGAGTATATCAACAACCACTCTATCATCATGACAACTAAAGAAGGGCAGGTTAAGAAAACAACCCTTGAAGCCTATAGCCGCCCTCGCCGAGATGGCATTATCGCCATTAATATTAAAGATGATGACAGCCTGCTTGCTGCCGAACTAACTGACGGCGACAGTAATATCATCCTGGCCAACAAAAGAGGTCGTGCAATTCGATTCCATGAAAATGATGTCCGCAATATGGGACGAAATACTTCTGGCGTAAAAGGAATGACTCTTGACAAAGATGATGTGATTGTAGATATGGTTGTTATTCGAAATACTCATGAAGCCACGGTATTGGCCATTTCCGAAAATGGATATGGTAAACGCTCTCTTGTAGATGATTACAGAGAACAATCTCGCGGCGGTAAAGGAGTGATAACATTAAAGGTAACACCCAAAACAGGCGACCTGATAGCTCTTAAAGAAGTTACCGACCAGGATGATCTCATGATTATTACTGAAAATGGTAAAGTAATTCGAATGAGTTGCGATGGAATTCGTACCATGGGAAGAAATACCCAGGGCGTTCGTATTATGCGTCTCGACAGCGACGGCGCTATTGCTGCTGTAACCCGGGTTGTAAATGAAGAGGAAGATGAGGATGACGATTAATCTCTTATCCTCTTTTTCTTAGATTATTTAAAAAGCCTCTCACTTCGAGAGGCTTTTTTTATTCTCTGTTCTTTATCCAATAGTTTGTAATTATTTTCGGCCTTTTTGAGGGCAACTTATACCTGTATTAAAATATTGATATAACATAAGATAAATATGCTATTTCTCTTTGCATATTCTTATCTCTTTTTTCCACATAATAACCGTTTCACATCCTCTTCTTAAAACCCCTTTTCCTCTCCTCTTTCCACTTCTGTTATATCATAAACTCATCTAAACCTGGGGGTTCTCTTTTCTGTTGAAATTATACTCTGTGATAATACTTGTATTGAACATTGGGACAATCAGATTGAAAGAAAGGTTGGCAGTTCATTTAAAATCTAACACGCCTCATTGTGTATGTTTCGTAAAAAATTCAGATTAGGTATTCAGTGTCAAAAGAGAATTTTCTTTTTCATTTTTCTATAGTATCTAAACTATCCGTCCAAGCAATCCATCATTTTCTTAAGCAACTCTTTTCTCTTTTGGATTAACTCTTTGGGCTCCTCCACTTTTACCGAATTTCCAAATTGAAGTAACCATTGGTTAACATAATCCAAATTGTCGAAGCGGAATGACAACTTAATTTTTTTTGAATTACCAGCCTTTTTCTTAATTATTTTAGCCGGCAGGTTGGCTTCAAATCGGCGTAATGCCTTTTCTTCGATGCTTACCTCTACCAAGTGAGATCGTTCGTCTACGCGGAAAATTAACCCCTCTATGTCCATATCCTCTTTTCGGTCGAAATTTTCATCCAAAATTTTGACCTCTGAGATGTTTTCCAGGATAAAGTTCCGAATTCCTCCCCGCAAATGAGAGCGACCAATTATATTCCAATGATCCTGATAAAAAACTAAAATATAAGGATCGACTTTACGCCTTTTGGATTCACCGGATTTCGAAATGTAATCAAACTGTAATCGTTTTCGTTGAGCGATGGCGCTACTAATCAGATACCAACTCCCCCCCTTCTTTTTTTCTCCACCGAATTTGAGATATGGGTCAACCACAGTATTACCTTCCAGGGAATTCATAAAATCCCTTAACTCATCCGGAAGTACATTTTTTATTTTTATCTCTACCCCTTTTGCATCCTCTACCAACTGTTGGTCAACTTGCGATTTTACAAAATTGAGTCCCACAAGTATCGTGGCCAGCTCTTTCGAAGAAAACATTAATGGAGGAATCTTGTACCCCGGCATAACTCCATACCCCGAATAGCGATCCCATGTTATAGGTACATTTATTTCTTGTAAAGCATTAAAATCTCTAAAGATAGTCCGCCTGCTAACATCAAATTTATCTGCCAGCTCATCAACCGTTAGTCTTTTGCCCGGTTGCTGTAACAGAAGCATTAGCTTTATTCGCCGCTCAGAGCTCTTCATTCTATTTCTGCTTTCTTTTTAATAACGATTAATCCTTTACCGGAATAAAAATCAGTTTTATATACTTTATCCAAATGGTATACACCAATACTAAGAGCAGTATCTACCCCTGACAACTCTTCCTTCACCTTCTGATATCCCTTAAGCATTACAATGCTCTTCCACGGCTCAGCCCCAATCATATTCAACAACCCATTCACCTTAAAAGCATGTTTGGTAACGATCAAAGCCCCCTCACTCACCTTCACCTTCTCAATACTTTTTGGTGAAAATGACACCTTCTTTAGCTTCAGTTTATGAGCCATTTGCTTTACGGCAACGATTTTTTTGGAAACAACATCATTAAGCATCACCTCTTTTTCAGGGCAAGAAATTGATAAAGGAATACCCGGCAAACCACCCCCGGTTCCCGTATCTATTATTATTTCATTTTGCTGGAACTCCTTCAGAGCTGTTATTAAAAGAGAATGCTTTATGTGATCCCGCACTGTTTCACGTGAAACACCCCTACTCATCAGGTTCATTCTTTTATTCCACCACAGTAATTGAGATAAATACTCCTCAAACAACTTTTGCCTCTTATTATAGATATCCGAAACAAATTTCCGCATATCCTCATCAAACGGCACCTCTTCAATGGTATGTTTCACGTGGAACACGCTTAATTCTTTAAGTAAACCATGAGTACCGAGAGATCACTTGCGGAAACACCACTTATCCTGCTGGCCTGCCCAATAGTCTCGGGGCGAATTTTTGCAAGCTTTTGGGTTCCTTCTGTAGAAAGGCTTCTTATTTTTTTGTAGTCGATTTTTTCCGGAATGAGCACCCCTTCTTTACGATTGAGCTCTTCTACCATCTCAAATTCTTTTTCAATATATCCTGCATACTTAATCTGTATTTCAACTTGCTCAAGAACTGTTCGGTCAGAAGTCACTCCCTCAACTTCATTCCTCAGATCGCTATCATATTCAATCATGTCATGTATAGAGATTTCAGGACGTGCCAGGACTGAATGCGCCTTAACCGGTTGGCGAAGGGTTGAACTATTATTTGCTTTAAGCATAGGATCCATTGAGGAGGGACGTACCGTTTGATCTTGAAAAATATCATAAACCCCATCAATCGCTTCTTTTTTTTCTACCATAGCCTCATAGCGATCTTCGCTTGCAAGACCTATTGTATAACCAATCTCTGTTAACCTTAAATCAGCATTATCCTGACGCAATAGTATTCGGTGTTCGGCTCTGGAAGTAAACATTCGGTAGGGCTCTTCAGTCCCCTTATTGATCAAGTCATCAATAAGAACTCCTATATAAGCCTCTGATCTTTTAAGGATTAAAGGTTCTTTTTCCTGCACCTTTAAAGCCGCATTAATTCCCGCCATCAACCCCTGGCATGCCGCTTCTTCGTAGCCGGTAGTGCCATTGATTTGTCCGGCAAAATAAAGTCCGCCTACACTTTTTGTTTCTAAGCTCCTTCTTATTTGGTGAGGAGGGAAATAGTCATACTCAATAGCATATCCCGGTCGAATCATAACAACATTTTCAAAGCCAGGTATTGTCTTAAGTGACTGATATTGTATGTCTTCAGGTAACGAGGTGGAAAAACCATTCAAATACATTTCGTAGGTATTCCAGCCTTCTGGCTCCAAGAATAACTGATGGCGGTCTTTATCAGCAAAACGATCAATTTTATCTTCAATGCTTGGGCAGTACCTTGGCCCTATAGACTTGATGCGCCCATTAAACATTGGACTTCGGTCAAAGCCTTTTTTTAATTCCTCATGAACGTGCTCATTAGTATAACCAATCCAGCATGAAAGCTGTTCTTCTTTTGAGGGCAGTTCCTCTGTCATAAAAGAAAATGGCGTGGGATCTTCATCCCCAAACTGTTCCTCCAATTGGGAATAATCAACAGTCCGTCCATCTACTCTTGGTGGGGTTCCTGTTTTTAGCCGTCCTACTTCAAATCCTAATTTTTCAAGAGCTGCGGAAATACCAACAGAGGCCCTTTCCCCGGAACGCCCTCCGCCAAACTGTGTTTCTCCGATATGTATCAATCCATTAAGAAATGTACCACTGGTAAGGATCACGGCTTTCGAATAAAATTTTTGCCCTGTTTGTGTAATAACCCCATTAACCTGGTTTCCCTCTTCCGAAATCAAGTCCACTACATTATCCTGGCGGAAGAATAAATTCTCTTTTTCTTCGAGAAGCTCCCTCATCTTCTGTGCATACATCATACGGTCACTCTGGCAACGGGGACTCCACATTGCCGGGCCTTTGCTTAGGTTCAACATGCGAAACTGAACGCCCGTCTCATCACTTACAATACCGGACAATCCGCCAAGTGCATCTATCTCTCTCACCAGTTGACCTTTGGCTACCCCGCCCATTGCAGGATTGCAAGACATTTTGGCTATAGCTTCCAGGTTCATTGTTATAAGAAGTGTTCGGGCCCCAAGCTGAGCTGCAGCCCCCGCAGCTTCGCTACCGGCATGGCCTCCACCTACTACTATAACATCATATTCAGGATCAGTTATTGGCATTACTCTCTGTTTTATATATATTTATTACATTTAAAGAAGGATCTCGAATCTTAAAGATAAGAAATAAAAAAGCTCTTTAACATTTCCTATTGCAACAGATTATAAATTAGAACTTGTCTTGAAACTATTAAAAAAAACGATATTCATATTCACATTAACTAATAATCTTATTATGATCATATCAATAAAATTGACTCTGATTTCAATAATTCTGTTTTTCAATACTTTTGATGGAACCAATTCTGAGATCGTTACCAATGACCCGCCTGCCAAAGTATTTGAACAAAAAACATGTTCTACTTCAATGGGAAACTGGATTGTGGAAACATCGGGCGAGTGGAAGGATGGCGTATATGTTATTACAACAACATGTACACATGGCGGAAATAAAGATTGCCCATTTAATTGACCTCACATAAAACAAAGTTAAAAACCAAGTCTAATGCATTAGACTTGGTTTTATTATAAAAAAATGAAAAAACGCATTAACATATATCTACTAATCCTTTTTCACTTATATGTAACTGATTTAGTTGCACAAAACACAAAATTTGACCTCCTTTTTGAAAAAGCTGATACATTATATATAACTCTTGGTGAAGATATAGTGTTTGACTCTCCTATAGATTTGTGTTTAGGTGAACAAAACTTAGTGTGGGGTTCAAGAGAGTCTTTTGTGACTTTTTCATCAGATGATGGGAAGTATATAAATTTTCAGGAACATAAAGGGCGTGGCCCGGGGAAATTTTCCGGAGCTACACATTACATTTGCGGTCCTTCAGACTCTCTACTCATTTTGGACACAGCTGGATCAAAAATAATTTCATTTAACTATAACCCAGAAGAAAAAAGGTACGAGTTAAGTCATGAATTTAAATTCCCACTCCACGGAGCAAGAAAATTTGCCTATACCCAAAATGCTTTTTTTACATTAAATGAAAATCCCCTAAAAAGAACCGGCCTCTCTGCTATAACTGGGTACACCAATACTGGGGACAAAATAAATGAAGCTGGAAGCATCCCTTATGCAGCCAGCTTACAATCTTATATCATTGGGAGTGGTGGCATTACAACTGATAACAAAGGAAGCATTTACTATTCCTATCTTGGAAGTCATAAAGTATGGAAGTGGGATTCACATAGCGATAGTGTTACCACCCTCAATCATAAGCCATCCTATTATACAGGTTCGGATTCAACTGAACTAAGGCTTATAAATTCCAATACATCAGCTATGGATGAAATCAGGTATGCCTATGCCATAAGCAGGGTTACCGGCTTATTCCATGCGGAGCCCAACCTGATCATTCAACAATTTGAACCTGATAATTACCTGGAAGGAGCCAAACAAAAAGTGATGCTTGAGATATGGAGTACAGAAGGCAAAAAAATCCACTCCGCTGTCCAAGCTCCAAACGTTATTTCCTTCACAAAAAAAGATCTCATCTACATTCCAGTCGATTTCTACGCAGATCTGATGGAGGGAGAAGGAAAAAGAATAGCTTTTATAGGTTACCGGTTTGTGGGCCAATAAACACCCACACAATACCTTGCCTGGGTTTAACCTTGTAACCTGTACGAGGTTCTTTCAAAGTAAATTCACACCTAGATTTACAAATAGATAAAAAAAGCCCAAACAGTAAACTGCTCAGGCTTTAAATTCTGCGATCCGGAAGGGACTCGAACCCTCGACCTCCTGCGTGACAGGCAGGCGTTCTAACCAACTGAACTACCGGACCAGTTGAGAGCATCAAAGATAAGGCAGAAACCGCTTCGAAGTCAAACTTATTTTTAAAAAGTTTGAATAAAAAATGAGGATTACGAAATCAATCGTAATCCTCTTATCGGGATGGTGATCGGATATAAATACAATCACCTTATAGTGTCTCAGTAACAGCACTTACGAGTTCTTCGCTTAGTGGTGTTACATTACTCCTAAACCTTCTCAGAAGCTTTCCGTTCCGATCTATGAGAAACTTTTCGAAGTTCCATTTTATCTCTCCCTCAAAATCAGGATTAGGTTGCTTTGTCAGATGTTCGAACAAAGGCGATTGATCTTCCCCCTTCACAGAAACTTTAGAGAACATAGGAAACTCAACACCATACTCAAGTGTGCAAAATTTCTTTATCTCCTTATCAGATCCAGGTTCTTGCCCATTAAAATTATTAGCAGGGAAACCCAATATTACCAGGCCTTCATCATTATATTCCTCATACAATGCCTGCAGCCCTTCATACTGAGGGGTATAACCACATTTGGAAGCCACATTGACTACCAAGACCACTTTGCCCTCATAAGCTTCTAATGAAACTTCTTTCCCATCAATATTTTTCATGTTAAACTGATATATAGTATCATCGTCTATCACAGATAAACCTGCGGTTATTAAGCCGGACATAAGAATTAAGAGTATTTTCATTGAAATATTTTTTTCTTGTTACGTTAGTGGTTAAACTTGTTGAACATACCAAATCATTCCCATGAAACAATTATTTTTTTTAGTCGCCCTGTTCACTCTTGCTATCACTCCTTTCGCTAATGCCCAAATGTTTTCTGTGGGCAATTCTGATGCAAATAACTTTAATCCCTTTACTCCCTACCTACGAGCCGGTATAAGCACCGTTGATTTTAGCTACGAAGGAGACCCACAACAAATTGCCCTACGAAATCGCCTTTCGATGAGTGGTACTGGAATTTACCTTGGTTTCGAGTCTAATGGGTTGAACGCTGATATTACCCTCGTTAATAAACTCACCGGCCAAGACAACAGCAGTTTATTGCAAATGGGCCTCCGGTTTAACAATCCCCTGCCTCTTGTAAGACGTAAAACGTTTACTTTAGCCTTACCCTTACAGCTGGGTACAGAGATAACTTCAGTAAGAAATGAAAACTCAAATGATGAATTTTCCCAAACTGGTTTAAGTGCCGGAGTTGGAGGCCTGGTTCAGATTAGAGCGGCCGAGGTCCTGAGTTTCACTTCTCATGTAATACCAACCTATGGATTTAGTTCATCGAGTGGAGGGTTTTTTGGTGGATCTGTATTTGGGGTTAATGGTAAGGCTCGTTTAAATTTCTATAATCTTTTATTCAGTAAAAACATCAGTTTTGGTTTCGATTATAAGTTTAATTCTTATGATATTGATGGGGAAACGCTGGATTACGATCTGGAAAAGCTAACATTTACAATTGGTGTGTCTCTGTGAAACCAGAAAAATTACTTCTTGAATTAGAACAAGTGCTCGAGCAGGCCGGCTACACCCTGCGCAAAGAACGCGGCTCCTTCAGGGGGGATGAATGTATCATAGAGGGTAAAAAGCTTGTGGTTGTAAACAAAAATAAACCTGTTGCACTTCAAATAGGAACCATGGGAAGAGTATTGGGACAAATTGATATAACCGGAGTGTACATTAAGCCGGTAGTAAGAAAAGAGCTGGATGAACTTTGGAGCCGTCTCTCTATTACTCCCATTGAAGATGAAGAAGAATTCGGCTTAGAATGAAAATCACCTTCCTTGGTACCGGAACTTCAATGGGCGTACCCGTAGCCGGCGGGTTTCGCAGAAAAGAACTCTCGCATGATCCCAGGAATGAACGAAGCCGGTGTTCGGTCTGGATTCAAGATAATGACACTTCTATTGTTATTGATACCGGCCCGGAATTCAGAATCCAAAGTATTCGCTCAGAAATCAAAACTGTAGATCATGTCCTTCTCACCCATGAACATATGGATCACATTGCCGGTTTAGATGATCTTAGAGTCTATAACTTTAAAAGGAAATCCCCTATACCCGTATATGGAACGGAAAGTTGCCTCGGATCCATCCGCAAACGTTTTGATTATATGTTTGGTGAGAACAAATACCCTGGATCTACCTCGCTTAAACTTATAGAAGTGAAAACCCCGTTTACAGCCGATAGAATTAAAATTACCCCTCTTCCGGTAACACACGGTAAACTCGATATCCTGGGATACCGGCTTAATAATTTTTCGTACCTGACAGATGTGAAACATATCCCCGGGGAAACACTCAAAAAAATACGGGGAAGCGAAGTTGTGGTATTAAGCGCCCTTCGTTGGGATCCCAGCCATCCTACCCACCTCACTATTCCTGAAGCTGTAGACATTCTGAATGAACTGGAAGTACCTAAAGCGTATCTCGTTCACATGAACAGTTATGTGGATCATGAACCAACCAACCAAAAGTTGCCTCCGCATATCCGTTTAGCCTACGATCAGCTAAGTCTGACTATTTAACCTTACCTCCTTAGCATTGGGATTTTTTTGCTCTCTTCGCACGATTCTAACAACACCTTAAATCTTCGATTCCTGGTATCCTCCCTTTTGGCACTCATCACCCAATAAATGGACCTTCGCTTATATCCCGGCGCTAAATCGTTTTCGAAATACTCCCAGGCCCTGGCATTAGCTTTTAGTTGTTCCTGAAATTCTTCGCTAAGCTCTTTCACTTTACTCTCGTAAGAAGCCTTTCGGGAATTCTTTGCGCTCCTTTTTCCAAACGCTTCAATCCCTGCTTCTTTCATCCGGCCCTCTTCCGTTAATTCTTCAACCATTTGGATATTTTTTGCACTCCAATGACTGCCGGCCCTTCGGGGGGTAAACCGAATTTTGTACCTTTCTTCGTCTATCGATTTCCGCAATCCATCAATCCACCCATAGCACAAGGCCTCCCGAACCGATCCTTCCCATCTCATACTTGGCTTACCGGTGACTACTTTATAATAACCCACCCATTGCACTTCTTTTGTATTGTGATTCTCCTCCAACCAATCTCTAAAATCAGAGGGCGATTCAAAAAACAACGGTTTCTCATTCATTAAACTCAGAAATTATAGTCCGCATAATTTATGTTAGTCATTAACCCGTTTACCGGTTATAAGTACCATTTAGAGAACCTACGAGCGTCCGCAGGTCCTCGTAGCGTTCGGCTTTCCAGCGAGAATCCCGTAACGCTCGCAGGACTTGCGGACGCTGCGAGGTTACTCCCTTTCAATACTGTTTTAAGCTAATCTCCAACCGGTAAACACGTTAGTCACTAATGTATCTGTTTTATTCAAAAAAATTAACCGGAGGGAAAAATAGTTATAATTGCCCTACCGAAAACTCATAACAATTTCTTAACCGCCAAACGTTTTATATTAATGCCGTACATTAGTACCATTGCATAACTAAACTGCAAATTAACCAAATTGAGTTGTGGCTGAACAAACGATCCTTGTTGTTGATGATGAAAAAGATCTGTTAGATCTCATAGAATATAATTTAAAAAAAGAGGGATTCGGCGTTCTAAAAGCCGAAAACGGGGAGGAAGGCATCAAAGTGGCCCGCAAACATAAACCAGACCTGGTACTACTGGATATTATGATGCCAAAAATGGATGGGTTGAAAGCAGTAGAAATCATGAGAAATGATGATGACTTAAAATCAATCCCGATCATATTTTTAACTGCCCGAAGTGACGAAAAAACTGAGATTGAAGGACTTGACAAGGGAGGAGATGATTATATCACCAAACCCATTAGCACAACCAAACTCATTTCCCGTATTAAAGCTGTTATGCGGCGTTTCGATGAAACTGAAGAATCAGTCAACCGCATAGCAGTACACGATATTGTTGTAGATAAAGACCGATACATTGTTACCAAAGGAGAAGAAGAATTTCATCTCCCCCGAAAAGAATTTGAGTTGCTGTATTATCTTGCCAGCAGAAAAGGGAAGGTTCTGGATCGCCAGACACTCTTAAACAAAGTATGGGGTGATAATATCTATGTAGTAGATCGCACGGTGGATGTTCATGTTCGAAAAATTCGCGAAAAGTTAGGGGATCATTATATAGAGACTGTAAAAGGGGTTGGTTACCGTTTTAAAGAATGAGTGCAACTCGCAGAAAGAAGAAGAAACGTCGCCAGGTATATAAACTGGGAATCAGGATGGCGATATACACTGCCATTTTATCCTCGCTGGTAATTTTTTGTTTACTGTGGTTGGGATACGAATTTGAGGCCAAAGAAGCGGGAACAGCTGCTCTCCTCTCGGCTGCTATTATTTGCTTTTTTACCTATGCCATCTCCTTTGCTCTTGAATACAAACGATTGGAGACCCTGGAGCGCATCTCTAAAAATATTTCGCGCAAACGCTTCATGGAGTATGAAGATGTTACAACGACTTATAATGATGAGGTAGACTATCTCATTAAACAAGGGGTAAAATCGAGCCGGACTATTGAGCGGGAAATTCAGCGGCTTAATCGTATTGAAAACTACCGAAAAGAGTTTATAGGTGACATTTCCCACGAACTTAAAACCCCTATTTTTGCCATTCAGGGCTTTATTGAAACCTTGCTTAATGGCGCTATCGATGATGATGAAGTGAATCGGGATTTTTTGCGTAAAGCTATGCGTAATGTCAACCGGCTTATCTACCTTACCAAAGATCTCATGGAAATATCCAAACTGGAAACCGGTGAACTAAAGTCTGAAATTGAAAAAATATACCTCTATGAGGTGCTCTATGATATTTATGAAAGCCTGAACTATAAAGCTGAGAAAGAACAAATACAGCTTATCATTAATGACATTGATAAAAACATGCAGGTTAAGGCTGACAAAAATCAGCTTAAGCAAGTGCTCATCAACCTCATTGAAAACGGCATTAAGTATAATGTGCCTAATGGCAGAGTTGAAGTGGGAGTAACCGTTTCTCACGAAAACCCTGAAAAACTCTTTATCTATGTGAAGGATACCGGCATCGGGATTGATGAGAAAGACATACCCCGTGTTTCAGAGCGTTTTTTCCGGGTCGACAAATCAAGATCGAGAGAAAAAGGAGGAACCGGCCTTGGACTCGCCATTGTTAAACATATTATGGAAGCTCACGGAGAAAGCTTCAATATTGAGAGTGAACCCAACCAGGGAACAACAGTCACCATCAGTCTGCGAAGAGCGCATCCGGTTACTCAATAGTCTCTAAAATCCCTACCTTCCTTTCAAAAAGAATTAAATCTATACCTATGGTACATGCAGTAATTATGGCGGGAGGTTCGGGAACCCGCTTCTGGCCTAAAAGCACCAAACAACTTCCCAAACAATTTCTGAACCTCTTCGGTGAAGGCACCATGATCCAAAACACCGCTAAACGTATTGAGGAACTCATCCCTCAAGAACGAATTATGGTTGTCACCAACGACCGTTATGTGAACATTGTGGAAGAGCAACTCCCGGAAGTACCCCGCCAAAATATTGTAGGTGAAGCTGTTGCCAAAAATACGGCCCCCTGTGTAGCCATTGCTGCCGAAATGCTATCTAAAAAAGATCCGGAAGCAGTTATGGTTGTATTGCCTGCTGATCATCATATCAAAAAGCCGAAAGAATTCAACCAGATTCTGAAAGCAGCTATTGCCAAAGCAGATACCGGAGATAACCTGGTAACCATTGGTATTGAACCCAACCGCCCGGAAACAGGCTATGGATATATACACGCCAACAACACGGTGGAAGAAAGCCGGGAAAATAAATCGATTCATCCTGTCCGGGCTTTTAAGGAGAAACCAGATGCTGAAACGGCAAAAGAATTCCTGGCCTCCGGTGATTACTACTGGAACAGCGGGATGTTCATCTGGAAAGCAAAAACCATTCTGGATCAGTTCCGGCAGCATCTTCCTGAAATGCATCAACTGGTTGAAGCCGCAGGTGAAGGGGTTTATGGAGACCATCATGACGAAAGCATAAACGACTTCTATCATGCCTGTGAATCCATCTCCATTGATTATGGCATTATGGAAAAAGCCTCTGAAGTATTTGTAGTTCCCGGAGACTTTGGGTGGAATGACGTAGGCAGCTGGACCGCCATCTATGAACTGGATGAGAAAAACGAAGACGGAAATATCATTAATGCCGACCATGCCACATTCAGTGAAGCAAAAAACAACTTAGTGGTTTCTTCCAGCGGAAAGATGGTCTCGGTTGTTGGCCTGGATGGTGTGGCCGTTGTAGAAACGGATGAGGCTATTCTTGTCTGCAGGCTCGACAAAGCCCAGGGCGTTAAAGACATTGTTCAACAGCTAAAAGAAAAAGAAGAGTTTAAGAAGTTTCTTTGAGTAAGAATTGGCTGTATCACCGATCAAGATGGGTTTTCCCTAAATAGCACTCGATCGTCATCCCGGCGAATGCCTGGATCTCATTCATTGATAAAGCTGAAAGCTTGAGTTAAGGCTCAAAAAACCTTTCACTTTTGCCTTCTCACCTATTAAGACTGGCCAGTGCTTTTTTAATAATTTTCGAAGAATTTTGGCTATCCACATCCTTCATGGCCTTCAAAACAGCCTGCTCCGATTCTTTCTTCTTAAAGCCCAATGCTTCCAGTGCTGAAACAGCTTCGTCCGCTAATCCGCCTGAAGAAGCTTTAGCTGTACTCATGTCTGTGTCTGTTACATAATCCGCCAGCTTCTCTTTAAGCTCCAGGATAATCCGGCCTGCCGTCTTTTTACCTATACCCGGAACTGTGGAAAGGGTAGCATTATCCTGATTGGTAATAGCGGTGATGAGTTGATTAGCCGGTAATCCCGAAAGAATAGTTAATCCCAGTTTAGGCCCCACTCCTTTTACGGTTATGAGTTTTTCGAAGAGCGTCTTCTCATCCGAGGTAAAAAATCCAAACAACCGCTGATCATTATCAGTGATATGATGATAGGTAAGCATCTTAACCTGAGAACCCGCTTTCTCCAGCTGCTGCATGGTGATCGAAGATACTTCAACACGGTAGCCCACTCCATTCACATCCAGAAATACTTCTCCTTCTCTTTTCTCCTCAATATATCCCTTCAAAAATGCGATCATGTTTTAACTTCCTGCTTTAATTCTAAAAAATCAGCTGGTGTGATTTTAAATTTTTAAGTGCTAAATGTTGAATTATCCTCGGCCTACCATTTAAAATTCATTGTACAACGTTTATAATTCCCCTTTTACCCGGTCCGGGTTATCAGCAACAAAGCTGGCCCAATCTCCTTTTTTGTTATTCTGATGAGTTTTCCCGGAGGATGAGGGGATACCTCTCTTTCCTTTCATCATATGGCACCAGGCCACAGCCAGGGCATCGGTAGCATCGTTCGAAAGTTTTTCATCCGGCAGGGTTACCATTTTCCGAAGCATAAACTCCACCTGCTTCTTATTGGCATTTCCATTTCCGGTAATGGATTTTTTTACCACTTTAGGAAAGTACTCTACTGCCGGCAGGCCATTGTTAGTAATAGCCAGCATGGCCGCCGCCTGTGCCCGCCCCAGTTTCAGCATGGCCATGGGATCTACCCCATAAATCGGTGTTTCTACCGCGCAGGCCGTTGGGGAGTTCGATTTAATAATGGCAGAAACCTTATCAAAAATTACCTGTAGCCGCTCGGCATGATCGTCAATATCAGCCAAGCGAATCACATCACATCGCAAAGCGATGAGTTTGCCCTGCTCTTCTGTCAGCAGGGCATAACCGGTGTTTCGCGAGCCGGGATCAATGCCGAGGATTACTTCTGGCATAAGGTTGTGTTAGGCTTCTTCTTTCTGAGAGTACAATTCCGCTAAATCGTTGATCATTTCTTCTGAGATACCGGAAGTCACAAAACCACCATCATGGTAAAGGTTTTGCATGGTTACTTTGCGGGTAAGATCCGAGAATAACGTCACACAGTAATCCGCGCATTCATCTGCAGAAGGATTTCCCATAGGAGCAATCATATCGGCAAAGGTATACATTCCGTCAAAGCCTTTAATACCTGTACCTGCTGATGTTTTAGTGGGTGCCTGTGAAACCGTGTTTACACGGATACCCCGTTCTGCCAGCCGGCTTCCGTAGTTTCGGGCAATACTTTCGAGCAGAGCTTTGGCGTCATTCATATCCGAATACTTCGAAAAAACACGCTGTGCACCTATATAAGAAAGAGCCACCACGCTTCCTCCGTCATTGAGTATTCCTTTTTCCTCGGCATGTTGCAGCACCCGGTGCAATGAAATCGCTGAAATATCCAGCGTTTTTTGCATCCATTTATAATTCAGGTCAGTGTAATTTTTTTTCTTGCGCACATTAGGAGACATCCCGATTGCATGAAGAACAAAATCCACGCCTCCGCCAAAATGCTCTTTGGTTTTGTTCATCAGCTCTTCAATCTCATCATCCTTGGTAACATCGCAGCCAATGATAGGTGCGCCCGTCTCTTCTCCCAGTGCATCCAACGCTCCCAAACGCAATGCAACCGGAGCATTAGACAGTACAAACTCTGCCCCTTCCCGTTTACATGCCAGTGCTATTCTCCATGCGATACTGCGCTCATCCAGCGCACCAAAGATTATTCCTTTTTTTCCTTTTAACAGTCCGTAGCCTTCGCTCATAGTTCTATATACTTATAATATCTTGTTGTTAAAATCGACGGTGGAAATTCACGATTATTAAGATAAAATGATAGTTGGGAATTAGTTATTGAGTGAATAGATGATCCATCAACAAAACAGAAATCAGAAGGAAAAATCCTGACTCTCAGAGTTCACACATTTCCCCTTGCATCACTTGAAAGCTAATAGTTATTTACGCCTATGAAGATTCTGTACCATCCAAACTCATACATAGATCGACTGGAAAAGATCCTCAACTTTGATTTGAGTGATAAAGCTCCTGCGGGTACCTTCCTCTTTCCGGACCAGCTAAGTTATACCGGTGTGGCATTAGCTATATTAGCAACACCCGTTGTAGCGTGGTGCCTCTATAAGTTAAAACGGTATGGCTGGATGGGTACGCTGCTTGCATTCATCATCCTTCCATATCTCCTCAATTACTTTTTAGTTGAGAATGTGGTGTTAAGATTATTTCTGACGTATTCACCACTTGTGCTGTTAGTAATTTACTATACCCTCCTGAAAAGCACTATCAACGACTGGCGAAAACCTATTTTTATAAATACTCCGGGATCTGATAATGAACCAGATGATAGTTGAGAAGACCGAAGAGTGATGATGTTATAAAAATTAATGACTCTTCCTGAGCGCTTTTCCCTTTTCTCATATTTGCTTCAATACTTTTCTTCGATAGCACTCTATCGCTTCATTACCCATCTGACGGCTAAAGCCCGTCTGATGGATTTTTAGGATACATCTTATCAGTAGTGGATTTTTTATCCCGCTTCAAAAGCTCCGAGCCGGAATAGAATGGATTGTCCTTAATGCGCCAAAGCCATGTCACAAAGTGATCCCTTGGGGATTTCGCCCGAAATCGGAGGCTTCCTGGGCCGAAATTTTAGACAAAGTCATCCCTTGGGGACAATCACCGCTTCGCTCAAGACTGAAAAGATCAGTGGGCATCAAAAAAATCTACGTAATCCGCAAATCCGTTTAATCCGTGATTTAAACCCATAAAAGGTGGCTCCATTTATCCGATGAACTTCAGACACCATACAAAAATTTCCTCCCCTTCCTCTCTTCAAATCATCCATCCAATAATCATAAATCGATAATCCAAATAATTATCCACATTGATGTTGATAAGCCAGATAAGAAACCGTATTTTTACAGGCTCTGTAATTGGCGGAGAAATACAACGTACTTATGTTTGAAGATTTATCATCAAAATTAGACCAAGCCTTTCAATCACTGAAAGGGGAATCAAGAATCACGGAAGTGAATATTGCGGAGACTGTCCGTGAAATACGCCGTGCTTTACTTGATGCCGATGTTAACTACGAAGTAGCCCGCCAGTTTACTGCAGATATTAAAGAGCAGGTTCTCGGTTCCGATGTCCTCACCAGTGTTAATCCCGGCCAGCAGTTCACAAAAATTGTGCACGACAAGCTGGTTGAAACATTTGGTGGCGAACGCGCCGATATTGCCAAAGCTCAAAACCCTCCTACTGTAATTCTTATAGCCGGCCTTCAGGGTTCGGGTAAAACGACCTTTACCGGAAAGTTAGCCCGACACTTAAAGCAGGAGCATAAAAGGAATCCTCTTCTTGCTGCCGCCGATGTTTATCGCCCTGCCGCTGTAGACCAGCTTAAGACACTCGCTTCCCAAATTGATGTTCCGGTGTATTCCATCGAACAGAAAGATGCGGTCCGTGTTGCCAAAGAAGCCGTTTCCATGGCTAAAAGTTTGGCACTCGATACCGTTATTATTGATACCGCGGGTCGTTTACATGTAGATGAGAAAATGATGAATGAGGTTGCCGAAATTAAGGAAGCGGTTAACCCTCATGAGACTTTGTTTGTTGTTGACGCGATGACCGGTCAGGACGCCGTTAACACAGCCAAAGAATTTAACGAGCGTATCAACTTTGATGGCGTGGTTTTAACCAAGCTGGATGGTGACACCCGAGGCGGTGCCGCCCTCTCCATTAAAACGGTTGTAAACAAACCTATCAAGTTTGTGGGTACCGGCGAAAAGCTGGAAGCCCTCTCACCCTTCTATCCTGACCGAATGGCCCAGCGTATTCTGGGTATGGGTGATGTGGTTTCGCTTGTTGAAAAAGCTCAAAAAGAATTTGATGAGGAAGAAGCCGAAAAGCTTCAAAAGAAAATCCGTTCAGATAAATTTGATCTGAACGACTTCCTCGATCAAATTCAAAAGATCAAGAAGATGGGAGATTTCTCAGACCTTGTATCTATGATCCCCGGCGCCAGCAAAGCATTAGATGATACAGATATCGATGATGACTCGTTCAAACCGATTGAAGCTATAATCTTATCAATGACGCCGGAGGAGCGTCAGGATCCTGATATTCTCAATGGAAGTCGGAGACGACGTATTGCGAAGGGTTCTGGCACCACTGTTCGTGAGATTAATGATCTCATAAAACAGTTCAATCAAATGAAAAAAATGATGAAGACCATGTCCAAAATGGGAAAAATGGGACGTGCTCTTCAAGGATTGAAAAATCTGCCAATAGGCCGATAGGAAATTATAAATCAACCGAAGGGATTCCTTCGGAAAAACACACTGGAGAACATCATTGTTAAGAATCAGACTTCAACGTAAAGGACGAAAAAAGCGTCCCATCTGGCACATCGTTGTTGCCGACAGCCGCTCACCAAGAGATGGCCGCATCATCGAACAGGTAGGACGTTACGATAACGTAACCGAGAGAAAAGAGGTGCTTCTGAATGAAGACCGCATTTTTTATTGGTTAGACACCGGCGCTCAACCTTCAGATACGGTTCGCAAAATTTTGCGCCGCGAAGGACTCCTCTATAAACGCCACCTCATCAACTGGGGAAAGAGTGAAGAAGAAATTGAAAAGGCACTGAGCGAATGGAGAGAATATCGTGAATCGAAAGAAGACGATAAGCCTTCCCGCAAAGAACAGTACCAGGAAACGCTTGCAGCCGAAGAAAGAGAATACAAAAAGAAAGTTCAGGAAGCCGCCGCTAAAGCTGCTGCTGAAGTAGAAGCTGAAAAAGCTGCCCGCGAGCAGGAAGAAGCTGCTGCCGAAGAAGAGACTAAAGAAGATACAGCTGAAGAAGCAGTAGAAGAAACAGCACAAGCTGAAGATGCCGCTGTTGAAGAAACACAGGAAGAAGCTACTGAAACACCTGCAGCTGAAGCCGAAACTCAGCCAGAAACTGAGAAAGAGGAAGAAGCACAGCCTGAAGAAGCCGATGCTAAAAAAGAAGCAGAAGCTGTTGAAGAAGTTGGAGCTGAGGCCGACGAAGACAAAACAGAAGAAGTTGAAGCTGAAACAGAATCTAAAGAAGAAGAAGCTGAGGATGACACTGAGGACGATGAATCTTCATCCGAATCCGATTCTGACGGCGAGCTTTCAACCGACATGACTGCCAAAGATGCAATCGATCATATTAATGATACCGATCTTGCAGACCTTGAAGGTTTTGTACCAGAAGACGAAGATCGTGTAACGGTTCAGCGTGCCTGGGAAAACAAACAGGAAGAAGGATAATTCATTTATCCCGCGTCTGCGAATAGGTACGCCCGTATGCAAGGCTTCACCCAAATTGGATATATTGTTCAGTCTCATGGATTGAATGGGGAACTTAACGTTTCTTTTGAAACCCAACTCCCCGATGCTGTTAAACAGCTGAAGCTTGTGTACCTGCGTAACGACCGTGGCGACTTTTATCCGGCTCGCATCACCAATGTAAGACTGGAAGAAAAACGAAATTCACTTACGTTCTTTGTACAATTTGACCATATCGCTGATCGCTCAGCAGCTGATGCATTAAAAAGTCGGGGCTTATACCTTGAAACCAAAAATGCAGAGGCTTTCATCAAAAGCAGTGGGTTGGGAGATGATGATTCTCTCATCGACTGTGAAATCCGAAATGAAGAAGACACTTATATAGGAATGGTTACTGAAATCATGGATAATCCGGCCCACCCCATATTGGTGGTAGCCACCACATCCGGACGTATGCTTATTCCCTGTGTCGATCACTTTGTAACAGATGTAGGCGATCAGATCATCTATTGCCAAAACCTTGACCTGCTGGAGGACTTATAATGAGAATTGATATCATTTCAGCTGTTCCGGCTTTATTGGATGGCCCCCTTAATCACAGTATAGTGAAGCGGGCTATCGACCATAACCTGGTTGAGTTTCATGTGCACGACCTTCGGGATTATACCGAAGACAAACACAATAAAATAGATGACTATCCTTATGGTGGAGAAGCCGGCATGGTGTTGACCCCTCAACCTATATTCAGCTGTATTGAAGCACTGAAAAAAGAACGCAGGTATGATGAAGTAATCTTCACTGCGCCTGATGGTGAGGTTTTTAATCAACCCACAGCTAACGGACTCTCACTCAAAAAGAATATTATTATTCTCTGCGGGCATTATAAAGGAGTAGATCAGCGGATAAGGGATGAGTTAATCACCAAAGAAATTTCGATTGGTGATTTTGTGCTATCGGGAGGAGAGCTTCCGGCAATGGTGATCTCTGATGCTATTGTACGCCTGCTGCCCGGTGTATTGGGAGATGCAGGCAGCGCATTAAATGATTCGTTCCAGGGAGGATTACTGGAAGGCCCGGTGTATACGCGGCCTTCTGAATTCAAAGGGTTAAAAGTTCCCGGTGTATTGCTTTCCGGCAACCACAAAAAAGTGGAAGAATGGAAACAAGAACAAGCCGAGAAGCGAACCAAAGAACGTAGAAAAGATTTGTACGACAAATTTAAGAAAGAACATTAATTAACGCTTCCATTCATTAAATTTTTGAATGGAAATAAAAATAAGAACCATGGATAAGTTAAAACTTGTAGAACAAAGCCTGGTTAATGAGGATGTTCCTCACTTTACCGCTGGAGATACAGTAAATGTACATTATCGTGTGCGTGAAGGCGATAAAGAACGTATTCAGCAATACGAAGGTGTGGTTATATCTGAGCGTGGAAACAGCTCTAACAAAACCTTTACCGTAAGAAAAATCAGTAGCAACGTTGGTGTTGAGCGTATTTTTCCGCTAAACTCTCCTTTCATCGCTAAAATTGATGTGAAGAAGAAGGGTAAGGTTAGACGCTCCAAACTTTTTTATCTGAGAGAATTAAGAGGTAAAGCAGCTCGTATCCAGGAAAAGGATAGCCGCAAGTAAAGGTGTTCTCTTTATCGCTGTTACTTACCCGCTCAATAATTGATTTCGGGGGTACCCGCATATGCCGGGTAAAGTGATAGCTGCTGTCAGATTTTAAGTCTACTGCCTGTTTGTTAACGGACAGGCAGATCTTCATTTTCAAGCGATAAATCAACATAACACACCATGAATATTATCCTGTTTGGCCCTCCGGGTGCGGGTAAAGGAACCCAGGCTAAGTTATTGCAAGATAAGTACAGTATTCCTCACCTTTCGACAGGGAACATTTTCCGGTCGGCCATTAAAAACAAAACGCCCCTTGGCGTAAAGGTTAAGTCCATTTTGGATTCTGGCCAGCTTGTACCCGATGAAACGGTGGTAGATCTTGTGGCTGATGAACTAACGAAAGACAAATACAAAGACGGCTACATCCTCGACGGATTTCCCAGAACTGTTCCCCAGGCAGAGGCTTTTGATGCTTTCCTGGAAAAGAACAATGATGCCCTGGATGCCTTCATCCTGCTTTCGGTACCCGAAGAGGAACTCATCAAGCGCATTCTCTCCCGTGGTGAAGACCGAAGCGATGATACCGAAGAAAAGGTGAAAACCCGTCTACAGGTATACCGCGATGAAACTGAACCTGTTAAGAATTATTACGACCAACAGGGTAAAGTTCAGGAAATTGACGGACTGGGAAGCATCGAAGAAATCTTCGAACGCATCACTTCTGCTCTAAGCGTCCATAAAACCGTTTAACACCAAAGCCATTCTGAAATTGATCGGAATGGCTTTTTTGGGCGCTCGTTGGTTTGTGCCGTCCTATCCGGGATTCAGAGGTGTTTGTCCATGTGCTCCCCAAAAATAAATTCCAGGATTATTTTCTGTCATCACTTCGTGACACGGTTTGACCGATTGCCTGACCCAGACAACCCAGCCTTTATCTTTACCCTAATTCAGAAAGTGTAGCCCTATTCATCGATCAGGTACTGTGTTAAAAATCAAGATAAATTCCTATGTTATTGCTTCAAAGAACATCAGGATGCTTTTGCAGCTGATGTATCTTCTGTAGCCTTGCCTTCGGGCAGGGCTATCTTTTTTTG
>VEMX01000016.1 GCA_009711805.1 Balneolaceae bacterium | reverse complement strand
ACGATCTTGTAGGTCAAGTTGGTTGTATTTTTGCATGATAACACGAATATACCACGCTTGGCCGAAAACCCTGGGGGGATCCCCTCAGGGTTATTTTTTCGTGTTGCACTTATGACTTGAACTCGGGTACTGTAATGATTATCAGAGCGGGTTTCAACATATGGTTTGCTAAACCTGGATAACGCCTTTCTCAAGTATGGTGCCTTCGGCGATGGGATCGGGGAAAAGAGCACAAATTTTCATCCCCAATTATACTCCTCTATCTGCCGGCTCCAACGCCGTCTCATGGATTTCACGAGCACACTTCCGGGGGTATAACTAATCGGTCAGACGGACTGTAGCCGTCAGACCGTAATAAACTTAAAACACTACAAATCGAAGCAAGTCGAGAGAAGATCCTTCTGCCGCAGACATCCCCACGGGAGCTCGTTCTGATTACAGTGTATCCCCTGGCTCCCGACTCCCAGCCAGAAGGGGGCGGGGAAAAGGGCATAAATTTTCATTCCCAATTATACTCCTCCATCTGCCGGCTCCAACGCCGTCTCATGGATTTCACGAGCACACTTCCGGAGGTACAACTAATCGGTCAGACGGACTGTAGCCGTCAGACCGTAATAAACTTAAAACACTACAAATCGAAGCAGATCAAGAGAAGATCCTTCCCTTTACATAAGGATGGCCACTTCTCCATCTCTCGCCTTTTCACGGGAAGCTGAAGTTACCTGACAAAAATATAGATCACAGATCATCCATTTAGATGATGTTCACTTAAACAAAAACCTATTCCCTTACTTAATAAGGGTAATCCGTCCGGAAACATTTTCAATCAGGTAATTACTCACCCCGCCCGGGCCGTCGACATTGATGTCCCATTTAAAATCGGCCCCTCCAATAAAGAGATGATCTCCCTTTAGTTTTTCCATCTGTTCTGCAATTACTTTACCCGGCTCTCCTGTCTCCAACATCGCAGTGAGCGGAAGTTCAGTACCTGCGATATCTTCAAAGGTATATTTTGCCATTTCAAGAATAGCCTTAGCTCCATCACTGCCACTCTCGTCAATAGCAACTACCAATATGTTGATTTCAGGATTTGCTTTAAGTTCTTTATACAAATGCGCCGCATATTTTACAGCTTCACTCGCATACTTTGTCCCATTGGTTGCAATTATCCACTTCTCAGGCATGGTCTTTTCTTTATATGATTGTTTATGATCTTTACCTTTGCTGTCTAAATACCCTGTAAAAAATATCTCAGCTTCTGTCTGAAAGCAACTGTTAACATTCCTATCTTTGGAGCCTTGAAAGATATAGACAACATACCAAAAGAACATCAGAAAGCATTTCGCATTATTAGTGCTGCTGCGGCATCCCTTGGTAAGCCTGTATATGTAATAGGCGGCTATGTTCGCGACTATTATTTGAACCGGCTAAAAAAAGGATCAATTGACATCGATTTTGTTACAGTTGGATCTGGAATTTCCCTGGCAAAGGAAGTATCCCGCCGCATTAAAGGCTCCTCTCTGGCCGTTTATAAACAGTTTGGAACCGCTCAGGTCAAATCCGGAGAGCTGGAACTCGAGTTTGTGGGGGCACGCAAAGAAAGCTATCGCAGAAATTCCCGTAAACCAATTGTTGAAGATGGCACTCTCGAAGATGACCAACTGCGCCGCGACCTCACTATTAACGCCTTGTCGTGGTCGCTGAACGAGGAAAACTACGGAGAACTCAACGATCCTTTTAACGGGATGAAAGATCTCAAAAATAAACTAATTCGCACGCCCGTAGATCCTCACCAAACCTTTAGTGACGACCCCCTGCGCATGATGCGGGCCATCCGTTTTGCCTCCCAGCTTGATTTTCGCATATATGAAGACACTTTTGAAGCAATTACTGAAATGTCCTCACGCATCAACATTATATCCAAAGAACGGATTATAGAAGAACTGAATAAGATTATCCGGAGCCCCAACCCTTCGCTGGGTTTTACTATGTTGTTTAAAACCGGGCTTTTGGAGGAATTTTTCCCGGAAATGCATAAACTGCACGGAGTGAAGGAAGTAGATGGACGCCGCCATAAAGATAATTTCTGGCACACCCTCAAAGTGCTCGACAATGTGGTAAAACTGGGGGGTGACCTCTGGCTGCGATGGGCCGCTATTATGCACGATATTGCCAAACCACCCACTCAGCGATTTCATCCAGAAGTTGGCTGGACATTCCATGGCCACGACGCCCTGGGTGCCAAATGGACGCCCAAAATATTTCGCCGCCTGGGATTACCCCTTGACGAACGCATGCGATATGTTAGAAAACTAGTGCGCCTTCATTTGCGTCCTATTGCCCTGGTCTCCGAAGAAGTCTCTGACAGTGCTATCCGCCGTTTGATTTATGAAGCCGGGGACGACATTGACGACCTGATGCTGCTTTGCCGGGCCGACATCACCAGTAAGAATGACTCCAAAGTAGATCAGTACAACAAGAACTTCGATTATGTTGAAAAAAGAATTGAAGAAGTAGAAGAAAAGGACCGGCTGCGTAAATGGAAGAATCCGCTTTCAGGAGATGAAATTATGGAAGCCCTGAACATTAAACCCTCCCGAACCGTGGGCGATATTAAAGATGCGGTAAAAGAGGCCATATTGAACGGCGAAATTCCCAATGAACACGATGCCGCTTTCGAATACATGATGAATAATAAAGACAAGTTTCTGAACAATGCCTGACTTATGGATTTCTAATGCATATGCAAAAATTAACCTTGGCCTTAATGTGCTGGAACGGCTTCCCAACGGATATCACAAGATTGAAACGGGCTTTTGTTTTCTGGAATGGAACGATCGTTTTGAGGTAAAGTCAGCTCCCAGGATGGACCTGGAGATGACGAACGAACGCATCCCCATAGGCGATTCCAACCTGATTACCCAAGCCGTTAAATTATTGCAGAAGAAAGCCGGATTACGTGACCAATATTACATTAAAGTGATAAAGAATATCCCGGCAGGTGCAGGGCTTGGAGGAGGCAGTAGCAATGCCGCCACTACCCTCAGAATGATGAACAAAATTGCCAACCTTGGCCTTAATGAAGCAGACCTGCTGGAACTGGGTGCCCAAATAGGGGCTGATGTGCCTTTCTTCATCAAAGGGCAGCCCGGTATAGGAACCGGAACCGGGACAGATATCCGCCCGTTGGATATACAACCGGATGCGTGGATCGTCACCGTTTTTCCGGAAATTGAAAGCAGCACCGAAGAAGCTTATCGTTTTTGCCAGCCCAATCCCGAACCAGACTTTTCTCTGGATAAAATACTCACCGGGGAAGATCCCGACGAATGGCAGTACCTGCTGATGAATGACCTTGAGACCGCTGTATTTCCCCGTCATAATTTAGTGGGAAATCTGAAGGATCAACTCTACGAATTTGGAGCAGCCTATGCCTCAATGAGTGGAAGCGGTTCCAGTGTTTTTGGTGTTTTTCAACAGGATTTTGTTGCAATTAATGCATATGAGTCGTTTCATGACCTTGGATTTCAGGCCAACCTGACACGTCCAAAGTTTACGCCTGATACGGGCATTTATCGCAAACAAGGTTAGTATCATAAACAAACAATATTTTTTTGATATGTAGCCTGCAGTATATACACTGAGAGAAACAGGCTGCTTCAGTTATACATAGAAATTCATCACTATGAGTACAAAGAAAATAAATGGAGTGAATATCCGGTCGGGAATGGATAAAGACTCTCTTAGAGAAGACATTAAACTGCATCTTCGGCATACTTTAGCCAAAGACCATTACTCCCGAACCAACTGGGACAATTATAAAAGTGTGGCGCTTACCATTCTTGACCGCCTCCACGACCGGTGGATTGACACCCAGCAACAATATTATAAACAAGATGTAAAGCGGGTGTACTATCTCTCTATGGAGTACCTGATTGGCCGCCTTATGGATAATATGCTGGTGAACCTTGGTATCCGTGATATAGTAGCAGAGGCCCTGGAAGATGTAGACCTATCCTACGGAGATATCCGCGATGCCGAATGGGATGCCGGGCTTGGTAATGGTGGGCTGGGCCGGTTAGCCGCCTGCTTTCTTGACTCCATGGCTACCCTGGGTATTCCTGCTATGGGATACGGCATACGCTACGATTACGGCATTTTTTATCAAACGATTGAAAACGGCTTCCAGATTGAACGGCCGGATCTCTGGCTTAAGTATGGAAACCCCTGGGATACCATCCGTCCCAAGCTACAGTACCAGGTCGATTTTTATGGCAACCAAAGAACTGCCACCAATGAAAAAGGCAACCTGACATACGCCTGGGAAAACACCAGGGTAGTACAAGCGGTTGCCTACGACACCCCCATCCCCGGTTATAAAAACGATATTGTAAACAACCTGCGTCTGTGGAAAGCTGAATCTGACGCATCCATTGACCTGGAGAGTTTTAACCAGGGACAGTATATAGATGCTGTACGCGACAATCAGCTTGAGCAAAATATTTCGCGGGTCCTGTATCCCAACGATAAAGTTTTTGTGGGGCAGGAACTGCGTCTTAAACAAGAATATTTTCTCGTTTCAGCCTCTATGCAGGATATACTGAGACGCTTCCGTAAACATAATGATGACTGGACCAAACTTCCCAAAAAAGTAGCCATTCAATGTAACGACACCCATCCGAACCTGGCTATTCCGGAATTGATGCGGGTACTGCTGGACGAAGAAGGGCTTAGCTGGGAAGCCGCATGGGACATCACCGTGCAAACCATGGCTTATACTAATCACACCTTGCTTCCGGAAGCCCTGGAGAAATGGCCGGTTTCGCTGATGCGCAGTTTACTGCCCCGCCATCTGAGTATAATATATGAGATCAACCGACGGTTCCTCGATAAGGTGAAGGTTAAATTCGGAGAGGATAAAAACCGCATCAAACGTATGTCGATTGTTGGGGATAGTGAAAATCCGGTGGTTCACATGGCCAACCTGGGCATTGTGGGTTCCCGCAAGGTAAATGGGGTGGCTGCCCTGCATTCGCGCCTGCTTAAGGAATCTATGTTTCGGGATTTCGATGAAATGTACCCCGATAAGTTCACCAATAAGACCAATGGCATTACACCAAGGCGCTGGCTCAGACAGTGCAACCCAGACTTATCAGCATTAATTACCGGGAAAATTGGCGAAGACTGGGTTACCGACCTGGAACAGCTTGAAACGCTTATTGATTTTGCTGAGGACGCCAACTTCCAAAAAGAGTTTTCCGATATAAAGCTCAGTAATAAAGAACGCCTGGCCCGCTACATCAAGGATACAATGGATATAGAAGTGGATCCACATTCCCTCTTCGACATTCAGATTAAACGAATACATGAGTACAAACGACAATTGATGGCGGCCCTGCATGTAATCACCCTATATAACCGCCTAAAAGAAGATCCCACGCTGGATATCACCCCAAGAACCGTGATTTTTGGAGGAAAAGCAGCCCCCGGCTATACCATGGCCAAGCTCCATATTAAATTGATTAACAGCATTGCTGAAGTGGTTAATAACGACCCGGAAGTAAATGGGAAGTTAAAATGCGTGTTCCTTCAAAATTACAGTGTTACCCTTGCAGAGAAGATGATTCCTGCGGCTAACCTGTCTGAACAAATCTCAACAGCGGGAATGGAAGCCTCAGGTACCGGTAATATGAAGTTTGCCCTGAACGGAGCCCTTACCATCGGAACGCTTGACGGCGCCAACATCGAAATTAAGGAGGAAGTAGGCGATGACAATATCTTTATCTTCGGCCTGGAAGTGCATGATATTGAGCAGCTGCGGCATGAAGGCTACAATCCCTGGGACTATTATAATGCTAACGCAGAACTGAAGAAAGCCATTGATCAGATCCGGGAAGGGTTTTTCAGTCCCCAAAACAAAAAGCTGTTTCATCCTATTACTGATGCTTTGCTCCATCAGGGAGATTACTTCATGGTGCTGGCAGATTTCGAAGCTTATGTAAACAAGCAGGATGAAGTGGCTGAACTCTTCACCAATACGGATGAGTGGAGCCGAAAAGCTATCCTGAATGTAGCCCGGATTGGTAAATTCTCCAGCGACCGCACGATCAAGGATTACAATGATGAAATCTGGAAGTCCGAGATGGTGAAGATAGAATGACAGAGGGATAGTGTTTAAGAGGCATCATTGAAGAAGAAACATCCGGCTAAATGAATAGCCCGTTTAGGCTGAAATAATTCAGATTTTCGGAAAAATTCTTTTAAGGATGCTATATAACCGCTTTATTTGGTGATTTGAACCAAAGCGTTATTGTTAATCAATTCCTTATTCTCTACCGTAACTATTGATGTCAGTTGAACCCACTTTGTAGGATCTTCAACTTCCGGCACCCCAAAAGCATAGATAAAAATACGGAAATCTGCGCCCCGGTAATATTCCGCAATTTCTTCCATCGGGAATGATTGAGCTTCGTTGGGTTCGATTTTTACCAAATTGCTGGCTTGGTTTAATTCAATAATAGGGACTGGATCAATAAGATTGGATAGTTCAACTTCATAAAGCCCTCCGATAAAAATTGTTTCTTCAAATTTGTTTATGATCTCTACTTCTTCAATTTCGGGGTACTTACCCAATTAGTGTGTCTGGGAGTCTTGCTTGTGTAGATGCGCAACGTAGTTATTTTTTTAATTAGTTAGCACATGGATTTGGTGAAAAGAGGATTGTCTCATTGTAATACCGGAATGAAATGTATCAGTGATCAGAATGAACCAGGGCCTCAATAAAACGTTATGAGGAAGAATACGGTGCGATGGAAAAATTGGCTCTGCTATTATTTGTAATGGAATTTACCTGGCTACTGCCACCGCCATTTTGAGATAAGTATCGTCAGTTATCTGACGGATCATGAATTTTGCCACATCGGCCCGTGGGATACGCACAGTCCAAATATAGCTGCCAATATCCGGGCCATGACGGTATTCACCCTGTTTAGGGTTATTAGTCAGCACGCCTGGGCGGACAATGGTCCATTTGGTATTACTCTGCGCAATCAGCTTTTCCTGAAGAGCTTTATCCCAAAAATAAAAAGGCAGAATTACCGGGATAGTGAAGAATGTGTAGTAAAGCCCAAATCGTCCTGCACTGTTACCAATCCCCAAAGAAGTCTCGCAGACGAAACGCAACACATTACACTTTTCCATCGCCCGAAGCAGGTTTTGGGTACCTTCCGAAAGAATCTGTGTGGGATAAAAAAACCTCTTGTGTCCCAGGGCCGAAAGCACTGCGTCATGCCCGCGAACAGCCTTCTCTACGGAATCGTAATCCAACACATTGCCTTGAACAATCATCAATTTTGGATGCTCGACCTTTAATTTCGCCGGCTTCCGCACAAAAGCCGTAACCTCATAGTCTCTTTCCAGCAATTGTCGTACAAGCTCCTGCCCTGTTCCACCTGTAGCACCAATCACCAAAATTCGTTTTGGTTTTTCATTATTGTCATTATTGCCGTCGGTCTTATGTTCTGTCTTAATACCTGATTGAAGCCCCCTTCGTCTCAAGGCAAACAAAAGGGTAAGGGAATAGAGCAAATAAAGTACAATGAGCTTCATAAAAGAACCCTATATATCTAAATAGTGGTTGAACCTATAACGACTGCGCGTATAAACTTGTCCCAGGCATTCGGAGTCCGTATCCCCGGTTCATCGACCTATCGAGGAAAAGACATGGCCTTGAATCATATTTTTAAATTTTTTCTTGACTCTGACGCGACGTAAGGTCTTATCTTATTGACTGAACAATAATAAAATAAAAAATCATGCCCAACCGACTGTTAAAGATCGGGGAACTTGCCGAAAAGACCGGCTTGACTAACAGAACCATTCGGTATTATGACGAGCTTGAACTGTTAAAACCCACAGAACGCAGCAGGTCGGGATACCGGCTGTATGGGCAAGATGAGCTGAGGCGACTCCAAAAAATAAGATCTCTCAAATTTCTTGGATTACAACTTAATGAGATCAAAGAATGCCTGGGAAATGAGGATTATAATTTGGAGAAGATTATATATCGGCAAATGAAGGAAGTACGGATCGAAATAGAACTTGGAAAAGAACTCTACCGTCGCCTGAGAACAATCGCGAACCTTCTAAAGTCTTCGGAGGTTCTCTCTGCAGATGAACTTTTAAAAACCTTAAATGCTATGACTAAATACGAAAAATACTATACGAAGGATCAATTGGAATATTTAGAAAAACGAAAAGAAAAAGTTGGTGAAGAACGAATTAAAGAAGTACAACAGGAATGGAAAGAACTCATAGAAGAAGTTAGAATAGAAATGGAGAAGGATACCGATCCGAACAGTGAAAGAATGCAAGAACTTGCTGCTCGCTGGGAAGGGTTAATTCAAGAATTTACCGGAGGAAATAAAGAAATCCGAAAATCACTTTCTAAGATGTACAATAACGAAGATACCGAAGAAACCTCTCATGGATTTGTAGACAATGAGACCATGCAATTTATTAGTAAGGCAATGAAAAAAGCTGATTGACTGAAGTACACTTAACGACCGAGTACATAAACTGCAGGTGACAATGGTTGAAATTGTTTACAGATGAAAGGGAAGGGAAGCAAGTGAAGGATATCCTCATCTAAGATATGAAGCGCAAAAAATTTTTCTTTTAAGTCTTACAGCGAGCCTCGAAACTATTATTCGAATACAAATGCAGAACGAGCACTGACTTAAGAACCCCGGCTCAGCAAGTCTCCGACTTGCATCAGGCGATATTCAGTACCGTAGGTACGACAGCAAAGAGCCCCGAATACAATCCGGGGCAGTATTTTGGCTGTACATGGTATTTGGGCTTTGAAGATAACTTTTTTCGAGATGGAAGCTTAAATCAATCCCTGAGCTCTTATAAGCGTCTCCTTCCTTGCAAGGCGTAGTCCCTGGAAGAAAGCCCCGGTAATCGGGGTAGAGTCAGGAAGGGGTTCACCGGGGGAGAGATTGGTATCGACAAACGGTGTGGGAACAGAACATGAGAGGATTCTTCGCTATCGCTCTGAATGACCATCGCCGGGTAAAATTCGCCTGCCTGAGCTTTTATTACTTTTGGGTCAAGCCGATACATATTAGAATAAACCCGTTTACCGGTTAGAAGTACCATTTAGAGAACCTACGAGCGTCCGCAGGTCCTCGTAGCGTTCGGCTTTCCAGCGAGAATCCCGTAACGCTCGCAGGACCTACGGACGCTGCGAGGTTACTCCCTTTCAATACTGTTTTAAGCTAATCTCCAACCGGTAAACGGGTTAGAATAATAGTTAAGAAGAGAATAGTTCTTTGTGTCATAAAATTGGTTGAACACAGCAGGTTATGAAAAAGGATAGTTTGAAGTCGACCTCGCGTATAAGCTGCACGGGGATTGCCAGTTAAGTAAGGAGACAAATTTCTGAGTTAGCAAAAAACCAAAGGCAGAGCCGTGTTAGATGTTTTACCTTTGTTTAGGTGACGATACATGGCCAATTAAAAATTTCCAGCCACTATGTTCCTTGACCGCTGTTATTGTCATTATTCCCGAAAAAGAAAATCCAATACCAGTGCTATCCGCTAAAGACTGTTTGAAATGCGTTGTTATTAAAGCATAATCTGGTGGAAGAGGAGTGACTTTTGTATTGCTGAGTTCCAGATGTGATTGAGAATATATTCGCTGTAATCCTTTAAGACCTTTTTCGATTTCTTTCGGAGAACTGTAAGCTGTTTTGCCATCTTCTACCCAATGAAACCGTGGATCATTTGAATAGAGGTTCACAAGGCTGTCTACATTACCGGAACTCATGAAAGCTTGATAGTCATTAAGCAGGCTATTAACAGATTCTGTAATCTCATTCGAAGATTGTGAGGATTTTGGCTGACAGCCACCAATCATTACAGTGATAACGGTTAAGCAAATACATAAACGATACATAACAACAATAATTTAAGAGTTCATAGTAGCTTGGATATGATCGAGATATTGCATAGCACAAACAATATTTTCTTCTGTGTCTTTGAATTTAGTAATCCAACCAACTTTTGGAATGTCTGTCTTAGGCATTAAGATTTCCCCTCCGGCATCTTTTATCTTTCTAACAACTGCCTCAATGTCTTCTACAGTAAAAGTACACTCAAGCCCAATTACCTTTTCAGAAGCAACGGAATATTTCCGATGCTGTAAGGCACCAATCGGTTTTTCTTCAGTTGTATCCGGCTCTGTTATTTGAAGAAAATCAGGTTGATCGGATTGGTTAAATTTCCAATTGAAGACTTCATTATAAAACGTTGAGGCTCTATCAATATCCTCTACATAAATGGCAAAATGAGTTAGTTTATTAAACATGGTTTTTTGTTGTAATTTTTATTCATTTTTGATCTGATCGAGCTCATCAACGATCTTTAAGGGAGTTTCACTATTCCAGTTTTGTAATATTTCTGTTTTGAAGGTATAGAAATTGTCCCTGTCACAGGTGATAATCCTATAATCATCTTCATGCTTTTTTATGGAGCCTGGCGAAACTCCGAGTAACTTTTTGTAAGATCGATTCATATGTGAGCTATCCCAAAAACCCACCTCATGGGCTGTTTGGGTTAATTGTTTGCCTTCTAATACAAGGTTGAGAGAGTCCACGACCCGCATCCATAAAATGAAGTTTTGAATGGGTTGGCCTACCTGTTCTTTAAAAAGGTGGCGTAAGTGACTTTCTGACAACGAAACATGGTTGGCCACATCCTCAACCTTAAATTGCTTGACAGGTGCCTCTGTTATAAAAGAAATCGCTTTTTGAATCCGCTTGTCGATATTTATGGTTTGCTCTCGGTTTATAAGATGCCGAAGAATCATCATGCATTTCCTGAATAATTTCCCACAGTTTTCTGTCGCTACAAGCCGTTTAAAAAATTCATTGCTGAATTCCCGGATATCGGAATTCGGAAGTTCACGGAACGGTCTATCTAACAAATATTTATTGGTCAGTTTTTGAGCATAGGTACTTTCCTTGTCAAGATAGATAAATAACTGGATACTACCGTTGCTGTCCAGTTGGTGGATGTGGGAGGCTTTGATGATAGCAGCAGAATAACGAGCCCACTCTGTAGAATGATCTCTCAATTTGAATTCTTTATCTATATCAAAAACCAGTTGGAGGGTATTTTTATGGGAATGAGGATCAGTATCAAACGATGCCCCCCAGAAAACCATCATGCCATTCCAGACATAAAGTGCAGAGGTTTTTCCTCGATTGCCATTTCCCATTTTCCTGAACTTTTGGATAGCCTTTTGTTTCTACATAATACCTTTCAAATGAGTAATTATAAAGGATGTTCACCAAGATGTCTTGTAAAAAGTGGCTGAATTTTAAAAAACCTAATGGTTGTACCAAAGATATCCAAAGGGAGGAATAAGGCTAAAAGCCAATGGGTATTCTACAAATCATCCCCTGCAGCAATGTGCCTGGCCGAACCATTAATATCTCAATAAAAAATCCCGGCCTTGTACTCCAAGACCGGGATCAACTATATGAATTGAATAACTGCTAATCTACTGTTTATTAGTTTTCAATAGGCACCGAGGGGTTTTCAATCTCTCCTTTAAACGTGCCGTACTCCCCTTTCAGTATTTTATTGAAGCGTTCTAACTGCACATCAACCTTGGCAGCCAGGTCTTCATATACTTCATACTGCTGTTCGGTTGGCCGGCCGTAACCGGTAGCAACCGTACTCTTTAATGAAGCCAGCTTGTTATTCAGCTTAATGGGGTAGTTTAACACATCCTGGGTCGCTTCTGCCTTGGTCTGCATGAGCTCATTCTCGATCTCCGAGAGTGCTTTCTTAATTTCTGAAGCCAGCTCCCTGGCTTCTTCATTATCACCGCTTTCTTCCATCAACTCATTGATTTCTGATCTCAACTTCCGGATATGGTTAATCGCTTTATGCGTGGTATCCAGCTTAGCATTAATGGTTTGTACCAGGTTAAACTGCTCTTCCAGGTCTTCCTGTGTCACCTCTGTGAGTCTTGGATCTTTGAGTACTTCAAACTCCCGGCTACCTGCTTCCTCATCACCGATATATAGTTTAACGGTATAGGTGCCAGGTACAGCTTCGGGTCCCCGGGTGTTGCCCGCCCATAAAATCTGACGGCCATTAAGATCGGTTACGCCGGGGTACTCCATATCCCAGGAAAATTTGTTCAGCCCGGCTTTGTCTGAAAGTACTGACGAAGGACGGACTTCTTCTTCCTGGTAGAAATCGGTTTCTTCTTTAACAGGCTGCCCTTCCTCATCTTCCTTACTGGAGTATGACTTAATCAGGTCCCCGTCACTTTCATAAAAGTTTAGGAGCACTTCCTGGTCTACATCTTCACTGAGGTTATAAAATACCACTACTCCCGGTTCCGGGTTCTGCCCAATGGTAGAGCCTGGCGGTGGAGTTCCTCCCCCTCTTCCAAACAGATATACATGCTCTGGATTAAACAGATGATTACTACCGGCAATATCATCGTTCAGTTGATGGAGCACCGGCAAGTCATCCAATACCCAAAACGAACGTCCCTGGGTTGCTACCACCAAGTCTTTTTCCCGCTTATGCACGGCTAAGTCGGTTACTGCAACGGGTGGTAGATTCAGCTGAAGCGGCTGCCAGTTTTCCCCGGCATTAAAAGAAACATAAACCCCTGTTTCGGTTCCCGCATAGAGTAAGCCTTCGCGGTTTGGATCTTCCCGTATTGCCCTGGTGAAATCCATATCAGGAATACCATCGTTGATTCGGCTCCAGCTGCGGCCGTAATCTGTCGTTTTGTACAGCATGGGCTGGAAGTCGTTAAACTTATACCGGTTGGCTGCCACATAGGCTGTTCCCCCATCAAAGTAGGAAGCATCAATAATACTGATCATAGCTTCGGGCATGTCTTCGGGCGTCACTTCCTCCCATGTATCACCGTTATCCCGGCTTATATGGATCAGACCGCCATCGGAACCCGCCCAGAGGATTCCAGGCTCAACCGGAGATTCTATAAATGAAAATATCGTATTGTAATACTCTACCGAGGTATCATCTTTGGTGATAGGGCCGCCGGACTCTACCTGCTTGGATTTATCGTTCCTGGTAAGATCATCACTTATGACCTCCCAGCTCATTCCCTCGTCTGTAGTGCGGTGTACATACTGCGAAGTCGCATACATCACATCTGAGTTATGGGGTGATATATAGATTGGGAATGTCCACTGGAATCGATATTTCAGGTTTTCAGCGCCGGCTCCCATGGGATTGTCAGGCCAAACATCAATGCGGTCACTAAGACCCAGCTCACTGTCATAACGATTGAGATAACCGCCATAACTTCCTCCATAAGAAACACTCGGCTCATCCGGGTCGGGAGCTATGTATCCGCTTTCTCCGCCAGCTACCGGCCACCAATCACTTTCATCAATACCAAAGCCTGAAGTTCTGCTTTTAATAGCAAAAGTACTGTTGTCCTGCTGTGCCCCATATATCATATAGGGAAATTGGTTGTCGGTTGTAACCTGGTAAATTTGAGCGGTCGCAGAAGTATGATAGGAAGACCAGGATTCTCCTCCGTTATAAGTTACCTGACCGCCTCCGTCATCGCCAATAATCATACGTTGGTTATTGTCGGGATCAATCCATAAATCGTGATGATCGCCGTGAGGGGTTCCAATTCTTCTAAAGGATTTTCCGGCGTCAGACGAATGGTAGAAACCAACATTCAGTACATATACGCCATCCTCGTTCTGGGAATCTGCAATCACTTTGGTATAGTACCAGGCGCGCTGGCGGATATTGCGGTTGGTGTTTACCCGGCTCCAGCCATCTCCTCCATCTTCGGAGCGAAACAGCCCTCCATTTAGGTTTTCTACAATAGCGTATACCCGGTTTGAGTTTACCGGCGAAACAGAAACGCCAATTTTACCCAGTAACCCTTTGGGCATGCCTGGGTTTTGAGATATTTCTTCCCATGTCTCACCGCCGTCTTTACTTCTGAACAGACCGCTGCCATCGCCGCCGCTACTCATTTGCCAGGGATTTCGGTAGGCTTCCCATAAAGCAGCAAAAAGAATTCGGGGATTATTGGGGTCTACTGCTATATCAACCGCTCCGGTTTTCTCATCACGATACAGCACTTTATTCCAGGTCTTTCCCCCGTCGGTGGATTTAAATACTCCCCGTTCAGGATTACCGTCCGTGCCAAAGAGTTGTCCCATAGCTGCTACCCAAACAACATCCGGGTTTTCAGGATGCACTTCTATATCTCCAATAAACTGACTTTGCCCCAATCCAAGGTATTCCCAACTTTTTCCGGCATCAGTAGAGCGGTACATTCCGTCTCCACCCGACATGTTTCCGCGAATATCCGTTTCTCCCATTCCCGCATAAATTACATTGGGATCGGACGGCGCTACGGTAATGGCGCCTACTGAACCCGTTTTAAAATATTCATCGGAGATATTGGCCCAGGAGTTTCCTCCATCGGTTGTCTTGTATACTCCCCCACCGGCAAAACCAGTATAAAATGTGTAGGGTTTTGCATCGTGACCTGCTACAGCAACTGAGCGGCCGCCACGAAAAGGGCCGATATTTCTATAGTTCAAGTCTTTTAGTGTACTGGCTTCATAGGCCGGTGAGGATGTTTCCTCCCCATGGCCAAATATCTGAGCTTTTGCTTCGGTGAACACAGAAGCAGTGAGCAGGAGAATGAAGAGCAGTCCCGCTTTTTTTATTGTTTCCATAAAACCTCGATTCCTTAGTTAGTTCTTTTTCACTTAACGTAGTTAAGCGAATGTAGTCAACAGGAACTAAGAGTTCTACAAAAAGATGTAATTTGGTTTAAAACTTGCTGGGCTTGCTTCGCGGTTTTTTCACTTTAAATATATTTCCTTTTTTCAGCTCAACAGGATCATCCAATAGTCTATAGGGCAGAGTTCGGCGAACGGTTTTTGCGGTCTGATCACCTGTGACAATTTCGAGTACCTTCCCGATCATGGGATCGGTAGTATCACCGAGAGCTACCGCCTGTACAATATCTTCTTGCACCTCGTAATCGGGAGCAAGGCCATCGCGGAAATCGGTAACTCCATTGGCATTGGCATACTTCAGAACCACGGGCACTATAGCATAGGAATGGGATGGGGTGACGCTTTGGCCGGTTAACACAAACGAGCCATAGAACTTGCCAAAGGTGGGGGTGCCTACAGTTACCACATCCATATAGGGAGCCAGGCCATTAATTAGAAGCTCACTGGCCGAGGCCGATCCGGAGGTGGTTAGAAAAAATACACGA
This sequence comes from Balneolaceae bacterium, assembly GCA_009711805.1. Lineage (GTDB taxonomy): Bacteria > Bacteroidota > Rhodothermia > Balneolales > Balneolaceae > VEMX01. Next base: position 41,745 of record VEMX01000016.1, on the reverse strand, counting down.
TCCAGGCCCAGGTTTACCGGATCTTCAGAAAAACGAAGAACCAGGTTGGGAGAATCAGCCCCTTCCTCCTCCAATAATTTATTATGAAGAGCACTGTTGTATTGATATTTCACAAATATATCTTCGTTCGCTGTGGTCGAAACCGGGGCAATAGAGTTTGCTATATTAACGGCAGAAGCGATAGTCCCTCCCCCGTTATATCTTAGGTCTATAATAAGCTCGTTTACTCCCTGGGACTGAAAATCTTCCAACGTCTGATCTACAACCTCAATAAAGCTGTCATTAGCACCATTAAGGAATTTCGCATAAAACATATAGCCGATTTTGCTGTTTCCTTTTTCAATAACCGATGTATGCACCACCGGATTTAGCACAAGCTGACTTTTTGAGACCATAACCGTTGAATCCGTTTCTGATATGGCATCTGATTCAGCATCATAGGCTCCGAGAAGATAGGTGGCATCCGATTCCTGGTAATAGAGATCCACATAATTATCCCGGTTCAGGCGTTGCCCGTTAATGGCTAATATAATATCCCCTCGTTTAAATCCGGCTTCATCGGCAGGTGTACCCGGGTATACATATTCAACAATTATAAAGATATCATCGGTACCACTAAACGCCCCAAAAGCTGCCGAAAAACCAGCCGAGAAGGAAGAGCCTTGTAAATCATTAAGTAGTGCTTCTGCATCATCCGACATAAAAGAAAACTCATCCTCAGAATTGAGCATGCTATTGAAATATGTTTGGGGTAAAATAGTTCCGTCCACTTCCTCCGGTACCTCATCATTCCAAAAATAATAGAAATCCATATTCACATTCATCCACTGATTTACATTAAAATACGGTCCCTGTTCGTTGTCGGGGCCTGTTGAGCTTTTCTTACAGGAGAGAGTCAGAAATGGAATAATTAATACAAGAAGCAGGCTATAATTTTTCAATTTTAATGTTGACATAGATCTGTTTTTTCAATTATAAAATCATTGGTTTAGTCAAATACAAAACGGAACGTTATGGTTCCCCACTGAGCTTGCTGGGGCACTCCGCTGGGTAAACGGGAAAATCTCCATGATCTCAATGTACTCATCACTTCTCGTTCCAATTCGGGGTTCATTTTTTTCAGGGGTATAACTCGTCCTACGCTGCCATCGGGGCGTACTTCAAAACGCACAGTGATAACCCCTTCCATATTGGCCGTGTTCTTTGGAAGTGGCTGAACCATGGGGGCGCGGTCAATTTCTCCATCCCATTTCAACTCATAGGGGGATGTTTTATCCTCTTGGTTCCCTGTTCCCTGGTCGGCATCCTTATCGCCAACAGCTCCTTCCTGGTCACCGCTTTCTTTAGCTCCTTCTTCTGTTGTTTCTTCCTTTTCGGCTACCGGAGGTATTTCAACTTCCTTTTTAGCCTCTTCAGTATTCTCCTTAGTCGGATCCACTTTTTCTGTTTCAGTAGTTTCAACAGGATCCTCTTCTACTTCCTCTTGTTCATCGGGGAGATCTACAGGTTTGGTATTATCCTCTGCAGCTTTCTGAGGTTCTTCTTCAGGAACCGGGGCTTCTTCTTTGGGCTCCTCAGGTTCTACTTCAGATGGGTTGGGGCGTTTAGCAACTTGTTCGTCCTTCACTTCCGAAAACTCTGCAGGCTTTCCGGACTGGAATTCCCCGAATTCAACTTCCAGGAAAGCGGGACGCAGATTTTGCCCCATATCAATGGTAAACCAGAGTGAAAATAACAGAAACAGTATATTCACCGTCAGGGTGACCGTAAGTGCCAGGCTATCATCTTTTGTGAAGTTTTGTTTACTCATTGGATCAGGAACCTTGTTCGGTTGCCATAAGTACTTTTAATTCGAGACTCTTGCCAATATTCATTACTCGCACAGCATCATCCACTATAGCGTCTTTATCAGCTCTAAGCACAATTGAAACGGGGCCATTCGCCTTCTTATTATTTACTGCTGTTCGTATGGCCGAAGCAAGCGATCCCCGGGCCGTCATATCTCCGTCCACATAGTACGTTCCCTCTTTGGTAACCGCTACCGATACATACTGTGGTTTCACCGTTGCACTGCTTTCTGCTTTGGGGACTGTTACCTGTATCCCGAAGTTAGTTACGAACGACGAGGTGAGCAGAAAGAAAATGAGCAACAGCAATACAATATCCGTCAACGATGACTGTGAAAACAGAGATAACGGCTTTAAACTTTTGTCTCCTTTTCTAAAATCCATGCTCATATTTTATTCCCCCTTTTTAGGAACCGGCGACTGCAGCAAATCCAGGAAGTCGGCTGATGCATTTTCCAATTCAAAAATAGACCGGTTTATTTTACCCAGCAGGAAGTTGTAGAATCCAAAGGCTATCAATCCAACGATTAGTCCGGCAGCAGTCGTAATTAAGGCCTCCCAAATACCTCCTGCCAACTCACTTGGATTTACACTTCCCTGCATAGACTGGATGTCCATAAAAGCCTCGATCATCCCTGTCACCGTTCCGGTAAAGCCAAGCAATGGTGCTACACCTGCAATAGTTGCCAACCAGTTCATTCTTTTTTCGAGAAAGAAAATCTCCTTCTTCCCGGCATTGTCGATAGCGTCTTCAATATCGCGGATGGGACGTCCCAGTCTTTTAATTCCGCTTTTTATAATACGGGCAATAGGTTTATCAAATTCATCGCAGTAATCCATGGCATTGCGCTGGCCGTTTTTACCCGATTTGAGCAGCCCCTCAATCCTGTGTAAAAATTGCTGGGGTTCTACATGTGAGCGATTTAATGCACTCCATCGTTCAACAATAACATAGATGGCTATGGCAAAGAGAACGAATATGGGGATCATCAAAATCCCTCCTTCCACCAGAAGATCAAAAAAAGTAGTGCTTTCACCTTGCATGGCAAGGGCAAGTGAGTCGGTTGCTGCAGTTGTTTCCTGCAGAAATATCAGCAATTGGATCATGTAGATGATGTATTTATGTTAATTAATTTCTGTTATAAAGTAATTGGATGCGTAAGGTTCGCCCAGTTCATCGGAGGCTATAGCTGCATCGGTAATTGTTTGAAACTGCCCGATACTGATACGCCAAAGAGTTCCATATTGAGACGATGGCCGGGCATCAAGTATTGCCCTGTATCCCATTTCTTTGAGCTCCTGATACTTTGCGTTTGCATTTTCTTCGTTGCTTAAAGAAAACAGAACAATGGTATAACCATTATTGGCTGCCTGAACGGGTTCTCCTCTTAAGCCATATTTGGTTTGGCCTTCAGGTACTACATCGGCCATCTTTGTTTCAATCGTTGACTGTTGTTGAGGGTGTTCTTCACTGGGTTGATCTTCGCCCATAGCCGCATCTTGTTCTGGCGGGTTTTGGTTGTTAATTCCTTCTTCAGCAGTTTCATCCTGCACGGGCGGTTTCTCTTCTTCTGCTTGCTGCGATTCCGCTTCCTGGTTGTTTGCCTCTTCTGCCACAGGAGTTGAGGCCTGAGCTTCCGGACTTTGCCGGGCCGGCTGTGACTGGGCAGTTGTTGTTGTTTCCGGGGTAATACCCGGTATGTGCACAATACCAAAGTAGCCGAGTGCGGCTGCCCCTCCAAAAAGAACCAGGATTATAACTGCCACCAATAGTGCAGGAGAGGCTTGCTTCTTTTCTTGTTTTTCTTTTTTGGGCGCCTTCCTCTGCTTTCTATCCGTCTTTTTTTCTTTTGTTTCTTTTTTCTTCGGCTCTTTCTTCGATGATAGGTTCGTGATTACCGGCACAACCTCATCCTGCTCTGTCTCTTCCTTTTTGCCTTCGCCTTCAGCATCATCTTCATCCGTTGCCAGCTCTGCAAAAGGATCTTCCGGTTCTGGTTCAATTTTCTCGTCTTCTTCTTCGGCGGCAAGGTCTGAATCGGGGACCTTACTTTCTTTTTCTTGTTCGGATTCCGTGCCTTCACTTTCCGCTTCCTCTGATACTAAATCGTCTTCTTCCAAAATATCATCCGGCGTATCCCCGAGTAAACCTGAAAACACATCTTCCGAGGTATCATCCTGGTATGAGTCAATTCCCCACTTATCGGAACCAGGTTTTTCTTTAGCCTCGGCCTCTTCTTCCGTATCGGCTGCAATTTGGTCTTCCTCTTCCTGGGCATCGGCTATTTCTTCAACGGATTTCGTTTCTTTCTTATCTTCTTCAGCCAACTCCGTACTCAGCGGCGTCTCTTCTTCCGGGCTTTCCCCAATTATCCCAAATGGATCTTCATATTCATCTTCTTCACCGGCGGTTTCTTTTGCAGCTGTTGAAGTATCCTCTACTTCAATCGGCTCCATCCCTACATATTTATAGTTGATCTCGGTTTCCAGGTCTTTATTTGGCATAAAAACCAGGTTTTCACCAATTTGACTAAAGATACCGAAACCATCTACTTCGTAAGCCTCGCCTTCATCTATGGCCTCATGAATCTCACCTACCAGCTCTTTAAGCTGTTTCTCTATTTTTTCTTTTTCTATGCCGGAAGCTTCTGAAAGCAACTCAACAAGTTTTTCGTGATCTATATACATAACTACCCCTTTTTAACCGCTTCAAATTCAATAGCGTCTTTGGGCGGAGTCATAACATTGGTACCATCCGCTCTTTTCTCTTGCTGTTGGCTGAGGTGTATGGGCTTAAAATTACCCAAACCTCGTACCTCAACCGAATTTTTCATAATAATCTGATCCCGTATCACAATCCCAAATGTCTCTAAAAATTCTTTTGTCATACCTCTATAGTTTTACCGTTAACCCTCCAAATACCTGGAATGGACGCTCTTCATATCCATCCCATCTTTCATACTTCTGCCCTAATATATTGAGCACCTTTATATAAGCTCCAAACCGATCTGTAATTTGATACTCTGCCCCTCCGTTCACCAACATATATGCGCCTAAATCACCGCCAGAAGCCGGGTCTTCTCTTTTACCTGTGTATTCAGTCCAGGAATTCACCGTAAGTTTTTGAACCGGTTTATAAGACATGGAGCCATTCAGTCCCAACCGCTCTTCATAAGGGATGTCTCCTCCTCCATTCAGGTTTGGGTTTCGTCCATATAGGCGGGCATCGAACCAGAATTTTTCCGGAATCAGCTGCTGGGTGATACCTACAAATAATTCGATGATGTCAACATCACCATAATTAACTCCATAAAACTCATTCATGGATGTACCGCCAACAGTCTGCTTGTTTCGCTGGTAATAGGCATAATCTCTTGTATGTTCATAGCTGATACCGCCAAAAATCCTATTCCCCTTCATAGGCTGGAACCCCACTTCTGCCCGGGCACCAATAGCGTATGAATGTTGCAGCTGCAGTTGGTTGTTCAAAAACCTATTGTATTGATTATGAGCCTGTACGGATTGAATTTGGGGACGTGCATATACATTTCCTGAAACAATAATAGCATCCTTAAGATTATGTTTTAACTCAATTTCCGGAACAATATATACTTTGTTTGAAAACGGGTCAGACACATATTCCACACCAGCCTTGGCCCGTAGATGAGTACTAAAGTTAAATAATCGTCTATATTCTGCAGAAGCTTTGGCATCTACCCATTGTTGACTGCTGCTGCCAGAGACGTCATATGTTCCTCCGTCCAGGCTTCCTGAGATATTGAATGTCTCATACATCCGCTTGCCTGCCCAGTATTTCGATAATGAGGTGCGATAGGTTAGCTCATTTTGCTTTCCTGAATAGGTTGAATTCCCTGCCTCAAAATCACTTCCAAACAAGTTTCCGCCTACAGAAGCGCTCCAACCCTCAAGCGCATTGGTAATCTGCTCTAACCTAACTTCGGTTCCAAATCCTAAGTTTAGTTTTTCAGGGGTTTTACCTATGCTATTTTGAAGAAAGGGACTTTCCAGTTTAAAGAGATGATTAAACGTACTGAAGCCTCCTACATCTACCGACAATTTTAAGTCCTTTTTCATTTTCCTGATATAAGTGGCATTCAGTTCAACATCTCTGAACCCGCTATCCTGTCCATTAAGGTGACCATCTGATGCCCGAAGACTTGTATTTCCCGATATCAGGCTTTGCTCATCCAGTGTTAAAAAACCATAGGCTTCGAATTCAGGAGTTACAAAAGAACCATAACCGGCTCTTGCATACAAACTTTTTCTGCCTGGCGTGGAGAGAATACTACGAGCAGGCGGTTCGGGCCTGCTTAAACTGGAAACGGAGATAGCCGCCACAGCATCATCACGAGATTCCATAAAAGGAATCCGGTTGGGGTCTATCTGAAACACCCGGGGTTTTGGATTAAAGCCCAGTATTGGTTGGCGCCTAAGCCCTGGAAAACGAGCTCGAAACTCGCTTCTGATCTCAATATCCTGTGGGTTAATCTCTGGCAAGAGGGAATTCTGAGTATCATCTGTTCCACCTTGCCCGAAAGCGCATAGAGGGACTACAGAGCCCAGAAAAATTAAAAATAGAAACTTCGTTTTTATCATAAATTCAAAATTTATGGAATGTACTAAATTTTAAAGGAAGGTTTTAGGCGATGATTGTTAAAAAGGTGAACCTCTGTAACCGGTTCTTGTTCCTTTCCTCTTATTTTACAGCCGTTTTAAAATCCCGGTTGGTATAAACTTCCGTTATGAAGGGAATGTCATCTTCATCCGGTTTTTCTCTTCAATAAATAAAACTTGTCAACGGCCAGCAGAACAGGAGTACATGCAATGATAACTACCAGTGTTGCTGCATGAGCCACCGTTGCATAAGCAAGTCCAATAGTCTCGGGTACGGCAAATAAGACAAACAAACTTTTTGTAATAAACAGATGATAGGTACCTACACCTCCCGGTGTTGGAATTGAGATTCCCACCGCCGATACCATCGTAAGTACTAACGCTTCTGTAACTCCCAGGCCAAATACTTCCTGCATGTCAAACATCCAAAAGGGAATATAAGTCATCATGATATAGCAACACCATATCAGAACAGTATACAATATAAACAATGGCCAGTTTTTGAGCTCACGGATAGCCAGTATTCCATCCATAAATGTGCGTCCTGTTTTTCTTGCTTTATCAAAAAGCACCGCTGTCTTTTCAGATTTCTTTGCCGCTACTTTTAACAGCTGATACAATACCCCAACCGCAATGAGCCCAATGGCTCCGTAGGTTAGAAGAGTCAGCATTAAATCTAATTGAATTTCAGAGTCTGTGAAGTCAACCCCAAACAACCGGGAAAGCACCTGTGGATCTGACACCAGGAAGACCCCTACAAATACCATAATCAAAAGCATGCTTATCACATCTATAACCCGCTCAAGAACGATAGTACCTATTAGCTTGCTGTTTTTTTCGTCTACCTGCCGGGCTACATACACCGGGCGGGCCACTTCTCCCACACGGGGCAGCACAATATTTGTGAGGTATCCAAACATCACCCCGGTATATAATGTAAGACGTGATGGGGTTTTATCTTTGTTGGTGAAGAGCATACGCCACCGCTCCGCTCTGATGTAATGTGCAAGGAGGGTCAGGCCTGTGAATGGGAGTATCCATCCATACGACATATTCCGGGCGGCCTCCATCACTTCCGAGAATTCAACTTCTTTAAACGCCAACCACAAGAAAAGCGCTCCGAGCGCAACGCTTATGAAAACTTTCAATGCCTTTTTGGGTTGCATAAATCTGGAAACCGTTATTCGTTTATTGTTACCGGCGTTGGTATTATTTTTTTGAGTGCATTAACAAATGTACTGTTTGCCAATAACAACATCAGTACCGCATATCTACTACTTCTGCATTGCCCGGCACTTTCAAGCTAAAGATGGATTCGTTCATTTCTACAAAACTTCCACCCCGAAAGGTAGTCACAATTACATTATCAGACACATCATAAGCTGTAATTTCCAACGGGTACTGGTCTTGGTTGAGCAGAATTTCAACTTTACGGAATATGGCAAAAGCATCATCGGATTTTAAAGTGACTTCACTTGTATTTCCATTGCTGGTTTCAGAGATGGTATAGGTAGAATCTACCCCATTTAACATACGGGAAGGTGCAAAGTCATCGGTTTCGGGATCGTACTCACTTATGATCAAACGGTTTCTTGCACCTTCATATACTTTGGAGGTCTCCCCGTCTACCACCAGCGTCTGATCTTCACTCTTTAGTTTATATCCTTCTTTCTCTATCCAGATGTTGCCTTCACTTACATTTACTTCGCCGGTGTAGGAGTCGGTAAACTCATGGGTGTATAATGCTTCGAAGACCTGTCCAGAGTCAAACTTTTGCTTCAGTTTGTCAAAATTAGGTGTTTGGGCTGCCAGGGGAAACGATACAAAAAGTAAAACTACTACCAGTAGCGTTTTACGGTAGTTATAAATCATCGAGTCCGTCCAAAATTTCCTGGAGTTCTTCTTCTTCGTTGATAAGCACATCTCGTGCGGTACTTCCTTGGTATGGTCCAACAATTCCTGCATTAAATAATTGATCTATAATTCGGCCGGCCCTATTGTATCCAATTTTCAGTTTTCTCTGAAGCAATGATACCGAGCCCTGATTATGAAGTATCACCAGTTTAGCAGCGGCTTCAAAATATTCGTCTATGTCATCTAACGGATCAGGTATCTCTGCAGTATCATCTTTTATGATGGGCAGGTGAAATGGTTCCTTATATCCTGCCTGGCGACCAATAAAGCTATTTATTTCTTCCACTTCTTCTGTAGATACAAACGCATTTTGGATGCGGGTGAGCCCAGACCCATTGGTAAAGAGCATATCTCCCATCCCCACCAGCTGGTCGGCACCTCCCATATCCAGAATGGTCCTGGAATCCACTTTAGAAGCCACCTGATAGGCGATACGCGCTGGGAAATTGGCTTTTATGGTACCCGTAATCACATTCACAGACGGACGCTGCGTGGCCACCACCAGGTGAATACCAATAGCCCGGGCAAGCTGGGCTAATCGCGCAATAGGCTCTTCAATTTGTTTACCGGCTGTCATCATCAAGTCGGCAAGCTCATCAATAATAACTACAATATAGGGCAGGTGCCGGTGTCCCAGTTCCTCTTCCAGTTCTCCCGACTCAAACTTCTCATTATAGGCTTTAATATCCCGTACCATCGCCATTTTCAGCAGGTCATAGCGTTCATCCATCTCTTTACAGAGACTTTCCAGCGTTTCCTGCGCTTTGGATGTGTCTGTGACGATAGGTTCGTCAGAGTCTGGCAACATAGCCAGATAGTGGTTCTGGATATTGCGATACAGTGACAGCTCAATCTTCTTGGGATCAATCATCACAAACTTAAGGTTGTCGGGATGACACTTATACAACAGGCAGGTAATAATAGTGTTAATACCTACCGACTTCCCTGAACCCGTGGCACCTGCCATCAGTAAGTGGGGCATCTTGGTGAGATCGATCATGAATACTTCATTTTCGATCGTTTTACCAAAAGCGACCGGCAGGGTGTAGTCCGTTTCTACAAATTTCCTGGTATTGATCACCTGTTTAATAAAAACCGTTTCGCGGGTGTTATTGGGCACCTCTATGCCCACCGCTGATTTACCGGGGATGGGAGCCAGCATCCTTAATCCTTTGGATGCCGTAGCCATCTTAAGGTCGTTGGAATAGCTTTCAATCTTACTGATCTTCACATCAGGCGCCGGTTCCATTTCGTACAATGTTACGGTGGGACCAACAATAGCATTAATACCTACAATCTCAATTTTGTGGCGTTTTAGCTTATCCAGTATAATGCGTTTGTTGTCCTTAATCTCCTCAAGGTTCACTTCATTGCCTTCATTGGGCGGGGAGTCGAGCAGCTCTATGGTCGGGAACTTGTATTTGATAACCGGTACTTCCTTAGCTTTATCGCGGTTTATTTTGTCCAGATCTTTCTCGCCGGCTTCTTCTTCTCCTTTCCCCACAAATACTGAGACTTCAATGTCATCTTCATTTTCTTCTTCTTCATCGATAACTTCTTCTTTCTCCAGCGAAGCCCGCTGACGTGTATCAAGCGATTGAATTTCTTTTTTCCTCTCTTCCAGTCGCCGGCGGTCTTCCTCTTCCGACTTATTTACAATATCATCTATGGAAGGCCTGGGTTTTTCTTCCGTTTTCTGCTCTTTGGTCTTAATTTTATTTCTTTTCTCTTTGGCTTCCTCTGCCTCCTGCTCCTTCTTCTTTGCTTCCTTCTTTTCTGCTATGCGCTCTTCCTTTTCCTGGGCTTTTTGTTCTTTACGAAGTTCCCGGGCAACTTTTCGTTCTTCCAGTTTATCCCGAAGGTTCTCTATCCATTTTTTCACATTATCTACGGTAGTCTGCAAATCCCGGTCAATGAACATGAGGATGGTGATGATCAACAAGACCGAAAGAATGAATATGGAACCTATTCCAGTGATGTTCTGAAGTACCTGTGAGATGGCTATCCCGGCAGACCCGCTCCACAGAGAATCTTGTGGGACATCAGCGTTGATATTCAGCCACCCAATAAAGGTAGAGAGCAAAACCATTCCCCACAAACTCAGAACGGTGAGCCAGCCCAGCTCTTTAAAGCTACGGTGCCTGAAGGTATTCCATCCGTGATAACCAATAACCAGCGCCAGGATGATGCTCGTATATCCAAACAGCCCATGTACCAGGAAATGTGAGAGGTATGCCCCAACGGGACCCAGCCAATTTTTCACCAGCCGTGAGGAGGCATCCGGGTTAAATAAATCCAGGAAAGAGATACTCTTGGCAAACTGATAATCTTCCGGAGTGTATGAAATAATACTTATGCCAAGCAGTATGGCAATAGACATCACAATAATGCCAATTATTTCAACCTTCCGGGCAGAATCCAGTCCCTGAGATTTTGTAGATGTATTTGATTTTTTCTTAGCCATTAAGATCGGTTAGTATCCCATCCTTCATTCCAGGCAGCACATTAAATTTATCAACATCACAGCAAAAAGGAACATCGCCTTCCGGTACCAGTTCTGAGAGTCTTTTTGCATGATCGCTTCCTCTAATAGCACCAGCTAAATCATCACCAAATTTTTCGTAAAGACCAAATGCAACTTTTGCACCATCTTTGGCCGTGTCGGGAAGCTTGCCGTTAAACAGGTGATACACCAACGACCCGGCAAACAAAGTATCCTCTAAAGCCAGCCGGCCTTCCCAGCCCGAACACACCAATACTATCTCGTTATCCACTTGTTTCATTACATCCAGTATACTTTTCTGATTCAGAAAAGCCCCTACATATATCTGTTGTGCCAGGGTAGATTTTTTAATGGCTTTGGTTCCATTGGTAGTGTTTAGGATTAATGTTCTTCCCTCAACTACTTCCCGGCTGTATTCCAGCGGGGAATTTCCCAACTGATATCCTTCAATTTTAACCCCATTCTTTTCCCCGCACAGCAAATAATCATTGGGGTCCATGGTATGGGCAATTTTAACGGCATCACTCATATCTTCAACGGCTATCACCTTCTTGGCACCGTTACTAATTGCCGTCACAATTGAAGAGGATGCCCTCAAAATATCAATTATAATGGCCGTTTTTCCACGGATAGCCTCTTCACTAAACGACTGAACCGAAAAGAAAACGTCTACTGTTTGTAAGTCTTTCATATTTTAAAAATCGGCCTTGCTCTACTTCTTAATGAATGGAGGCCTGGTTACAGTTGCTTTTGCGACTCTTTTCCGAATAGAAATATTGATAGTAGTACTTTCAGCTGCATATTCACTCCTAACATAGCCCATACCTACACCTTTACCAAGTGATATTGACATTGTTCCGCTGGTAACATTCCCAATAACCTCCCCTTCTTCATTCAAGATTTCATAGCCGTTACGGGGAATATTTCGTTTTCCTTCTACTACAAAACCTACCAGGCGGCGCTCATTTCCTGCTTCCTTTTTCTTAAGCAGCGCTTCTTTGCCTACAAAGTCACCTTTGTCAAATTTAGTAATCCACCCCAACCGGGCTTCCAGTGGATGGGTGTCTTTGGTGATATCATTTCCGTACAAGGCATATCCCATTTCCAACCGCAGCGTGTCGCGGGCACCCAACCCACAGGGCTTTATGTCAAATTCTTTGCCGGCCTCTATTATGGCATTCCACACAGCTGTGGGGTCAACAGTATTTTTGTCGAAGTAAAGCTCAAAGCCTTTTTCGCCGGTGTAGCCGGTTGCAGAGAAAACAACATTTTCGAAGTCTCCGAGTTTGCCCATCTTAAAACTATAGAATCCAATTTCACTCAAACCAAGATCCGTGAGCTTCTGGAGGGTATCCAAAGACTTGGGTCCCTGAACAGCCAGCAGGCAGGTGTCGTCAGATTGGTTCACTACTTCTGCATCAAAGGTGTTGTTTTGGTTGATCCAGTCAAAGTCTTTCTCAATGTTGGAGGCATTTACCACCAGGATGTACTGATTTTCCTCAAACAGTTTGTATACAATCAAATCATCTACAATACCTCCATCCTCATAACACATGCAGGAATATTGCGCCTTGCCTGGCACAAGCTTCGACGCATCGTTCACCGTCACTTTCTGTACCAAATCCAAAGCTTCGGGACCGTGGATATAAAACTCTCCCATATGGGAAACATCAAACACCCCTACAGCTTCGCGAACTGCTTGGTGTTCGGTTTTAATTCCTTCGTATTGAACCGGCATTTGAAAGCCAGCAAAATCAACCAGTTTAGCACCGGCTTTTTCGTGTGCAGAGTAAAAAGGCGTTTTTTGTGACATCGATCTTTTTAGTGTTATTGAATTTTATTCAGCCTGAAGGTACTGATTTATATGTTTTGATGAATGAACTAAAAAAATTTGTATCCTCATTAGCCAAAAACGGTGATGTCCCTATACTTGTGTAAAAATAGAATAGGTGCTGTCTAAAGGTTAGATTTGGTTGTCTTGCAACAGAAAACCAAAAACCAATAGAACAACACCCATGAGTAAGAAAGTTAAACCATCTGAACGAGTGAACAAAGCCATTGAAGAACTTCTTGATGGAAGCCCGTCAAGTGATGATCTGTTAACTGAGCTGATCCGTCTTGGAGCCGAACGTATTTTGCAAGAGGCCAGTGAGGGAGAAGTGGATGAATTTTTAGGCCGGGGCTGGTATGAGCGGGGCCGAGAAGAACAAGAGCATAACGGTTACCGCAACGGGTATACACCGGTTACTTTTAAAACAACACAGGGGCCGATTACCTTGCAACGTCCGCGTATTCGAGACAATCAAGAACCTTTCGAGAGTAAGCTTTTATCCCGTATTGATCGTATTGAAGATCGGCTGGTAAAGCTCTCGGCCGAGATGTACGTGCGAGGACTCTCCACGCGTGATATCGAGGAAACCCTGGTTGACGGGCAAGGAACTCCCATTCTTTCACGCAACCTGACCAGTCAGCTCTCCGAGGAGCTTTATACCGAATATCAACGGTGGAGCCAGCAGGATTTGAGTGAGTATGATGTGGTCTATCTGTTTGTAGACGGAGTGTATGAGTCGGTGCGCAAGTACACCGGCGGACAAACCATATTATGCGCCTGGGGAATCTGTTCCGATGGTCGGAAAGTCCTTTTGGGTTTGGAGGCCGTGGCCAGTGAATCCAAAGAATGTTGGCAAACGTTTTTTGAAGATTTGAAAGAACGTGGGCTGGCTCATCCCTTGCTGGTTGTCAGTGATGGAGCAGGTGGCATTGCCTCAGCGATTGCCCGAAGTTTTCCCCTGGCTGATCGCGGGCGGTGTATTGCCCATAAAATGCGCAATGTTATGAATAAACTGCCCCGGGATAAACAGATCACCGATCCCATTAAGGCACGTCTGAAGGCCATCTATTATGCCCCGGACCTTGAAACTGCCCACGGGTTATCGAAAGCGTTTATTACCGATTATGGCGAGCAGTATCCCGGAATGGTTAAATGTTTTAATGATGATCTGCCGGCCTGCTTGGTTCACCTGAACTATCCACATGGGCATCGCCGAAGTATTCGTACCACCAACCTGATCGAACGTAGTTTTGTCGAACAAAAACGGCGAACTAAAATTATTCCCAGTCATGTCAATGAAAAAGGAGCCATGAAATTGGTTTATGGTACCCTTATTCGGGCAGCCAGACGATGGCAACGGGTAACCATGGACGAGCATGATCTGATTCTACTAAAAACGCTGCGCCAAACCATGTGCGAGAAACATCATATATCCCTAACCGATAACCGAATCTCCTTTAATCTTGCAGCATAACCCATTCTTGTTTTTACACAGAATTTAGGACTTGACCGCCAAAAACTAAAGTTGCATAACCATTAGTCTAATATCTAATGAAAAAAAGACATTATTTAGGGGTCTTAGTTTTCTTTCTTTACCTAATCAGTGGCTGCTCTTCCTGGGGAAATAAAGAAGTGTGGCACCCTTTGCCCGAGCGATTGCCGAAGGATGCAGAGATGGATTGGACTATATCACTTGATGAACCATCGTCCGATTCCTTATTGCCATTCATGTACAAGGATCATCTATCGTTGTCAGCGGTAATCGGGGATGAGAAAAACGTTGAACGGGAGTATATTCGTTTACCGAACAAGATTGATATTGACCCGGAGGGGTATATTTATGTGGTTAATACCGATCGTAATAAAATTGATGTGTATAATCCTGACGGAACGTTTTTTACTTCTATTGGTAGATGGGGCCGCGGACCGGGAGAATTTCTCGATTTAACTACTTTTGATTTTGATGCACAATATGAGCGGTTATATGCCCTGGATCAGCTAAAGGTTGAAGTTTTTGAACGCAGCGGGAACAACTTTGAGTATAGAGACACCTTTTTTCATCGACTAAATGAGGAAGCAATAGATCTATGTTTATTAGATAGCAGCCTGTACATTTCAGGATTTACTATTTCTACTGCCGAGATTGATTCCATCAGAGATCTCCGAAGCAAAGCAGCGCAAATAGAAGGGTATAATTCGGTGAGGGCAACCAAGCCGATAGCGGTATTCGATCTTAAAAACTTTGAGCAGCAACATAATTTTGGGTATCAGTATACTTCTATGTCTGGTTTTGGAGGGTGGACAGGAATAATGTCGGCTACAATTCTCAACTGTGATGAACGTGGGCAAACCATAATTATTACCCTTCCTCTTTAGTTATACGTCCTCTGGCCGGCAGACTTGGGGCAGTAAATTGTTGGGTTTTCGTCCTGCAGAGACACTTGAAAAATTTAAGCCGGGAGGGTACTCTAACCTTGTTCAGTATGCCAATAAGCAAATATTCGATGCTTATTACCGGTTCAGAGAGATTCATACCGATCACAAGGCACTTGTACAGCTTCTTGAGCTGCCCCCACAGAGAGCCGATGAGCAAACTAAAAAAGCTCTTCCTCCCCGAAGTGAAAATTACCGGAACCTGATTGTAGATACCCAAACGGGAGAAGTTCTATACTCAGATACCCACTCCATGTTTATTGTGGCAAGAAGAGGTGAACAAGTAATAGCTGCTGATTATGATGAGAACGAACAAAAATACTTGCTGGAAATCTATACTTATGACCGATGAAAAATAAAGTCAACTTTATATTGGTTGTGCTGGGGTGTTTTGTTTTGGGAGGGGCAATTGCCATAGGGATGAAAATGATATGGGTGGATCCATTTTCTAAAAAAGAGCCAACCTATGAAATAAGATCAACCGGGGAAGATCAATTAGCTTTAATTTTCATTGGTTGTTCTTCGTGTCCATTTGCCAGTAATGAAAAAATTCCTGGATTAGTATCTGAATGGGCTCTGTTTGTTTTGATGAATAAGCTAATAAAGTTAATCTTTGACTTTGAATTAATTACTTATTATTTAGGGAAAAGCATCAAAAAAGACAAAGATATGGGTAAAAGGTTTATACTAGCGTTTTCGATCTTACTGTTAGCTTCATTCGGTGAATGCAAATAAAAGCTTAATTTCTACAGCCGATGCTTCAATAGAAGGGAGCTGTAATGGAGGAATCTGTTCGAATATGACTGTTTGTTTTGGACCGTGGTATTTTAAAAGGTGTTATAATCTATGTGCATATCCTGATGAGGATCATGTAAGTTGCGTACATGATGGAGGAGCTAATAGTGATAATGGATGTTATACAAGTACATGTGGAATATTTGATTAAAAATCGTAGCTGTTACATTTATGTTGTTGTTAGTTTGATCTTTTTTAGTTGCTCAAATTCATCAAGCAAAAATAGGCATCCCTCCAGTGAAAAATTAGCACAATTTGAACCATTAGATTATGCTCTTGATATTCAATCTGATGCATACCTAAGTGCTGAGGAGTTGGTTAAGGATTTTAATCAAGAAAATATTCTTCATTCTTTTAAATCCAAACAAACAGATTCGTTGAGCATTCAAATATATGATGTTCAAGAGATAAGAATTGATAATGCGGGGAACCTATATGTTCTAAAGCAACAGGCGAATACTATTTTGGTTTATTCTCCTGTTGGTGAATTTGAATATAGTATTGGAAGAGGGGGAAATGGCCCCGGGGAATTCTCGAGTATGCGGACTTTTGAATTTAACTCTGATTTTTCAGAATTATATGTTCTTGATCGACACGAAATTGATGTCTTTAAAATTAATGACGGAAATAGGTTCGAACCCAGCAATACAATAATACATAGGCTTAATATGTCTTATGATCTTTGTATGCTTGAGAATAAATTATTTATTCAAGGGTTTCAATACGTCAAGGCAGACTCAACTTCCAGGAAGGAAGGGGCTTTCGCCAATATACAAACTACAAAACCAGTTCATGAGTTTGATATGAATACTGGAGAAATAGTAAATTCATTTGGGCAATTATATACCTCCTATTCTGGATCTCCTGTTCTGGATGCAATGCTTTCAAACACGATGATGAGCTGTGATGAACAGGCAGGAACAATAGTGACTGTTTTGAAACATTTTGCATATCTGTTTGGCTATAGTGTTGATGGAAAACTTAAATGGACTTCAAGAATAGCTAAGTTTAAATATAGCGGCATTGAAGAAGTTAATATCAATTCTCCAAATGCAGGAATAAGATTTGGTGCAACTAATAATCAAAGCTATAATCATTTATTCCCATTACAAAATTACAAGGGAGGGTTTTCTGTAATACAATTTGGAAATCAATTTACAAGTCAATCGTTAGAAAAACTGATAAACAGTAAAAATACTGTATCCGATATGAAACCGCATACGGTCTTTATTAATTCTTCGAATGGTGAATTATTCTATTCAGATTCTTTTAAAAGTAGATATATGGACGCCAATCAAAATAAAGCAGTTCTTCTAACAGAAGAGGAAACAAATTTTAACTCTTTTACTTTACCAAAAGTAATTATTTATGAGATTGATTAGGTTAATGAAAAAACTACCTACTTTAGGAGCCTTTATTTTTTTTGCAATTTTAGGAGGTTTTTCAAATTGCACGTTGTTTCCTTCAAAAAACTCAATCCCTAATTACTTTTCGCAACGATCAGAACTTGTATTGGTATATATAGGAAGTTCATCATGTGTTGCAGCAAATGATGAAAGCATACCAACATTATTTTTAAAGTTGGCTCATAAAATTGATAGTATTGCTGTAGAGCAAAATTATGGGTTTACTACGATTGGCATTTCGAGTGAGATAAATATTGAAGAGGGTTTAAGTCACTTAAAAAAAATTCATAATTTTGATGAAATATCTATTGGTAACGGCTTAGCAAATGTAGGTTTTCAGAATTATTATTGGGAAAAGATAAACCCCCAAAAAAAATTAACAATACCACAATTCATTATTACAAAAAGAGAATATGATTATAAGTCTACACAAGGCTTAAATGAGAGTATAAGTCCAAAAATTAATTCTGAAGAGGTTATAGTACAAACTACGGGAGCATTGGGATTATATATGATTCTTCAAAAAAAACATATAGACAGAGTTTGGGATAAATTATGACCAAAAAAGTAGCTTGATTCAGAATTCATCAACTCCTGAATTGTATTCTTACCATCCTGAAGGTACACTGATTTATCCGACAAATAGAACAGGTGTTCATTTAAATTGATGATCTCCGCAATAGAAATAAACTTGCTATAACTTTCCTTCATCCCTCTTTCATAATCCTTATCTTTGACGGGTATTCATCATTTTCGAAAAAAGAACACAGGTACATTTTAATATGTCCATAAATAAAGAGCAGGTTAAATCAGCCCTATCTCATGTATTGCATCCCCAATTGGAACGTGACCTGATTTCCCTGGATATGGTCCAGGATATCATCTCGCAGGACAAATACATTTCTTTTACCCTCGAGATGGGCGAACAGAACGACGAGCTGGCTCAGCAAATCATAAAGAACTGTGAAGAAGCTATCTACAAATTCATCGATAAGGAAGCGATCGTAGATGTGCAAACAGCCGTCAATCTATCCAAGAAACGCGCACAGCAAGAACAGCAGCCCCAACAGGAACAGCCACAAATTCTCCCCGGAGTTAAAAATATTATTGCTGTAGCCTCTGGTAAAGGCGGAGTGGGTAAATCTACTGTAGCCGTTAATATTGCTGCTACGTTGGCCAAGCAAGGTCATAAAGTAGGGTTGCTGGACACTGATGTATATGGCCCGAGTATCCCAACCATGTTTAACATTCATGACCGGCCCAATATCACCACACAGAAAAAACTGGTGCCCCATGAGAAATTTGGGATCAAATTAGTTTCTATGGGCTTTTTGGTGGATGTAGACCAGGCCATGGTATGGCGCGGTCCTATGGCAACCAGTGCCATCAAACAGTTTATGACGGATGTAGAATGGGGCGAGCTCGACTTTTTAATCCTGGATCTGCCTCCCGGAACCGGCGACATCCAGCTTACCATTGTACAAACGGTGCCCTTAACCGGTGCTGTGATTGTATCTACCCCACAGACGGTGGCTCTTGATGATGCCCGTAAAGGAGTAGCCATGTTCCAGAAAGTGAAAGTACCTGTACTTGGTATTGTAGAGAATATGGCCTACTTCACCCCACCGGATATGCCGGATAAGAAATACCACATCTTTGGAGAAGGCGGTGCCAAACAATTGGCCAAAGAGCTAAATGTCGCGGTACTTGGAGAAATTCCCCTTCAGCAAACCGTACGCGAAGGCGGCGACAGTGGTAAACCTGCTACCCTTGAGGAGAACCCATCAAAAGCGGCATCAGCCCTGATTGAGGCTACCGAGAACATACAACACCAACTGGAGTTGCGTTTGAAAGAGCAGGATGCCACCGAGAAGGTGGAAATCAAATTCCGGCCCTAAGCCAGCGATTATTTCAGTCATATAAGTCTGTACATTCCCGGAAGACTGTTTTGCAGTCCTTCCGGGAAGTATCTGTATAGCTTTCAATAAACCGCCATGGACATAATCACCATTCTGGATATCCTCGGTACTTTTGTATTTGCCATAAGTGGAATTCGCATGGCGGCCCGCAAGGATATGGATTTATTTGGGGCGGCTGTAGTTGGTTTTGCCACTGCCATAGGCGGGGGTACCACCCGTGATATTTTGTTGGGGAGCTACCCCGTTACCTGGATGGCCGACATGACCTATCCTATAGTGATTCTGGCTGCTATTCCGTTTACCTTCATCACACGAAACCGCATTTCCGAATTTACCAAAACCTTGTTCTTATTCGATACCATTGGCATTGCCTTGTTCACCATCAGTGGAATGGAAAAGGCCCTTGGAATGGGGTTAAACCCTTTTATGGCTGCCATTATGGGGATGACCTCGGCCGTGGTAGGGGGTATTATCCGTGATGTGTTGTGCCGGGAAGTCCCCCTCATTTTTCGAAAAGAAATATACGCCACAGCCTGCCTGCTTGGGGCCCTGGTTTTTTATTGCGGTACCCTGATAAACATAGATAAGAATGTGAACTACCTGTTTACAATCGTTTCTATTACCGGAATCCGGTGGGTTTCTATCTATTACAAACTGGAGTTACCCAAGATGAAGGTTTAACCTTGATGCGCGAATCTCCTTGATAACCTTGACATAAATGCCTCCAACAACTCTTCGGCTAAACCATGAGGTTTTTACATAAACAGGAACAAAGGTTCGTTCTTTGTGGCACCGGCGGCTGCAGCTCGGAAATTGTTTACAGCTTCAATGATGGACGGGGGACGATAGACCACCGTCCCTCGTCCCAGTATATAAGGCTGTCATCCTGAGTGCGAGATTATCCGATAGAGAAGGGTTTCAAATATCAAAATGGCAGGTAGTTCAGAGTTTAACCCGGATTATTCACCAAGATATTTAATCGTAGGCAAGGCGAAGTGGAAATGGGAACGGAAGGGTACTGTGGTACCCTGAGTACCCCAATTTTCACTTGAACGCAGCGTACGGGGAAATTTCGCTGCCTAATCCGTACCTCAAAATTGGGCTATTACATAAAGCAATTCAACGGTAATATATTCAAGTATATAGATCGCCATTTTGCATCCATTCGTGAATAATTCGGGTTAAGATCCCTCTGTGATACTACCGATACCTATAGCTCTGGTGGGGCATTCGGGATGACAGCGTTGATAGCGAGTCCCTGTTCATCCACTTTGTTCAAGGGAGGGAGACGCAGAGCGAAGCTCAATGCCATACCTCAAATGAACAATATGGCCAACATGTGAAAAGGGAAAAGGCAGAAGTTGTTATTGAACACCCATTCCTAATTGAATTATTCTTAATTCTTAATTGAATAATTCCCAATTCAACAATTCATCTCCTCAAAATGCTCTTCGGTCTTTTCGGGGGATTGGGTGATTTTACTAACAGCCCAGGTAACCAACAGGCTGAGTATAAATGCAGGAACAAGTTCATAAAGGTTGTTCTTCAGAACGGGAATAAAATACCAAATGATCGTAACAGCTGTTCCCGTCAACAGCCCGGCTATAACCCCGGTCTTAGTTGTCTTTTTCCAATAAAGCGCCATAATGGAAGTGGGACCAATGGCAGCACCCAGTCCGGCCCAGGCAAAAAGCACCAGCCAAAAAACAATATTCTGAGCAACCAATCCAAATACTAACGCCAGGATTACAAGAATCACCACCACTATGCGGCTGTAAAGTACCAGTGTTTTTTGGGGAATTTCTTCGTCTTTCTTGATCAGTTTGTCATATAAATCCCGAACTACACTGGATGCAGCTACCAACAGCTGGGAATCCGCCGTAGACATAATAGCCGCAAAAATTGAGGCCACCACAATTCCAAATAGTACAGGATGTAACTGGTGTTGAGCCAATAGTGGATACAGGTTCTCGGTATCAGAAGCCGGCAGCATATCTACCTCTGGAAAATAAGCCCGGCCAACCAAACCAATAAGAATAGCTCCAGCTGCCATCAGTACATTCCAGAATGTGCCCACTACCGCTGCCACTTTAAGCTGCTTTGCATCATCAATCGCCATATAGCGAGACAGGATATGCGGATTTCCCGGTGATCCCAGGCCTATACCGATGAACCCAATGAAAGCACCAAATCCCAATGCCAGCGGATCAACAAAACCTATATTTTGGGCAGACAGTTGATCCATCACCACGCCCCATCCCCCCATATCATAAATCGCCATAACAGGTAGAAATACCAGGGCAAAAATCATCAAAAAGGCCTGCATGGTATCCGTTAAGCTCACAGCCATAAACCCACCCAACACCGTGTAAAGCAGAATAATAACCGCAGAAAGTATAATGCCGGTATTTTGTTCTATCCCAAAGCTGGATGAAAAGGCTTTCCCGCCCGCCACAAACTGTGCAGATATATAGCTCACCATAAACACCAAAAAGATAACGACGAGCAGAATACGCAGGCTCCCGTTTTTATCATCAAAGCGCTCGGCAAAAAAGTCAGGTACGGTAATGCAATCGTATTTTTCGGAAAAGGTTCGTAAGCGTTTGGCATAGTAGATGAACAGGAACCACTCAATCGTTATATACCCAGCCACCGCCCATAGTGCAGAAGCCCCCTGGGAATACGCCATCCCTGTAACTCCCAACAACAACCAGGCACTGCGTCCCGAAACTACAGCAGAAAGAGCAATTACAAAACGATTCATTTTTCGCCCGCCAATAAAAAATTCCGAAATACCTTCGGAAGAAAAACGTGCGGAATAGATGCCAATCCCAAACAGAAGAATCAGGTAGCCGACAAATGCCCCCAAGACATAGCCGCTTCCTTCTACCGATATTGAACTCAATTCATTCATGGGCAGAAAGTCTAAAAAACATCCTTTAAAATCCACCTTGGTGTTATCGAAGGAAACGAGCTGCTAAAGACTGATTGATAATATACGCGTTTACCGGTTGGAGATTAGCTTAAAACAGTATTGAAAGGGAGTAACCTCGCAGCGTCCGTAGGTCCTGCGAGCGTTACGGGATTCTCGCTGGAAAGCCGAACGCTACGAGGACCTGCGGACGCTCGTAGGTTCTCTAAATAGTACTTCTAACCGGCAAACAGGTTAATAGTATATTGATATTGGCCATAGAGCAAAGGAGCATTTCGGTTTAACCTCTTCGAAGCAAATCCGGCTCATTCAGCTCAGGAAAAACTGATAGCTAACTGCTCCACTCCATCATATGCGTCCGGAATTAAACCTCCCAGGTTTTTTATTTATACAAATTGATCTAATCTAATCAGTAGAGTTTAAACCTTGGAGGTTTAAGAAGAGCCCATTTAGTTCTCCCAACTTCAATCAGGCTGAGTCCCGGCTCAAATACCTCCCTCCTTGTCCCCCGCAGGCAAAAGTCTTCATTTGCAATAACATTCCCTGTTTACCTTTATAATTCAGTTTTGCTTGAGAATAATCGTCTGTTTATCCATGGCTACGATTTTGTCAAATAGTTTTACCATTTTTCCGTAATCCTCTGCCGGAACTTTGGGTTGATTGATTTTCAATACCCGTTTAACCTGTATCTTTGATTTATCAACCTTCCTTACTTCATATGATATTGTCCCGTACTCAATTTCATATGAATTGGATCTGGGAATTGCCTCAATATCCAATCCCTTTGGTAGATTAATCATATAATGATCAACTTCTGTGAATGGAAATTTCAAATCCACTGGTTGTTTACGATCCTTATTTTGAGGTAGGCGCAGATTCCATTTATTTAATTTATTGAGAGGAATAAAAAACCGACTTCCTGTTTTGGTCCCGTAATGGTCAGATGTCAGATTATATTCAAAGTTTAAATCATCTTTTTTGTGATCAATTTCGTTAAAATCTGAAGATGTAATTTCGAATGAGGGCAAGTCGATGCGATTTCTCAACCACTTCAGTCGCTTTTTGGACGATTTGTATGCCAGGCTGTTGATTATCAATCCTGTGCTTGCACCATTAACATTCATCTTCACATTAAGCTGAGCAGTACCGTTCGCATCAAAATCAACCGTAATATTATGTTCGGTTATATTTTGATTTTTTGTGAAGCCTGGAGTTCGAATAAGTTTTCCGCCAGAAGGGGTTACAACCAGAGCATTTTTGCTTGCATTACCAAGTCCGATATAATTAAAAGGATATACTTTGCTGGTGGCTTCCAGCCACAAGGTATCCTTCTCCATAGGCACCATTAAAATCACATGGTTAAATTGGTTGCTGCTGAAACCGGGATCAACCTTCGGCTCATTTGCCCCACTTCTTATCAACACTGGGTATGACTTAATATCTGCGTATGCTAACATAGACTGCAGGTAGTTCGTCAACGCCTTGCAATCGCCATATTTGTTGCTATAAACATAGTCGGCACTAAATGGTTGCCAGCCCCCAATTCCCAATTGTACACTTACATACCTGGTTTCATTCTGCAAGTGCTCATAAACAGCTTTTACCTTATCTTTTTTGGCATCTATCCCTTCCAAAAGAATATCAATTTCTTGTTTAGCGTCCTCAGGAAGTTCATCACGACCTATGGTAAGATCATAATACCATTGCCCCAAATTTTTCCAACTTTTCATGCTTCCGACAACCCCCTCCACGCTAAAACTATCAGGAGCTGTTTGTAGCATGGGGATTTGTTCAACAATGTTCGGGCCATAGTATTCTACTTCAATGGGTTCAATATTTTCAATAGACCAACGGTAGATTTTCTTTTCGCCCCTCCTTGAAATATCCGGCTCTATAGGCATATTTTGTACATTATACCTGACTTTCATGTCCGGCGGCATCTGAATTGTAAATGATGATGATTGAACATATTCATCCTTGTTAAGGGGATACCAGCTTGGCCAGGATATTAAGCCATTATATTCTACTGTATAATCATACACCACCGTATATGGATAACGGTCATGCATCAGATTAAACACCTTCACTCTGTGTTCATCATAAAGCGAATAGGAACTTGTAGAACTATATTCAGCTTGGTCATACTCATTCAAAACCTTAACCTGCCTCCCCTTCTCATTGTAGATTGCAGCTTTAACCGACTTCACTTTTCTGAACTTATCGTAATATAACTTCAATTGCCCTTCGTTCCGGCCATCTTCGTCCAAAACCGTTACAATCCGGCGGACTTTTTTAACAGCATTTCCTTTATCCTTCACATCGAACGTTACCTCATAATCTTGTACCACCGCATGAACAGGAACATCGTATTTATCAGTATTAATAGCCTTATAGGCAAGCTGTTCCGGGGTAATACCTGGTGTAAAATATGATTTATTACAGCTGATGCAGACCATCAGAAATAAACAAAACAGAGTAGTTTTAAACATGGCAACAGGATATGTATGGTGTTAGGGTAATGAATAAGTATTAGGTAAAGAAATAGTAGCAATGCGGTCTTTATACCATTCTGCTACCCCGGATTATTTTCCGCTCTCTACACTTTTTTTAAACACAAGGGGGCTTTGGTGTACTTTTACCAACTGGGTATAGAACTGTTGTAAATATTCATATTCTTTTACTTCAAAGTATCTCTTATCAAGCTTTATGCTATTGACAATTGTGATACGATCGCCATTTTTCTGAGTTATCCATCTAAATTCACCCGCTTTCCCCGGCAACCTTAATATTCTGGATTTTGGCAGTTCATCAATGATATATCCCTCCGGTATTTTCAGGTTTACTATAAAATTTTCTTTAAAAGTGTAGGGAAAAGTTACTGGATATTTCCTGTCCACATCCTTGAATGGGTTATCAGTATACTTCAATAAGAAATTCGGGTTAATGTATAGGTAATCATCCATCATTTTTACATCTCCCCTGCCTGTAAAGCTTGATTTTGTTTTTAGCGGTAGTTCCGGAGAATTTAAATTGGATGTTTCTATGGTATCCACTTTTACTTCTAACAGGTTTTCCAGCAAATGTTCTCGTGCATATTCTTCAGCACCATCTTCTTTTATAATTTTGCGTTTATCAATTGCTTCATACCCGGTATTTGATTCTGAAACTTCCCCCTTTATTGAACCATCATTCTTAATTTCAGCTGTTATTGAGATCACCTTTTTTGTTTGGCTCCGATTTTCAAGAGTAATCCATCTTGCATTTTCTTTATCGATAACCAGCCCTTCTCCATTCAGGTCATTTGCAGCCAACAAGCCAAATTCTCTATCAGGATTATTCGCATCCAGCAAGTAATGTTTTCCCTTATGTTCGACTACACAAATAACATGGTTAAATTGCTGCGTTAAGGGGAATAGTTTCAATACATGTCCATGATCTTGAGTACTCAGTATCACCGGATCAGCATTCAGGCCTATTTCTCTGAGCAATTGTACCAGCAATACATTGATCTCTACCCCTGAACCGTGCTTTGATTCAAAAACATCTTCTAATGACCGTTCAGCTAAGATACCATAGCTGTCATTCCAGTTTATCCCATTGGCCACAGCCCTGTATAAGGTCTGTATTTTCTTTGTAGTGTCGGCAATAGAATCTGTAACAGTTTTCGCATATTTCATCAGTTGGTCTGAGCTTTCCAACCGCTCTCCGAATTTATCATGCTCAAGTAACTCATCAATAAGTTGATTCCAGGTCATTAAGTGATAACTGGGGTCCTGCTGGGGAAAACGTACTGAAACAAGCTGTAATAATAGCTTGGCTCTGTAATTTTCAATCGTTGACACATACGGCTGTTTTTCGAGTGCCGGGATGTCT
The DNA here is from genome assembly GCA_009711805.1 of Balneolaceae bacterium. Lineage (GTDB taxonomy): Bacteria > Bacteroidota > Rhodothermia > Balneolales > Balneolaceae > VEMX01. Next base: position 15,657 of record VEMX01000016.1, on the reverse strand, counting down.
TTCATCATCCATTCGTAAGACCGCATTTTTATCGACTCCCTTATCGTTCGATCCCGTTGCCTGCCTGCATTTGATCCTACCCGTATCCTGAATAATTTTGACTCCCAGTTCGTCTCCGAATTATTGCTGTAGTAAGGATGTTTGCCTTTCAGGTATTGTGAATAGGAAAACCAATTTGGAATTTTGGCTGTATACTTACTCCATATTACCGGAATCTCCCTTTGAAATGTCCAATCGGGCATTAAATAAGCAGACCCAATTTCCTTTTTATATTTATATTCGATAATTACTCCAGGTTGAACATGAGGCATCGTAAATTTTTTCACTTTCAAAACGTCACTTATTTCATCCTCAAAAATACCCCCTCCCTGTAATTCTTCTCTCTTAATCTTATCTCCCTCCAGGTAATAAGTATATCCTTGTATTTTGGAAATATCCTGGTCAAGATCATCTCTGTATGATAAACTTATGCTAGCCTGATCAAATCCCTTTTTATCCAGAATTTTTATTCGCACATGCCGCTCCATTTGTAACTCTATTTCTTTGTCGAACCAAACATGCCCTTTATCAAAGAGAACAACAGCAGATGCATTGCTATCTGCTTCAAATTGTTTCATTTTCAGATTGGCTTTATTTATCTCTTTCCATTTCATTTCTGGGACCTGAGCCAATGCATCTAACACATTAACACTGGCCATGAGAATGACAACAAGTACAAGTCTTGTCATAGTGTTTTTTGAATTTTCAATTATATATTTTTAACCTTTAAGGTTAAAAAAATAACTACTTAAAGAAAAATATAAAAAATGGGCTTTTCAAAAACCCTTAATCATCCATCACAAACTTCCAACAACTGAAAACAAAAAAGGGTTGCCGGTTAAAGCAACCCCTTCAAATGAATAAAATAAATTAGCACTATAAGTTGTGCCTGAATACCGGCAACCACACCAGATCTTCTTTAGATAGATAACATATAAATCAGATGCGGCCTTTTTGTATCAAGGGAAAATGCCCATGTGTTCGTACATGATACCAATCTTATTGATAGCGTTAATAAAGGCTGCCGTTCTCAGATCATCCAACTTATATTCTTTCCTGATATCGGCAACTTGCTGGTAGGCTGTTATCATGGTTTCTTCCAAACCTGAATCCACCAAATCATATTCGCCGGCTCCATGGGCCAGGTTTTCCAATTCTTCTTCAGTGAACTTGCGATCTGAGATATTCTCAATCACTTCCAGAATTTTTTTGAAACTTGTTTCATCAAAACGTTTGCTCATTCTTCCATAGCGAACGTGCTGAATATCCTTCAACCACTCGAAGTAAGAAACTACTACACCTCCGGCATTCAGGTAGGTATCGGGAATGATAAGAACTCCCTTTTCTAACAACATTTCGTGAGCATCGGCTGTGGTAGGGCCGTTGGCCGCCTCTGCAATAATTTTGGCTTTTACGTCTGCGGCATTATCGCCTGTAATTTGGCTTTCCAAGGCGGCCGGTATCAAGATATCGCATTCTGCGATAAGAGCGTCATCTCTTTTTTTGAGAGTAGTAGTGTTTTCGAAACCGATAATACTCCCTGTTTCTTTCCGGAAAGCAACCAGTTTTTCAAGGTCAATGCCGTTTTCATCATAAATAGAACCTTCATACTCGGCCACACCAATCAGCTTGGCACCCGCTTCTTCCATATACTTAGAGGCGTGATATCCTACATTACCAAGTCCCTGTATAATAAATGTTTTGCCTTCCACACCGGTATCCAAGCCCACCATATCCATGTCTTTTTTGACATTACAGGCCTCGCGAATTCCAAAATACACTCCGCGGCCGGTAGCTTCTGTTCTCCCCCTGATACCTCCCATCTGTATCGGTTTACCTGTCACGCAGGCTTCGGCATTCAAATCGTCTTTCATTTGGCGGTAGGTATCTAAAATCCATCCCATTTCCCGTGCTCCGGTCCCGTAATCAGGAGCAGGCACGTCCACGCCGGGGCCAATAAATCCTTTTTTGATGAGTTCGTAGGTATACCGCCGCGTTATTCTTTCCAGTTCCGATTCGGTATAATCGCGGGTGCTTATTTTAATACCGCCTTTGGCACCTCCAAAAGGAACATCTACAATAGCACATTTATAAGACATCAGGGAAGCCAACGCCATGGTTTCATCTTCATCAACCTTGTGGCTATACCTTATACCGCCTTTGGTGGGTAGTTTATGGTGGCTGTGCTCAACGCGCCATCCTTCAATTACTTCAATATCTCCGTTATCTCTGCGAACTGGAAAGGTTACATGATAAACGGTATTACATATCTTGATTTGGGCAAGCAAGCCTTTGTCGAAGCGTGTGTATTTTGCAGCTTTATCAAAATTTTTGTTTACCTGCTCATAAAATTTATATGTAGACATTTCCCTTGGGCTCCATTTATTTATTGGGGATACAAATGTTCGCAATTATATAACTCATATACAAGGGGCAGCTTATCATCATTCCACAAAAGGAAGCGACACATGCAAATGGTCGGCCGTGCCTACATGGCGAAGAGTGTTAAACCCCATAGCTGAGAGGGAGTACTCGAGTATTTTATTGCGCCACTCACTCCTGTCAATGGTTCGTAAATCTATGGCATGTACAAAACCATCATTCTGTTTATAGTGAAGAGAAGTATTGTTTACAGCCAACCCCATGGAGGTGTAATCATCCGGTTGGCGGCCTATATCGGTTACCACCAACTCACCATCGGCCAGGGTAGTGGTGGCAACAGCCACTCTAAGTATGGGATGCAATGAGCGGTATACTTCCCGGATGTTGTCACTCTTAGAATTAACCGACGATAAGTACATCAACCCATACAAACAAAAACCGAGCACAACCACACTGGCAATACTGCCACCCAAACGAAAAATGCGTTTCTTATTTTTTGCCTTTCTGAATACCATCAGGAAGTATACCAATAACAGAACTACCGTAGCCCCACCCCCGGCCGCTAAGGCCAACCATCCATTCCACTGATGTTCGAGGTTCAGATACACCGAAAGCCGTATGAGTAAGAAAAAGGGAAGCACTAACATGGATAGCAGCATACCTCCCCACATCAACAGCCGGAAGAATAGATTCTTTTTCTTTTTTGATGAGGTGGGTTTTGTACCAGCCGATTGGTTTACCGAATCATTTAACAGCCACTCAATATCTTTTTGCGAAACCTTTTCCATGGCTGTTTCAACGAACTGAGCCAGCTGAGGTTACATATGCCTGGTACTTTGTCGAATTTGAAAGGGAAAACTTTGCAGCAGTACAATCAGAATGATGACCATGGGAATGGTTTCATAAGGGTTTCGGAAGATAGCTTGCCCCATCCCCGTCAACTGGTAACAAAAAATGAAACCGGATGAAAACAGGGTAAAAGCGTAGGCCCAATTTACACGCAGCCACAGCGTGATGCAACTTATCAAACTTAGCCCTCCGGCTATAAATCCTGATGCGAGTATAAATGCCGGTATACTTTGATTGTGAAACTCAAAAACATCGTTCGGAAAGCGGCTGGAATATAATGCAGTAAGAGTATCTGATATAAGATAGATTGCAGCAAGTAGAAAGAATATTTGAAGGAATAATTGAATTTTACGGTCTTTATTGGTCATTATATTTGAAAGATTAGCAATTTAGCAGAAGGTGAGTATGAATGCTTATACAAAGACCTTTCAATTTGTTCCCACAAAAAAACCCCAATTGTTCGGGGTTTTTAAAATAGCTAAGTAAGATTATTAAAGTCTGACCCTACAAAGAGGCCCCATCGACCAAGGGTTCATCCTGCCTGAATACGTTGATCCTCGTTCCTGAGCTCCAACTTCCCACTTTGATTTGGTCTCTTTATCACAATTTGGTTCTGGGAGTTATTTAACGTATTGGCTCCATTTTGTAAACTTTCCCATATTTAGAGGCCTCCTTTAAATTTTTATTGCTAAGAGCTTCTCTAACATTGTCCAACTTCTTGGCTTCTTTAAGGCTTAAATACGGAGACCATTCGCCTTCCGTTGTAATTAGGTCTACTTCAACTTCAGCTACGTAATTACCTGAGTGAATATATTTTGTTTTTTTCTTCATGCTTAAACTCTTTTTAAATAATCTTTGCCCCACCTTTCTGGATCAGGTCGGTATGCAGTAATTAAAACTGCCGGTTTTTCAAATCCTTTGGGTACTCCCCATAAAACATGAACGGGGTTTCCTTCTTTATCTTGTTGTAAAACCAATATACAGCTTCCTTTTGGATAATCAGGATACTCTTCTACCACTTTTACTGAAGCTATTCCACTAATAATCCCAGTAATTGTCAGGTTATCTTCAGATAACTCATCGTAACCATGTTCGGATATTCGAACCTCTTCTTCTTTAATGAGCTTTTTTATTTTATCTAAAAAATCAGACAATACATTTTATTGATTCATAACTATTTCATTATCGTAAGGAAGGGAGTAAAAAGCAATTGAGGATGGAACATGGATTAGATGAAAATTATCGAATTATTTAATCTTCACTTATAATATTGGATATAATAAACCACCCCGAAGCAAAGTCGCCGGGGAATTCTTTGCTGAATTCAAGTAATAAGTGCAACACAACGAAATATCAAAAAAACCTGGACACGATCTGACGGTTGGACTTGCCCAGTACCTCCAAATCCTGCAACGTTCCGTCTGATCGATGGATAAGGCACAGGAGTTCGAATTCACCCATCGGTCAGACGGGCTTGGAGCCGTCAGACCGAGGAGGTAGCAGAGACTCGAACAAAGTCTGCAAATCGCCCCGGTAACTGTGCTCCCACAAAAAACCAACAGTGCCATCGCGAGGAGTGCACACGCCTTGGAGGCTTGGAAGGGGACCTGATGACAGGCAAGGCCCATCAATCACACCGATCGTGCAAGGTGCACACCCGCCTGAAAAAGGGTACCAGCCGCCAGGCCGATCACACCGAAACAGCTATTGAGCAGATGCTGGGAAAGATTCCGAAAGCGTTTATTAAAACCCTGACGCTCGATAATGATAAGGCCTTTGCCAACCACCAGGCGATCACCGGCAAATTAGACGCCGATGTGTACTTTACCCACCCTTATATCTCACAAGATAAAGGCACGGTGGAAAACAGAATTGGAGTGATTCGCCAGTTCTTTCCTAAGGGTACGGATCTGCGGGAAGTATCTGAGCAACGCATTAAAACCGCCGAACGACACATCAACAATAGAGCTATACGAAAGTTGATTATCTTTCACCCATTCAACAAACCCTAAAACACCGCGCAGCCTCTGTTGCATTAATGGGTTGAACACAGCTTTGATTAAAGTCTGACCCTACAAAGAGGCCCCATCGACCAAGGGTTCATCCTGCCTGAATACGTTTACTGTAAACAATACACCAATTGCCCCTATGCCTGCAAAAAACCCTGCACCGGCTAAACCCGCACTGTACACAATCAGCGATCCAACCAAAGCTCCTGCAATTCCAAAGCCCAGACTGAGTAATATATTCACTCCCCGCTCACCATATACCAAGTTGCTTAACCAACCAATGGTCAGGCCAATCACCATATAACCCAATAATGTTGCCAATGTCATATCTCCTCCTTTTTGGTATCCGGTTCATTTTCTAAAAACACTCTTAACCCTTCTTAGTTCCATCAGAAGATATTTTAAGATTCGTAAAAGCCACTCTTTAATCCTTATCTGAGGTTTTAATTCACTATAATCACTATTACAAATAACCCAAGGATCAACAAATTGATATATGATGATCTGCATCTCTCATTCTGAATCAAAACTCTTTACAATGAAACACATACTTACGGTAATCACTTTATTCTCTTTGGCCCTGGTTAGCTGCACGGGACAACAGGAAAAAGAGACCGAAGAACAGCTCATGGAACGAGCCCGCCAAATCCATGAGCGGGTGATCACTTTGGACACTCATGCCGATATCAGCACTTCCAATTTCACGGAAGAACAAAACTACACGATGAATTTAAATACCCAGGTAAACCTCCCCAAGATGGAAGAAGGCGGCCTGGATATAGCTTGGTTTATTGTTTACACCGGCCAGGATACTCTCTCTGAAGAAGGATATGCCAAGGCTTACGAAAATGCCGATGACAAATTTAAAGCCATTCACCGCTTAACCGAAGAGTATGCTCCAGACCGGATTGAACTGGCTCTTACCTCTGATGATGTTCGCCGGATTAATAGCGAAGGTAAAAAAGTAGCTATGATCGGCGTAGAAAATGCCTACCCGGTAGGTACCGACCTTTCCCACATCCAGGAGTTTTATGAGCGTGGAGCCCGCTATATGTCGCTATCTCATAACGGCCACAGCCAGTTTAGCGATTCTAATACCGGAACCAGAGACAGCACCTGGCTACACAACGGCCTAAGCGACCTGGGAAGAGAAGCAGTGGCTGAAATGAACAAATGGGGAATCATGATTGATCTATCTCACCCCTCCAAAGAGGCGAATATTGAAACCATGAAGCTTTCAAAAGCCCCCGTTATAGCTTCTCACTCCTCGGCCAGGGCCCTGAATGACGTGAGCCGAAACCTGACTGATGAAGAATTGTTGCTCTTGAAAGAAAACGGCGGTGTTGTACAAACCGTGGCATTTAAAAGCTACCTGAATACCGAAAAAAACAATAAGTATGGCGAAGCGGCAGATAACATAATTGAAGAGGTAGCCGCTGAAATGGATTTTGAAATGTTGGGATGGGGAGAAGTCCGCCAATTACCTCAGGATGAGATTGAAGCCTATTTTGCCAAGCGCCAGGAAGTAATAGATGCAGCAACTCCAAGAATCGAAGAAGAAGTACACCCGGTGGCCCCTCCCGTAGATGTGACTGACCTGGTGGATCATATCGACTATATGGTAGACCTGATTGGCATCGACCATGTGGGTATCAGCTCCGACTTTGACGGCGGCGGTGGTGTATATGGCTGGGAGGATGCATCCGAAACCTTTAACGTAACACTGGAACTGGTTAAACGCGGCTATACAGAAGAAGAAATTTCCAAGTTATGGAGCGGCAACTTACTGCGTGTTTTGGATGACGTTCAGGCCGTAGCTACAAAAATCCAGGCTGAATCATAAGTTAGCCGACGGGGTTTTTATCCGGAAAGTAACCGGGTTTAATTTTTCAACAACTGATTATAGAAGGCCATGCAGGTGCATGGCCTTTTCTGTTTTCAAAAAACAATTCCATAACACAAATTATATGTGTAATTTATGTTATGGCTTTGGATATTCCCATAAAGAAAATCATTCATGTAGATATGGATGCCTTTTATGCTGCTGTTGCGCAGCGGGATAATCCTGAGTTGCGGGGAAAACCCGTTATCATTGGCGGCTCGCCCAATGGCCGGGGTGTTGTTTCCACTGCCAGTTACGAAGCCCGCAAGTTTGGTGTTCATTCGGCCATGCCCTGTTCACAGGCCGCCCGGCTCTGTCCACGGGGTATATTTGTGAAAAGTGATTTTGATGCTTATAAAAAAGCATCCCGTCAAATCCGGGAAATTTTCTATGAGTATACCGATCTCGTGGAACCTCTTTCGCTGGATGAAGCTTACCTGGATGTAACCGAGAACCACAAGGGCATTCCTTCGGCTACCCTCATCGCCAAAGAGATAAAAGAGCGCATATATGAAACTACCGATCTCACCGCTTCTGCCGGAGTAGCTCACAATAAATTCCTGGCCAAAGTGGCCTCCGACTATGACAAGCCTGATGGCCTTACGCTTATTCCCCCCAAAAAGGCAGAGGCCTTTCTGGAAGAGCTGGATATTAAAAAATTCTTTGGAGTAGGTAAGGCCACGCAGAAAAAGATGCATGCCGTGGGCATCAAAACCGGAGCTGATTTAAAGGAATGGTCAGAAATAGATTTGGTGAAGGCTTTCGGAAAATCCGGAAGGTATTATTATAAAATTGTCCGCGGTATAGATACCAGGGAAGTAAAACCCCACAGAGTACGGAAGTCGTACGGCAAGGAGCGAACTTTTTCGGAGGACGTAGCAGAAGTAGAGTGGATTCATAATTTCCTGGATGAACTGGCCCAGACAATATCAGAGGGGATGAAAAAAATTAACGCTGCGGGCAAAACCATTACCCTGAAAGTACGATACAAGAATTTCGATACCATCACCCGAAGCCAGTCTTTAGCCCATTACACCAATCGGTATGATGACATTTCCAAGGTAGCCCGCCAACTCCTCGAACAAACAGAGATCCCCAAGCGAAAGGTACGCCTGCTCGGCATCACCCTATCCAACCTTAACCTGAACGAAGAGCACGTATTTAAACAACTTGAATTTTCTTTTTGACGAAGAACCTCTGACAGGGAGCAGAAGTGAGAGACAAAAGTGAAAAGGGGGAATTATTCCTATTTGAACTATTCTTAATTCTTAATTGAATAATTCTTAACTGAACGATCCACTTCTGCCTTCCCCCTTTCTCAATAACTCTTTTTAAAACTATATTCCGAATACACTCGTCATATTACCGACATGGATTCGGGACAAGCAAACAATATGGAAGACGCACAGCTGGTACAGGATTTTCGAGGTGGGGATCAACAGGCTTTTAATAAGCTGGTTTTGCGATGGCAAAATCGTATCCATCACTTTGCATACCGGTATTTTGCGAGTTCCGATGATGCAGCCGAGATCACTCAAAAAACATTTATTAAAGCATATCATAAACTGGATACGCTGAATGATGTTAATAAATTTGGTTCCTGGATTTATCGCATTGCAAATAACTTGTGCCTGGATGAACTAAAGCGGGCCGGCAGAAAAAAAGCGACTTCTTATGAAGCGCTTAAAACAGCCCCGCAAACCAAAACCGCAAGCCCGGCTGACGGAGCGGTGCTTCGCAATGAAGCCTTGGTTTTGCTACACAAAGCTTTACTTCAGCTTCCGGTAGACCAGCGCGTGGTGGTTATAATGAAAGAATATGAAGGACTCACCTTCCGAGAAATTGCAGAAATACTGGATGAACCTATTAACACGGTTAAATCCAGGTTGTACTATGGGCTAAGTGCCCTCAAAAAAACGTTTGATTCCTGGAATATCAACAAAGAGGTATTTGATTATGAATAAGGAAACAGCCCGAATGCTCTTCATGGAATACCTTTATGATGAGCTCGAAGAAGACCAAAAAACAGAACTGGAAAACTTTTTAGATGCCAATCCCGCATTGAAAGCTGAACTTGAGGAACTTTCGAATGTCCGCTCTATGTTATCCCACCTGCCGGTTAAAGATCCGGCCGGGCAAATCGTTCTGGTAGAGCCCGAGACAAACAGCTGGTTTAACTGGTGGAATAATTTTATTGACTCCCTCATCCTCCGCAGTAAAATAGCCAAAGCCGGTTTTGCTCTGGGTATGTGTCTGCTGTTATTTATATCGATTGCCTCCTTAACTAAAATGAACGTAAAGATGGGAAGTGATGGCTTTCATCTTTCGTTTGGAGAACCTCAAACAGTACAACAAGGGTTTACAGCCGATCAACTGGAACAACTGATTACCCAGGTTAAAGAGGATAATGCCCGAATGGTAGCTCAGCTTGTAGAAACAGCTCAGGAAGAGCAGCAAAAGCAATTTGAAGAAACACTTATAAATTTTGCTGACTATGTGGAACAACAACGCACTTCCGATTTAAAGCTGATAAGTACCGGCCTCACCAATCTCGACGAAACTTACTACGACCGATTCAGACAAACAGATCAGGTATTAGGCGAAATAATACAAACTGTTAGCAGAAACGATTAATCTCTATTGGAGAAACTCATGAAGAAACTTTACAACTTAATACTGATTGGACTGGTAAGCCTTTTGCTGACCCCCTCCCTCATCGCACAAGAATATGACTCAAACCGGATGAACCGGGATATTAAAATTATGGAGGAGGTATTGAGTGAACTCTTTAAAGTTCAAAACTCATCCTACACCCGAAAGGGTAACTTCATTATGCATCCTGATTTTGGCGGAAATCACGTAGAAGGAACCTACCTGCCGGACTATGGCATTATTTTTAAGATTCCCCGCATTCTCAGCCGGTACATCTCATCAATAAGTGTTGACAAAAGTAATGGGAAGAACGAAATCCACTTCTACTATGATTCTGATGATTCCTCTTCTTCCAGGCAGGTTACCGAAGAGGCTATTATTGCACGGATAGCCGAATTTCTAAAAGACTATGCTTCAACAATTGGCCAACTTGATGATGACGAAAATATTCTGGTCATCTATGGCTCAAAACCGGGAAGCTCTTCAATTTTATCAGTGTATGACAAGGTGGGAAACCTGGTTGATAAAGACGACGTTAAACCCCTGCCCGTCATCTCTGTTGTGGCCCAAAAGAAAGACCTCAGAGCCTTTCGGAGCGGAACTATTGATGACGCTGCTTTTGAAGACCGCCTGACAATTTCCAAATCACAAGACAACAAGAAGTACGTCGACCTCAAGGTGATGAGTAATATTTTTGAAACAGCCCTTAAAGAAGTGCCAAGAGAGGCTTTTCGGATAAGCGGACATGTTAATTATCTGATGCTGGATAACTTCGGTGCTTTATTCTCTGTTGATGTTCGATATAACGATCGCAAATTTAATGTAGAAACTTTCTTTATCAGAGAAGCAGAAAGAAGAGCCCGGGCTTTGACAACCGCAGATAAGAAAGAAAACGATGACAACCGAACACCATCTAAAGAAGAAATGCAGGAAAAGATGCATGAGGCCTATCAACAGCTAAAAACGGATGTTACTGAATATCTCATCGATTATGGTCGCACTCTCGGTTCTGTTCAATCAGATCAACATATACTTACCTCTGTAAACATTTCCGACACCTGGATTAATGCCAATCTTCCGGAACGGGTCGACTTCCAAATTAAAAAATCAATCCTTGATCAGATGGATCGTGGCAGTATTTCGCGTCAGCAAGCTTTGAACAGTGTTACAGTTACCGAGTACTAATTATTCATTGAGTTAGTATTTGGCACCCTATCCAGGCCGTATCGGATTAGCTTCCGCTACGGCTTTTTTATAGTTACTGTGATCTACAGCCAGAACCCAAAGAGAAATACATATCGCTTCAGTGTTTAATTGATAGCTTTGTTACTTTGTCATCCATCACAGAAACGCCAAGCTATATCACTGTTGAAAAAGACGGCTACATATATTTTACCCATAGTTGCAGGGATCCTTCTACTGTTTATTCCTCTTCTGCGGGATTTCCATTTTGAGTCGGCCATGCTGGCTGGGACTATCGGCTGTTTCTGGGCTGGTTTATCAGCTGCTTCCCATAAAACAAAAAACGACCTGGCTGCTCCCATTCATATCCTGGGATGTATATACCTGGCAGCCCTCCCGCTGCTTATTCATGCAATAGCGGTATCCTGCTTTACCTTTGACGGAGCTGCCTTCTGGTTGCTTACACCGGTACCCAGTGTATTGCTGGGAACTGCAGTAGGAAGGCTATACAGAAAACTTTGGATTCCATTCCCCAAAACCTTTACCGTTCTAACCCTTCTTTTTTGTGCTGCAGGAATCTTGTTGTGGGAGTTTTGGAATTTCCCCCAGGTCTATTTTTATAATCACGTGTGGGGTGTATGGCCGGGGCCCATTTATGACGAATCTGTTTCTATATCCAGTAGCTATCTGTATTTCCGCAGCATCACTTTTTTGTGGATTATCCTGCTCTGGGTTCTGCCTTCGTGGAGTTCATCCCTCAAGAATAAAAGTATTCTCGCTTTCACCCTCATCAGCCTCTGCATCAGCTATTTGAACTTATCTGAAATGGGGGTTATAAGTCCGGAGGAAGATGTACAGACCCGTTTGGGCAGTAGCCATTCCACTCAACATTTCGATCTCTATTATGATGCGCAGTACTTCTCCCCCAAAGAAGTTGAATACTGGGCTTTAAAACACGAGTGGTACTTTGAGGAAGTGGCCACCCAACTGGACCTTGCATGGCCTGAAGACCGAAAAATTGAAAGCTACCTCTATCCTCATCCCTGGGTAAAAAAGAACCTGGTGGGAGCTAAATACACCAGCTATGTCCCCATTTGGTTGCGTCAGGATCAGCTTCACATCGCCAAACAGCAATTGGGAGACGTCCTGGAGCACGAGTTGGTTCATGTGCTATCCAAGCAATTTGGCAACACTCTATTTAACGGAAGCTGGAGTATTGGATTAATTGAAGGTGTTGCCGAATCTGTTGCCGGAAATGCCTCCCGGCAATCTACCCTCCATCAGATTGTAGCCTCGGAAACAACCTACCCATCGGCCAAGGATTTAAAATCTGCTCTTTCCTTATCTGGTTTTTATGCTGATGCCGGTGCAGTCAGCTATACCACTGCCGGTTCTTTTGTCAGATATCTGCTGAGTGAGTATCCCGTCTCTTATTTTAAACAGGCCTATAGCGGGGCAGATATTGAAAATCATTATCCTGTTTCTTTTGAAGAACTGGTATCCGGATGGCACCAACAGCTGGAAAACACCGTCATCGATTCGGTAGACAAAGTGGTTTCCGAGCTTATTTTTGCCCAGCGTTCATTATTTGAAAAGCAATGCCCCCATACGGTGAGTACGGAACTTCGGCTATGGGACGACTACCACTACCATCTCGCTGATCGGGATACTGCCAAAGCTTATGAAACCATAGATCAACTCTACCGGCACAATCCCGTTAATAACTTGGTACATGCGGAATGGGCGCGTACCCAGCTCAGGCAAGGAGCTGCTTTACAAGTGGCCCAAAGCTTTGGCAGTCAAGATACTTTACTCACCTCTAAACTGTTACAGGCGGATGCTTTCATGCTCCTGGATGATTATACCCGCGCCGATTCGGTATTACAATCTATAGCCCCCCGTCTTCAGGCTTCCGATGCCAGGAATTTTAAATACTCCCTTCCGATGAGAGCCGACAGCATGCTGTGGCATGCACATGTAGATCGCAGATATAAAGAGCAGTTACCAGGCCACATTCAATTCCAACAGCTGAATCTCCCCAATAAGATCTTGTCGCTGGCCAAAGCTGCGGAGCTTAACCGTGATTCTCTGCTCATTCAGTACAGCAAGCTGCTGCTCTCAGAAAACCTGAATGCAGACTGGTTTGACATCTATGAACAGCAAATAGACCAACTCATTTTCCTGGGGCATTCTGAGCTGGCCCGGGAGTACATTAATCGGTTGGAAGACATGGAATTGAGGGCCCGCTTTCGTGAACGGCTGCAAAAAATGAAGCAGTGGCATCAATTTATGATTGGTTGAGAACTTTGAAAACCCAGGGATTTTGTTCAATATCAAAGCCAGAAGGAGGTTGAAACCACAGCATATTACCCCCATATTCGAGGATTTCAACCGGCGGATAAGGCAGATATTGGACAAAAGACCGATTTTGAAAAGCTTTCTGGTCAATAATATAAAATATTCATACACTTCCCGATATCATACAATCATCATAACAACCTATATAAAGTTGTAATATCGAAATTCGATCTATAGAAGAGACCTTTGAAAACCCCAGGATTTTGTTCAACGTCAACGCCGGAAGAAGGATGAAACCGCAGCATATACTCCATATTCGGGCATTTCAACCGGCCGATAACGCAGATATTGGACAAAAGACTGGTTTAGCAAAGCCTTCTGAAATTACATTTCCCTCATTCACTGTAACAAAAATTGAACCGTAAGAAGAATGCAAGAAACTAATTTTATTCCCCTGGAAACCTATCAAGAATATTCGGAAGAAGAAATGAAGCAGCGCGCTTCCGATTTTTATGAGCTCGTTAAACGCCGGCGAACCGTCCGGGAGTTTTCGGACCGCCCCGTTCCCCGTGAGGTCATCGAAAAGTGTCTTCTTGCCGCAGGCACAGCCCCTAACGGTGCCAACAAACAGCCCTGGCATTTTGCGGTGGTGAGTAATCCGGAGATCAAAAAGAAAATCCGGGAAGGGGCTGAGGAAGAAGAACATGAGTTTTATAACCGCAGGGCTCCTGAAGACTGGCTGGAAGACCTCAAACCTTTTGGTACAGACGAACACAAACCTTTTCTGGAAAAAGCCCCTTACCTGATTGGTATCTTTTCTCAAAAGTACAGCCTGGATGAAGATGGTGAAAAAGACAAGCACTATTATGTGAAAGAATCGGTGGGTATTGCTACCGGCATACTTATTACTGCCCTGCACAACGCCGGCCTGGCTACTCTCACCCATACCCCAAGCCCCATGGGTTTTCTGAATGAGATTTTGGAAAGGCCTTCCCACGAAAAACCATTCCTGCTGTTGGTGGTCGGCTACCCTGATGAGAATGTAGAGGTACCAGACATCACCAAGAAAAGCCTGGATGTGATTGCGTCTTATATATAGGGAGGCGCATCTTGATCAGGATACAAAAATCTTCTTCTACCATGCGTGAACGGAGACGTAGCTGAAACTGAGATGATTTGGGATTCGGTAAATCGAGATTTTTTCATAAGCCAAAAGTAAGAATTTTTCTACTTTAGACCGGACGAATAATAGGGAAGCTGACAAGTGTTGCCTTATTTACTCTCTTTTTTTACTTGAGAAGGAAGTGGCCTGACGTGTACTTCAAGTGAAGCCGTTTTCAGAAACAATTCTTTTGTGCAATCAACCAATTCTTTTATTGTTAGATAACTTTCTGCGTCATTATAGCCTTGCCGAATTGATACTAGGGGTATATCATCTACTATATTTAAAACTTTGAATGAAATATTTTTATTGGTTCGATACCATGAAGCTTTTTCTTCAAGGTCTTCTTTTTGACTCTTATTGATCAGGTATTTCAACTTACTCAAATTCTTTATTTCACTCATAAATATAGATGCAGGATTTTAAAACCGTATTTAAGGTAGCGTGCCTATTTTTTCTAGTCCCATAAGCGTCGATGGATTAAGCCTATGGAAATTCCATTTGGGTACCATAAGGTTTTTTCACTGATTGCTTGAATGATAGAGATTAATTCATCTTTTTTTTCTATGTCGAATGCTTTCTTTAGTCTCTCAAAGTATTGAGTGGATTGACATCTTGCGAAAATTTCGAATGGCCCATACTGCCGACTTGAAAATATTAGTGTTTCCGGCCACCAAAAATCATGATAATATTTGTCTGATGAATTTCTAAGATCATCTAAACACCATCTAATATAGAGTAGGAAATCAGCTTGCATAATCTGCTGAAAAGTAAACCCAGAAGTTTCAGACCGTGATTTTATTAAATCAGCATGGAGAGAGGTTCGGCTAAGTTCCAGTCTTTTTTTTCTATATTCTAAGGACTTTAGATATAGTCTGAACTCATAAAAAGGCATCATTGGATCATTTCCATGATGCAGCTTTTGCTCAACGTAATACTGATGTCTTAATAGATAAGCAACTCCTTCATATTTTTCATATTTAATAAGAGCGGCAATTGCATAGAGAAAAAGCTCATGCAACATGAATTTAAAATTATCAAAGTCCCATTGTTGATAGCTATTGACATTTTCCGGGCTGTGTTCAAGTCACTAATGCAACAGAGGCTGCGTGGTGTTTTAGGGTTTGCTGTATGGGGGAAAGGTACCCAAATTTTCGAATAGGTCTATTATTGAGGTGTCGTTCAACGATTTTAATGCGCCG